>NZ_JAKUGD010000002.1:0-681892 GCF_022663775.1 Bacillus cereus group sp. BfR-BA-01350
CATCTAAATATCGTTTCACTGCTTGAATTTTTTCTGTTGAAGAAAATTTAGCCATAAAAAATGCACCTCCAATTGTTAGACTGTGTCTAACAATTGGGGTGCACTTCAATTTTGAAGGGGCTTTTTGCATGTTATCGGTTAATTATCTTTTTTTGAATTTACTAAAAGTTCCTAAATCCAAGCCCAATAACGATACTATCTCTAGCGAAATAATTAACATATCCTATGTAAGAAAGTTGAGGTAGCTAATAGCATATATTTTACTGAAAGGATGTGAATGAATGATGGAACGGCCGAATTGGGGAATTGGAGGATTAGTATTCGTTGGCTGCATGTTTCTGGGCGGAGGAGTGGGATCTATGTTAGGTAATGCCCAAACTGGATGGCTCATAGGAATGGGTGTTGGATTTCTTGGGATGGCTTTAACGAGACTGATTAGAAAGTAATATAACGGAGATTCTTAATACCATAAGAGCTCCCCATACATAGATAGGATTCTCGAGTCGCAGGATGGCACCTTAGGGTGTATTTTTTATGCTTTCTAAAAATGTCTTACCATATAATAGACTTCATTAGGTTCTGATAATCTTTTTTGTAATAGAATAGATTCATTACCGTTTCAGACTTTTGTATTCATTCATAACCTAACAGTAAAAGGGGGGGATGATGAAAGGTATGGAGTGTAATGGTGAATTAAGTTGTCAACAGTTTGCAAGAATTATTGGTGGGTAAGAAGGATTTGCCGGTGGAAAATGCGTGGTAACGATAAATCGGGATGAAATAAAAGCAACAATTTTAGGGAAACGTTTTAGGGTAACAAGTTCCTTCTCATTCGAATCAAGAGATCAAAAAACTGGACGGGCATTATGTCTAGGACGGGTAGCACTCTTACAAAAAGAAGTCAATGGATTCGTTGCTACAATTATTAAACAAGGAGTAATTGTTTCGTCTATACACAATGAGTGGTTATGTGATGATCCAAATTTAATTTACGTTAATATTGAAGACGTTGATGATCCGCTAAGCTTCGCAAAGAAAGTTAGAAGAGCGTTATGTAATTAACTTATTTCTTTCGTTAAATGAGTGATTTGGTTAATTAGAATATTTCATATTATTGAAAGGTTTTATAAAGTGAAAGAAGGCGTTCCATATATGGAATGCCTTCTTTTGATGTTTTTGTTGTTAATGTGGGTTGTTACATTGTTTTAATTGATTATATGTTACTTATCTTTCAACAGAAAGAGTTGGGGGAGGTATCCTTAAAATTCAAATTTAACAGGTCTTAAAAAAAGTTCTTCTAATGTATTTTTTGCATCTTTATTTTCAAATAAAATCTCATATAAAGCGTTACTAATTGGAAGCTCAACATCGTATTGTTTAGATAGTTCTTTCAATGCTTTTACTGTTGAAACTCCTTCTGCCAACTTTTCGAATTTTTGACCTGAGACAAACGCTTCTCCGAATTTTCGGTTATGACTATGTAATGAAAATAATGTGGCCTCATAATCTCCTAGATGGCTCAATCCGTATATCGTTAAATCATTTCCTCCCATAGCTGTAACCAAACGTGAAAGTTCTCTTGTCCCTCTAGCCATGAGTGAACCTTTCAAACTGCTGTAATTCAATCCATCTAACATTCCTGCGGCAATGCCCATAACATTTTTTGTAGCAGCTCCTATTTCATTGCCAATCAAATCTTGTCCGTAGTAAAACCGTATTAAATCACTATTAAATTCCTGCACAATTTCCTTAGTGATACTAATATTCTCAGATCCAATCACCATACAATTCGGAATGTCATTTACAAAATCCTGTACATGTCCAGGTCCTACCCAAACAGCTAAATTGACATTTTTTTCAATGGTTTCACTAAATACTTGAGAAAGTCTCTTTCCGCTTGTTGCTTCAAGTCCTTTCATACATAAGATGAAGGTTTTTCCTTGTATTTCATTAATTAAGTTTAATTGACTAGCAAACGAACGTAATTCTTGTGCACTAATCGATATAATAATAATCTCCGCAAATGAAATTGCTTTATGTAGAGAATTACTTAGCTCAATATCTTCTGAGAGCGTAAGATAATCATTTTTTCTAGTTTCACTTAATTTATTATAATTTCTTGAGTTTTCTCTGCCACATAACATGACATTATGACCAATTTTGTTAGCATACCAAGCTATAAAAGTACCCCAACGCCCACAACCAAGAACTGAAATGTTCAATAATCTCACCTTTGTCTTTATAAATTTTTATGATGTTTCCCTTTGCATGAATGGCTCTATTTATATTGTTTAATATTTGATATACATTAACAAATATCCTTCTTCTAATTGTAATACCTAGTATTTTACGGGGAATTAAATGCATACGACAAATTTTGACAAAGGAATACATATACTTTTGCTATACTATGAAAGTTATTGATTTGTAATGTGTATATAGGAGGATTTTTAAATGTCAAAGAAATTGTTATTATTTGCACTTATGAGTTTATGTGTAATTGCTTTAAGTGCTTGTAAAGGTAATGAAGAAAAGTTAAAGGGCGCGCCAAATGAGCAAAAAGTGGATGAAGACAAAGAAGTAGAAGAAGAAAAACGTAAACAAGAAGAGCAACAAAAAGCAGAAGAAGAGAAACGTAAACAAGAAGAGCAGCAAAGAGTAGAAGAAGAAAAACGTAAACAAGAAGAGCAACAAAAAGCAGAAGAAGAAAAACGTAAACAAGAAGAGCAACAAAGAGCAGAAGAAGAGAAACGTAAACAAGAAGAGCAGCAAAGAGTAGAAGAAGAAAAACGTAAGCAAGAAGAGCAACAAAGAGTAGCTGAAGAAAAACGCAAGCAAGAAGAGAAGAAAGATCAGCAACAGCAATCTACACAACAGGAGAGAACACAAAAACAAGAAAAACCGACACAAGCAACAGGTGGGAAACCAACAAGATCACAAATTTCAGTTGGTTCACATGTAGTTATTCAATTGGATAATGACTATAGTAAAACTGTAAGTGGCGTTGTGAAAGACATTTTGACACATAGTGAAACACATACATACGGCATTAAAGTTCGATTACAAGATGGAAAAATTGGCCGTGTTCAAAGTGTTAAATAATGAAAAAAAGATTTGACTACTTTTCAAATAAATTAAAATTAAAAAACCCGGTTCTTTCGTAAAGGAACCGGGTTTTGCATTTTGTTGGTGCTACTACACCTCTATTGATTTATCAGATACAAAATAGATGTTTTTATAATTTGAAAGACGAGGAAACGAACTTGGAGGGAGTATTAGAAGCATGTTTAAGAAGATGAAATCAATGGAGAAAAGGAACTGGTTTTTAAGTCTGGGCTATGGACCTATCCTCTCGTTCTAATCCACTAAAAGAAGAACTTCCCCATACCCATTAGACTACTAAGCATTCCAATTCCATTCATAGTGCCTTTTCCTACTGTAAGTAAGTTTCCAAGCATTCCTGGCTGACCGTAACCTCCGTTATTCCCCCATCCCATGGGACTTATCTGTCCACCCCATCCTGGAGAGTTTCCGAAAATACCCCAGTTATTGCTATTAAATTTAAAAGCCTTAGCTGGCGGTGAGAGTAAGGCGGCAAGATGACCTTGTGCGAACATCCCTGTATGGTTGAATGGTTGAGCCCAGGGTAAGGGAGGTTTTTGAAAATTACCTGCATGGCCTGGGAATGGAGGCCAATTAGCGGGATGACCTTGGGGCATCATCCCTGCATAATGGATTGGCTGATCCAAAGAGAAGGGAGGGGACTGAGGATTGAAAGCTGTATAATTGGCTGGTGAATCCGAACCAACTGGATAGAAGCGACAACTCCAATTCTCAGGAATTTTCAAATCATTCATTCCATCAGCTTTAGTTATTTGGGGCTGTACATATAATGATGACATTGAAATTTGGTAATTATAATGCTCCTCATTTCCTTTTGAATTCAAATACCGATATTGGTGCATAAGCTTATTCCCCTTACTTTAAAAATGTAATGTTAGACTTAGCCTATGTAATATTCCTTTTGATGGATGGTTACATAACTAGATTTCCAAGCCTGTATTTAAAGGAATGGGTGTGTGGGCTGTCAGTAAAAAAACATGGATTAAAGTTTCGCTTTATTTTAGAAGGGTATTTTCATTGGCTCTTTTTGTTTATTTTAGCCTAATTTAATTTCGGTTAACAAACGTGTTTACATATTCATTCAAAATTTTAAGCTGGGTAAGTAGAATTGCTAAAAAGAGAATATCTATTCGAAGAGTTTGGCAAAATACTGCAAGGGTAATAAATTCTCGTGCAAATATGCAAACGAGTTAAATTAATCAATGGAATTGATAATGAAGGGGTAAATCAATCTATGAGTGAAACGTTACATAAAAGAAAACCACCATATGTAATGCTTGTAATCCTTTTTATTGGGGCATTTGTTTCATTTCTAAATAACTCGCTTTTGAATGTGGCCTTGCCATCAATAATGAAGGATTTAGATATTAAAGATTATTCAACGATTCAGTGGCTTTCTACAGGGTATATGCTTGTAAGTGGTATATTAATTCCGGCATCAGCATTTTTAATAACACGCTTCTCCAATAGGAGCTTATTTATTACATCTATGTTGATTTTTACTCTTGGTACGGCTTTAGCGGCTGTAGCACCGAACTTCGGTTTATTACTTACTGGTCGGATGGTTCAAGCAGCAGGTTCTTCAGTGATGGGACCTTTGTTAATGAATATTATGCTAGTAAGCTTTCCGAGAGAAAAAAGGGGAACAGCAATGGGGATTTTTGGGTTAGTTATGATTACAGCTCCAGCAATTGGACCGACACTATCAGGTTATATTGTAGAGTATTATGACTGGCGTTTGCTTTTTGAAATGATTTTACCGTTAGCAATCATAAGCTTACTGTTAGGGATTTGGAAATCTGAGAATGTCATGAGACAAAACAAAAATGCAAAACTTGATTATCTTTCATTACTATTATCTTCTATCGGTTTTGGCGGTTTATTATATGGGTTCAGTTCTGCAAGCTCCGATGGTTGGACGAATAAAGTTGTCGTAACAACCTTAACCATAGGCGCTATTGCCCTAATCGCTTTCATTATCCGTCAATTAAAAATGAATGAACCGTTATTGGATTTACGTGTTTATAAGTACCCAATGTTTGCGCTTGCGTCTGTAATAGCAATTGTCAACGCAGTGGCCATGTTTTCGGGTATGATTTTAACACCAGCTTATGTACAAAACGTTCGCGGTATTTCACCGCTGAGCTCTGGGCTGATGATGCTTCCAGGGGCGGTAATAATGGGGATTATGTCACCAATTACAGGTAAACTATTTGATAAATATGGCCCTCGTATTCTTGGTATAGTAGGACTTTCCATTACAGCCGTTTCAACTTATATGCTAGCAAACCTACAACTCGACTCTAGTCACACACATATTATTCTTATTTACACATTGCGGATGTTTGGGATGGCGATGGTGATGATGCCACTTATGACAAATGGCCTTAATCAATTGCCAACTCGCTTAAATCCGCACGGTACAGCTGTTAATAATACAGCTCAACAAGTGTCTGGTTCGATTGGTACTGCTATTCTTGTTACGATTATGAATTCTGTAACAAAAACAAAAGCTGAAAGTTTAATGGCTCATGTAGATCCAACAACCTTCACAGAAGCTACGAAGGCAATGGTAACGCAGAAGGCTTTGTTATCCGGAATTCAGCATTCATTCTATGTAGCGCTTGGCATGAATGTTGTTGCGCTACTATTAGTTTTTTTCGTTAAACGTGTAGATACAAGCGCGGAAGCTGTCGAGAGGTTAAATCGATAGAGCAAAATAAAAATCGAGATGATGATTTCTACAAGTTGTTTTGCTACTAAGAAGCTGATAGTTAAAACGGGAAAAGAACTGAAAGAAACAGTGAAATAATTACACATAGTGAAAAAAGGATCTGATCTTCATATCAGATCCTTTTTCATTAGAAACTATTGGCTTTCCAAATACTACAATCTTTAGTTTTCAATTTCTGATAAACATTATACTAATACGCTTCATTTTAATTTCGTATTTTTTTGCAAGTTATAAATCTAATAGCAACAACCGACTTAGATTACCAACCTTATAAGTAATATCATAATCGTGAATAGTTAGGGAAAAGATAAAATAAGGTAATCAATTACATATCTTTATCCCAGGCGATTCATTACTATGTTCTTTTTATTGACTGGGATATTTTATCTCGCTATTTGCTGGGCAGTAAGACCCCCACCTCAAAAATCAGCGGAAGCAAAGAAGTTAGGTGGGGGAGCAACTGCTCGCCCGATTGGTGAGGGCTGATTAAAGTTTCACTTTATTTCATGCTTTTTGAAAGGGTGTTTGTAATGGATAAAAAAGTATCTGCCATTCCTCAGCCGAAAACATATGGACCGCTGGGGAATCTCCCATTAATCGACAAAGATAAACCGACCCTATCCTTTATCAAGATAGCGGAAGAGTATGGTCCTATTTTTCAAATTCAAACTTTAAGTGATACGATCATTGTCGTTTCTGGACATGAACTGGTAGCGGAAGTTTGTGATGAAACAAGATTTGATAAAAGTATAGAGGGTGCTTTAGCAAAGGTTCGTGCTTTTGCTGGAGACGGACTATTTACAAGCGAGACTGACGAGCCTAACTGGAAAAAAGCTCATAATATTTTGATGCCTACATTCAGTCAACGGGCAATGAAAGATTATCATGCTATGATGGTCGATATTGCCGTGCAACTCGTTCAAAAATGGGCAAGACTGAATCCGAATGAAAACGTAGATGTCCCAGGGGATATGACTCGCCTTACATTAGATACAATTGGTCTATGTGGTTTTAATTACCGATTTAATAGCTTTTATCGTGAGACCTCTCATCCTTTTATCACTAGCATGACCCGTGCTCTAGATGAGGCGATGCACCAATTGCAGCGGCTGGATATAGAAGATAAACTCATGTGGAGAACGAAACGTCAATTTCAGCATGATATCCAATCTATGTTTTCTTTAGTAGATAATATTATTGCTGAACGTAAAAGTAGCGGGAATCAGGAAGAAAATGATTTGCTTTCCCGTATGTTACATGTGCAGGATCCGGAAACGGGTGAAAAATTAGATGATGAAAATATTCGTTTCCAAATTATTACCTTCTTAATAGCTGGGCATGAGACAACAAGTGGATTGTTATCTTTTGCAATCTATTTTTTATTAAAGAATCCGGATAAATTGAAAAAAGCCTATGAAGAAGTAGACCGTGTTTTGACAGATCCCACTCCAACATACCAACAAGTTATGAAGCTTAAGTATATACGGATGATTTTAAATGAATCACTACGTCTATGGCCGACTGCTCCAGCATTCAGTCTCTATGCAAAAGAAGATACAGTAATTGGTGGGAAATACCCAATTAAGAAAGGCGAAGATCGTATCTCTGTTCTTATTCCACAGCTACATAGGGATAAAGATGCGTGGGGAGACAATGTGGAAGAATTCCAACCTGAACGATTTGAAGAGCTGGATAAGGTTCCTCATCATGCTTATAAGCCATTTGGAAATGGCCAGAGAGCATGTATCGGTATGCAGTTTGCACTTCATGAAGCCACACTCGTAATGGGAATGCTTCTTCAACATTTTGAATTCATCGATTATGAAGACTATCAGCTGGACGTAAAACAAACATTAACGCTAAAGCCTGGTGATTTTAAAATTAGGATTGTACCTCGAAATGAAACTATTAGCCATAATACTGTTCTTGCGCCTACAGAGGAGAAACTGAAAAACCATGAAACCAAGCAGCAAGTTCAGAAGACTCCTTCCATTATTGGAGCCGATAATCTTTCACTTCTTGTTCTGTATGGCTCGGATACAGGGGTAGCAGAAGGTATTGCAAGAGAACTAGCAGATACAGCTAGTTTAGAAGGTGTTCAAACGGAAGTGGCAGCTCTTAACGATCGAATTGGAAGTTTGCCGAAAGAAGGAGCGGTTCTTATTGTAACTTCTTCTTATAATGGAAAACCGCCAAGTAATGCAGGACAGTTTGTGCAATGGTTGGAGGAATTAAAACCAGATGAGCTAAAAGGTGTTCAATACGCAGTTTTTGGTTGTGGAGATCATAATTGGGCTAGTACTTATCAGCGAATTCCAAGATACATTGATGAGCAAATGGCTCAAAAAGGAGCAACAAGATTTTCTAAACGCGGAGAAGCAGATGCAAGTGGTGATTTCGAGGAACAGCTCGAGCAATGGAAACAAAGTATGTGGTCTGATGCGATGAAGGCATTTGGATTGGAACTTAACAAAAACATGGAGAAAGAACGCAGTACTTTGAGCCTGCAATTTGTCAGCCGTCTTGGAGGATCTCCTCTTGCGCGAACATATGAAGCAGTTTATGCATCTATATTAGAAAATCGTGAACTTCAATCATCTAGCAGTGAAAGAAGCACGCGACATATTGAGATATCATTGCCAGAAGGCGCTACATATAAAGAAGGAGACCACCTTGGGGTACTACCAATTAATAGCGAGAAAAATGTCAACCGAATTTTAAAACGCTTTGGATTAAACGGGAAGGATCAAGTCATTTTAAGCGCAAGTGGGCGCAGTGTAAATCACATACCTTTAGACAGTCCTGTTCGTTTATATGACCTTCTTAGTTATAGTGTCGAAGTGCAAGAAGCAGCTACTCGAGCACAAATACGAGAAATGGTGACATTCACAGTATGCCCTCCTCATAAAAAGGAATTGGAATCATTATTGGAAGAGGGAGTTTATCAAGAACAAATATTAAAGAAACGTATTTCAATGTTAGATCTTCTTGAAAAGTATGAGGCTTGTGAAATCCGATTTGAACGCTTTTTAGAACTTCTTCCGGCGCTCAAACCGCGTTACTATTCTATCTCAAGTTCTCCACTCGTTGCCCAGGATCGTCTAAGCATTACGGTTGGCGTTGTAAATGCGCCTGCATGGAGTGGGGAAGGGACATATGAAGGAGTCGCTTCTAACTATTTAGCTCAGCGTCATAATAAAGATGAGATTATCTGTTTCATTCGAACGCCACAATCAAACTTTCAATTACCTGAAAATCCAGAAACACCAATTATCATGGTTGGACCAGGTACTGGAATTGCACCATTCCGTGGATTCTTACAAGCGCGTCGCGTTCAAAAGCAAAAAGGTATGAAGGTAGGAGAAGCGCATCTATACTTTGGTTGTCGTCATCCTGAAAAGGATTATCTCTATCGTACAGAACTAGAAAATGATGAAAGAGAGGGATTAATCTCTTTACACACAGCTTTTTCTCGCTTAGAAGGACACCCTAAAACATATGTACAGCATGTAATAAAAGAAGATAGAATTCATTTAATTTCGTTATTAGATAATGGGGCCCATCTTTATATATGTGGTGATGGAAGTAAAATGGCTCCTGACGTAGAAGACACCCTTTGTCAAGCATATCAAGAAATTCATGAAGTCAGTGAACAAGAAGCAAGGAATTGGTTGGACCGAGTGCAAGATGAAGGACGATATGGAAAAGATGTTTGGGCTGGTATATGAATGTTTCTTAATTAAATAAGTAATATGTAACGAATGAACGTCTTTCGAATAAGTGAATAACTCATTTATAACAATCCCGTATGTTTATTAAATACGGGATTTACTTATTTTTAATAAGCTGGATTGATACTGTAGAAAAATAATAGGTAATTCATTTGACAATTAAAATGACCTGCTATAATATATATGCCATAGCATATAATTAATAAAATGAATACATTCACTGTGAATAATTGACTGGTATGCTATACTCTTTTATATATTAATTTATAGAGGTGATACATGAACTTACATGATTTAATAGGCTATCTTGTTCATCGTACTGATGTGAAAATGACGAATTATTTTACGAAGAAATTAAAGCCTTTTGGCGTTACGCCAGAGCAGTGGGGGATTATTAGTGTTCTTTGTAGCCAAAGAGCCACTACTCAAAAAGAGTTAGCAGAAGCGATTGATAAAGATCAAACTACTGTCGTAAGAATGATACAGTCAATGGAGAGAAAAGGGATTGTAAAGAAGGCTTTGAATGAGCAAGATCGGCGTTCACACAATCTGTTTTTAACTGAAAAAGGCGACGAGTTAAAGAAAACAATTTTGCCTGTAGTGACAGACGCTCACCATTTCGTTACGAGTAATTTGAGCGAGGAAGAAATTAAAGTATTACAATCATTATTAAACAAATTGTATGATACACGCTATTAATACTTGTTCCTTATTGATGCCATGCTATTTATAAGGAACAACCTCTGTTTTATATCTTATATATGCTATAGCATATATTGTGTTTCGGGGAATGGTAGAGATAGCTTTATTTTGTATAATATTTAATTCAGATCACTTTTTTTCTAGTACCAGTCAAATTTTTCGTATTATATATGCTATAGCATGTAATTATTATCCCTTTCATATGGAAAAGGGTAATGTGAATTGAAGCCATTTCCATAAGGGCAATCTCAGGAAATAGGGTAAAGGTAGTGACTACTATCCGAACAATACTGATTTTTATCAAATAATAAGAAAGGTGTGATGACTATTTTAATTTTCATCAATATTGTAAAAGTAGTGTTGTTTCTGTTCTTTTTAATGACAGGAACGAAAATTATATCTGGGAAAATGGCAGATGAATTTAAGCGATTTGGTTTACCTTCGTTTTTTAATTTCTTAACTGGAGCTTTTGAGATTGTAGGAGCAATTGGAATGTTAATAGGAATTTGGGTTCCAATGGCAGCTTTATTGGCAGGATTGTTGTTAGGCGGTACGATGCTTGCAGCTGCATTAACCCTTATTGTATTAGCGAGAGATCCTTTTAAGAAAGCAATACCTGCACTTGTTTTGTTCGTCCTTAGTTTAGGGATAAGTTTGTATCATATTTTTTAAACATAACTGAAAACTATTAAACTTTATACGTTCAAGTTACTAACGTTTTGTGATTATTTTACAAATAGGGGGATTCTCAAAGTAGTGCTTGAATAATAATAGCGATATGAATTTAGACATTACCATCATTTGAATCATAATTAGTAAAAGAATGGGAAGAATTTTTATAAAAA
The DNA here is from genome assembly GCF_022663775.1 of Bacillus cereus group sp. BfR-BA-01350. Lineage (NCBI taxonomy): Bacteria > Bacillati > Bacillota > Bacilli > Caryophanales > Bacillaceae > Bacillus > Bacillus cereus group sp. BfR-BA-01350. The sequence continues at coordinate 11,136 of NZ_JAKUGD010000002.1, forward strand.
GGAATTCCTGATGAATTTTATATTAAAAATAGGAGTGAGTGAAGATGGCATATTTATTACAAGTTGATTTTCCGTTTGAAGGTCCTTTTGGTGAAGAAATGGAAAAAGGATTTTGGGATTTAGCAAAAAGTATTAACGAAGAAGAAGGATTCCATTGGAAAATATGGACTGAGAATCAAGAAACAAAAGAAGCTGGAGGCATCTATGTATTTGAAGAAAAACAAGATGCTGAAAAATACGCTGAAATGCACAAGAACAGACTTGAAGCAGCTGGTGTTAAAGATATTAGAGTAAGAATTTTTAACATCAATGAAAAGTTAACGGAACTGAATCGTGGGTATACGAAATAAATCCGAAAGTCAGGCAAGCATAAAAGGAGGGGGATAATCCCCTTCTTTTTTTATTTCTTACATTGATGGTGAGGGACTCGTACAAAAAATCCCTATATAAATAGGGATTTGTGTATCGGTATATTGTTCCTTGGAGAAGGATGTATGAAGTCTAATATATGAGAGTTCTTACATTTGTGAAAGTCACGTGGGAAAAGTTGTATTAAAATAATTATTTATAAAAGGGTACGCCCCTTACTGGGAGGTAAGGGGCACAGGAAATGCAAATTTATTTGTAATTTGATTATAACATATATACCTGTCTATACATGTTACAAATTTATGAACATAACTGTTAATTAGTAACCAGAGGTAACGAAGGGTAGATGACTTAAGTAGTTTTTAAAGGGGTATAACAGAGAAAATGCAAGAAAAGACCTGATAACAGGTCCGTTTTTGTTATTGTTTTTCAGACTTCGCTTGTTCTAGAATGTATGCTTCTTCTTGTTCCGGTGTCGCTAATTCGTATGCTTTACCAGTGCTGTTATTGTCCCATTCCCATAGTAAATTATGCTCCTCAACCGATTGAGAGAAATCGCCTTCATACCAACGAACCAAAATCTTGAGGTACTGTTCTTTATGTTGTAAGGTTCCACTATTACTTTCATCAATTACTCGACGTACTGTTTCGATGTTTTCTGGAGTCATTTTAATAAATCCTTGTTTTTCGTGAGATAAGACTTTTTGATGAGTCATTTTGTGCATTGCATTGATTATATGACGATCAGAATTGAGGTCAAGTATTACATCTTCCCCTTTAATTCTTTCAGTCTGCTTTTCCTTAACGTCTGAACCTGCATATGTACCGACTTTGTAACCAGTAAAAATACCAACTGCTATAGCAATAACTAAGCTTGATGTGATTTTAATCCACTTTTTCAAAATTCGTCCCCCTTTTATTGAAGTGTACCATAAAAGAAGAGCTATATACTTCCATCTGTCTGTATGATTTACATAAAGCAGCATTATCAGTAATCAATGATGCATAACGTGAGATTATATAAGCATTTATTATCCTGAAGAATTTAAAATAAAACCTATCTAATTACAGAAGTGATTTGAACGTAAGGAAATTGTAAGAAATGCATAAGAAAAAAGAAATTTTTATTATGTAGGATACAAATATAGAGAAGCACAAAAGAGGGAGGATAAATAGGGTTTATTTATACGAAAACCAAACTAGTAATAGGCACATTCTAAATAAAAAAATCATTTATGGTACTAACATACATGTGAAAAAGAGAGGTTTTACCGTTTGTTACGACAGTAGAGATAAAGCCAGAATAGTAGTTTATGTGATGTTTGTAATTGAGCAAATAAAAGATGAAACCGATCATTTATCTAAGGAGGAATTTTTCTTATGGAAAATAAATTATCTGGAGTGTTAGCCGCTACCTTAGCTCTAACGATGAGCCTACCAACAGGAGCGATAGCGTCTTCTAGCAGTAAGACTCCGGTTGTATCTAGCCAAGAAGTTGCTAGCAAAGATTTGGAGAAGATTGCTGCAGAGAACGCTGCACTGCTCACGAAGTCCTATGAGACGACTAGTGTACAGTATGCGCTGATTGATAATGGTAAACTTATTTTGTCAGGACAGACAGGCAAGAATGACATAGAGGGGAAAGAGGCATTAACCAAAGATACTCTATACGGAATTGGTTCAACCAGTAAAGTATATACAGCTGCGGCTGTTATGAAATTAGTAGACGAAGGAAAAGTTGATTTGGATGCTTCTGTTACCCGCTATATTCCTGAGTTCAAAATGAAAGATGAACGATATAAACGTATTACACCGCGTATGCTGTTGAATCACTCCTCAGGTTTGCAAGGTTCGACGCTTAATAATGCATTTTTATTTAAAGATAATGATGTTTATGCCCATGATATCTTGTTGCAACAATTGTCCAACCAAAACTTGAAGGCAGACCCTGGCGCGTTCTCAGTATACTGTAATGACGGTTTTACGCTGGCTGAGATCTTGGTAGAAAGAGTCAGCGGTATGAGTTTTACTGAATTTCTACATCAAAAGTTTACTGAGCCATTAAAACTGAATCATACGATAACATCGCAAGATAAATGGGAAGATGAAAAGCGGGCTGGACAGTATTCTCCGACATACCAGGGACAGCTTCCAAGTGAAATGGTAAATGTGATTGGTACGGGAGGAATCTCTTCTACTGCAGAAGATGTGGTGCGATTCTCACAAATATTTATGGGACAGGGAAAAGAAATCCTCTCTAATAAAGCAGTCAAGACGATGGAACAAGAAGAATATAAAAAAGGAATGTGGCCGGGAGATAGCGGAAATGTGTTCAACTATGGTCTTGGCTGGGATAGTGTGAAACTATACCCATTCAGTGAATATGGGATAAAAGCGTTGACTAAGGGTGGGGATACGATGCTGCAACATGCTACATTGGTCGTACTTCCAGAACAGAAGATGGCAGCAGCTGTATTGTCCTCCGGCGGCTCCAGCATGACAAATCAACTGTTGGCAAATAAATTACTGCTAGCTAGGCTTAAAGAGAAAGGGACAATTAAGGATATAAAACCAGATAAATCCTTCGGCAAGCCCGTCAAGGCTAAAGTGCCTCAAGACGTGGTAAAAAAAGCAGGATTTTATGGAAATAGCTATAACCATTTCAAAATAGAAATTACGAAGAAGGGAGAACTGTTTTTACCAACTAAACCAGAAGAAAAATATGTATATACGGCGGATGGAAGCTTTATAAATGAGAAGGGCACTTCCAAGCTTAACTTCGTCACAGAGAAGAATGGAAAAGTTTATTTGAGAGAGAGCGCATATGAATTATCGCCGGGATTGGGGCAAAATGTGCTGACTCACTATTTAGCCCAGAAATTAGAAAACAATGTGTTACCGAAGAAAACAGCTGCTGCATGGGCGAAGCGCGAGGGCGGCAAGTTCTACCTCGTTAACGAAAAATTTAATTCTATAAATTATCTAGGACAACAAATACCTCTTAACACACAAATTACGCTCAAAGATGGCTATTGGGACGGCAAAAAAATTACAGGTCCGAATACGGCGACGCATCAAATTCAAATTCCCGTGATGAATGGGCGGGATACAAAGGAAGCCCATTTCTATACAGAGGATGGTACTGAATATATGGAGATGTCCAGCTTTTTATACGTCAGTGAATCTAACGTAAAATCCCTTGATGCAGGTCAATTATCGAAAGTTACACTGCAAAAAAATGGGCATGCGAAATGGTTTACGATTCCGCAAGAGGCAGCAGGGAAAACAATGAATGTGGAGTTGCCATCAGGAAGTTCATTCGCGGTGTATGATGAGAATGGAGTATGCGTCAATTTTAGCGTTGTTAGTAATAATAACAAAGTGAAACTACCAGAGAACGGAACGGTTGTATTTGCTGGCGCACCGAACTCAGAATTTACAGTCGCATTGAACTAGTTACAACTCGGGGTAGACTTTAATAAAACAGTATCACTTGGAAAAGATATTTTATTTGTATCTTAAGTATTCCCTTAAATGATATTACACTTAAATTCTTAGTTTAATAGCAATGGGATCCCGCCCACGTTTTAACGAAAATATACGCTAAGCAAATCCCAACATAAAGCGAGCCGAATTTTCTACCCTTAAGAAAAATTTCGGTTCGTTTTATGGTTTCATGACAAGTTGTTTACTGAACAATAAAGTTCTTTATTGGAACAGGCTACTTTCTTCAACAATCGGGCCAGATTGTTGAAGAAGAAATATAATAAAAATGCTTTTGATTGTTTTATTAAACGAATTAAACCGCAAAAAACAAGAAGAATTCCCCACCCTTTACTAGTACACTAAATCCTATAAAAGGAGGGAGATCATGAAAAATAAAGCCATTGGATTATTTTAAGGAATTGCGTTATACATTTCAGCTATTTTAGGATCAGGTGTCCTATTTTTATCAGGGGTAACGGCCTCAATAGCGGGCCCTGCATCTATTGTATCCTGGTTTATCGTTATTATAATTAGTTTTCCGCTTGCTTATTCCTTTGCTAGTTTGGCACGGATATTTCCTGATTCCGGTGGAGCAGCAACCTTTGTTAGAAATTCTTTTGGATATCATCTTGGCAATATCGTTGGGTGGTTTTACTTTGTAACAGCAGCAGTTGGTCAAACGATTGTATCTTTAACTGGTGCTTTTTACGTCAGTCAGGCATTTGGATTTTCGCATTTTGAAACAATTTTAATTGCCGTCTTTATTTTGGTAATTGCAGGTGTTTCCAATTATTACGGCGTAAATGTTAGTGGTAAAGTTGCATTGATTTTAAGTTCTTTATTACTGATTCTTTTAGCGTCAGCTGTATTTGTGGCGTTTCCAAGAATACAATGGGGAAATTTTAATCCCTTTGTTCCAAATGGATGGTTTTCTGTCGGGAACGCTATAACGGTTATCTTTTGGTCATTTTTCGGTTGGGAGGCGATTTGTAATCTGGCTGAGCATTTTAAAAGGCCAGAAAAAGATATTGTCAAAGGAGCAGTTATTAGTGCAGTTGTCATTGGATTATTATTTTTAGCGCTAAGCCTTGTCACTATTGGAACGGCCACGTATGGCAGTCAAGAAAGCAACCTGTCTCCTATTGGTGTTATAATGGGAGATACAGTAGGCGGAGGTGCCAAAGTCGTTACAGCTGTTTTAGCTTTAATTATTTGTACAGGGACAGCGAATGCTTTTGTAGCCAGCCTAATGCAATTAGGATATTCATTAAGCAGAGATGGTGCTTTCCCAAAATTTTTCTCAAGGCTGCATGCAACTACTCAAATTCCAAGACAGATGGTATTGTTTGTTATCTGTTTTTCGGTAGCAGGTGTGTTAGTGACAAAAGCTTTGTCACTAACGTTTGATGATATTTTGTTTATACCGACTTCTCTTGGGATTCTAGTTTATGTTCTTTCAATGGCAGCAGGCGTTAAATTATTTAGGAAGAACACACCGGCATGGTGGGCATCGTTAATCTCTTTCATTTTATGTTTGCTGGTGATTCCATTTTTTCAATTGTATATATTTGTTCCGTTAATTGTCGTGGCTATATATACGATTTATATGATTTTGAGTAATAAGATTTTCGCCTACAAGGGAGGATTAAAATCTAATGAAGGATCAAAATAACCTTTCCAGAGATACCATGTGGAAAGCAACAGTAACATGTGATTCAGCGTATGACGGGATATTCTTTTACGCAGTCAAGACAACTAGAATTTTCTGTCGGCCTTCTTGCAAGTCTAAGGTTCCTAATTATGAAAATGTATCCTTTTTTTCAAATGCGCAAGAAGCTCAAAGGGCAGGCTATCGCCCATGCAAAAGATGCCGATCAGATCTAAATATAAAAATATACGATCCGTTCGAATGCGTTTTGGAAGATACTATGCGATTGATAAAAAATAATTATGTTCAAAACATGTCTTTAAATGAAATTGCATCAAGGGTAGGAGTTAGTCGTTTTCATTTAAATCGGATTTTCAAAGAAAGAACAGGGTATACTCCTCGAATATATTTAGAAAGGATCAGAGTTAAGAAAGCAAAGGAACTTCTCTTGACAACGGTCTTTAATAGTACAGAGATTGGTTATCAAACAGGCTATCAAAGTGTATCTAGCTTTTATAATGCATTTAAAAGAAATACAGGATTTTCACCGAGTCAATTCCGTGCTTTTCATAGTGGAAATACCGTAAACCAAGAACTTGACTGAATTCACGTTCTTTAACAAAAGATAGCATGAATTAACAAGAGTGCTTTGTACTCATCGTATTTTTCGATAAATCATTACTGATTGATTAAAAGTAAACAATTTTGTATTGAACAATAATAAGCCATTTTTCTCTGTTATAGAATTGTAAGCTTTTTAATTCAATCCTCAACAAACGGGCAAGATTATTGAACAAGTTTTATGAACTTTAGTGGTAGCATCATTAGTGAAATGCTTTATAACAACTAATTAAGGAGGGGTAGAATATGAGAAATAACTTTCAAATCGTTGCGTTGCAAGAGAAGGAGTTTAATAACCTATTTCTAATGAATGAAGAAGTATTAAAAAGTATCGGGGCAGTCAAAATAATAGCAAATAAAAATCCTGGATATCCTTGCAGAATAAGTTTGAAGGATGCAGAGGTAGGAGAAGAGGTAATTTTACTGAATTACCAATATCATAGTGTTAATTCGCCTTATAAAGCAAGTGGTCCTATATTTATACGAAAGGGAGCAACTACTGCTAAGCTAGATGTAAATGAAATTCCGCATATGTTACATCATAGGTATCTATCTGTACGCGGCTACAATGCTGACTCAATGATTGTAGAAGCAAGGGTTACAGAAGGTGTAAATGTAAGAGAAAATATAGATGGAATTTTTGATAATAAAGAAGTAGAATATATTCACATTCTTAACGCTAAACCAGGATGCTATAACTGCCTTGTTAATAGAGTGTGAAAAAATTAAAAATGCAAACTTCTATTATCCTATAAGGGGTACCACCAATCACTATCAAGCTAATTCAACAAAATCTCCTCTAAAATGAAAAAAATACGCTATTCTATTTGTAGAATCATAGGAAAGGATGGCGTTTTTGTATGTCTATTTCTGTATCTGATGAATTACAACTATTTGCTCAAGAGATTCAAAGTTTTTTATCTCCAAATACCTTACGGGATCTTGCTAGAGATGTTGGTTTCGTACAACGAACCAGTAAATACCAAACAAAAGATTTAGTCGCTTTATGTATATGGATGAGTCAAAATATCGCTACAACCTTTTTAGCTCATATGAAAGAAGAGATTATACCAGTTTTAATGGATGTAATAAAGACAAATAGCATTCCTGCAATTAGGGAAGCTATTGATGCAATAGGTTTCATTTGTTTCTATAACAAAATACATTCTAATACTCAAATTATTGATGCACTTATTCTGTGTTTAGGGAACAATTTCAATGATAACATTATCCTATGGAAATTGGTCAGAGCATTTGAAGGTTTTAACGATATCAATGTCATTAAAACTCTTATGGAAATAGAACAAAACGATAGTCAATTGGTTATAAGAAATGAAGCCAAGAGGTCAATGAAAATTATTAATAACCGTACTAATAATTAAAAATGACTTATCAAGAGAATAAGTCATTTTGTTTCATAGGGAAGGTTCTACCTAACACCATTCCATTTATAAAATAGACAATACTTAATAGAATTCTTCCAACAAATAAGGCAGCTGTTTTTATATTCCAATCCTTTTTCTTGATTACATAAAGAATTGGAAATAGTATAGGTATCCCAAAAACAATAATAAAGACTGTATTTACCATTCTCTCCTCCTAACAAAATGATTATGTTTTTAAACTTGGTGAATTCTCAGGTTGGAGGTATGTTTCATTGTTACTGGTTAAAAACAAGGGCCGGAATTCCGGCTCCTTTTCTATCCCGCAACATAAAGGTTTACTTTATCTCTCCGTCTCAAAAAACTCAATCCATTCCCCATCAGGACCCGCGAAGAATATGTAACGTGTTCCATCCGGTAATGTTTCGATTTCTTCTCCTAGTAAGAAGGTTACTGCATGTTTCTTTAGTCTTTCAATTTCATCTTCTAATGAATCCACTTTAAAGCAAATGTGATGTACTTTTCCTTCTGCCGGAAGGGAAGAGTTGTAGCCTTCAATTAATTCGAGTATCGTCTCTTTTGATTCTTCCACACCTAAAAAAGCGAGTTTTAAGTCTGGATTCGGGTGCCCCATACGTTTAATGAGCTGTAAGCCAACTACTTTTTCATAAAAAGTAATAGATGTTTCTAAGTCTGCAACCATAAGTCCAACGTGTTCGATTCTTCTAACTGGCATGTAGATTCCTTCTTTCTGAAAATTATATACAATATGTTATTGAAAATTAAGAAAATAAGCAAGATAAAAACCTTACAAATTTTAGCGTGTTATATGGTATAGTGAGAAAGTATGTTTGGGGAGAAGGAAGGAGATTATACGATGAATACACCTACTCAAACTCCTTCATTATCGGAAACGATGAAAGAGTGGCATTATGCATTAGCATATGAAATTAAACATTGGAAAACGATAGGTGGTAGTAAAATTTCTATCATGAACGGTCGTTTTTTATATACAGATTATGAAAGTACAGTATATGTATTTCAGCTTATTTCGGAAGTAAGCTTGCCTGAAGGTTCACCGATTCGAATTGAGTTCGATGGTGAGGAAGCGACAGGGGAAGTATTATCTGTACATGGATTAGAAATAGAACTGAAATTAAATGATTATATACAAGGTGAAATACGAGAAGCTGTTTTATATAGTGAACCGTGGCAGCTTTTAGAGCAACTGCAAGAGAGGTTGAAGGAAGCGCGTAAAGATAAGCTAAAACGTAATCGTATAAAGCGTCTTGTTGATGGGACGAGCAGTCCAAAGCATATTGAGAAGATGAAAAATCCGAAAAATGAATTGGCGTATCGCTCGTTTTATAATCCGACAACGTACGTATGGGGACCGCCTGGAACAGGGAAGTCTTACAATTTATCACGTATTATTTCGGCTCATTATCAAAAAGGGAAATCAGTACTTGTGTTAGCTCATAGTAATGCGGCAGTAGACGTATTAATGAGTGAAGTAACGAAGCAAATTGAAAAGAAAAAGAAATGGACGCCTGGTGAAATTGTTCGTTACGGTTATAGTCAACACGAACATATACGAAATCATGAAACGTTACTTGCGTCGAAGTTGGTTGAAACGACGAACGGGTCTTGGGGTGAGGAGAGACTCTATTTAGAAGAGACACGACAAGATCTTCGTGAAAAGATTTTATCATATAAAGCGACATCTGCTGATAAGAAGCGTATGCAGGAGATTGAAAGTGATCTTCGAAAACAGAGAGCGAAAATTAAAGAAGTAGAAAAAGAATACATTGAAAATGCGAAAGTAATCGGCGCAACTTTATCGAAATGTGCCATTGATTCACTTATTTATGAGCGTACATTTGATTTAGTTGTCGTAGATGAAGTGAGTATGGCGTTCGTTCCCCAAATTGCATTAGCTGCTTCACTTGGAAAACGTATCGTCGTTTGTGGTGACTTTTTACAGTTACCTCCAATTGCGATGGCCAACCATGAACTCGTTCGAAAATGGCTTGGCGAAGATATGTTTTACCATGCTGGGATTGTTGAGTCTGTTAATAAATCAGAAGCACATCCGAACCTGTTTATGTTGCAGGAACAAAGACGTATGCATGCGGATATATCTAAGTTTACAAACTCATTTATTTATAAAAATAGAGTATACGACCATCCGTCTGTTTCAGAACGTAAAGAACTTGCGCAATTGCAGCCGTTCGCAAATGAAGCAAATGTTTTATTTGATACGAGCCAAATGGGAGCTTTTTCGTTAAAAGACGCTGCTTCAGGATCTCGTTTCAACATTATGTCTGGTTTAGTAGCAATGCAAATGATGTTAATCGGACTGTTAGATGGTGTGCAATCCATTGGTGTTGTGACGCCTTACAGAGCGCAGTCTCGCTTTTTATCAACGTGTATTAGAGAAATGTTACAGAGAACGAAATATCAAAACATACCTGTTTTAGCAGCGACAGTTCATAAGTTCCAAGGATCTGAAAGAGATATGATGATTTTTGATACAGTAGATAGTTATCCGCAAGAACGACCTGGCGTATTATTCTTTGACCATAAAAACCATCGCCTCGTCAACGTTGCAGTGACGAGAGCGAGAGGGTAACTAACTGTTACGATTTATTTAACCAATTATAACGAAAGTTAATTAAATATATCAGTAAGCCCTGCTAGTCAAGTGATTGGCTAGTAGTGAGGGTTAACTGCGGGCAATCCCTAAAGCTGATTGAACTACAACGTGGCTAGAAATAGCGAGCGTGAATGTCGCGAAAGCAGAAAAAATCAATCAGATGGTGCAAGGTTAAATCCTAAACACTAGAACAATGGGTCTTCCGCCTCGAATCATCTAAGTCAAAATGGATAAGATGAACGTTCAACGACTATCTCGTATAACTGACGAGAGTACACCACAAGCTTATGGTGGTGGAAAAATCCTCTATCTCTAAAGAGATAAACATATAGTCTGCGCTCATGTGAAAACATGAGAAGTTCATAAGAGAACTGGCTAAGGAATTGCGGCCCTAGTTGAACAAGATAAATTTTATTGAATCTATCAAACTTCATTGAATTCATCGAACGTACGTGCTACGATAGGTTCAATGAGGTGAGAATAATAATGAAATTTTCACGAGTTAGTCAAGTATCGGAATTAACAGGTTTGTATCCCAGTAGTCTTAGAAGAATACTAGTGGAACACGCTACGATTCAGAAGAACAAATCTTTCATTAAAGGAATTACATTCTGATGATATTGGCGAAGAAAGTCAGACTGATTCCAACACCTGAACAAGAAAAAGTGCTTAGAAACCATGCTGGTGCTGCAAGATTCGCTTATAACTATTGTAAAAGAATGAGTGATAGATATTATAAGCTATTTGGGAAATCTGTTTCACAGTTAGCTTTACAGAAACGATTTACAAAGATCAAGAAGCGAAAGAGATATGAGTGGTTAAAAGACATTAATGCACAAGTTCCTAAACAGGCTTCAAAAGATTTTGATACGGCGAGAAAAAATTCGTTCAAAAAGTATAAAAATGGTTCTCACACTTCTTATAAATCCAAAAAAGATGTAATCCAAGGATTTTATGCTAATTATGAAAGACTGATTATAGGAAAGAAAGTAGTTTATATTCAGTCTATTGGAGAAGTGAAAACAAGCCAACAACTACCAAGAAACAAAAAAACATCCAATCCAAGAGTTACATTTGACGGTCGTCACTGGTGGATTAATGTAGGATTCCAAGAAGACTTTGAATCCCAAGAACTAACGAATGAGTCGATTGGTGTGGATGCTGGTTTAAAAGAGCTGTTTGTGGCTTCTAATGGTATGAAAGAACGAAATATAAACAAAGATGCTAAGGTTAAAAAACTTTTGAAAAGGAAAAAGTCAGCGCAAAGAGATATGTCTAGGCGATTTAAAAAAGGTGTAAAAATTCAGTCTGCCGGATATGAAAAAGCGAAAACTGAGCACCTGCGGTTATCTAGGAAAATTACGAATATCCGAAATAACCATATCCATCAAGCAACAGCTAAATTGGTGAAAACCAAACCAATGAGGATTGTTGTCGAAGACTTATCTATCTCAAACCTGTTAAAAAACAAAAAACTATCGAAAGCATTTTCATTTCAAAAATTATACTTCTTCTTTCAATGTTTATCATACAAGTGCGAGAAGTATGGCATTGCGTATGTAAAAGCTGATAAATGGTTCGCCTCAAGCAAGATTTGCTCATGTTGCGGCGTAAAATACGACCATTCGGTTCAACCAGAAGGACAGTGGAGTTTAAAGATTCGTGAATGGCGTTGTGCTTCATGCAATAGCCATCACGATCGGGATGTAAATGCGTCGATAAATTTATCAAGATGGGTAAAATTAAATGCTTGATAATAGGAGGTAACGATACTGCCTCGTGTGGAGTGTTATACCCCTCGTCCCTTTGGGGTTGCGAGAACACGATGAAGCACTAACTTGTGTAAATTTGATTGAATTGTATAGATTTAGTTAAGTTTATCGTATCGGAAGTTCATTCAATTATCAGATTGCCATTATATGCGTAAAAATCTTTCGAGAAAACAAGCGTTGTCACAATTAACAGCTCATATAGAACGTCACGGAGATGTGTATGATCGCACGACATCAAGACAATTGTGGGAACGAAAAATATCGAAACGATTACGCTGGTTTATGGAAATGAATCTTGAGGAAACGAAAGGGCTATTAAAAGATATTTTAGCAGCAAAACGAAAAATTATTATTTCGCTTCCAAGTACAAAACAAGTGGATAAGCGAGTATGGCAAGCGTTAATGCGTACAAATGCACAGATAACAGTGTATAGTGACGGACCAGTTCCACTGAAAAATGTAAAGTTACAAAGACAAAATAAAGCTTTCCCGTTTATCGTAATTGATGATGAAATCTTCTGGGCAGGCGCACCGCTCACATCTCAAATGATATTTGAAGGGAGTACGGAATTTCCGTACGTATGTGCAAGACTGCAAGCACCTGAGACAATTGGTGTATTAAAAGGATTTTTAGATATTCGGTAAATTCGGATAGGAATTCCTTGACTTTTATTTGAAATGAACTTAGAATGAATGTAATTTAATATAATTTTATGAAAATTCTTATCACGAGAGGTGGAGGGACTGGCCCTATGATACCTCGGCAGCGGATTCGTTATGAATACTGTGCCAATTCCAGCAAGGTAACTTGAAAGATAAGAAAGAAGCTCATTTTGACTGTATATACAGAAGCCTCTTTCTATCTTTTAGAAAGAGGCTTTTTTACGTGAAAATAAAAGGAGGAAGAAAAATGGGAGCGACAGGAGTAGCGTCACAAAGAAAAACAATTGAAGAGAGTATCGAAAGAAATAAGGAAAAGTACATAGAAACAAGTCATGATATTCATGCGAATCCGGAGATCGGTAACCAAGAGTTTTATGCATCTAGAACGTTAAGTTTATTACTAGGTAGTGCAGGATTTCAGTTGCAGCACAATATAGCTGGACATGAAACGGGATTTATTGCGCGAAAAAGCTCTGGAAAACAAGGACCAGCAATCGCATTTTTAGCGGAGTACGACGCTTTACCAGGACTTGGTCATGCGTGTGGTCACAATTTAATCGGCACCATTAGCGTTGCGGCAGCGATCGCATTATCAGAAACGCTTGAAGAAATTGGCGGGGAGGTTGTCGTGTTCGGAACACCAGCTGAAGAAGGAGGACCGAACGGTAGCGCAAAATCGAGTTATGTAAAGGCAGGCTTATTTAAAAATATTGATGCAGCGCTTATGATTCATCCGAGTGGAAAGACAGCAACAACGAGTCCTTCACTAGCAGTCGATCCACTTGATTTTCATTTTTACGGAAAAACAGCTCATGCTGCAGCTTCACCTGAAGAAGGAATTAACGCATTAGATGCGGTGATTCAGCTGTACAACAGTATTAACGCACTTCGACAACAACTTCCGTCAGATGTGAGAATTCATGGCGTGATTACAGAAGGAGGAAAAGCACCTAACATTATTCCTGACTACGCTGCAGCAAGGTTCTTCATTCGTGCAGCAACGCGAAAAAGATGTGCGGAAGTAACAGAAAAAGTAAAAAATATCGCACAAGGGGCAGCACTAGCAACAGGTACAAAAGTAAAAATCCATCAATTCCAAAATGAAATCGATGAACTACTCGTAACAAAAACATATAACGACATCGTAGCGGAAGAACTAGAATTACTCGGGGAAGACGTAAATCGTAAAGAAAGATTTGGTATTGGTTCAACCGATGCAGGAAACGTTAGCCAAGTTGTACCGACAATCCACCCGTACATTAAAATCGGCCCAGATGATTTAATTGCACATACGAATGAATTTAGAGAAGCGGCACGTTCAGAATTAGGGGATAAAGCATTAATTACATCCGCAAAAGCATTAGCAAATACGGCGTATCGATTAATTACGGAAGAAGGGTTGTTAGAGAAGGTGAAGGAGGAGTTTAGAGAGGCGCAGAGAAATCAGGGATAGGTGATTGAAAGGAGTGGATGATCCACTCCTTTTTCTTTTTTGGAAAGCTGGTGCCTATCACTTTATTAGAACGACAATTTCTCCTCAAACTCACTCTTTAAAACAATTAAAGGAGACGATAAGCCGAATTGCATTAAAGAGTCTAAAAATGCAGCGAGAGAATCCATCGAATCGCTCATGACCTTCATCATATAATTAAATTCCCCGCTAATTCGATATAAATCTGTTACTTCAGGAGCGGCATTACAATATTGGATAAAATCAGAGCATTGGCTCGTTTTAAACATGATGAATGCTTGAATGTTTTTATTAATTTTAGAAGGCTCAAATTTCGTTCGGTAAGCCGCTATAACGCCTTGATCTTCAAGTTTATTCATACGCTCCTTTACAGCAGGCTGCGTCATGGATATAATTCTTCCTATTTCTGAAACAGAAATTCTCGCATTTTCATACAACAAGTTCATTATTTTATGGTCGATTTCATCTAGTTTTACTGCATTTTGCATTGTGTAGCCTCCTTATTTTATTTTTTTAAGTGAATCACAAACTATAACTATAATATCATAAGTGAACGAACTAAATTACCTATAAATCTATATTTAAAATAATTGGTTTTTACATAAAAATATAAGTGTAGGTTTTTATCAAACGTAAATTTAGGAAGGATGGAAAAAATGAAGAATCTTGATGGGAAAGTAGCGTTAGTAACAGGAGCGAGTCGAGGAATTGGTCACGCGATTGCGATGAGATTGGCAAACGACGGTGCATTAGTTGCGATTCACTACGGCCGAAATAAGTCAGCTGCAGATGAAACAATTTGTGAGATTGAATCTAATGGAGGAAAGGCGTTCTTAATTGAAGCAGATCTCAAATCAATTGATGGTGTCAAAAAGCTAGTAGAACAATTAAAGAATGAATTACAAATAAGAGTTGGTACATTAGAGATTGATATTTTAGTAAACAATGCAGGGATAGGTACACAAGGGACGATTGAAAATACGACAGAAGAAGTTTTTGATGAAATTATGGCCGTAAATATTAAGGCGCCATTCTTTTTAATTCAGCAAACATTACCGTTACTACGAGCAGAAGGGCGCATTATTAACATTTCATCAGCTGAAGTAAGACTTGGTTTTACAGGGTCCATTGCATACGGCTTAAGTAAAGGTGCATTAAATACGATGACACTTCCTCTAGCTAAACATCTTGGAGAAAGAGGTATAACAGTGAATACAATTATGCCTGGATATACGAAGACAGATATAAATGCGAAATTGCTAGATAATCCAGAAATACGAAATTTTGCTACGAATTCATCTGTGTTTGGTCGAATAGGGCAAGTTGAAGATATTGCAGATGCAGTCGCATTCCTTGCTTCTTCTGATAGCCGCTGGGTAACGGGGCAGATTTTAGATGTTTCTGGTGGGTTTTGTTTATAGGGGCACTAATACATATCCATCAAGCTAATCAAGTAAATTACTAGATATGAGACGATCCTCGTTTCATATCCGGTAATTTATAGAAAGTTAGGGATGATAAAGAAGTCTATTAAAACGTGATTTTTTTGCTAGGTAACTTGAATAAGGGGGCATTTCTTTTTCTTAAGTTTATGGGTATGTATGGTGACCTCTATTAGACGATAGTGAATGAACAATTTCGGGGGGCAGTTCAACTTTATTCAAAATAAGATTCTTTTGCAGTAAAATCAATGTTAGTGGAACTTTTGTAATCAAACTTTTTTAAAAATTAACATAAATACTTGCAATATTTAAATTAGTACTATATAGTTCTAATTATGACAAAGGTAAAATTAATGAATCAAAAACGTGTGATTGAAGTAGCTGCAACATTATTTTTAGAAAAAGGGTTTGCTTATACAAGTATGGATGAATTAGTACGTGTAAGCAAAGTTTCAAAGTCTAATGTGTATTATCACTTTTCTAATAAGGAAGTATTATTAGAAGCGGTCGTTGATTATTGGATTGAAATGTATCAATCTGCAATTGATGACGTACTTTCTCAGAACCAATTTTTAGTTGAAGATCGTATCCAACTGTTTTTAAAGCAATTATCACAAGGAGTTCAATCGAGAGAGTATAAGGGAAGCTGTCCATTTATTACTCTTTATATTCAAAGTCCTACACAGGCCACGCAAATAAAAGAAAAGATAGGTCTTTTTTTTACAGGATTACAAAAGAAAGTTTCTCTATTACTTAAACAAGGGGTAGAGAATGGGGAATTCAGAAATACGATTCATATTGATGAGGTTGCATCACTTTTTATTACAAATCTTGAAGGAGCGTTATTTATTTCAGAAACATTGAAGGATGCAACTGTAATCACGAAAACAGCAGATCATTTTTTAAAATTGCTTCGATAAAAGAAGCATTTTTTTTACATCAAATTAGTACTAAATAGTACTAAAAAGGGGATCTTATATGAGAACAGTATTTTTAACTGGTGGAACAGGCTTTATTGGAAAGCAATTAGTGAAAGAATTAGCCAAAGAGGATGTTAAAATTCTTCTTTTAGTGAGGTCGAAAAGTAAAGCAATACGCATTTTTCAAGAAAGAGGCATCTTAAAAAAGGAAGTTATGCACTTTATTGAAGGTGATTTGACGAAAATAGATTTAGGTCTAAGTGCTGAAGATAAGGAGAGGGTATTGAAAACGGATGTGATTATTCACGCAGGAGGCCCCATGGATATTCAAGCGACAAGTAAAGAGGCAGCTTCCGTATTTTTAAATGGCGCCAAACATATTAGTGAATTAGCTAAAAGTATTCATCAATTGAAGGGCTTGCAACAATTTATTCATGTTGTAGGTTATATGAGTCCCTTTGATGATAAAAATAGCAAGATTGCAATTGATGTGTTTCAAGAAGGAAACAATTATTTGAAAATAAAAAATCCATATGAGAGAACAAAATTTTTAGCAGATCTTTATATCCGTCAGCAGGCATCAGCAGTAGGTTATCCGCTTTCTGTAATTAATCCGCCAACTGTAGTCGGTAGTAGTAAAACAGGGAGTACAGAGCAGATAGCAGGATTAGGTTTGCTTGTGATGAGTATGCGAAGAGGGCTCATGCCAGTGATTCCTGGAGGTAAGGGATATAGGTTACCACTTATTTCAAACGATGAGCTTGCGAAGTTTATTGTGCAGGTTTTCAGATTGGAGCAACCGACTATTCAAACATATACACTTGTTGAAGACAAACAGCACGATCAAAACATTGCTGAATTATTAAGTATTATGTCGGAAAGTATGAATATGAGGGCACCAAAAATCTCTGTTCCAATGCCATTTATGAAAGCAATTATGAATAGTGGAGGAAGTAAAATAACAAAAATTCCTTCTGATGGACTGAATTTTATTACAAAACAAAAATTTTCAAATGTTTCAGCGAAAAAAATTATGGGAGGAGATTGGTTTAAGAAGACGAGTGTAATGAAATTTTTCCCTGCCATAGTAGCTGATCTGGATTATCGAATGATGTATCAAAATGGCCGGCATAATCATTTATTTAAACGAACATTATGCGATAACACTACCCTTTACCAATTACAAGGAGAGGGTAAACCGTTTATTTTATTACATGGTTTATTGAGTGATGGAGAGGATTTATTTCCTTTAGCACAAGTGCTTCATGAAAAAACTGGTCAACCTGTATGGATTTTGGATCTTCCAGGTTTGGGACGTTCTCCTTTTAAACGAGAGAAAAATCTTCTAGATATCTATTTGAATGTAGTGAAAAAGTTATTGGAGAAAGCTACGAATGGTGCACATCTAATTGGACATTCATTCGGTGCGTTTCTTCTTCTGGAAGCATTGGTACAAGAGTACATAGATAAGAAGTATGCAATCACTTTACTTCAGCCACCTGTTGCTAAAAAAAATGCTAAATTGCTAAATGTTCCTCAATTTATGAACAAATGGACATTAAAATTAGCAACTACTAATTTGATAAGGAGTTATTTATTAAGTAATGGTTTGTTTGAAAGTACGGAGAGCATCCCTGAACATTATATTGAAAAAATAAGTAAAAGTTTTACTTCTCTTAGAATTTTAAATACTACGGTTCAGCTTAACAGTTTACTACTGAAAAACGATCAAGGTGATTTCAATGAAGTAACAAAGTATAATCTTCACATTATTTGGGGGGATTATGACAGAGCCTATTCTGCTCCATCGCATCTTGGTAAGGTTGATTTTGTTCCATATGGTCATCATTTTCCTCTTAGCCATCCGAGTGAAACGGCAACATTAGTAATAAAAAATAGTAATACTAGCAGATGAGAGTGCGGGATAAATTAATATATGTATTATCTTATGAAAAAACTCAACAGGATTTATTCTGATGAGTTTTTTTGTTTATTTCATTTATCAATAATTATTCTTTTTTCTCCGGCTGATAGGAAAGAATAACGACACCTGAACTGGTCGTTCTTGTTTCTATAAGTTTTAATGCTTTTGTATCGTTCTGGTCTTTAAAGAGACGCTTTCCGCTCCCTACAATAACGGGATTGACTATAAAGTGATATTCATCAATGAGGTCATGTTGCATTAATGTTTGTGTAAGCTCACTGCTGCCATAGATTAAAAGGTTCTGACCGGGCTGTTCCTTCAGTTTCGATATTTCTTCTACAATATTACCCTTGATAAGATTTGCATTCCATTCGGTTTTTTCCAAAGTTGTTGAAGCGACAAATTTAGGCATGCTGTTCATCTTATCAGCAAAACCTTCTTCATCAGTCATAGAAGGCCAGGCAGCTGCAAAACCTTGATAGGTTACTCGCCCTAGTAGAAGAGCTTCACTTTCAAACAGTAAATTAGATTGAAACTTTGCTACTTCTTCATTGAAATATGGAGCAGTCCAAGCTGGTTCCTCCATGACACCATCTAGTGAGAGGTACATCGATACAATTATTTGTCCCATTTTGTTCTCCTTTAGTTTTAAATTGAGATTTTTACATATTGGTAACACAATTATTAATTCTTCAGTTAGAGAAATTCTCCTTTTTTAATAATTTCGACAAAATGTATTTATGTATGTTTCGGAATAACTCAATATATATTAATAACTTCGAAATATTGTATAACAGATAATTTTTATGCATCATTGATTAGCATTGCTTATTGTGCTAACGAATCAGGATAGTGTGGCGACCGACTAAATAGTTGCTTATCCTCAATTATTAGAAGGGAAGTTCTATCATTTCGCGAATTAATTAGACATAGACGAGTGCTATAATTTTCTATATATACATAAAGAGGTGACTACGCATGAATCAAAGACCGTCAGAAGAAGAATACGCTGGGAGCTCCGGCGAATATATCCGTTTGGTGCCAGACGGTAACATCATCGACATTCTGCTCGCTCAGGAAAAGCAAATGACCGAACTCCTGGCATCGTTGACCGAAAGCCAGGCCGCATATCGGTATGCGGAAGGAAAATGGACACTGAAAGAAGTTGTGGGCCACATTACAGACGCGGAACGCGTCATGACCTACCGCCTGCTCCGGTTCGCAAGAGGGGACCAGACGCCTTTGACCGGTTTCGATCAGGAATTATTCATACCTCCTTTCGGAAGCTGGACAACCGCGCAATTGGCCGAAGACTACCGGGCCGTACGGCAATCAACGATTACATTGCTGCGCGGGCTACCAGCGGAGGCGTGGATCCGCAAGGGCACAGCCAACAACCTAAGCATTACGGCGCGCGCCCTCGCGTACAGCATTGCAGGACACGAGCTTCATCACATGGGGGTTATCCGAAACCGGTACTTGAGTTAATCGTCTGCTGAGGCCTTTGGAATGGAACTAACACCACTCATACAACCTTAGATACCGTTCTTATTAGGGTCCCGCCCCACAACCATCAACTTAAGGATTTAGACTATTTTTGAAATAAAAAGCACGTTACTATTCTCTTATGTTAATGAGAAAGGGTAACGTGCTTTTTATGAATATGCACCAAAAACAAGAGTTATATCGATTTTTCTCATTTTGGGGTATTTGTTTTTCTTAGATTGAGGGTGACGGGGCACTACTCTATAATGATCAAATTAAAATTAAAAATAGTTATAGAGACTCCATTTCTCGGAAATGTTGTAACTATTAAGTTGTAAAAAGAACCATAGTTTTTCATTTTTGAAAAGGCTATGGTCTTTTTTAGTTGTAGCAAAGTGATGATGCGAGGAAGTTTTTTTGATTAATCAAAAAAACTTGATTAATTAGTTGCATAAAGAACTAAACAGTGTATATACTATAAACATCAAAAAAAGTTGATGAAGGGAAGTGAACCACAGTGGTACAAGATTTTCAGCTCTATGAGAAAAAGTTTAAAGCGTTGGCGGATCAGAAACGTCTAGAAATCATGTATGAACTTTGTCAGCGAGGCCAGACGTGTGTATGTGATTTAACAGAGATTTTTGAAATGACACAATCTAAGTTGTCCTATCATTTAAAGATTTTATTAGATGCAGGTTTAATTGTAAAAGAAACAAAAGGTACGTGGAGTTATTATGATTTAAATGATGCGGAAGTGAATAATTTATTATCAGAAGAATTGTGCTGTATCTTTAGAAAAACAGGCAAAGGTAGTTGCTGTTAAAATTTTGAGCTATTAATCAAAAAAACTTGATTAATGATTTATAAAGAGGAGGAATAAGGTATGAGATATGTTCACGTTGGTATAAACGTTACGAATTTAGAGAAGTCTATTGAATTTTATGAAAAGGTATTTGGTGTATCACCAGTTAAAGTGAAAACAGATTATGCAAAACTTTTATTAGAGACGCCAGGACTTAATTTCACGCTGAACGTGCGAGATGAAGTGAAGGGAAATCAGGTAAATCATTTTGGTTTCCAAGTGGATACAGCTGAAGAAATTACATTGCATAAAGAACGATTAGAAAAAGAAGGTTTCTTCGCGCGTGATGAGATGGATACGACTTGTTGCTATGCGGTTCAAGATAAGTTTTGGGTAACAGACCCTGATGGGAATGAGTGGGAGTTCTTTTATACGAAAGCACATAGTGATGTTCACAAAATAGAAGATCCATCTTGTTGCACGACTTCTAACGTAGTAGAAAAAAATTCTTGTTGTTAATAGGAGATGGAAAATAAAATGAAACGTTTATCTTTTCTAGACCGATATTTAACACTATGGATCTTTCTAGCGATGGCTGTTGGGATTGGTTTAGGGTTTGTGTCCCCTAGTGTAGTAGACGGACTGAATACATTACAAGTGGGAACAACGTCTATCCCGCTTGCTGTTGGTTTAATTGTAATGATGTATCCACCATTAGCGAAAGTTCGCTATGAGGAAATGGGCCGTGTATTTAAAGATGTAAAAGTGTTAGTTCTATCTTTAGTACAAAACTGGATTATTGGACCTGTACTTATGTTTGTTTTAGCAATTATTTTTCTTCCAGATAAGCCAGAGTACATGGTTGGTCTCATTATGATTGGATTAGCACGTTGCATTGCAATGGTCATTGTTTGGAACGATCTTGCTGATGGGGATAAAGAGTATGCGGCAGGTTTAGTGGCTTTTAATTCGGTATTTCAAATGTTATTCTTCTCCATTTATGCATACGTGTTTGTAACGGTAATTCCAGAATGGTTAGGAATTGAAGGTGCTATTGTCGATATTACAATGATAGAAGTAGCAAAATCAGTATGTATCTACTTAGGAATTCCTTTTATAGCAGGTATGTTGACGCGCTTTGTACTCGTTAAGTTAAAAGGAAGACAGTGGTATGAAAAGGTGTTTATACCTAAGATTAGTCCACTTACATTAATTGCATTACTATTTACGATCATCGTTATGTTCTCTTTAAAAGGAGAGATGATTGTTAGCGTGCCACTAGATGTAGTAAGAATAGCGATTCCGTTATTAATCTATTTTATTGTCATGTTTTTTGTTTCTTTCTTTATGGGAAGAAAAATTGGTGCAAACTATCCGGTAACAACAACGTTAGCATTTACAGCAGGTAGCAATAATTTCGAGTTAGCGATTGCTGTAGCAGTTGGTGTATTTGGTATTCATTCGGGCGCAGCATTTGCAGCTGTTATCGGTCCTTTAGTTGAAGTACCTGTCATGATTGCACTTGTAAACGTTGCTTTTTGGTTTAAACGTAAATATTTTAATGATCAATCAGTCTAAATTTAAAAATAAAGGTGGAAAAACAACATGGAGAACAAAAAGACAATCTACTTTTTATGTACAGGAAATTCATGCCGAAGCCAAATGGCAGAAGCATGGGGCAAACAATATTTAGGAGATAAGTGGAATGTATATTCTGCAGGAATCGAAGCACATGGAGTAAATCCAAACGCAATTAAAGCAATGAACGAAGTAAATATTGACATAACAAATCAAACATCAGATATAATTGATGCAAATATTTTAAATCGTGCTGATTTAGTCGTTACGCTTTGTAGTCATGCGGATGCTGTATGCCCATCTACTCCGCCGGATGTGAATCGTGTTCATTGGGGATTTGATGATCCAGCAGGAAAAGAATGGTCTGAATTTCAACGTGTTCGCGATGAAATTGGTGAACGTATAAAACGATTTTCTGAAATAGGGGAGTAGTAAATAAAGGAAAGAGCCAACTCAATCGAGTAGGCTCTTTTTTTATGTGCTATGAAACTTCAAAATAGAACAATATTGCGTTAGCGGAATGTGTAATAAACGCCTATCTAATCACGAAAAAACGAGTCCATTCACGTTTTTCAGGTTATCTGATGAATAGGTGTATTTTTGTGAAAAAAATGTTTATAAAAAGCCTTGAAATATTCTGAAAATTAAATTATTATTATCCATGTAAACTACTAAGTAATCGTTTACATGGATGAAATAAGGGTTTAAACAAAACTGAAGTAAACGATTTCTTGAAAACTAAGAAAGAGTGATGAAATGGCAAAGTCTACAATTAAAGATGTTGCAATGGAAGCGAATGTGTCTACAGCTACAGTATCTCGAGTGTTAAACGAAAGTGGATTTGTAAGTGACGACATTAAAGATCGTGTTCATTTAGCTGTGAAAAAATTGAATTATCAACCAAATGCGATTGCTAGAAGTTTAAAGCAAGATAAAACATACACGATTGGTGTTGTGATTCCGGATATCACAAATCATTATTACATGACAATTTCAAAGGCGATTGAAGATATTGTGCAGCAAAAGGGCTATAACCTTATTTTCTGTAGCAGTCATGAAAATCCTAAAAAAGAGGATAAATTATTGCAACTATTAGTGGAACAGCGGGTGGATGCGATTGTATTGGCTACTGCTGGAGGTTGTGAAGAAAGAGTAAGAAGTATTCATCAAGCTGGTGTACCAATCGTTTTAGTTGATCGGACTGTTGAGATTGGAGATTCAAAATTAGATTCGGTTGTAGAAAGTAATTTTGAAAGTGCTTATAAATTAACGAGCTATCTTTTACAACAGGGGCATCGATCGATTGGTCTTGTAAATGGATTGTTAAACGTTAGTACAGGTAAAGAGCGCTATGAAGGATTTCAGAAAGCTTTAGAAGAGTTTGGGATTCAAGAAGATGAAAACTATACGTTTAATAGCACTTTCACAAGAGAAGGTGGTATGAAAGCGGTTGATTATTTTCTGAATTTCACTGAGAAACCGTCAGCTATTCTATCTTTGAACAATGAAATGGCATTTGGTGTTCTTCTTGAATTAACGAGGAGGGGTTACTCTGTACCAGAGGACATTGTGATTGCTTCTTTTGGTGATGTGGAAGCAGCACAATTATTACGAGCGCCTGGGATTATATCAGTCGCTCACAAACCATATGAAATGGGAGAAAGGGTAGGTGATATATTATTGAAACGTTTAAATAATGAAGAAGGTCCCTTTCATGAAATATTTACACCAAAGTTATTAATAGATGCACAAAGTGTAAGTAGTTGAAACGTATTTTCGTTAAGTTAAAAATCGGAAGGGAGATAGAAATGCTAAAAGGAATACCGAAAATAATTAGTCCAGATTTAATGAAAGTTCTTTTAGAAATGGGGCATGGGGATGAGATTGTTTTAGCGGATGGCAATTTCCCCGCTGCCTCTTGCGGGACGAAGCTCATTCGATGTGAAGGTCATGGGGTTCTTGAAGTATTACAGGCAATTTTGCAATTCTTTCCACTCGATACGTATAGTAATCATTCTGTTTCGTTAATGAAGGTTGTAAAGGGGGATCATGTATCCCCCTCCATTTGGGAAACGTATGATGCGACAATTAAAAAATATGATACTCATTTTGATGGGTTTGAGATGATTGACCGCTTTGCATTTTATGAGAGGGCAAAGAAGGCGTATGCAATTGTTGCAACGAGTGAAAGTGCTCTCTATGCCAATATGATTTTAAAAAAGGGCGTGGTTACGGATTAACGCATTATGAAACTAATATAGTATTTGAATAAAAAATTGATAGGGTAGTAGGTGATAGGATGAGTGAATTGCTACTGAA
The DNA here is from genome assembly GCF_022663775.1 of Bacillus cereus group sp. BfR-BA-01350. NCBI lineage: Bacteria > Bacillati > Bacillota > Bacilli > Caryophanales > Bacillaceae > Bacillus > Bacillus cereus group sp. BfR-BA-01350. Next base: position 35,674 of record NZ_JAKUGD010000002.1, read on the forward strand.
AATGGATGGAATTAGTAAAGCGTTCCCTGGAGTGCAAGCGCTTTCTAATGTGCGGTTTGAATTGAAAAAAGGCGAAGTTCACGCACTTTTGGGAGAGAATGGAGCCGGAAAATCTACATTAATGAAAATTTTAACAGGGATTTATCAAAGGGATACTGGAACGATTGCATACGAAGGAAGAGAAATCGAGGTTCCCGATACAAAAGCAGCACAAAGACTTGGAATCAGTATAATCCATCAGGAACTTAATTTAGCTCCGCATTTAACAGTTGCCCAAAATATTTTTATTGGAAGAGAACCTAAAGGGCTATTTAATCTTTTTTTGGATGAAAAAGAACTAAATAACAGAGCAAAAAAACTATTTGAAAGGTTAAACATTCATCTAGACCCAAGAGAATTGGTAGGCAATTTAACAGTTGCGAAACAACAAATGGTAGAAATCTCTAAAGCTCTTTCTTTTGATTCAAAAGTATTGATTATGGATGAGCCAACAGCAGCTTTAACGGATACTGAAATCGATGCATTATTTGTGATGATTCGGAAATTACGGGAGGACGGTGTAGGAATTGTTTATATTTCTCACCGTATGGAAGAGCTAAAGAAAATTACGGACCGTGTATCGATTATGCGAGACGGTACATATGTAGGAACGATGCATACAAAGGATGCAACGATTGAACAAATTATCTCGATGATGGTTGGACGGAAAATTGATAACAATCAAAAACCAGAAATGAAAGAGAGATCGAGAGAAAAGGTGTTTGAAGTAAAAAATTTAAAGAGAGGGAAAACGATAAAGGATGTAAGTTTTGAACTGTATAAAGGGGAAATCGTTGGCTTTGCTGGATTGATGGGAGCTGGAAGAACAGAAGTAGCCCGTGCTATATTTGGGGCAGACCCACTAGATTCAGGGGAGATTTTTATTAAAGGAAAAAGACAGAATATTAAAAATCCTTCTGATGCAGTGCAACATGGGATTGGATATTTATCTGAGGATCGAAAACAGTTTGGCCTTTTAGTTGGGATGGATGTAAAAACAAATATTGCAATGGCATCGATGAAAGATTATGTGAAACCTTTCGGCTGGATGCATGTATCGAAAGTGGATCAACAATCTGAGGAATTAATTAAGAGGTTAAAAATAAAAACACCATCAGGTAATCAATTAGTGAAAAATCTTTCAGGAGGGAATCAGCAAAAAGTTGTTATAGGAAAGTGGTTGACTAGAGATTCAGATATCTTAATCTTTGATGAGCCTACTCGCGGGATTGATATTGGGGCAAAAGACGAAATTTATAAGTTACTACATGATTTAGCACAGCAAGGAAAATCTATTATTCTGATTTCTTCGGAACTTCCTGAAATTTTAAGAATCAGTCACCGTGTCATTGTCATGTGTGAAGGCAAAATAACAGGAGAATTGAAAAATGATGAAAAAGCATCGCAAGAAGCGATTATGACTCTTGCAACAAAACGTATTATGTAATGGATACTAACGGATGATAAAGGAGTGAACAAGAATGGAAATACAAAAGGTAGTCGAACTTCCAGTTGAAGGGAAGATGAGTAAAGGGATGAATACAAATGCTCTTCAGCAGCTTCTAGCATTTGCAAGTTTAATTGTACTTGTTGTCATTTTTTCAATTGCTTCAGCTAACTTTTTGCAATTTGATAATATTATAGGCATCTTTTTATCAACAGCTGTTACAGGCATCCTTGCTTTAGGGGCAACGATGATTATCGTTACAAGTGGAATTGATTTATCCTGTGGAACCGTACTAACCTTGTCTTCGGTTATGACAGGCGTGTTTGCTGTCAACTTAGGTTTACCAGTTTGGGTAGCTGTACTCGGAGGTATTTTAATAGGTGCCGTAGTAGGTTTAATTTCTGGAGCTGCAATTGCAAAATTGAAGATTCCTCCATTTATTGCAACGTTAGCGATGATGATGATTGCGAAAGGATTGGCACTTGTTATTTCGAAAGCCACTCCAATTTATTTCACTTCTATACCAAGCTTTAACAAAATTGCGATGGGTTCTATTATCCCTGGCTTTGCAATTCCGAATGCTGTTTTCATCTTTTTTGGAATGGCTATTTTCGCAAGCTTAATTTTAAATAAAACGATTATCGGAAGGTATACATTTGCACTAGGAAGCAATGAAGAAGCAACTAGGCTTTCAGGAGTGAATGTTGATAAGTGGAAAATCATTATCTACATGCTTGCAGGTGTTTTTACTGGTGTTGCAGGGATCATAATGGCATCTCGTCTAAATTCTGCCCAGCCAGCTTTAGGAGCGGGATATGAATTGGAAGCAATCGCAGCAGTCGTTATCGGAGGAACTTCTTTAAGTGGTGGTAAAGGAACAATTCTTGGTACTGTTATCGGTGCATTAATTATGAGTGTGTTAACAAATGGTCTTCAAATCCTTTCTGTACCGCAAGAGTGGCAAACAGTAGTTGTTGGAGCGGTTATCTTATTGGCAGTTTACGCAGATGTGTTACGAAACAAAAAAGCAAAGAATTAACTGCGATACTGTTTTTAAAATAAAACAATATATAGGAGGAGTTTTGGATGAAAAAAGCAAAAAAGGGCATCGTTTTATCATCAATTCTCGCAATCTCAATGTTTATGGGAGCGTGTTCTTCAAATAATGCAAGCACGGGAAGTAAGGATAGTGATGCTCCTGCAAAAGATGACGGCAAGCGCTATGTTGCGATTATTTCAAAAGGTTTCCAGCATCAGTTTTGGCAGGCAGTTAAAAAAGGGGCTGAGCAAGCAGCAGATGAGTATAAGGTGAATATTACATTTGTAGGTCCTGAAACGGAAGCGCAGGTGGATAAACAAGTTGAAATGCTCCGTAGCACACTTGATAAAAAACCAGATGCGATTGGGTTTGCGGCATTAGACTCTAAGGCAGCTCTTCCTTTATTAGAACAAGCAAAAAACAAAAAAATCCCTGTTGTCGCATTTGACTCAGGTGTTGAGGGAGATATACCTGTAGCAACAGCAGCAACAGATAATAAAGCGGCGGCAGCTCTTGCAGCTGAGAAAATGGCTGGATTAATTGGTGAAAAAGGAGAAGTAGCAGTAGTTGCTCACGACCAGACAAGTAAAACAGGTGTTGAACGTCGAGATGGCTTTGTAAATACACTCAAATCAAAGTATCCGAACATTAAACTTGTCGATATTCAATATGGTAGTGGCGATCAATTAAAATCGACTGACGCTGCTAAGGCAATTATGCAAGCGCACCCAAATGTAAAAGGTATTTTCGGTACAAATGAAGGTTCTGCGATAGGGGTAGTAAATGCTGTTAAAGAATTGAACAAAAAGAGTGTATTAGTAGTTGGCTTTGACTCTGGAAAACTACAAATTGATGCGATTAAGAGCGGAGTAATGGCAGGTGCGATTACGCAAAATCCAATTGGAATTGGTTATGAAACTGTTAAAGCAGCTGTTGAGAACCTAGATGGGAAACAAGTATCCAAAACAATTGACACTGGTTTCTATTGGTACGATAAAAAGAACATTGATGATCCAAAGATTAAGGAAGTCCTATATCAATAAAATCTAAAACGAAACTAGCGGTGCAAATAAGAGAGAAACTGAGGTGCATACTATTGCTGAGTGTAATAAATGATTTGAAATTATATGCAAATAAGATTGTCCAAACGGGTCTTGTAGTAGGAGCAGGTGGAAATTTAAGTATGAGAGACGGAAATATGATGTATATCTCTCCTAGCGGTTTTGATTTGCAAGAGATAGAAGACCACGAGTGGGTACGTGTCAATATTGAAACTGGTGAGATATTGGATGATTTAAAACCATCTTCTGAAATATTAATGCATCTGGAATGTTTTCGTAAACGTCCTGATATAACAGCTGTTTTACATGCTCATCCAAGTTATTCGGTAGGTGTATCATGTACTGGTCATACCATTCCGAGTCTATTCCCAGATTTTCCAGCAATGATCAAAAGCGTATCTTATCTTGAATATATGATTCCGACTACAGAAGTATTGGCTAACGCTGTATCAAATGTGATTGAAGAAAATGATGTAGTCGTAATGAGGAATCATGGAGTACTTACGGTTGGTAAAACAATGAAAGAAGCATATTTTCTAATGCAAATTCTAGAAGAAGCGGCCAAAGTATATACGATTGCATCGACGGTGGGCGTGCCAAGAATTTTGACAGAGGAAGAATGTCACGAATTAAGAAATCTATCTTCTGAGAAATATAGATTACAACTATTAAAAGATGCGGAGTAATTGAAGTGTTTCCGAGGGGTGTGAAGGAATGGAAAAAGTTTGGGCTTTTGATTTAGGTGCATCTAATGGGCGTTTAATGGTAAGTGGATTTGATGGGAAACGCCTTTATCTTGAAGAAGTTCACCGGTTCTCCAATCGCCCTATTTCCGCAACTGGTCATTACTATTGGGATATTTTAAGGATCTTCCAAGAAATGAAGAATGGAATAGGGAAAAGTATTCAAAACGGTCATAAGTCGATCGAAAGTTTATCTATCGATACGTGGGGCGTTGATTTCGGACTTCTTTCTGCAACAGGAGAATTGCTTAGCAATCCTTATTCTTATAGAGATCCGCATACAAATGATAGTTTAAAAGAAATCACGGAAGTCATTCCGAGGGATGTTTTGTTCTCTCGAACGGGAGTCACGCCAGCAACAATTAATACGATCTGCCAGCTTTATACGATAAAAAAGAATAACCCAGATTTGATAGAAAAGGCAAAAACTCTATTATTAACACCAAACTTATTGAGTTATTTATTTTCCGGCGAAAAGGCGAATGAATATACGATTAGTACAACGACATCATTATTTCACATTCATGAGCATAATTGGGATACCGCCCTTATGACTAAGTTAAAGCTACCTAAAGAAATCATGGGAAATATTGTGATGCCAGGAACAACTCTCGGTCCGACACTTTCTTCTATTCATAATGAATTTGGCATGAAGCCTGTTAAAGTTATTGCTGGTGCAGGACATGATACAGCCTGTGCTCTTGCCGCATTGCCTATAAAGTCAGAATATTCAGCTTTTATGAGTTGTGGTACATGGATCTTAATGGGAGTTCAAGTGAAGGATCCAGTCATTAATGAACAGGCTTTGGAATGGGGTTTTACAAATGAAGGAACGGCAGATGGAGAGTTTCGGCTACTTAAAAATATTATGGGGTTATGGCTCATGCAAGAATGTAGGGGGACTTGGGCAAAAGAAGGCAAGCTTTTTACTTACGAAGAAGAAGAAACGTTGATTCGAAATACAAAGCCATTTGCACATTCCATAGATCCAGATGATCCTTCTTTCTTCAATCCGGAAAATATGCTAAAACAAATCCGAGATTTCTGTATAAAGAGTGGTCAACAGCCGCCTGAAACGGAAGGGAGTTTCCTCCGCTGTATTTTGGAGAGTCTTTCATTCAAGTACAGATGGGTGTTAGAGAAGCTGGAAGTGTTAACTGGTAAGTCAATAGAAGTCATCCACATGGGCGGCGGTGGTATTCAGAATGATCTTTTTTGTCAATTTACCGCAAATGCGACTAACCGCCCTGTTGTAGCGGGGCCAGTTGAAGCGAGTGCGATTGGAAATTCATTATCGCAATGGATCGCGCTAGGAAAAATAAAGGATTTAAAGGAAGGTAGAGACATTGTTGAAAACTCGTTTCCTGTTAAACATTATCAACCTCAAAATCAATTAGAATGGCGGGAAGCATACGGCCGTTTTCTTGAAATAATCGATAACAATGTAGTAAGAAGGGAGCTTTAAAATGAAAACAGTTCATAATAGATTTTACAATACATTACCAAAAATCGGAATTAGACCAACGATTGATGGCAGAAGAAATGGTGTACGTGAATCTCTTGAAGATATGACGATGAATCTTGCAAAATCGGTAGCAAATCTACTAACCGAAAACTTGCGTCATTATAATGGCGAGGCAGTAGAATGTGTCATCGCTGATACATGTATTGGCGGTGTGGCGGAAGCGGCCAAAGCGGCTGAAAAATTTGCGGTAGAGGGAGTTGGTGTTTCTATTACTGTTACACCATGCTGGTGCTATGGTTCTGAAACGATGGATATGAATCCAGACATTCCAAAAGCAGTATGGGGATTTAATGGAACAGAACGTCCAGGGGCAGTGTATCTTGCAGCTGTCTTAGCTGCCCACAATCAAAAGGGTATTCCGGCTTTCGGCATATACGGGAAAGATGTGCAAGATTTAAGTGATACATCTATTCCTGAAGATGTGCAGGGAAAATTACTTCAATTTGCAAAGTCTGGTCTTGTCGTTGCTACTTTAAAAGGAAAATCGTATCTTTCGATGGGATCTGTATCTATGGGGATTGTCGGTAGTACCGTTAACCCCGAGTTTTTCCAAGATTATTTAGGAATGAGAAATGAATATATTGATATGACCGAATTTGTCAGAAGGATAGATGAAGAGATTTATGATAAGGAAGAATATGAAAGAGCTTTAAACTGGGTGAAGGAGTATTGCCCAGAAGGTCCAGATAATAATGCGGAAGAGATGCAACGATCAAGGGAGCAAAAGAATAAAGACTGGGAAACTAGCGTGAAAATGACGTTAATTGCAAGAGATCTCATGGTTGGAAATCCGAAACTAGAGGAACTTGGTTATGGTGAAGAAGCGCTAGGGCATAACGCGATTTCCGCAGGTTTCCAAGGCCAGCGTCAATGGACGGATCATTTCCCGAATGGTGATTTTATGGAGACGATTTTAAATTCCTCATTTGATTGGAACGGAATTCGCCCGCCATACATTATGGCTACTGAAAATGATAGTTTAAATGGAGTTACGATGCTATTTGGTCATTTATTAACAAATACAGCTCAAGTTTTTGCAGATGTAAGAACGTATTGGAGCCCAGAGGCAGTAGAACGCGTGACAGGACATAAACCTGAAGGATTGGCGGCAAATGGATTTATTCATATGATTAACTCCGGTTCAGCTGCACTTGATGGGACAGGACAACAAACGAAAGATGGAAAGCCTGCTATAAAACCATTTTGGGAAATTACAGAGGAAGAAGCGCAAAAATGTTTGGCAGCTACTTCCTGGCGACCAGCTTCAACAGGATATTTCCGCGGGGGCGGGTTCTCGAGCGATTTCTTAACAAAAGGAAATATGCCTGTAACAGCAGCTCGCCTCAACCTTGTGAAAGGATTAGGACCTGTTTTACAAATTGCAGAAGGCTATACGGTTGAAATACCAGAAGAGGTTCACGACGTATTGGATGGGAGAACAGATCCAACTTGGCCAACAACTTGGTTTGTGCCAAATTTAACGGGAGAAGGTGCCTTTCAAGATGTTTACACAGTAATGAATAATTGGGGTGCTAATCACTGTGTAATAAGCTACGGCCACATTGGCAGTGATTTAATTACTCTTGCTTCCATGCTCCGAATTCCTGTGAATATGCATAACGTCAAAGAAGAGGAAATCTTCAGACCGAGTGCATGGGGGATGTTCGGAACAAAAGATCCAGAAGCTGCAGATTACCGTGCCTGCCAAAACTTTGGTCCATTATATCAGTAAGTGAAAAATCCCCCTGATCGTACGTCGGGGGGTTACTATAGAGCATATTTTTTTGCATTGGAATGAAAGTGTAACAATTGTAGTGTTTAAAAAAATCGCAAGTAATAGGAAACTCTTGAACATACGGATACACACTATTTTCGTATCCGAAATAATAGAACAATAAAAAAACAACGGGGGTAAAAAGATGGTTAACAGTTTATGGAATGAAACAAAGGCATCACAATTATCGCAAGGAGTAGACGAATTAGTATATCGTTCAAATTTAATTGGAACAGACCGTGCTGTATGTAATTGGGGAGGCGGAAACACATCGGTAAAGACATTTGAAAAAGATTTCCGCGGCCGCGATATAGAAGTGATGTGGGTTAAGGGAAGTGGATCCGATTTAGCAACGATGAAAGCACAAAATTTTACAGGTTTAAGAATGGAAGACATTCGCTTATTAATGGAGCGTGAAGAAATGTCAGATGAAGAAATGGTAGAGTATTTAGTTCATTGTATGATTGACAGTAAGCATCCACGTGCATCTATCGAAACATTATTACATGCTTTTTTACCTTTTAAACATGTGGATCATACACATCCAGATGCCATTATTAGTCTTTGCTGCGCACATAATGGAAGACAAATTGCGGAGGAGATTTACGGCAATCGTTTCGTTTGGGTTCCGTATGTGCGTCCTGGATTTACGTTATCTAAAATGATTGCAGAAGGTGTGAAAAATAATCCAAATGCTGAACTCGTGTTAATGGAAAAACATGGCCTAGTCGTTTGGGGAGATACGGCGAAGGAAAGCTATGAAAGAACAATTGCAGTTATTAATGAGGCAGAACAATACATCAATGAACGAGTGAATGAAAATACTGTATTCGGAGGTGAAAAATACGAAACACTCTCAGTAGAAGAGCGTAGAAGCATTCTTGCAAAAGTAATGCCGATTATTCGCGGGGCAGTGAGTGATGAGAAGAAAATGTTATTATCCTATGATGATACAAATGAAGTACTTCAATTTGTAAACAGCCACGATGCACGAGAGCTTTCGCAAGTTGGAGCAGCTTGTCCGGATCATTTAGTTCATACAAAGCGCAGTCCTCTTTATATTGATTGGGATCCGCAAACAAAAAACGTAGACGGATTAATAGAGAGTATTAAATCTGGTGTTACAAACTTTAAAGATGAGTATAAAGCTTACTTTGAACGTAACAAATACGAAGGAGACAAAATGTTTGAATCTGCACCTCGCGTTATTTTAATTCCTGGTATCGGTATGGTGAATACCGGTAAAAATGTGGCAATGTCAAAAGTAAGTGGTGCGCTGTATCATAGGGCAATTTCGGTAATGAAAGGTGCTACAACGCTCGGACGTTTCGTTTCTTTAAATGAAAATGAATCTTACAATGTGGAGTACTGGCCGCTAGAGCTGTATAAATTATCGTTAGCACCGGCTGAAGCGGAATTTTCTCGCAAAGTTGCGTTTATTACAGGTGGTGCTGGCGGAATTGGAAGTGAAACGGGACGCTGCCTCGTTTCAGAAGGTGCGCATGTCGTGCTTGCTGACTTGAATTTTGAAGGGGCAGAAAAAGTTGCGGCTGAAATTAACGAGAAGTACGGCGAAGGTCGTGCTACTGCTGTGAAAATGGATGTAACAAAAGAAGAAGAAGTAAAGGCGGCATTTGAGCAGGCAGCTCTTACTTACGGAGGCGTTGATAGTATCGTGAATAATGCAGGACTTGCGACGTCTAGTCCATTCGATGAAACGACACTTCAAGAATGGAATTTAAATATGAACGTACTTGGAACAGGCTACTTTTTAGTGGCGCGTGAAGCGTTCAAGCAAATGAAACAGCAAGGAATTGGCGGGAATATGGTATTTGTCGGCTCGAAAAATTCTGTGTATGCCGGGAAAAATGCTTCGGCATACAGTTCTGTAAAAGCACTCGAAACGCATTTAGCGAGATGTATTGCAGCTGAAGGCGGTGAGTATGGTATTCGTGTAAATTCAGTTCTTCCCGATGCAGTTCTGCAAGGGTCAGCCATTTGGGGTTCAAAGTGGCGCGAAGAACGTGCCGCAGCATATGGTATCGAACCTGATCAATTAGAGGAACATTACCGTAAACGTACAACATTATTAGTTAATATTTATTCGAGGGATATTGCTGAATCGATTGCTTTCTTTGCCTCCTCAAAGGCAGATAAAACAACGGGATGTATGATTACAGTTGATGGTGGTGTAACAGCAGCATTTACGAGATAACTATTACGTTTGTGAAAAGGTATTTCAAAAGAAGTATAAGAGGAAAATGTTTTTTGCCTCTTATACTTCCATATAAAAGAATAGCGAATTTCAAAGAGAGAATAGAAGAAGTCAATGGGCAGAAGGGGACATTTTACATTCGCTTTTCAAAAGGGGATGGAAATTTGAAACTGAGAAACGTATTAACAGGGGGATTGCTTTTTAGTACTTTATTATTTTCTTTAGGAAGCACTGGAGAGTTTAGTAAAGCAAAAGCAACAGCACCTATTACGATTGAAAATCCAAAACCAGAGGGAAAGAAACTATCACTTTGGTACAACGAGCCAGCAAAAGATTGGGAAAAACAAGCATTGCCAATCGGTAATGGCTATATGGGTGGAATGGTCTTTGGTGGAGTCCAACAAGAACGTATTCAGTTTAATGAAAAAACGCTTTGGACTGGCGGACCAAGCAGTACGAGTGAGTATACGTACGGGAATCGTGATGGGGCAGCGAGTCACTTAGGTAGCATTAGAGAAAAGTTATCAAAAGGTGATAAATCAGGAGCAGAAAGGGAATCTACGCAATTTCTCACAGGTCTCCAAAAAGGCTTTGGTTCCTATCAAAATTTTGGGGACATATACTTAGATTTTAATATGCCAGATGGGTCTTCATTTTCCAATTATCGCAGGGAATTAAATTTAAATGAGGGAATTTCTACGGTGTCCTATAGCTATAAAGGTGTTCAATATAATAGGGAATATTTTGCAAGTTATCCCGATCGCGTTATGGTCATGCGTTTAACTGCTAGTGAATCGAAACAGCTTTCATTAGATGTTAGACCAACGAGTGCACAGGGAGGGCAAGTAACGTCCAAAGATAACAAAATCACGATAAAAGGACAAATAGCGAATAATGGAATGAAATATGAATCGGAATTTAAAGTACTGAATGAAGGCGGTACATTAACAGCAGAGAATGGGAAAATTAAAGTAGCAAATGCAGATAGTTTAACAATTATTATGACTGCAGCTACTGATTATGAAAATAAGTACCCGAATTATAAGGGGGAAGATCCACATCAAAAGGTTGAAAAAATTATGTCTGCTATTTCTAACAAGAGTTATGAGGTTTTAAAATATACACATATAAAAGACTATTACTCTTTATTTAATCGTGTTTCTTTAAATTTAGGAGGAGAAAAACCATCCGTTCCAACAAATGAATTACTAGCATCTTACAGTAAAGAAAACAGTAAGTATTTAGAAGAACTATTCTTCCAATATGGAAGATATTTGCTTATTTCTTCTTCAAGACCAGGAACGCTTCCTGCAAATTTACAAGGAGTATGGAATAATTCGAACACACCACCGTGGGAAAGTGATTATCATTTTAATATTAATCTCCAAATGAATTATTGGCCTGCAGAAGTGACGAATCTGTCTGAAACAGCTGAGCCATTAATGGATTATGTTGATTCATTGAGAGAACCGGGAAGGGTTTCAGCAGAAAAACATTTTGGTGTTATAGGCGGCGGGTGGACCGTTAACACGATGAATAATCCATTTGGATTTACTGCGCCTGGATGGGGATTAGGCTGGGGATGGGCACCTAGTGCGAATGCCTTTATTGGTCAAAATCTTTGGGAGCATTACAAATTTACGGATGATAAACAATACTTACAAGAAAAGATTTATCCGATACTGAAAGAAGCGGCAGAGTTTCATAGTAAGTTTTTAGTAGAAGATCAAAATAAGAAGTTAGTTGTTTCTCCGTGCTGGTCTCCAGAGCTTGGTGGCATTTCTAATGGATGTGCCTTTGACCAACAGTTAGTATATGAATTGTTCTCTAATGTAATTGAAGCGAGTGAAGTTTTACAGGTTGATAATGTATTTCGGGATGAGTTAAAGGCGAAAAGGGATAAATTATTCCCGCCAATTCAAATTGGTAGATATGGTCAGGTGCAAGAGTGGAAGGACGATATAGATGATCCTGGTGAAACGCATAGGCATATATCCCAGTTAGTTGCGCTATATCCAGGAAGTATGATTAATCACAATACACCAGAATGGCTAGAGGCAGCTAAAGTTACTTTAAACCATCGTGGTGACGAGGGAACAGGCTGGAGTAAAGCGAATAAAATTAACTTATGGGCACGTTTGTTAGATGGTGACCATGCGTATAAAATCCTGCAAGGGCAACTTACTGGAAGTACGCTCAGCAACTTATTTGATACGCATCCGCCGTTTCAAATTGATGGGAATTTTGGCGCAACATCAGGAATTGCTGAAATGTTAATTCAAAGCCATACCGACTCTATTCAACTATTGCCTGCACTTCCGAAAGATTGGAAGGACGGTTCTTATAAAGGATTAAGAGCACGCGGTGCATTTACGATTGATGCGGATTGGAAAAATGGCACGCCTACAGTTATTCAGGTGACTTCTGATCATGGAAACGATGTAAAGTTAAAAAGTCCGATGTTCAATACATCGTTTACTGTGACAAGAGTCGGTACGAATACAAAGGTGCCATTTACGAAGGATGGCGATACGATTTCATTTAAAACGGAAGCAGGTAGAAAGTATAAAATTGAGTCTATGCTTAGTTTCGATCTAGAATCTCCCAGCAGTGTAACAGCAGGAAATACAGTTAAGGTAAAGGCAAACTTATCAAACTTTGGTACGTTGAAATCTTCATCTGGAGAAGTGGTTATAAAAGCTCCAGAGAGCTGGAATGTGAAACCGATTCAAGTAGCTTTTGAAGGCGTTGAACCAGGGCAATCGAAAACAATTGAGGCAGATTTATCTGTCCCTATTGATGTAGTTGCTAATAAGTATTCCATTGAAGCGGAGGTAACTACAGATAGCGGGACGATTCGTAAATCCAATCAAATAGAAGTAACGCCAGCAGTAAAGCTAATTTCGGCAAATGTTGACCCACATCCAATTAGTAGTGAAGGTGGTTCGACTACATTAAAGGTAAAGGTCCAAAATGAAATAAAGGAAAAAGTGACACCTGGAAAAATTGAATTGCAATTACCAGAAGGCTGGAATGCACATCCATTAGCGACAGACTTTCAATTACCGGCAGGAGGAGAGGAGACGTATTCATTTGTTATAACTCCGCCATCCGAGTTTAAAGGAGTAAAAGAAGTTGGAGTTTCTGTAAAATTGGGGAATGCGGTGGTAACATCAACGAAAGTGCAAGTTGCTTCCGGCGGCATCTATCTTAGTGACATTTCATGGGTAAAAGCAACAGCTGGATGGGCAACGGTTCAAAAAGATAAAAGCACTGATAAAAACCCACTTTCATTACTCGGAACGACAGGACCGATTACGTATAAAAAAGGGATCGGTACTCATTCGAAGTCAGAAATTACGTACGACATATCAAATGCAACTTACAAACGATTTCATTCATATGTAGGAATCGACCAGGAGCCTGGTGGTAAAGGCGGTTCGGTCGTATTTAAAGTACTGCTTGATGGGGCCGAAGTATTTAATAGCGGTACAATGTACTATAATACGCCAGCAAAATTTGTTGATGTAGATCTTATAGGTAAGAAAGAATTAAAACTAGTCGTTGATGATGCTGGTAACGGTAACGGAAATGATCATGCGGACTGGGCGGATGCTTGGTTGAGTTTTAAATAAGGATGATGTAATAATAGTTACTCTTTTTCGTCATACCGATTATATGTTCCCAACTATACCCTCACATGTTTATTTGGGATTTGATGATCTGGTAGGAAAAAGAGTAGTCTGAGCTTCAATGTATGAAACAATTTTTATAAATAAAGGAAAGAGTCAATCTTCTATTGCATAGGAGATTGACTCTTTTTTTACTGTATATTTCATCTATTGTGTAATTATTACTGGGATGCCTTTTCGAAAAACTGAATGATTTTTTTAGAATTATCTTCACTTAAATCATAACCTTCACCGTGTGTTTCATCGCTCGCTTTTGCTATTACGATGTCACTATCAGACTCTATCCAAACAAAGAATTCTTGTATAGAATTATCTTGATAAGTAACCTTCATTTTTGAATGTATATAGTCTTTGGCCTCTTGATCTAGAAGGAGTGTTTTTTTCTCTGCGCTTTCCATACTTGTGAAAATTGTTTTTATATTTTCTGTATTTAATACTTGATTACTACTTTTTGAATTTACAGGACTAATCTCAAGTTTTCTCACTTCTTTTTGTTCAAACATAACGTTTTCATATACAATTTCTTTTTCTTTCACTGCTGTGGATGCTTCTTTGTTGGAAGCTTTCGTTTCATTTGAATTACTTGTACATCCAATTAATAAAGTGATACTTAATGCTCCAATTATACCGAATTTTAAGATCTTCAATAATATGCCTCCCATCTACTATTGTCTATAATTCTATTTCCTATTTGAAATATCCTAGCTATGCTTAATTAAGTGAAATAAATTTTATTATGGGAAGCGTAATGAATTACACGTACCCTAATTTTTTGTATGAAAGGAGAGAATGGGGTGAAACACATAATAAGAAATGTAGTAATGAATTATTTTAAAGAAATTCATTCACTAGCAGTGGAAGAAGAATTACATAAGAACAGTTGGCATACAGATTTACACTATAAAATTATCGTAAATGGAAAGCAATATTCCGCAAGATTTATAAATAGCAAGCGAACAATCAATCCAGCTTTTGGAGCGTTATCAAACGAACAACTGAAAGAGCAAGTACGGTTTACGTATTATGTACGCGAACATGGAATTCCTTTTATGCAGATAAACAAGAATAGGGCAGGGGAGCCATTTACACTTGTCGCTTGGAATGAGAGACAATACCGATTTGTCTTGTCTAATTGGATTGAGGGAGAACATATTACACATTGTACAGAAGCTATCGCAAAAGCCTTTGGAAAGGAAGCAAGAAAGATTCATGACATATCTTGCGCATTTCAAAGCTCGATTTTTCAAAAGAAATCACATTTGGATGGGTATGCCCAGTTTATTCATATGTTAGAAAGTAAGGCAAGCGCATGCAAAGAATTACGGGAGTATATAAAGCTAGCTACATATCATATAGAGTGTGCATATACGGGTGAATTAAAGTTTATCGTACAGACAGATTTAAATCCTTTGAATGTTTTATGGGACTCAAGTGAGCAGGTAAAAGGAATTGTAGATGCCGAATCGATTGGATATGTTGATCGTATTGAAGGACTAGCCTTTTTACTAAAGTGGTATTCTCGAACAGAAGGAATACATTCGCATGAAGTATGTTCAAGTGTTGCTAGTGCATTTTTAGAAGGGTATAAGGCTCATAATATTGTAACATCAAATGATTACAAAAGACTTTCTTCGTTACTATGGTTATCCGGTAGTTTAAATTGGAATTTTGTGAAGAAAACACTAAGTGTAATAAGTGATAAGAGGAAATTAGAAGAACATTTGGAAGTTTATAGAGTGAGGGGAGAAAGACTATCTTCATTATTAATTTGTACATAACATGTATTCTCCTAATTGGGGATTCAAATAAGAAACCATATGAGGTGTTCTAAAAATGAAAATACAAATTGTATTGTTTGATGGCTTTGGTGAGCTTGTTTCTTTCGCACCGTTTGAGGTACTGAAAAGAGCGATAGAAGAAGGGGCTCCGTTTACAGTTGAATTCGTTTCAAGTGAACCAAAACAAGAAGTTACTACCTCGTTCGGAGTTACGGTTCAATTACATGATTTTTTACGAATGGATAATCGTCCAGATTTGTTAATTGTACCTGGTGGTGGCTGGAATCATAAAGCGAAGCACGGGGCACGAAAGCAAGCAGAGCTTGGTACTTTAACCAAAATGATTAGAGAGATGCACAATGAAGGAACGATTGTTGCTGGTGTTTGTACAGGAGGTATGCTACTAGCTGCATCCGGTATATTGAATGATAAAAAGGCAACAATGCATCATTTGGCGCAGAGTGAAATGAATAAACATGGAGCAGAACTTCTTCCTTACAGAATTGTGGATCAAGGGGCTATTATTACTGCAAGGGGAGTTACTTCAGGAATTGATTTAGGACTTTGGATTACGGAAAAGTTCGCAAGTTCTAAAATTGCAGCTGCTGTTGAATATAGAATGGAATATGAGCGACGGGGAGTTGTGTGGGAATAATTTTTTATTCGCTTAATCATATTTTTGTAGATATTGTAAAAGAGAAAGAGCCAATTCATACGAGTAGGCTCTTTCTTTTATATGCTCATTTTCTATGTTTAATAATTTGGCTGAATATAACCTAACTTTATTCCCTTTGTGACACCTCCCCAAATCCCATCAGCCTATAAAATAAGGAAAGTTCCACATAATGGACATAAACGATGCTTATAAATATAAAGTAGGATGTTATGAAAATGAATAAAGATTGCAGAGCCTACATAAAAAGGGCCTTAGCTAAACCCAGAATATAAAGTGCTTTTTTGAGGATGAGAAAATATGTATAGGAGGAAGGACATGAAAGACAATACTCCTAAGAAAATTTTATTTATTCAATCAGGAATTCCTTTTTATTATCCAATGATCGAAGCAGCAATTTTGAATAGTTTACAAAAGATAAACAGCGATACAAGTATGGTGAGTCCAGAAAAAGCTATAAAAACCGCGTTAAAAATGAAACCAGATTTTATTTTGGTATTAAGCGGTTTAAGTGAAGAATTTAATCATATTATGCCATTCTTAAAAAAGGCAGGGTTTACTACTGGACTTTGGCTGACAGATGATCCTTATTATACGGATGTAACACAACATCTTGTGCCGTATTATGATTACATATTTACGCAAGATTTAAATTGTATCAAGTTTTATAGAGGGATAGGATGTAAGAATGTATTTCATCTCTCGTTAGCAGCAAATCAAGATGTGTTTAAACCTTCTCTTAAAGAAGATACATATAAGTATGATCTTAGTTTTATAGGAACCGCATTTGAAAATAGAATTAACTTTGTTGACTCTATTTCAGAGTATTTAGCAGAAAAAAATATAAAAATTGTAGGTTTCGGTTGGGAGAATTTAAAGAGTTATGAAAGGTTAAAGGATAAAATACAAATCTTGCCACTTGCAAAGTATGAAGATGCGTTACATTTTTACGTATCTACTAAAATCAATATAAATTTGCATCGTTCACTAATTGATCAGGAATTGAATTGTAACTCTGCAAATATTCAAGCGTATTCCGTAAATAATAGGACGTTTGAAATTAATGCCGTAGGTTCTTTTCAATTAACTGATATACGTCCAGATGTAGCAAAACATTACATACCAGGTGTTGAAATAGAAACTTTTAATAGTGCATCGGAGTTTATACAAAAAGCAGAGTATTATTTGGAACATGTACAAGAAAGAAAACGTATAGCAAAAAATGGACTGGATAGAACTTTGAAACATCACACATATGATAAACGAATCATACAATTATTAAACTATATTAATTTGAGGGGCGTGAAGGTGTAATCTAGTCATTAACTTACATGAAATAGCATCGATTATACTTGAAGATAAGCGTTTAATGCACTGGGATAGACCAGAAGAGATTGCTGAAGACGTTTTAAATTGGTTACTATAAAAAAGGTCCGTTGTTCGAATGTGAGCAACGGGCTTTCTTTTGAAAAACTGAATTTAAGAGTGATGGAGAGATAAGCAAGAGCATTACAGTTCTATTACCAATTCATTTTTTGATATAATGGATACGTGGCAGAAAACAGATAGAAAGATACTGTTAGTAATTTATACTTAAATGTAGGGAGATTGAACAGAGTTATGGGGACAGAGAAAGAAATTAGTTCCGCTAAATTAATATGGAAGATGACGCGCCCGCATACGTTAACGGCGACGTTTTCTCCTGTAATTTTAGGAACAGTGGCATCACTTTATGTTGCCAAAATTGATTGGCTTTTATTTATTGCGATGATGGTTGCATGTTTAGCATTGCAAATAGCGACGAACTTATTTAATGAGTACTATGATTTCAAACGTGGATTAGATACAGCTGATTCTGTTGGAATTGGTGGCGGAATTGTCCGTCATGGATTGAAACCAAAAAATGTGTTAACAGTCGCACTTTTATTATATGTACTAGCTGCACTTATCGGAATTTATATTTGTATGAATAGTAGCTGGTGGTTAGTCGTCATCGGTTTAATCGGAATGGCGGTTGGCTATTTATATACAGGTGGTCCATTACCAATTGCGTACACTCCGTTTGGAGAATTAGTTTCTGGCTTGTTAATGGGGACATGCTTTGTACTTATTGCTTTCTTTATTCAAACGAATACGATAACGACTGAAAGTGTATTGATTTCCATTCCAATTGGAATTTTAGTCGGTGCAATCAACATGTCAAATAACATCCGAGATATTGAAGAAGATATTAAAGGTGGAAGAAAGACATTAGTAATCCTCCTTGGGAGAGAAAAAGCAATAGTAACACTAGCTGTAGCCTTTTTCGTTGCTTATTTATGGATTGCGGTAATTGTATTGATGGGTTATATAAGCCCTTGGGCATTAGTGATGTTCCTAGGTTTAAGAAAACCAATCTCTGCCATTCAAAGTTTCCAAAAAGGTGCAAAGGATCCCGGATATATGCGCATCGCCATGAAATCAACAGCGATGACAAATACGATTTTCGGCTTTTTATTATCAGCAGGATTACTAATAAGTTACTTGTTTTAAATAAAAACCCCCAGTTTCTCAATTTTAATTTAGAGAAACTGGGGGTTTTTATTTTTGTTTCTTTAATGTTAAAAATACGCTTCGTACTATAAAACTAGAAACTACTTAGTTATTTCCTCCTTGAAATGAGGATAAAACAATTCTATTAACAATTACAAGAAACTTGGTTAGTATAGAGTGTATTGGTTCTATAGACGAAAAGTATTTCGTGCTGTCGTAAGGAATTATTAAATTATAGGGCGCTATAAAATAAAAAACATAATTTTCAGACTTATATTTAGCAATAATTTATATGTTTTTTAGTCTTAACATATTATCCAATAAATGTTATTTTTAAAATCCGAATATATGTTTTCGGTTTGATTAATCAGAATTTTCTATTTGTTATTCATGTTTACTAGTTTACATTTTTTATAAAAAATGTTATTTTATAGGTAATAATTTGAAGGGGGTGAAAAGTATGAAAAAGAACACAAGTGTAATTCATGGAACACAACCAGCTTTTAACAACTGTGGCTGTCAAAAACCACCGTCACCACAAAAATAGTAAATTTAAACATTATTAGACATAATAACTTTTAAATCCACTGGGGCTACTTAGTTCCCAGTGGATTTAAAAAATAATTAAAAATATATTCTGTAAGGAGGAAAGAATAATGTACATAATCCTTTCTAAGGATGTTATATTACGTGATGAGCATCACTATATAAATTCAGAAGCTCGTTTTTTTTATAATGCTAAAACTAGACATTCAGAATTCCTTTCAGCAGCAGCCTTTGAATTATTAGTATACCTTTCGAAATCACGAACTATAGAGGACGCCTGGGAGTTCTATCATAAGCGCGCTATGGAACTAAATGAATTACCTCAACGGGAGGAATTCAATCAGTTTATTAATGAAATGATTTTAGGAAATACAATTTTAAAAACCAGTAAAAAAGAAAATGTTACTAAGCCACTTTCAAACTTAAAAATATCACCACCCGCTTCTTTTAAATATACACCAATGACATTTCCTACAAAGGTTAATATAACTAGTACTATGAGATGCAATCTTGCATGCAAACATTGTTTAAGAGAATCATCTCCATTTGTAGATATTTCTGATGAACTTAATACTGATGAGGTAATTCAATTGTTTTCTGAATTAGACAATTTAGGCGTTATAGAGCTCGCTTTTTCAGGAGGAGAAACAACAACCCGAAAAGATATATGTGCAATTTTAGAACATGCAGGTACCTTAAGATGTTTTTTTGAATTTTTCACTAATGGTCATAGAGTAAGTGATAAAGTTTATCAAACTTTATTAAAAGTAAAAGAAAAAAAACAAAGAGGGCTACAAATACACCTCTCCTTAGATGGTGATGAATTTTATCATGATCAAATGCGTGGAAAAGGTTCATATAAACGCGTTATGGATACTTTAAAGCGATTTGCACAAGATAAATTTTATGTAATTGTTGAATCAGTATTAGTTCCGGATTGTGTAAAATCTGATGGAGTTAGAAAAGTTGTAGAAGCTTGTATAGAAAATGGGGCAAATGGAATAAGTTTTCACCCAGCATCTGTATCTGGAAGGGCTAGTTTAAACCCTGATTATTTTCAATTTACTTTGTCTGAATTAGATTATTTTCATAAACAAGTAATACAAATAACAAAAGAATATCCTTCTACTAAAATTGAATTTCAGACTTATTATTATCCAGGCCCTAAAAATAAAGATAATGATTTCGAATTACCACCCAATGTTGGGCCGCAAGGAATGTACTTATTAGCAATTGGAGCAAATGGAGATATTTATCCTTGTACAGAATCCATAGGTGATACATCACAAATTATTGCTAATGTAAAAGATGAAGGTGGTGTTCTTTCTGCATGGAATAGTCGAAAATGGGATTTTTATCGTGGGGGCTGGGAGTTAGATGAATTAACTGCTTGCATAGGTTGTAAATTCCATGGAGATTGTACAATGCAAACTTGTAGATGCTATGCTCAAAGAGTTTTATTAAACAAATACGACGCTATGCCAGAATGTTATAAAGTGAGGGATGAAATATGGGAAAAATCAAAGATCTAAGTTTTCCAGAATTAAGTAACAATATAGAAGAACTTTTAACATTAAATAAAGAGGACTTTTTGCATCTATGTTCAAAACCAGAAGATTGGAACACGCCTAAAACTTATTCGACATTTGTTAATGAAAATGAACAAATGATATTAAAATACAAAGAATTCCTAGCATATCGTCCAATGCATTGGGCATGGTTCTTACGAATGCTGAAACAACAGGGGATAAGTAAATCTTTTATATCTATTCCTCCTAATCTTTCAGAAATTATTAAAGAACCATGTATATTTGTAATCCCACATTTTGGACTACATATGTTAGTACCTCATATTCTCGGACATTTTATTAAACCAGAATCACATATACTAGCATCAGGGTACATAGATGCAGAAAGTGTTAATAGTAGCATTAATAATATTTTACCAAATGTTCAGGTGGAATTTATGAAAATTCCAGACATATGGATTTTAAGAAAACTTATTCGTGGCTATAACAATGGAAATTACCCTATAATATATCCTGAAATTTCTTCATCAGAAGATAAAACTTTCTTTGAATTAAAATTGTTGGGAGAAAAAGTATATGTTCCAATGGGAGTTGAACATATAGGTCGTTTATGTAAAAGTAAAGTAATTCCTATAGCAATGACATATAATGAAAAATATGAATTACATCTTGGTCCTACTCTTAATTATACTGAAATAGGGAGCATTATCTTACCTCTTTTTTCTTGGATCGAACAGCTTATTCAAAATACTCCCTACCAATGGTTTGGTTGGCAATTCATGGAAGATATGATGGTGAGTAAGGCGATTAAAAATGAACTTTCTTTAGTACAAAAACAATGAACAAACAAATAAATTCTATTATCATTGCAATGGGAGTTCAATCATTTCAAAGCAGTTTAGTCTTTTTAGCCATGGCATGGTATTTTACTAATATAACTCAATCACCACTAATATATGGGTCTCTTATGGCATTTCGTTATGTTCCAGGAATTTTATTTACGATGTTAAGTGGTATAGCAGTTGATAGAATGAAAAAAATTCCTCTTGGAATTTCAGCAAGTATTTGTAATATAATTTCACATTGTTTTTTATTAATTGCGGGTCTTCTTAATCTTTCAACAGAAGGAATGGGATATTGGATTTATGCTGTAATTGTAATTTTAATGGGCATCTCTTCCGCTATATTAACGCCTCTTGAAAGGACACTAATTCCGTCCTTGGCTCAACCAGAAAAGCTAAAATCTATTAATAGTATTATTAGTATTGTCACACAAAGTATTGCTATTATAGGAACAAGTTTAGCGGGTGTTTTCCTTTTGATAGGAGGATTCTCTTTAGCTATGGCCGTCGCAATTTTTATGGCCATTATATCATTAGCTTGTTATATTTTTCTGTTCCTTACTGTTAAATTAACGGAATCACCATCAAATTCTAGAGGGGTAATTAATGCGTTCAAATCTACTATAAAAATATTAAATCACCAGCGGTGGATATTTAGTGCCATTGCATCTTCAATATTTACCAACATGGCATTTGTTATGATTATGGATGTTTTGTTGCCAAATCTTTTTTCTGGATTGAAATTCAACGGTTCTGCTGCATTAGGAATTTGTTTTACAGTAATGGGAATTGGAACTTTACTAGGTGCGGCAATGACATATAAAGTAAAAAGAATAAATTTTAACATAGCAATGGTTCTCTATGTTTTCTCAACAATATTTGGTGCAATAGGCGGTCTTATGACAAACTCAATCATAATAAGTATTGTATTATTTGGTCTATTTAGTTTATTCGCCGCTCCTGTATCAATAATATATCAAACCGAACTTCAACAAATAATACCGAATCAACATCTTGGAAGTACTATGGGATTTATTGCTTCAGGAGTAACAATGGCTCAGCCATTAGGTGTAATTTTAGCTGGATTTCTTTTACTCAAATTAAGTGGAGAAATTATTTTAATTATGGCTTGTGGGATTTCATTAATCTCAGTTCTAATTGGTTGGTGGCATATATATATACAAAAAGGTAGAATCATGAACCAACATGTCAAAAGAGAAACTAGTATGTAAATCGTTCTATCAAATAACTTTACATTATGATTGGAAGGGAATGCTTGTATGCTGACCTGTACTGCACTCCCTTTTTGAAATCTCCCCATGTCTATTAACTGAATAAGCAAATCTTTACTAAACGGAAACATGAATTGTTAAGTAAGTTTTTTATAAAATCATCAGCGTGTTCGTTCTTATTCCATATCCTTCCTCATTTCCACATGCCCCAACACTTTTTTAGTTAGTACATATCTCTTCGCAATGACATATACATTTTTTTCTGCGGCAAGCGGATTAAATATGTATGAATCTTTACATTCCATATATATAACCATTAGAAAAAAATCTCACTTAAAATTGACTTTTCATAAGTTTAGCTAGATAACGATATGATGATATTTTATGCCTATCAATCCAACAGAACAAGTTATTCAAAAATAATAAAAATGAATTTCATTATTATAAAAGATGCCAATTTTTCGTTTAACTAGAAGAAGCAAAGCGGAAAATGATTGAGATGAAAAAAATAGTTATTCAAATGGTCTCATTATGGAGAGGTTCAAAATAAAAAATGTTCAAGAATGTCATCTTAGTAATTGAAAATGGAATCAATCAAGATTATTATATTGTTATTGTAATTATAAATGTAATTACATTTTATTTAAGGAGGATACATAAATGAAAAACTCAAAAGGCTCTATTGAGTCAGAGATAAGTAAAGCAATTACGCACTGGGAAAAGGACTACCTAGGACGCGGGTCTATATCCGTTAAGACAGATATATTACGAGATATGATTATCGTAAATTTACAAGGTATTTTAACGCCGGCTGAATATACTGTTTGCGAAACAAAAGACGGTATGCTAACGATAAAGAAAAATCGTTCGGAGCTAGTTGAATCTGGAATTGACGATTTGAAAGAGATTATATTAGAATTAACTGGAGAAAAAGTGAAAAGTTTTCATACGGATATAAGCTCGCGTACTGGTGAACGAGTAATGATTTTTAAATTGTTTCATAATCTTGAGGAGAAATTTTAAAAATACCGTATGGTTAGTGGAAGGATTAAGAAACCTACAAGTTTTGTACTTTATTAACAGGCTAATAATTAAAAACTTGAAGTTATTTAGGTATAATAAATCTTAATTCAAATAACTCTTAAAAAAACGGATAAAGAAATTGACAAACTGCTTAATATGGTTTATCTTATAATTGTTTTAAAAATTAATAGATGCTCATTTTAACAGTTTGCTATAATTAAGGCTTTAGCATTTTTTTAATATGTAATATTGACTAAATGAAAAAGTTTCTTAATTGAAAGATAGCGCATAACATAAATTGATATATTGATTGCATAATCTAGGAGATCAGAGATATACTGTTATTTTTAATAGGATTAATACATACATTATTATCCTCTATAAAATGGGAGCTCTTCAAAAAACTTTATTGAAGTTAGTTGAAGTGAAACCGACAATCTCCATAATTCAATGATGATATAAAATCATTGAATTATGGAAGTTGTCGGTTTTTTTTATGGAAAAAACGATGTACGAAAAAGAGTGAATAAAAATTGAAATTAAAAAAACTATCGTAATGAAAAGGAATTTTTATAGGTTATTTTCGTTTGGAAGGGAGTATTTTACATGTTAATTTCGCTAAGTTCATCAACACTGTTAACATTATTTTTTATAGCGCTTAGTGCTTCTTGGCTAAGTGGATTATTGTTTTTACATGCAAGGATGCCTTTACGTTTTGTTCATATCCATATTGGTATCGCTGCTTTGCCTTCATTGGTTTCTTTACTTGCACTTGTTAATCACAATGGAGATAGAGTTGTGGGGCCTTGGCATCTAGATACTTTAGCTTGGTTAATGGCTTTCTTCGTTCTTACAATTGGTTTAATCATTCAGCGATTTTCTGTACGTTATTTAATGGGAGACCGCTCATATCGAAAATACTTTGCACTTTTTACATTTACTACAGGTGTATCTTCAGTTGCATGGTTAAGTGATGATCTTCGCTTCATGATTATGTGTTGGGGTGCAACACTTATAGGATTGGTTCTACTCATCGGGCTAAATAAAGGGTGGAAGGTAGTTAGTGAAGCAACAAAAATCTCAGGCTATTTATTTACAATAAGTTGGATTGCCTTACTATCAGCTATCATTTGGCTGTTTCAAATAACTGGACAGTGGCAGTTAACATCAGTTTTAACGAATGAAAATGTAGCTCAATTTGGAACATTAGAGAAAACAGGAATTAACTTATTGATTATAGTAGCTGTGATGATTCCAGCAGCACAATGGCCTTTTCAAAGATGGTTAATTGAATCAGCTGTTGCTCCGACTCCTGTTTCTGCTATTATGCATGCGGGTTTAGTAAATGCTGGCGGTATCATGTTAACTAGATTTTCGCCACTTTTTCATGATGATATTGCACAAATCATTTTACTCATTTTCTCTAGTATTTCTGTCTTAATAGGAACAGGAATTAGTTTAGTTCAAGTTGATTATAAGCGTCAGCTAGTAGGTTCAACGATTGCACAAATGGGATTTATGCTGATTCAATGTGCATTAGGTGCTTATTTAGCAGCTGTTATTCATTTAATGTTACACGGTTTATTTAAAGCCACACTGTTTTTACAAGCTGGTTCCTCAGTACAACGTGTTGAGGTAGTGAAGCAGTCTAATGAAAAGATGTCCAATTTATGGATGATAGTCGGGCGTGTTTTAGGGTTATTTATAGCAATTGCTTTCTGGTTTATAACTTCTGGAGAGGGGTATCAATTAGTTAGTGCGTTCATCTTAGGCTGGTCATTATACTTTTCATGGAAACAGCTTGTTGTTTTTGGAGAGGGAAGAATGGGACGAATTGCCGGCTTAATTGTTTTGATTGGATTTTCTCTCATTTACTTTACCGTTCATAATTCTCTTTATAAATGGTTGCACACTGACATGTACCAAAGTGTTCAACCTTCAGCTCCAGCCGTTATCTTTGTTATATGTATCTTACTATTTAGTAGTGTTATTTGTACTTTCGTTACTCGTAATCAATCTTCTACTTTATCCGCTGTACTTTATCTTTGGTCAGTTCGAGTAGGTGAGGCGAGACGAAAGTCAGTAGAAAGTCATCCAAGCTATCTGAAACATGATGTATCAAAGGGAGGTAATCAGTGATGAGCATACAGTCAATCGTAACGAAAGAAACTTTAAAAAAGAAAGATACAAACATTGAAATACAAGAAAAGAATATGAATGATTTAGTTGAATCTGCTAGCCGAGTGATTGCGCCACTTTGGCCTATCTCAACCTTTGCAGCTCATCACCCTTGGATGGGACTTGAAAAACAATCATTTGAACAAGTTGCAGATTGGTTAAAAGAAGCTCGTAATGTAGATATATATCCTAGTGCTTCTATGATTCATTCGGCAAAGGCGAAAGGTGAGATTGAGGAATCATTTTTACAAATTGCCTTGTCTCGTTGGCTTGATTCACAATCTTTTCATATGCCGCGAGAGACAGCAGAGCGTTTTTGCCAAGCAGCTTTAAAGTTAGAAAGATTACCTTCTAGTCTATTATCATCGCCAGAATTAAATAAATTGGCAGAAGAAATAAGTTATGTAAATACAGGGAGTATGAAAGACTCTTCTATGCAACCAATAAGCTCGCTTATAGAGAATCAAAATGGTGACAACCTATCGGATATTCTCAATTATCATATTATTAAATGGTGTAAATTATATCTTGATGACGCCGGGGCAAGTTGGGCGATGCCAAACCGAGAGAAAGGTTTTTATCGTGCGTGGCAACATCTTATTACATTTGATCCAGCGCTCAGTAAAACTGAACGTAAAGTTTTAAAAGATTGGCCAGAAGATCCCCTTATAGCTTTAACAAAGGCATTATCTGAATTAGGAATTTCTGAATCTAATAGGCAAGCTTACCTTGAAGGACACTTACTTTCTTTGCCTGGATGGGCAGGAATGATACGATGGCGCTCGCAACAATCAATTGAGGAACAGGAACTTCTCGTAGAATATTTAGCAGTGCGACTTTCTATGGAGCTAGCCATTGTAAAACCGTATTTACCTTTAAAAAATCAAAAGGTTGAGAAAAAAGTTTCGATCGTCCCACTAATAGCTTCTTGGATTTATTGGGGGGATATTTCAGTAGAGAAATGGTCACAAATGTCTGCAACTGAACAAAGTGAATTATTAGCATTCGCTTATCACTTTGATGAAAATACTCGCAAGAAACTTTGGCTAGAAGCTTGGGAACAGACCCATGCAGAGCAATTAAAGGAGAAGATCGCTTCTAAACAACGTGCAACTAATGATAAAAAGCGTGTAGTAGCTCAATTAGCATTTTGTATTGATGTACGTTCAGAACCGTTTCGTCGCCACCTAGAAAAATTAGGTCCGTTCGAAACGTTTGGAATAGCTGGTTTCTTTGGGTTACCAATTGCAACTACTGAACTAGGTAGCAATGACAGCCATCCTTCTTTGCCAGTTATATTAAAACCGAAACATCAAATAAAAGAGCTCGCGGATGAAAATGAATATAAATCTTATGAGCAACGTAAGAATATAGACAGCTCAGTAAGTTATACGTTTAAGACAATGAAACAAAATGTACTGACAAGTATGCTATTACCTGAGGTAAGTGGCCCTTTACTTGGTTTACAAATGATAACAAGGAGTTTTGTGCCAAGAAGAGTAGGTGGCTTCATTCGTAACCTTCGTAAAAATATGTTGCAAAAACCTGATACAACATTCTCACTTAATCATGTTCATGATACAAAATGTGAGATACCGATCGGTTTTACGAAAGAAGAAAAAGTGAACTATGTGCGTCAAGCTTTAAAAATGGTGGGATTGACAGAAAAATTCGCTCCTTTAGTTGTAATGTGCGGCCACAGTAGTCAAAGTACGAACAATCCTTATGCCGCAGCGCTTGAGTGTGGTGCTTGTGGCGGAGCAGCAGGGGGATTCAATGCAAGAGTTTTCGCTACTTTATGTAATCTTCCAGAAGTGAGAGAGGCGTTGTCTGCTGAAGGTATTAAAATTCCCGATGACACCATTTTTGCAGCAGCTGAACATAAAACAACAGTGGATGAATTGGAATGGATTTACGTCCCAAAACTTTCGGAAACTGCGCAAGAAGCATTTGATTGTATTGAGTCGATTATGCCGAATGTAAGTCAACATGCAAATAGAGAGCGTTTAATGCAATTACCTCATTTTAAAACGAAAATAAAAAATCCGAGTAAAGAGGCACACCGATTTGCAGAAGATTGGAGTGAAATACGTCCGGAATGGGGATTAGCTCGTAATGCATCTTTTATTATCGGACAGCGTGAATTGACTCGGGATTGTGACTTAGAAGGTAGAGCTTTCCTTCATAATTATGATTGGAAACAGGATGAAAGTGGCGATATATTAGCTAACATCATAGCGGGACCGGGAACAGTAGCTCAGTGGATCAATCTACAATATTACGCTTCAACTGTAGCCCCTCATTATTATGGTAGTGGAAACAAAACAACACAAACCGTTACGGCAGGTCTTGGTGTTATGCAAGGAAATGCAAGTGATTTGTTATCAGGCTTACCTTGGCAATCCGTTATGCAGTCAGATAGTGAAACGTATCACTCACCACTTCGTTTACTCATTGTAATTCAAGCGCCTACTAAATATATAGAACGTTTGCTAAATAATGATTTCACATTTCGAGAAAAAGTTCAAAATGGATGGGTCAGACTTGCAAGTGTTGATCCAGAGGGACGCTGGAAAAACTGGTAGCAATCATGTAATGCATATCAACTATTGTTACTAGCTTAAAAGTTTCATAAATACAATCATGAAGAAGGAGTGATATATATGAGTTCAAAGCATAAAAAGGTTTTATTGTTAACAGACATGGAACAAGGAATAGAGCCTATTATCCAACAAGTAACTAACATTCAACAAGAAAACATGTTGACTATACACAGCTACGATTCCGTAATTGTACATCCTTTTGGAGATATAATGAGATCTATTATTATTGCTATTTATGAAGAAAATGTGGAAGAAATTGTTGTTGTCGGAATAGAGGATAAAGAAACTAATGTAGTTAATCTACAAATTCAACGTGATTCCATAAAAAATAACAAGGAACTAGACTATCTCTTTGAAAATTGTATGCCTGAATTTTCAAGTGGTAGCCTTGAGGAATGGCTAAGTGGAAAAGAAAATGTTAGTGAAAATATTGAGAAGAGTATAGATATGATTCGTCATCATCCGTTAGTACCTTCTGATGTTAAAGTTCATGGCTTCATGATTGCTAAAACAGGTGGAAAAGAAACAGTTGTTAAAGTTTCAGCTAATAAAGTAGCTGAATGCATAAATTAAAAACGGAAATAAAAACTTGAGCACAATAAAAATGCTCGAGTTTTTATTTGTATGAATGGTAATCTAAAATATAGAATATATACATCTTAGGGAGGTCATCTTTGTGAAGAAATGGATAAAAATTATTCTGTACTCTTTACTAGGTATTTTACTTATAGGGAGTATTAGTTTTTTTGTTTGGTCTCAGTTTAGTTATAAACCAACGAAAGAGGCTTTGTTGTTAATAGAAGATAAAAAAGATGAAGATCATATCGTTTTTGGAGAGAAAGATGCGAAAATAGGAGTTGTTTTTTATCAAGGAGCTAAAGTAGAAGCGGAGGCTTATAGTTACTTAGGAGAAGCTCTTGCAAAAGATGGGCATTTTGTAGTCATGCCGAAGTTACCATTAAATTTAGCGATACTAGGAATCAATGAGGTAGACAGTGTCATTGAAAAGTATCCTGAAGTTCAAAAATGGTATGTTGCAGGGCATTCAATGGGCGGAGCTATGATTTCTAAGTATGCCTTTCAACATGAAGATAAGATAGATGGGATTATTTTCTTAGGTTCTTATCCTGCAGATGATTTCTCTATGAAATCGATTCCAATGTTATCTATTTATGGGGAAGTAGATGCGCTAGCAACTGTAGAAAAAATAGAGAACAATAAAAAGTTCATGTCAAAAAATACAACTATGCACATGATAAAAGGCGGAAACCATGCTCATTTTGGTATGTATGGTGAGCAAAAAGGTGATAATGCGAGCTTAATTACATCAAAAGCACAACGAGATGAAACAGTGAAAGTAATGGAAGAATGGTTATTAAAACAATAATGATAGACGGGAGAGCCAACTCATACGAGTGGGCTCTTTTATTTAATTTCTACCTCTAATTGCTTCCTTATTTTCTCCGGAATATCCTTTTCAGAAATAGCCTCGTACGAGTAAACATACTTACCTTTTACATGAATTCTCAAGTAAGTTTTTCTTATAAAATCATTAGGGGTGCTAGTTCCTACTGTATATTCGTTCCTGCTCCCAGATTCATCAAAACTTTTTAGTGAGTACATAGCTCGTCCTTTATGATGGTAATCTGGAACACCATACCCCTTCGCAATGGCGTATACATTTTTTTCTTCAGCAATCGGATTAAATCTATCAAAATCCCCTCGTAATATGAAAGGTAGTAAGTATATAGGTAGGCCTATTCCTAGTATGCAAAGTACAAATTTCTTCATAATCATTTCTCCTCTTGTTCATTTACATGATTCAGTATAGAAAAAAATTCTTATAAATATAGAGGGGAATTCCTTAAAGTTTTCTTAATAAAGTTTAACCGTGTGAAAAAAGATTAACTTGAGTATTAAGCTTACGGAATGAATAGCCAAATAACCTGTTTTTTTATTTTGATTTAATTAACGAAAAAAGTATCTTGTACTCCTTTTGTAACTTTTTCTAAATAGAAATTTTCTATAAAATAAGGGACTTGCCTTCCAAACAAATCGTTATTTGTAACACTTTTATCCAAGCAAAGTTCTCATGACATTGCTTGGATATTCAAAAACATTAATAACCTATTACATAAAATTTTTTGAAAATTTAGGTTTAACATCTTTAAAATAGGTGTATTACATATTACATAACAACTAAATAAAAAATCTAAAGGAGGAAAAATACAATGCATAAGAATGAAAGAAAACCGGTGGTTCATGAATATGATAATGAACATGAAGTAGTTATGAAAGTAAAAGAGCTAGAATTACAAGGGATTCACCAAGAGGACATTTACGTCTTAACACATGAAAAACATATAACAAAAAAGATTGCGGATGATACAAACATAAATACGATTGGAGTAAAAGAACAAGGATTGGGAAAAAGTATTATCAACTTTTTCTCCAAAAAAGGGGACGAGCTCCGAAATCAAATGGAGGAAATGGGGTTGTCGAAGGAGGAAGCTAACTTATATGAAGACAAACTAGATCAAGGGAAGATTTTACTCCTAGTAACAGATGAAACACTAACGGCGAGTGATAGGCAGACGCAAAACTATCATTCTCTCTAATAGATTGCAATAGGTAAGATAATTATTTTAAGTTGTAGCATGGAAGAAATTAAAAGTAGAGAAGGGTGAGAAAAATGAAACACACAATATTTAAATATGCTGTGATTGGGATTACGACCGGAGTCATAGTCTCCCTATTAAAAAAAGAAAATCGGAAAGCTATACAAACAACAGGAAAAAACGTAAAAGACAAACTACAAGAAGGAAACATAAAGGAAACATTAGAGAAGGTAACCGAAACAAGTAAACAATTCTCTGTAACTGCAGCTAATGTTGCGAAACAAACATTACCACAACTGCTTACAGCCACACCGGTTGTCATTTCTACTATTAAAGATTTAACAGAAAACGAAAATAACAAAAAGAAAAAAGATGAAAAGGATAACGAAATAAATGAAAATAGTAAGGAAATAGACAGGGAAACAAAGAAAAATGAAAAGAAATATGTGAAAGAAGGGAAAGAAGAGAGTGCTTAGATTTAATTCTAAAAATAGAAAGTGAGGAAAAAAGTATGAAATCTTTGTATGCAATTGATGTAGGAATCGGCTTTACTAAGCGAGCATATCGACAGGATGTAGATTCTGAGGTGACGATTAAGAGTGAAGCTTCCACACTAGCCCCTGTACCTAATCATGATGAAAGTGAAGATTTAACAAAGGTAAGTTTTATAGATTTAGATTTTGCATACTACATGGGAAATGAAGCGCATCAATCTGACGCTTCATTGCTTCCTCCATTTGACGAAGAAATAGAAAATTATTATGAAAGCGAACGGTTTAAACAACAAATATTTGGTTGCATTGCAAAGGATTATAAAGAAAATGTCGTGTTACCTTTAGTTGTTACCGGGCTTCCTGTCACTTATTTTGGTAGTCAGCATGAGCAATTACAACGTGCACTAAAAAAAGAAACTTCTGTGCAAATTGATGGGAAATTTATTACTATTACGGTGGAAAATGCTTTAATTCTTCAGCAACCGGTCGCTTTACATGCCTATTTCTTAAAAGAGGGAATCATTCAAGAACGAGATCGTATCTTAATTATTGATGGTGGATTTCGTACATTAGAAATGACAGATATGAAACAGAATGTCATTTTAAATCATTATGAGACGGAACTAGGATGTAGCAAGCCTTTGAAAAATATTAAGAATATCGTGCAGAATCATGCGGGTGAAAGTAATCAATTGCATATTAACGATATGCCAAACATATTAGAAAAAGGATATGGAGGTCGAGAAGAAGATCCTCAGACAAGTCAGGTTCATACTTTAATTCAAAAAGAGTTGGATGCACACTTCCAAGACGTTATGCGTGTATTACAAGAACAATTTAAGTTAGACCAGTATGACACTATTATTTGGACAGGAGGAATAGTAGATCTCCACAAAAAACGAATTGAAAAAATGCAAGGTGAAATTTCTTCTTTCCGTATGGTAGACGCTTCGAAAGAGGCTGCACTTCATGGATACTACATGATTGGAAGTCAAGTATTTGACGACATCACCAATCAATCTGTATATGAATCTAAATTATAATAACAATCGAAATGGAGTTCGTTGAATAGACGTGCCAAATTATTTAGCTTCTTTTCCATATATAATAAATTATTTATAAGAAAAGATAAAAAGTGCTTGTATAGAGGAAATGTTTAAAATTGAGAATAAAAATAGCTAATATATAGGGGGTCTTCCTTTTAATAGAATAAGACCTCCTATGCCATTTGTCCCGCTTTAATGGGCAGTAAGACCCCCACCTCAAAATTCTGCGAAAGCAAAGAATTTAGGTGGGGATCGGGCTGCCCCTAAAAGTCCGATTGGTGAGGGCTAATAATCAGTGGGGGATGAAGAAAACCCCCACCGATTAAAGTTTCACTTTATTTTGTAATTTAGTTAATCTAAAAACTTTTTCTCCAAGACATGAATACCTGCATACAAATTACATATTACGGATATGATTCGATCAAACATAAAACGATTCAGAAAGGAAGAATAATATGGAATGCATAAAAATGACGAAATGGAGTTGGTATCATGTGAAAACTAGTGAGCTTGAAAAACTTTCTTCTATAATCCCTCGTGATGTAACATCTTATCTCTCTCAATTTATAAAGAAAATAAGTTCTCCTTGTGAAAATGGATTATATGTTTATACGTTATCACCAAGTCAAACTTGTGTATATGGTTCGTTTTTATATGATCAAGATAAAAAGGACGCCAAAATTCAAAAATTTCTTCATTATTTCGTAGCTCATGGAATACTCATAACGGTCCAGGAAAAAGAGGAAGAGGATTTCCAAAAATTAATACATAATCCCTCTTTTAGTGTGAAAAATTGTAATAGTTCCGCTGAAGGATTATGTGCTATCTTATCAATGTTTATATCTCACTACTTGCGAAAGGTTGACTATTTCGAAAACAATTTTAGAAATGTATTATGGGATTTTTATCATCATAATAACATAGCAGTTTTAGAAAGAATCTATCATATTCGTCATGAATTATTTATGAACACACATGTGTTTCGCTTAATACAAGAAGTATTACAAGGCCTGAAAGAAGCTTGGTTAGAAAACTTAACAAACACCCTTTGTTATAAACAAACACACGTAAAATTAGAGCGTGGATTACAACTTGTTAAAGAGTACCAAGAAGAATTAGACACGATGATTCATTTACAAGAAGTTGTTTCTTCTCATCGTGGGAATGAGATTATGAAAGCTCTTACTGTATTAACTGCTGTAAGTACACCTTTGACGGCCTTAGGAGCATTGTGGGGGATGAATTTTAAATATATGCCTGAACTAGAATGGAAATATAGCTATTTAATCGCTCTCTTATTTATCATTTTTACAACAGGTGGTATGTATTTGTATATGAGAGTGAAAGGGTGGACAGGTGACTTATTACGAGTAAAGAAAAAGAAATCTTTTTTTAAATCTAATTAATCTTGTATATAAAAAATATGACAGATATTAATCTAGATATATAGTTAGTAATATTTATTAATTGGGATAGTATCATTTCGACTTTACAATAGGGATATCGCTGCTTTCAGCAAAACAGACTTCAGAGGCGATTTAGCCAAGATTAATATACCTACCCTTGTTATTCATGATGATTCAGATGCAACTGTACCATTTGAATATAGTGGGAAATTAACACATGAAGCACTCCTATTATTTTTAAAGGACTAATTACAACTATATACTTGTTAATTGATACATTATAAATAATTTGCAATTCTATCATATTTTTCCTAATAAGTGGAAATACCTAAAGATGAATAATTTTGAGGAGGTTTTCAATTATGGAAGAAAACCAGGACATGAATTCTCTAGATGAACAAGACGTGAAACGTGAGACATTGACAACACGACAGGGGCACCCTGTGAAGGATAATCAAAATATCCGAACAATTGGGAATCGTGGTCCAGCAACACTTGAAAATTATCATTTCATCGAAAAAATTTCTCATTTTGATCGAGAAGAGGTTCCGGAACGTGTAGTACATGCGCGAGGAGCTGGAGCATTTGGGTATTTTGAAACCTATGGAAAAGTTGGAGATGAGCCGGTAGAAAAATATACTCGTGCGAAAGTATTTTCAGGGGCTGGTAAAAAAACGCCGTTAATGGTTCGTTTTTCTACAGTAGCTGGAGCTAAGGACTCACCAGAAACAGCAAGGGATCCACGAGGTTTTGCAGTGAAAATGTATACGGAAGATGGTAACTGGGATTTAGTAGGGAATAATTTAAAAATTTTCTTTATTCGTGATGCGATGAAGTTCCCAGATATGATTCATGCGTTTAAGGTTGATCCGGTTTCGAATGTGGCGAATCCTGAGCGAATGTTTGATTTTGTTTCTCGTACCCCGGAGGCAACGCATATGATTACATTTTTATTTTCTCCATGGGGTATTCCAGCAACATATCGCCATATGCAGGGGTCAGGTGTAAACACTTATAAATGGGTAAATGAAAAAGGCGAAGCGGTATTGGTGAAATATCACTGGGAGCCGAAGCAGGGAATTCGAAATTTAACACAAGAAGATGCAAACAGTATTCAAGCAATGAATGTTAGTCATGCAACACAAGATTTATATGAAGCAATTGAGCGCAAAGATTATCCAGAGTGGGAGCTATTTGTACAAATTATGGAGGATGATTATCATCCAGAACTCGATTTTG
This sequence comes from Bacillus cereus group sp. BfR-BA-01350, assembly GCF_022663775.1. NCBI lineage: Bacteria > Bacillati > Bacillota > Bacilli > Caryophanales > Bacillaceae > Bacillus > Bacillus cereus group sp. BfR-BA-01350. Next base: position 70,948 of record NZ_JAKUGD010000002.1, read on the forward strand.
ATCCTCTTGATGATACGAAGCTTTGGCCAGAGGAGCAGTTCCCCTGGTTACCAGTAGGACGTATGGTTCTTGATCGTAATCCAGTTGATTACCATTCAGACATTGAACAAGCTGCTTTTGGTACAGGAGTACTTGTTGATGGCATGGACTTCTCAGACGATAAAATGCTACAAGGTCGTACTTTCTCTTATTCAGATACGCAACGTTATCGCGTTGGTGCAAACTATCTGCAATTACCTGTTAATGCACCTAAAGCACCTGTTCGTACAAATCAACATCGTGGTCAAATGGATATGCGTAATCCGAAAGAGTCTGGAGAAAATCCGCATATTAACTATGAGCCATCTATGCTGGGTGGTTATAAAGATGCAAAACAAGAAAAGCACCATCCACACCAACCAACTTACAATGCGGCTGCTATGAGTGCACCAATCGATCGTCCTAATAATTATGGTCAAGCAGGTCACACGTATCGTAGTTTTGAGGAGTGGGAACGAAATGAGTTGGTTAAAAATCTATCTGAAGCACTTGCAGTATGTGACAAAAGAATTCAGAATGCGATGATTGAACACTTCACACAAGCTGATGAAGATTATGGCCGTCGTGTTAAAGAAGGTATTGAAAAGAAAATGAAAGAAGCTAAAACGGAAAACAAACTTCCAGGCCGCGAAGTAAGTAAATCAAAATATGGCCAAGGTTCATTAGCTGCAAACGAAGCAACAAAAGATGCAGTGAAGAAAAGCCATGAATCAGATCCTTATTAATTAGACGTAAGCACATATACTTAGAGGTGCCGTTAAAACGGTTAGGTAGCCGTTCATACGATTGCTAAAGTGGTTTTGTTTAAAAATATGAGAGGTGCTAAATATCATAAGATAGTTGATAAACAAGTGAAAAATAAAGCTTTATAAAAGATGCTCTTGGATAAATCCAGGAGCATCTTTTTAAATGCGGCGTAGTGGACCACTGTAATCAATTTAAAGAATCGAAATCTTCTATAACGAAATTTTTGCTCATTTTTAAATATTGATATTGAAATGTTAGGTTGATAAATCTCTATTAGTTTCGAGTTGAATATTTTTCTTAACGGCTAAAATTTATGGATTAGAGTTTTTTTGTCTCTTAGGTGGATTGCTATATTACTATCAAGATAATATTTTGAATAATTCTCAAAACAAAGAAATGTTTTTGTCAGAAAACGATAAAATCTTATTAATTTTTATAATTAGTAGAATTTTTATAGAAATAATCCTCTTAATATATTAAAATAACATCGTATTATGTAAGATTTTAATTATTAGGGGAGAGAAATTTTATGTTGAAAAAAATCATTCCAGTTGCTTTAGCATTAAGTACAGTTACTTTTACTAGTGTATTCGCTGTACCTTCAGCCCAAGCAAGTACAGAACCAAACCGCTACATAGATGTGCAAATGCTCGGGATTAACGATTTTCATGGGCAACTAGACACAGTAAAAAAAATTAACAATAAAGATGCAGGGGGAATCGAGTACTTAGGGGCTTATTTACGCGATCGTGAAAAACAAAATCTGAATACATTAAAAGTACATGCTGGCGATGTTGTTGGAGCAAGTACTCCTGTTTCAGCATTATTACAAGACGAACCTACCATTGAATTTCTAAATGATTTGAAATTCGATGTTGGAACAATAGGAAATCATGAATTTGATGAAGGTGTTGAAAAAATGAACCGCCTTATTTATGGTGGATACCATGAGAAAACAGGGAAATTTAAAGGAGCAAAATTCCCATATGTTGCCGCAAATTTCTATAATAAATCCACTGGTCGTTTATTTTTACCACCATTCACTATAAAAAAGGTACAAGGAGTTCCTGTTGGATTTATCGGAGTCGTAACAACGGATGTGCCTAACCTTGTTATGCCTACTATGCTAAAGAATGTAGAAATTACAGATGAAGTTGAAGCTATTAATAAATCCGTAAAGCAATTAAAAAAACTAGGCGTTAAATCTATCGTTGTTCTTGCACATAACGGGGGGACAACAGATGGGAACGGCGTAACAAATGGTGATATCGTCCGATTAGCAAATGAGACTGATCCAGAAGTCGATGTTATTTTTGGTGGGCATAGCCACACTTATGTAAATGGAACTGTTAATAATAAACTTGTCGTACAAGCAAATTCTTACGGTATGGCTTTTGCTGATGTTGATGTAAAGATTGATCGTAAAACACAAGATATTGTTGAGAAAAAAGCAGAAATTGTTACAACTTACCATGAAGGCATGGAACCTGATAAAAAAATAAAGAAAAAGATGGAGAAATATCAAGCAAAAATCGCACCTCTTGTTAATGAAGTTGTAGGTAAGTCTATTGCTCCACTAGATCGCAAACTAAATACAGCTGGTGAATCTACTCTTGGGAATTTAGTTGCTGATGCTCAGCGTGCAACAATGCAATCTCAAATTGCACTTATGAATCCTGGTGGTATTCGTAATGACTTAGATGCTGGTGATATTACATGGGGAGAGATATATGGTATTCAACCATTCGGAAATCAATTAATAAAAGTAAATTTAACAGGCCAAGACATTCGTGATATTTTAAATCAACAATGGCAAAAAGACATAACAAGAATGCTTCAAATTTCAGGGATCCAATACACTTGGGATGCAAACAAACCTAATGGAGAAAAAGTAACAAGTATTCGCCTAACAAATGGAGAAGAAATGATTCCTTCTAAAACTTACAGCGTCGTTGCGAACGCATTTCTAGCTTCAGGTGGAGATGGATTTGTATCCTTTAAAAACGGTAAAGATGCTGAAACAGGACCAACTGATTTTGAAGCATTAGTAGATTATATAAAAAAATCAAAAGAACCAATTCAGTCTATTATTGATGGAAGAATTCAAAAAATAAATTAGGTTTTTATTAATCTCAAAAACAAATAGATTACCTGTGCACTATACTTTTTCATGTGCAGGTAATCTATTTTTTTGATTTAAAATAGAGTTTTACCGTGGCTAATAGGTATACCGTCTAGATGCAGAATGCCGAAAAAATGAAATTCGTATAATTGCTAATTCGTTCGCAACTATCATTGTTTTGTTCGATAGCAATGGAGTACCGCCACACATCCATCATGGACTATTCTTGGGATTAAAAGCACGTTACCATTTTCTTAATTAATGAGAAAGGGTGACGTGCTTTTTATGAATATGCATAAAAAACAAGGGTTGTCATTATTTGCCGAAGATTTATCCCAATACACTTAAACAATTCACTAAATTAGAATTGAGTTTTTGGTAAGAAGGGAGCGATATGTTTCGAAAGAAATGTAGAAATTTCTATAATAGTTTCCTTCGGTTTTTATCTAACTTGAGTGCATCTGGGAGTAGTATCGCCTATCAAATTAAGACCATAGACAAGATGAAATTTCGTCTATTAGAACTAAAATATTCTTAATATAGAGGCATACTAGATATGATGTTTTTCCGTAACAAATATAGTTGAAAATTTCAGGTTTAGAGAGAATTATAAAGGGTATACATACAATATAAAGAGTTGATTGGAGATGAATGTTATGGTTTCAAATTACAGCAAATTTTATGGTGAATGAGTCTATAAAACTTGTATTCTTACTTTAAATAAAAAGGGGGCTAGTATACATGAATAAATGGTTAATAAATAAAAAAATCCTATTTATTTTGTAAACGAGGGGCGTGTGAAAAATGAAAAATATGAAACGCAAGCTAGGAACCTTTGCACTCACAATGACTGGGATTGGCTCGATTTTAGGGTCTGGCTGGTTATTTGGTGCATGGAAGGCTGCTAAAATATCAGGAGGGGCCGCTATCTTTTCTTGGCTCTTAGGAATGATTGTAATATTATTTATTGCCTTACCATATAGCGAGTTAGGAGCCATGATTCCGGAGGCTGGCGGAATGGTAAAATATACCCAATACTCACATGGAGATTTCGTAGGATTTATTGCTGCATGGGCTAATTGGATAGCTATCGTCTCAGTTATTCCAGTTGAAGCTATAGCCTCAATACAATATATGAGTTCATGGCCTTGGGAGTGGGCAAGTTGGGCTAAGGATTTAGTAGACAATGGGATGTTGACTTCAAAAGGTCTTGCAGCTGCTTCTTTACTTATTATTATATATTTCTTTTTAAACTATTGGACTGTTAGTCTATTTGCAAAAGTAAATTCTCTAATTACTATATTTAAAATCATAATTCCTGGTCTTACAATTGGTGCATTGCTATTCGTTGGATTTCATGGAGAAAACTTTACTAGTCATCAGGACTTTCATGTATCTAATTGGTCAAATGTATTAACTGCTATGGCAACATCCGGTGTTATTTTTGCATTCAATGGTTTTCAGAGTCCAATTAATATGGCTGGTGAAGCAAAGAACCCAGGGAAATCCATTCCTCGGGCAGTTGTAGGATCCATTTTAATTTCAACTATAATATATGTATTATTACAAATTGCTTTTATCGGCGCTGTAAATCCCAATATAATAATTAATGGATGGTCGAATTTAAATTTCAATTCACCATTTGCTGATTTAGCAATAGCACTAAATATTAATTGGTTAGTTATTGTATTATATTTAGATGCTTTTGTATCTCCTTCGGGGACAGGTACTACTTATATGGCAACCACATCACGCATGCTGTACGGAATGGAGAAGAATGGATATTTCCCTAAAGTTTTTGGGAAATTACATCCTATATATGGTGTGCCTAGATTTGCCATGATGTTTAATTTAATGATTTGTTTTGTTTTTTTATTTTTATTTAAAGGATGGGGTGTTTTAGCTGAAGTGATTTCAGTAGCTACATTAATTTCATATGTTACTGGACCAATAACAGTAATGACCCTGAGAAAAACTGCACCTAATTTTCATCGTCCTTTCTATATAAGAGGATTAAACATTATCGCACCTTTAGGGTTCATTTTTGCATCATTAACATTATATTGGGCAAGGTGGCCGTTAACAGGAGAAGTAATGTTTATTATACTTATGGGCTTACCTATATATTTTTATTATCAATTAAAAACAAAATGGGTTGGATTTAAGAAGAATTTTTTAGCTGGATTATGGATTGTAGGGTATTTATTATTTATGATTTGTATATCGTACATTGGAAGTGAAAAATTTGGTGGGTTAAATATTATAACTTATGGATGGGATATGGTACTTATTTCAATTGTTTCATTTCTATTTTATAGATGGGCTATAAATAGTGGATTTAAAACAAAAGATCTACAGGTAGCACAGAAGATTAATGGTAGAATTAGTTGAATAATATACATAAATTAGAAAAATAGATTTATCATGTGCTGGAGGTCAATCCGAATGGCATGGACTACCGTCGCTAAATAGTATGGACATGGAAATTAACGAGTATACGTAATAATAGCAAACAATAATAGTGGAAGCCGTAACGAATTATTAGTTCGTGATGCTGAAAGTGTAATCGATCAAATGAAATATAATATCGCACAAAATTTCAATATACAACTTGATGGTCGATTCACTCGCTAATTATATAGTGTATGGATTAGAAGGAGGGATTATAATCTCTCCTTTTTTAATGGGAAAAATCTATGCTCAAATAGTTTTCAAGGAATTTTAAGTAAAAGTACAAACTACTCTTCTAGATAGAAAGAACTGAGCTAATAGTTAGAAATTCATCATTTTGATGAGAACATATTTAATAATAAAAAGTAGTTAGCAAAAGCTAACTACTCGGTAACCAATTTGTTCTAAAACAGGTTAGTTATATTTTGGACAAGTCTTAAAAAAAATATACAACATAACTGAAAACAGTAATCTATGTTAGTTGCTCTAACAAATAAAGCAAAAAGGGTCTAATATTAATTATTAAGTATTCACGATGTTAAAAACATAACAAAAGACATGTTTTATACCAATTTCGCTTCCTAATTGTTTATTACATTTAATAATATAAATAATTTTATTAAAATAAATGATGCAACGCAAATTAATTTAACTGCCGTAGATGTTGAAGAGTTAACTTGAAGGGGTAAGGAAGCTGTTTACTATTGCTTAGAAGAAATATCAGAATAGGTTTTTATAAGGGGAAAGCTTCATTTCGTTTATATCAAAATTTTTGGGGGAAAGAGATAAATGGTAGAAAGAATGAATAGATAAACAAATTCTCAAAAATCATTATTACGTAGGGGGAAATCTATGGATAAGATAATAACGTTAATTTAAAAATTTCTTTTTTTATTTTTAACGTATTATTCTCGGAATAACATAATTCCTCCAAATAAAAGGGGAAATCAAATGTGAAATCATCGATAGATAGTATTCAAAAAAGTAAAAAATTAAAAAATCAAGAAAAGGGAGAGAGAGCAACATGGAAATCAATGTCTATGTTTCTAGTTCCCTTGCTTTTAAGTAACATATTACAATCAGTTGGACAATTATTTGGTATGGTGGTAGTTGGACGATGGCTTGGTGTGAATGAATTAGCTGCCATTTCAGCATTTTTTCCATTATTCTTTTTACTTGTTTCGTTTGTAATTGGGATTGGATCGGGTAGTTCGATTTTAATTGGTCAGGCATTTGGAGCCCGTAATGAAGATCGTTTAAAAGCCATTGTTGGTACGACGTTAACATTTACCTTTATAATAGGCGTTATTTTGGCAATAGCGGGAAATGTATTTGCTCTGAACATTATGCGTTTTATGGGTACGCCAGAGAATATAATTGATATGAGTGTGCATTATGCGCGTATTTTATTTATTTCTATGCCAGTTTTATTTCTATATTTCTCCTATACAACGTTTATACGAGGTACAGGAGATTCTAAGACACCGTTTTATTTCTTAATTGTTAGTACAGTCTTAAATATAATTCTATTACCTATTCTAATTTTTGGTTGGCTAGGAATACCCAAATTTGGTGTGTACGGAGCTGCCTATGCTTCTGTTATCTCGACCGTTGTAACATTTATTGTTATGCTTATGTATTTGAAGAAGAAGAATCATCCACTGCAATTAGATGAGACTGTACGGAAATATCTTCGTATGGATTGGGATTTATTAAAACTATTATTACGCCTTGGAATTCCAGCGAGTATTAATATGATTCTCGTTTCGTTATCTGAGATTGCGGTAATCGCATTTGTGAATCGTTTCGGTTCTGATGCGACTGCTGCATATGGGGTTGTAAACCAGGTTGCAAGTTATGTTCAGATGCCTGCGGTTAGCCTTGGAATTACGGTATCTATTTTTGCTGCGCAATCTATTGGTGGGAAACAATTTAACCGATTAGAGGAAGTTATTCGTGCTGGAATTATTATGAATTATATAATTGGTGGTATATTAATTGCTTTTATTTACTTGTTTTCAAGAGAAATCTTATCATTATTCTTAACGAACACGAATACAGTTGAAATTGCGCATAGTTTGGTGATGATTACACTTTGGAGTTACTTAATTTTCGGTCATGCTCAAATTATTGGTGCGACAATGCGAGCAAGTGGAACTGTATTATGGCCCACTATTATCGGTGTCGTATCAATATGGCTTGTAGAAGTCCCTGTTGCTTATTATCTTTCTTATCATACAAATCTTGGTATAAAAGGAATATGGATTGGATATCCAGCAGCATTTATTGCAAGTTTACTTTTGCAATATGGATATTATAAACTTTCATGGAAGAAGAAACGAATTTCAAGACTTGTTAGTTAGAATAGAAGGTGAAAAATGATATTCTCTTATAAGTTGTCAGTTTTAGGAGTATGACTATAACATCATCAAACGAATAAAACCGAGTTACCCTCAAACGGGAGTATGTTGGTTGTAATTGTAAATTCAATTTCATCCTTTCATAGTTATCTTTAGAAGTTCAACTCAATTTTTCATGTTGGGGAAGAATATATTTCTTGAATTAATAGGAATAGGACAGATTATATTTCGATTTGAGATTACGGACAATAAGGAGTTAAAAAAGTCAAAACAGCTACATGCTATGTAGCTGTTTTGGCTTATATAAATTTAATTAGTAACCAGAGTCTTCTGAAGTAAGGTTATCTATCATTTTATAATCGTATTTTTGTAATGGTTTCTCAGCAGGCCCTTCAAGTACTTCTCCTGTATATGAGAATCGCGAACCATGGCACGGACAATCCCAAGAACGTTCTCCATTGTTCCATTCAACTTCACATCCAATATGGGTACAAGTTGTATCTACAATATGAAGCTTACCTTCTGCATCTTTATAAGCTCCTTTTCTATGTCCATCAATATCAACGACAGCCCCTTCATCGTTAGATAAATCACGAATACATTTTTGTGGAATCTCTAACTTTCCTTTAATTAAGTGACCAACAACATTGGCATTTTCGACTAAGAAGTTCTTTAAACTTGGATTCATATGGAAACGGGAGGGAGTATATAATTCCCGAAATTTGTTCTTTTCTTTTAATATGATATCTCGGAATAAAAGAGCAGCTGCAGTTCCATTAGTCATACCCCATTTTCTGTATCCAGTGGCAATTAATATGTTTTTTTGATCAGATGTGATTTCACCGATATAAGGAATTTTGTCTAGTGTAATTAAATCTTGGGCTGACCAACGATATGCAATTTTTTCAAGTCCAAAAACTTGTTGGCCAAATATTTCCAAGGCCTCATAATGCTTTAGTGTTTCTCCACCCTGTCCTGTTTTATGACTTTCTCCAGAGATAAGAATAAATTCTTCTCCATTAATTGTTGTGGAACGGAGAGAACGTGTCGGTTCATCTACACTAATATACATACCACCTGGATAATCTGTTCTTGTCTTAGCGGCAATTATATAAGAGCGGTCTGCATGCATTCTTGTAGAGTAAAGTCCTGCACCTTCATAAAAAGGGAAATGGGAACAAGAGAGAATATACTTCCCTGTAATTTGAGCTCCTCCACGGGTAAGAACCACAGGTTTCTCGCCTGTTTTTATATTTACTGCTGTGGTATTTTCAAAGATGTATCCACCTTTTTCTGTAATTATATTTGAAAGATGGGCTAAATATTTAAGTGGATGGAATTGTGCCTGATTTCTCATAACAAGTGCATTATGTATTTTTAAATCAATAGGAAGTTTGTTTACAAGCTCACCTTCAATATGAAGCTCTTTATAAGCTTCTGCTTCTTTTTCTAACTTATATGCATATTCTTCTGTTGTGGCATACAGATAAGCATCTTGTTGAGTGAAATCACAATCGATTTGATGTTTATTGATTGTGGTTTGAATGAATTTTAAAGCATCGATGTTTGCTTCGTAATACAATCTTGCGGTAGTTCTTCCGGTATATCTGATAAGCTCGTCATAAATCATATCATGTTGAGCAGTAATTTTAGCTGTCGTATGTCCAGTCGTTCCATTTAATAATTTGTCTGCCTCTATAACAGCGACTTTTAGACCTTCATTTACTAAAAGATAGGCAGAAGTAATGCCAGTAATTCCTCCTCCTACAATAATAACATCGACCTGCATGTCATTTTCTAAGGAAGGGTATTCAGGTAAATGAATACTGCTCGTCCAGTAAGATTCAGCATTATGTGGTAATTTTCCACCATAATTATCGTTATTCTTCACTATAAATCCTCCATCCAAAGTTTTATAGTTCTATTATTTCCACTTATTGAAGAGGTAAACTTTGAGCTTAGAAAATAGCAACTTGTGATTGGACGCGTATTCAATTTATCTGTACTTTTGTATAAGTAGAAACAAGTGGTTTTAACAACATTAGGAATGGTTCGTGCAGTGCAATTTCATTTGTGTGATATAGCAAGAAGAATAATCACATTAGAAAAAAACAAGAATTTAACTTGTTAAGAGTAAAAAGAATATTCAATATTTAAAACGTGAAAAAACACCGAAATGACAAACATCGGTGTTTTTTTGCACTTTCGGGCACAGACGCTACTTCAATCCTATCATTATAGAAACAATTTCGAATGTAAGGAATTTGTAAGGGATAGGTAAGGAAAAAGAGATTTTCAATATGTAGGATAAAAATATGAGGAGGCGTAAAGGGGGGAATAAGTACGTCCTACATATAAAACAATCAGTAACAAGAGTGTTTTGTGAAAATAATGAATACAATGATTGCAAATACATTGTTGCCTTTTCATCATTGGGAGAATGGATAGCTGTGTGGTTCGTATAGGACACTGCTATCAACTATCTATACAATTTTAATAGAAGAGAGGAATTCTTTATGAAAATACGTAGTAAAATTACATGTGCAAGTCTAGCGCTTTTAATAGCTGGAAGTTCCCTGTTATACATAACACCAGCCTCAATTGTAAAAGCAGAACCTACGCAAAATGTATCTAGTTCGTTACAAACAAGTACGCAAAGTAATCGTACTTCCGTTAAGAAAGCAATACGGGATGAACTGCAACTTGGATACCCGGGAATACTCGCTCAAATTTCTAAGGGTGGTAAAACTTGGAGTTATACCGCTGGGGTAGCGGATCTGAGAACTAAGAAACCAATGAAAGCAGATTTTCGCTTTCGCATTGGCAGTGTGACGAAAACGTTCATTGCAACAGTGCTACTTCAATTATCTGGAGAGAACCGTTTGAATCTAGATGACTCCATTGAAAAATGGTTGCCTGGTGTCATTCAAGGAAACGGATATGATGGTAACCAGATTACGATTCGGCAAATATTGAATCATACAAGTGGTATTGCTGACTATATAAATTCAAAAGATTTTGATATTACGGATATAAAAAAATCGTATACAGCTGAAGAATTTGTAAAGATGGGGATTTCTCTTCCCCCAGACTTTGCTCCAGGAAAGGCGTGGTCTTATTCAAACACAGGATACGTATTACTGGGGATCCTTATTGAAAAAGTAACTGGAAACAGCTATGCGGAAGAGGTTGAAAATCGCATTATTGAACCGCTTGATTTGTCAAATACATTCCTACCTGGCAATTCAAGCGTGATTCCAGGCACAAAGCATGCCCGTGGCTATTTGCAACTAGACGGAGCAAGTGAGCTAAAAGACGTTACTTATATTAACCCAGGTAGCTCGGATGGAGATATGATTTCTACTGCTGACGACTTAAACAAATTCTTCTCTTACTTACTAGGTGGCAAATTACTGAAGGAACAGCAATTAAAACAAATGCTTACTACAGTTCCTACAGAAAGAGAGGGAACTGGATATGGTCTTGGAATACTTGAAATTAAGCTTCCAAATGGTGTCTCGGTATGGGGACACAGGGGGGCCGTTCCAGGGTTTTCCACTTTTGTTGGTGGAACACTTGGAGGTAAACATACACTCGCTATCAATTCGAACAGTTTAAACATTAATAATCCGGAATTTTTTAAAGATATTTTACTTGCTGAATTTAGCAAGTAGGTAAAAAGGGAAATTGAATAAATTTGTCATTTTTGATTTCAATGGGTATGGATTACCACTTGAAATGAGTATAGAGGGATTAAGTATCTAGAAACAATCAAGTCAATCATGAGAGATGGCTAAGTAAAAGGATTGGTTTATACATGGGCCGATTAAAAGAGCAACAGATATAATGAGTGATTATGTATATAGTATTGCATTTGTGTTGGTATCGTCACGGATTGTAAATTTGTATAAGGTGCGAAGTCTAATTTAAGACTTCGCACTTTTGCTGTTTAACAGCTTTTATTACGAAGCTATTAAGAATAGAAAAAGGAGAATGTACCAGATATGTAGATGAATCTTGGCACATGCGCTATGTAGGAGATTTTGCTGAAAAAATATACAAGGAAAAACTAAATTTAGAAGAATATATGAATTAGAGACATGAAAGTTGAAGTGAAAAATTTTACTTTTTTGTTTGGGGAATAGTATGTAATAAAGCAGTATGGTACTTTTTTTAGTAGATTGAACAACTGCCTATCCAAAATTGGATAGACAGTTGTTTTGCTTTTGGCTGTAAAATAAAACGGTTTTATTATCTTCACAACTACAGGAAACAAGGAGATTTGTAAAAATAATATTTTAATGATAAAGATTCAATTGATTCCGCATCAATTATTAAAAGTTAAGGAAAAAAGTGGCATCCATTTAACGAAAGGAACTACTGTATGATTGGTGCAGCGAATTGTGATTCTGACGTATTTGAAAGGTCTGATAAATTCAACGTTTATCGTCCTGACATTGATAGTAAAAAGGCATTAGTGGTACTGCAAGACATCTTGCTTTCGGATCAAGTATCTATCATTGTATAGGAGCAGCGTTTGTAAAATTAAAAATTGAAATAGTTGTAACTATAGTCTTAGATAATACGAAAGACGTAGTAGGGTAGGGTAAATTAATTTTTCTTTAATCTGTAATAACAGTTATAAATTAATATTAATTATCTTATGAAATAGGAAAAATTATTATAAGTTATAATTATTACTTATTTTTTTGTTTTACTTGTTCTTTTAATTCATCAAGGGTCTTACCGCTAATATTATCAGTAATAGTTTCATGTATTTCATTTTTTAATACAATGGTCTTTCCTGCAAGTTGTGCTTTGGAAGACATTTTACTTTCATTAATAGTTTCTATGTTTGTCTGAAGATCTGCTTTGTTATTTTCATCAAAGGTAATTGCGAATGGTTCAATTGCTCCGTAGTAGTTACCAAATAATTGATCTTTCTTCAAAAACATCATATATTTTTTATTAACTTTAGGTTCGATATATAAAGGATCCTTATTTTGCACCTCTTTAGTAGTTACTTTAGTAGCTTTTTTTGTAACTGTGCCATCTGGTGCAACAACTGCATTAGAATCTTCAAGTTTTACAGTTTCAGCGAAACGATGATTGATTTTTATTTGTTTATTTTCAGTCACCCCTTTAATTGTTTCGGAAATGTTGAAATTATATAGATGTCCTTCAACATAATTTTCTTTGTCCTCTTCCAATGGATTACTTGGATTACGTGCCATATTCCATTTAGAGTCAAGACCTTCATATTCACCGATTACAACTAGATCTGCTTCATTAATCATTTGATTTAAGTCACTTGTAGCAGGAAAATCCTTACTGAGAATAACAGTTTCAGTATTATTATCTTCACCAGCAGCAGGGAAGAAGTGACTATTAAATGCTGAATATCCTCCAAAACCAATTACTGTAGCCAAAGGTATTGCAATTATTATAGATTTTGTTTTTTTACTTAACATTAAGAAATCATCTCCTTTTTCTGTTAATAGATTGCATTTACGCCATTTTTATCGTCAGTTTGAGGGACATGCATAGTAGTACGATTACGATTGCTGTTCATAATTGAAGTACCACTGTTGTGACCTATTCCTATTGCATGACCAAACTCATGGACTCCTGTACTTTTAGCAACATTTGATTTTGTAATATTTGTATTACCTGCGTTAATATCACCAGCAAATTTCGTTACCTTTTTAGTGGATGTATTATAAGATGTCTTCATTCTTCCATAATAAGTAGAGGAACTTTCAAACCAAGAGTTTAATGTGTTCACAGAAGAAGCAGAAACTGTAAAATTAATACGAGAAGCAGTGTACCAGGCTGAATCGGCAGCTTGCCAACCAGATTTGATGATACTTGAACCATCGTCTAATCTGTCTCCCCATTTATATGTAGCTGATTTTGAAGGTAGCTTCCATCCTTCTTTTACATAAGCCTCTGAAACGCCAACGCTTGAAAAAACAAACACAGTACCTAATAAAAATGCAGTAATCCCTTTTTTAAAATTCATATTATCCCTCCAAAGATTATTTTTAACAAGAGAATTATAGCACCATTCTCTTCTTTTGGATTAATATTTCATTAATATTTAGAATATTTTGTATTGAGAAAATATAATTCGGGGAGACTTTATTATAATGTATAAATATAAAGCAATGAAATGTTGTCTATGTTTATTCATATTTACTTTTTTAATTATTATTGGTAAAACAATTTGGTCCAGTATAGATGTGGCAGGAGTGTCTAGCTTGTTATCGAATTCTGAAACTATAGTATTAAATAAGACATTCAAAACTACAAATCATTTAAGCGAAATGGTTGAAGAAGCAGACGTAATTGTACTAGGTGAATATGACGGCTTATACTCTAAATGGAATATGGCGAACAGTTCATCACATGAGATTCAAAGTGAAGATGTTGAAGGTCATTTGTTTAGTTTTCATGTCAAAGAAATCTTAAAAGGGGACTACGTAAAGAATGAAATCTTAATAAATCATAGATATTCAGAAAATCTCGTATTAGAGGAAAGTAATGAAATCATTGATAAAAATGGAATCATTCTGAAAGGTGCTACGAAAGTGTTTACTAAAAAAGTAGAAAATAAAGATCCATTGTATATAAAACCAAAATCCGAGGAGACATATATAGTTTTTTTAAAAGAAAATAATAAACTTGGACATTTTTATCCAGCTTTAGAACCTTTTATGATTGAATTTGATTTAAGAAATATTGCACACCTAAAGAGCAATCTAATAAATTGGGATAAAAATAAATATAAATTTGAAACAAAGGTTAAGAATAAAACTTTTTATATTGAAAATGACATAGATTCAACGATCAAAGATAATATTAGCGGAAAAAAATTGAGGGACATTAAGGATTTTGTGAAGAGGACTTCAAAAATGAAATAACATTTTAATAAGTTATATTTCTAGTATTAATTGAAAGTTATTACCCTATAAATTCAGTCATTTATTATATAACTGAGTGTATAAAAAATGAACTGAAATCTAATAAATAACGTAAAAGCTAAAAGATTTTCGCTTTGAGAACATCTTAAAATATTAAATTGATGGTAACTTTGTTGTATCTCTTTAAACATACCTATATTAAAACCCAAATTTCTCAATTGAATGCTGAGATATTTGGGTTTTTCTAAAGTAATCAATTTTTTAAAAAATTTTTAGAAATTTAAAGATAAAGTACTGTATACATGTAAGTATGATTAAAAATGAAAAGTTGTAAATGCTAAATTTAATTAAATATGCCTTGCTCTCTTTACCATTGGCCTGAGTGAATAGTTTATAGGAAATTACACTGGCTAAAGATGCGATAATTGTTCCAAGCCCTCCAATATTTACTCCTAGTAATAAAGCTTTCCAATCAGAAGTAAAGTTTGATAGAAGAATTGAAGTAGGAAAATTGCTAATCAATTGACTCAAAAATATGGAACTAAAGAAGACTGAAGTATCTCCTCTTAAATTAGCGCGAGCAAATGTCTCCAGCGCATCGGAATGGGAAATGTTTCCGATAAAAATAAAAAAACAGACAAAGGTTATTAGAAGAAAGTAATCGATCTTAAATAGTAAGTTTCTATCTAACGTAAATGCTGCCACCAATGTAACTATTAGCGCAATGTAATAATTAATGAAACCAAAAATGGATGCAATGATAGTGATAAGTATCAAAATCCAGATGGTAGCTTTTTTTCGATTCTTCACGGTAATAACAGGTAGTTCTATTTTTAAATCTGTTTTTTGAAGTTTTTGGGTAAATATAAATAACAAACTGATTCCAAGTACAGCTAAAAGCAGGATTGAACCTAAAAATGGGATGAGCTTAATTCCATAGTAAGAATATAAGTATAAATTTTGTGGGTTTCCCATAGGCATCAAGCTACTGCCGATGTTTGCCGCAATTGTTTGCAGGATGATTGTATCCATCATGTTCATTTGTGTTTTTTTACTAATGACAAGTGTTATTGGCGCAAAAGTGAGGAGAGCGACATCATTTGTTACAAACATGGAGCAAATAAAGCATAACAAAATTAGAATAATAGATATTGATCTGCTGTTATTGCATTTATTTAAAATGGCAACGGCAAGTTTGTCTAATATCTTTAGCTGTTCAAAGGCCTTAATGGCCACCATTAGATTAAATAAGCTAATTAACACTTCAAAGTTAATATATTCAATCTTTGGTGAATATATTATGCAGCTTACAATTGCTAGTATCAGTGAAATGGTAAGTACGATATCCTTTTTTAAAAATTCGAATTTCATAAGTAGTCTTTTTTTATTTTGAACGAATACTATTTCTTTCACAATACACCACCTGTAATCTATGTTAGTAAAATGAAACGCAAGGGAAATATACATTGAATAATAGATATTCAACAAATCTTCTTATATTGCAATAAAATTAATAACTTTTCTTATCAATTGGTTGTTCTAACATTTGAAACTTAAATGGAATAATATTAGTAACGTTTTCAAAAAATAATAATATGAGTAGTTTTTTATTTGTGGAGCTGTTAAAAACATATTTTTGATTAACTCGATATTGCTAGAAAAGAGGATGTCATAAAATCCTAAATAAGAGTTTTGTAATGTTTCATCCCTTCAACAAAATTCTTTTTTGCGTAGTGACTTTAATGTTGTAAATATGTGCAATATAGACGAATCCCACTAGGGGATTAATTGAGAAAACAAATGTTTTTTGTATGATACCATAAATAAATTAAATGTTTTATTTTTAAAATATTCTTATAATATCCTATCGATTCTTGATTTCAAATCCTTTATATGAAGTTCTAAAAGAGAAAAAGTATGCATGCTTTTATGAAGAAAATAGAGGCTTGTCAAAGATTAGGTAGAACAGAATCCGCGACGTTTGGATACTGTATAAAATTCACAAAATCTCACTGGTTTTTAGATGAAAAAACCTTGAAATATTTTTTGTTTTTATAAAAATCTGTACTTTTTCGTAACATTCTGTACTTTTAATTATAAATTAAAGACAAGCTTCTCTTAGTTGAAGATTGAAAGCGCTTCATAGTTTTTCTATGAATTTTTACCTAGCCTATTTTTGAGATTAGTAGTGAGAAAGGAGATATTTCCATGTTCTTGAGAAATTTAACAAAAAAACAATTAATCACTATTGATTATTATGATTTAAAGGTAAATCACCGGTAAACGAAACAAACATAATAGTACAACAACATGAGTGGATAAGAATAGTAGTTTTACAGAAGGGGATAGAGCACCGTGTGTATAAACGTTAAGTTCTTCAAAATTCCAGTTTTACAGTTACATGTTGTGACGTTTGCTTAAACAGGCCAATCCTATTCATATAGAAAATCTTTATCCTTGTTGTATTTGAATATGAATGAGGTATTTATGCCAGGGAATATAGGTGATTTTATATAGATTATGATAGATAAATTTGGGGTATGGAGTGATAATATGGAAAGGTTTTTTGTAGATTTAGTCGGATCAACGAATGATTTTTTATGGTCTAAATTGTTAATTGTTATGCTTGTTATTTGCGGAATTTATTTTACATTTAAATTGAATTTTGTACAGTTTCGAATGTTAAAAGAGATGGTCCGTGTATTAATGGAGGGAAAAAGTGGTTCTAAAGATCAAATCTCTCCTTTTCAAGCGTTTTGTATTGGTATGGCAGCTCGCGTTGGAACAGGGAATATTACAGGAATTGCGATTGCGATTGCATTAGGGGGTCCTGGAGCTGTATTTTGGATGTGGATTATTTCTATTATTAGCTCAGCATCCAGCTTTGTTGAAAGCACATTAGCACAGATATATAAAGTAAAAGATAAAACGGGCTTCCGCGGTGGTCCATCCTATTATATGGAAAAAGGGTTGAATAAACGTTGGATGGGAGTATTATTCTCTATTTTAATTACAATCACTTTTGGTCTTGTATTCAATTCAGTACAATCAAATACAGTTACAATTGCTTTTCAAAACTCATTTGGTACAGATCGTCTAACAGTAGGGATAATCATGGCGATTGCTTTCGCCGCGATTATCTTTGGTGGTGTACAACGTATTGCAAAAATGGCTGAATACAAAGTGGTATTTTTAGCGGTATTATACATTGGAGTTGCATTATTTGTTGTAGTTACCAACATATCAAAAATGCCGGAAGTTCTTTCTCTTATTGTTCAAAACGCATTTGGTTTTAAACAAATAGCTGGAGGTTCAATTGGTGCAGCACTTATGAATGGAGTTAAACGTGGCTTATTTTCAAATGAAGCTGGTATGGGAAGTGCACCAAACGTTGCTGCAACAGCAACAACAAGTCATCCGGTGAAACAAGGACTGATTCAAGCATTTGGTGTATTAACGGATACACTGATCATTTGTACTAGCACTGCCTTTATTATTTTGCTGTCTGATGCATATAAACAACCGGGGTTAAATGGTATTGCACTGACACAAGCAGCATTAAGTGAACACATCGGTTCTTGGGCATCGGGTTGTCTTGCTATTTTTGTTTTTTTATTTGGATTCGGTGCATTAATCGGCAACTATTATTATGGTGAAACAAATATTCGCTTCTTACATACAAGTAAAGTGTGGTTAATGATATACAGAATAAGCGTGCTGGCTATGATTGTATTTGGTTCTGTTGCAAAGATTCAAATTGTATGGGATTTAGCGGACTTATTTATGGGCTTGATGGTTATTATTAATTTAATTGCTATTACCTTACTTTCAAAAGTAGCGTTTGCGGCGTTACAAGATTATATAAACCAGAAAAAAGCTGGTAAAGATCCTATTTTTTATAAAGAAAACATTAAAGGGCTTGAAAATATTGAATGTTGGGATAGTTATGAGGAAAATGTAAAAAAGAAAAGTATGTAATAAGAAAGATATTCAGACTGCAATATGTCTGAATATCTTTCTTAGTTCTAGTGCAAATAGTATCGATGGTAGTAAAGAAAAAATTATTCTATATAAAGTTAATAGTACGGGGGAATATTGTGAAATGATAAAGGATTCTAGCGTTCAAGTTGAGGGGCAAGAAAAAGTTTACTTAGATCAATGGGTAGCTCATTATCGAACGTATGCAGCTAAGGGACGAAGCGCCAGTTATATTCCAGCTCTGGGGGAAATAAATGTATCGCAGTTAGGTATTTGTATAGTAAAGCCAGATGAAACAATGATAAAGGCAGGAGATTGGGAGGTACCTTTCACATTACAAAGTATATCAAAAGTAATTGGTTTTATAGCTGCTTGTTTAAGTCGCGGTATTTCTTATGTATTAGAACGAGTTGATGTAGAACCAACTGGAGATGCCTTCAATTCGATTATTCGTTTAGAGATACATAAACCAGGAAAACCTTTTAATCCTATGATCAATGCTGGAGCGATTACGATAGCTTCACTTTTGCCAGGGACATCGGTGCAAGAAAAATTAGAATCTATATACGTATTAATTGAGAAAATGATAGAGAAGCGTCCTGCTATTAATGAAATAGTATTTCAATCTGAATGGGAAACGGCTCATCGTAATAGAGCTTTAGCATACTATTTAAAGGAAAATGGTTTTCTAGAATCAGATGTGGAGGAGACACTAGAGGTTTACCTAAAACAATGTTCGATTGAAATAAATACAGAAGATATTGCCTTAATCGGGCTTATACTAGCACATGATGGATATCACCCTATTCGCAAAGAACAAGTACTCCCTAAAGAAGTAGCTAGGTTAACAAAAGCTTTAATGCTTACTTGTGGAATGTACAACGCTTCTGGAAAATTTGCTGCTTTCATTGGATTACCAGCTAAAAGTGGAGTATCCGGCGGAATTATGACACTTGTTCCCTCAAAGTCTAAGAAGAATGTACCGTTCCTAGATGGATGTGGTATTGGTATTTACGGACCAGCCATTGATGAATATGGGAATAGTTTACCAGGAATTATGTTGTTAGAACATATTGCAAAAGAATGGGATTTAAGTATATTTTAAAAAGGAGCACAGATATTTTGGTGTTAGAGCGAGTCCAAAAGTGTTCAGACCTTATATTGTGTCTGAACATTTTTGAGTTATAAAGTATCTTTCTAAAGTAGAAGAGTGTAATGAATACTCACAATCTATAATGCTTTCGTTTATATCTTATTTATCAGTTTTTGAAAAAAATAGAGTAAGTATTGTATTAATGCAAATAGGTTTGTATACTGACTGTTAGGCGAAAGTGAGAAGTGATTATTTTGAATCTTAGTAATTTAGTAAAAAAAGACATCTATATTCTCGTTTTAATGATACTTACAGTACCCTTAGTAGGTGAAATAAAGTCATTTCCTTTAAATGAAACATTTAGAATGAGCTTTGGTGCACCAACATTTTTCTTTTTTTTGTTATTGTTTCGACGAATTCCAGCATTTTTACCGGGTTTTTTAACAGCGATAGTCGTGGTAGTATTTCGTATCTCAATGGATGTCATTATAAAGGGAAATATGGATTGGCTAGCCGCTTTTCATACTCACTATCCTAGTTTTTTCTTTTATTTTACTTATTCGTATCTCTTTCATTTAGCAAAAATTAAACGTTTTTATCATCAACCACTAATGATTGGTTTGATTGGTTGCATGATTGAAATACTGTCAGACTGTGTGGAATTAATGATTCAATATTTCGTATTAAAAACATCGATCACATCCGAGGCAATAAATGAGATCATTGTTATCGCATGTTCCCATAGTTTTATAGTTCTAAGCTTTTTCAATATGATGAAATTGTATGAAGCGCAATCAAGGGAGAAACACATAAAGAAACAAAATGAACACATGCTCATGCTCATCTCTAATTTATATGAAGATGCTGTTCATTTAAAAAAAACATTACAAGATGCTGAGAATATAACAAAAAAATCCTATGATTTATATAAAACTTTAGACTCTTTTGAGCACAAACAGATGGATTTTCAGTTTGGGGATTTAAGGCAACAGGCATTACAAATTGCTGGTGAGGTCCATGACGTTAAAAAGGATAACCAACGTATTTTTGCGGGACTTTCAAAATTAATTTCTGATGAAAGTTTTACAGATTATATGTCTGTACATGAACTAGTAAATATCATTATACGGGCAAATGCGAAATATGCACGGTTGCTAGAGAAAGACATCCAATTTGTGTATAAAATTGATGGTGTGCATCCTCATTATCATATTTACACAATCTTATCTATTATAAATAATATCGTTACAAACGCTGTAGAGGCTATCAAAGGTATGGGAACCATCACAATTGACATTAATAAAGACCATCATTTTGTTGAATTCCAAATAGGCGATAATGGTCCCGGTATTTCTTCAAAATATAAAGATTCAATTTTTGAGCCTGGGTTTACTTCTAAATATGATGATTTAGGCAATCCATCGACAGGTATCGGATTATCGTATGTTAAAGAAATGGTCGAACAACTTGAAGGTGATGTTACGCTTGAGGACAGAACCGAAGGAAAAGGATCAATTTTTATAATTAGATTAGGGATTGATCATATAATTTCGAAAGGGTGATTCTATGTATTTTTATATAGTAGATGATGAAAAAGCGGTTCGCTCAATGTTGGCTCAAATTATCGAGGATGAAGATCTTGGGGAGGTTATAGGAGAAGCTGAGGATGGTTTATCTTTAGAGCAACAAATGCTAATCCTTAAAAATATAGACATTTTATTTATCGATTTGTTAATGCCAATTCAAGATGGAATAAAAACTATTCGTCAAATAAAACCTTCGTTTAAAGGGAAAATCATCATGGTCTCTCAAGTAGAATCAAAAGAATTAATTGCTGAAGCTTATTCGCTTGGCGTTGAATACTATATTATTAAGCCGATTAACCGGATTGAAGTATTAACAGTTGTTCGGAAAGTCATTGAACGAATTCGTTTGGAAAAATCGATAAAAAACATTCAAGAATCGCTTAATACAGTACTAAAATTGGATAGTAATTCAAGTGTGCAAGAAAAATACCGTAATGAAAAACATTTAAATACTTTTAATCATTTTCAAAATTCCATTCATTTTCTTTTGTCTGAATTAGGAATAGCCAGTGAAAGTGGAAGTAAAGATTTAATGGATATGCTAGATTATTTATATAAATATGAACAAGATAACACGTTGGAACAAGGTTTTCCCTCACTAAAAGAGATTTTTATGAATTTAGCTCAAAAAAAACTTGGGGATTCAGCTGAAGATACCGAATTAAAAAGATTCATAGAGGCTTCCAAACAACGGATTCGGAGAGCAATTTATCAATCATTAGACCATTTAGCATCCCTTGGACTTACTGATTTTTTAAACCCGAAGTTCGAAAATTATGCTTCTAGATTTTTTGATTTTACTACCGTAAGGAGAAAGATGACAGAATTGAATAATGAACCAACATTACCTGCTCGTATTGATACGAAAAAATTTATTCAAGTTCTTTATTTTGAAGCAAAACGAATACACTTGGAATTAAGATGATAAACTCTTGCTCATTATTACGTTCAATTAATAGATTGATAGTTGTTTTAAAGTTATTTGTTTTATATAGTTTTTCTAAGAGAGTATTTTCCTTTATTTCATATTGGTTTTAAAATCAGAAAATTCCGTATCGATTCGATAGAAATGTACTAACTTAGAACAAAAGAATATGTATTTTTTACATATTAATATTCATTAAAAAAATGAGTATTTCCAAAATAAAATATAAATACATAGTAAGTTGAATTTAAAAAAAGATGCTATCTTCTAGCATCTTTTTTTCTTTCATGAGGAAATTTTGAAAATGAATTTTTAAAAAGGAAAGAAAAAGCTATTGAAAAAGAAGTAAAGCACTTAGTACGTCATGTTACAAAAAAATACAAAAAGAATATTAAGTCGATATTGCGGGTTTTGGAAACCAATTAAGAATTAAGCACCCGAGAACATGGGAGAAAGTCAAAAAAGATTGGGATCGAACATTTAGTAAAGTACCGATTAAATATCATATAAATGTAACTATACAAGATTATGGAGCATCAAGTTTAAAACGGTGAGACGTCTCAATTGACCTTATATTTACACAAAAACAAAAAGTTACGAAAATTTTAATTTGAAAATTTTTGTAACTTTTTGTTTTTTTATGTCCTTCTTATTATAGATTAAAGAAATGATTTTATTAAAAGTTCATTCTTTATCCTATACACTTCTTTTGCACTATAAAGTAAATAACAACCGTTACTAATGGTGTTTTATTTAACGTTAGGAAAAAAAGAGGAATCGTTATATATCCTTTACAAGTTTGAATAGGAGGGAGTTTGAAGTGCAAGCGAAAGCAGTGCAAATAGAAGGGGATTTTGAAAATAAGTAATTATTAGAGGTATATGTAAGCTCTATATAGGAAGGAGAATTTTTAAATTCTATTGATAAACCCAGTAATTGTAATAGCCCTTATTTAGAATAATAATTTCAAAATCAATAAAATTTAGAGTAGAAGGAGCAAGAGCAAATTATTATGAATAAACAAATAGGATTCATCGGATGTGGAAACATGGGTATTGCTATGATAGGTGGGATGATTAAAAAAAATATAGTTTCTCCAGATCAAATAATTTGTTCAGATTTAAACGTCCTTAATTTAAAAAATGCTAGTAATGAATATGGCATAACTATAACTACTAACAACAATGAAGTCGCTAACAGTGCTGACATTTTAATTTTATCAATCAAACCAGATTTATACTCATCGGTAATTAACCAAATAAAAGATCAAATAAAAAATGATGTAATCGTTGTAACTATTGCTGCAGGAAAAAGTATTAAGAGCACTGAGAATGAATTTGGTAGAAAGTTAAAAGTTGTTAGAGTAATGCCTAATACACCGGCACTTGTTGGAGAAGGAATGTCTGCGTTATGTTTTAATGAAATGGTTACAGAAAAAGATATAAAAGAGGTACTGAACATATTTAATATTTTCGGCCAGACGGAGGTCGTAAATGAAAAACTAATGGATGTTGTTACATCTATTAGTGGTTCTTCTCCAGCATATGTGTATATGTTTATAGAAGCCATGGCAGATGCTGCTGTACTTGGCGGTATGCCGAGAAAACAAGCTTATAAATTTGCGGCTCAGGCTGCATTAGGTTCTGCAAAAATGGTATTGGAAACAGGAATACATCCAGGTGAATTGAAGGATATGGTTTGTTCTCCAGGTGGAACGACAATAGAAGCCGTAGCAACACTAGAAGAAAAAGGTTTAAGAACAGCTATCATTTCAGCTATGAAACGTTGTACGCAAAAATCTATGGAAATGTCTAGTTTAACTAGTAAGTGAGAAGCGAATTTATATAATATTTCAAATCTATTTAATGTAAAAGAAATATTATGAGGCTAGTTAATAACTAAGTAAATTTATATACAACACTAACGAGACGAACAAACCTTATTTTAAAGGGGATACAGAAAATATGAGTAATTTACTAAAAAAGAAATCCGTTACACAATTGTTAGAGCATAATCAAAGCAAGACTTTAACGAAAACATTAGGAGCATTTGATTTAATTATGTTAGGAGTAGGCTCGATAGTTGGAACGGGTGTTCTTGTGTTAACTGGATTAGTAGCAGCAAGAGATGCTGGTCCAGCAGTTATTTTTTCATTTGTATTTGCAGCAATTATATGCGGATTTATAGCATTATGTTACGCAGAAATTGCTTCCACACTCCCGGCATCTGGTAGTGTATATACGTACTCATATGCAACAATTGGTGAGTTTGTTGCTCATCTAGTAGGTTGGTCATTGCTGTTAATATATATTGTGGCAACAGCGGCTGTCGCTGCTGGATGGACAGGCTATTTCCACAATTTAATAAAAGGGTTTGGATTAGAGATACCTAAAGCTCTAGTAACGATTCCTTCGCATGGTGGTATTGTGAATCTACCAGCAGTAATCATTACATTGATATTAGCATGGATGTTATCCCGTGGTACGAAGGAAAGTAAACGAATCAATAATATAATGGTATTGATTAAAATTGGAATGATTCTGTTGTTTATTACGGTTGGTATATTCTATGTAAAACCAATGAACTGGATACCAATTGCACCATACGGTTTAAGTGGAGTTTTTACGGGTGGAGCAGCTATTTTATTCGCTTTTACGGGTTTTGATATATTAGCAACTTCAGCAGAAGAAGTAAAAGATCCGAAACGTAATCTTCCGATCGGTATTATTGCATCATTAATCATATGTACAATTATTTATATTATGGTATGCCTTGTTATGACAGGAATGGTTTCCTATAAAGAATTAAATGTTCCTGAGGCAATGGCTTATGTAATGGAAGTGGTAGGACAAGGAAAAGTCGCTGGTGCAATTGCTGCAGGTGCTGTAATTGGCCTTATGGCTGTTATTTTTTCCAATATGTATGCAGCAACACGAGTATTCTTTGCAATGAGTCGTGATGGATTGTTACCGAAATCATTTGCGAAAGTTAATAAGAAAACTGGAGCACCCACTTTTATAACTGGATTAGCAGGAATAGGGAGCTCTATAATAGCTGGGTTTATTGATTTGAAAGAATTAGTTAATTTGGTTAATATTGGTAGTTTGGTGACGTTTGCGTTAGTTTGTCTATCAGTTATTATCCTTCGTAAATCACACCCAAATTTAAAACGTGGATTTATGGTACCTTTTGTACCTGTATTACCATGCGTTGCAATTGTATGCTGTGTATTTTTAATGCTAAATTTACCGTTAAGCACATGGGTGTACTTTAGTATTTGGATTACTATTGGGGGAGTAATATATTTCCTTTATTCGATAAAACACAGTAATTTAAATGAGGAAACGATCTCGAAATTACATGATAAAATTGCGAGATAAGAACGATAGAAAATTTTATTAATAATCATATTGATAGTTGAATAACATAGAAACAGTTTTTTGACATTTAGCAAGAGATAAAATGAAAAAACCTAGGACAGCAGAGTACCTTTTTTAGAAAACTTGCCTGTTTTTCATGATTTAAAGCTAATAAGGAGAGGAAAGTATGAGTGAATTGCATTTTATGAGTCTAGAAAAACTGGATCATGAATTAGAAAAAGATGACAGTGGTATTTATTTCATTAAAGATTATAATGACAATATTATTTATATAGGCAAGGCTTTTAGTATAAAAAGTAGAGTATTAGCTCATTTTAATAGTTATTCCAATATTAAGGAATATGTGCATTTATTTAATAAAGTAGCGTATCTCATTGAAGATAGTTTGTTAAAACGCTCATTGTTACAAGTTACTTATATGATTAAATATAAACCAGTATTAAACAAAGAAGTCCAAAAAGAATTCCCAGAGTTATATACTCAATACATTAAGCAAACAAATAAAAAATCCATGTTGTTAGAAATGGATGAAGCAAAAGAAAAAAGGGATGAGTTAAAGAATAGATTAGTAAAATTAGTGGGTGGAAAAACTATGTTTTATGACATAATTTCTCTGTTAAACAATGGATATAACTATCATGTCCTCGCAAAAGTATTGAGTATAGAACTTCAAACTTTAATTCTAATGAAAGAACACCGAAATAAATTCCCGATACCACATAATTATAAGAGAACAATAAAGCATCAAGATATAATGTATGCTTTATCTGGAAAAAAGAATTTAAGTACGTCAAGGTTAAACACTTAACTTTAAATTAGTAAATTCGCTGCTTTTAGCAATTCAACTAGAATGTGCCCCCCCCCCCGAAATTTAGAAAGATCGGTTTATTAGGTAGCCTTTAGGGAATGAGCCTAGTACAATACTGGGTTCATTCCCTTTGATTTTCCCTTGATTCTTTCATGATTATAGTACTCTATATACTTTGCTAATTCTTGTTTGAAATCTGTTATACTTCCAAATTCTTTCGATACAGAAATAGACATACAAAAACGCCATCCTTTCTTATAAATCTACAGAAAGAATAACGTATTTTTTACAAATGAGTTCCTTTATTGAAAAGCTTTAGTTCTATATGACTGATAAAAGGGCAAGTAACGCTAAAATAGCGGTAAGTCCTTGTTTTTAGAAGAATATTTTGCATATACAAAATATTAAAATGTAATTTATAAATATGAAGTTAATAAAATAAATTCGGATTAATAATATTCCTAAAGCTAATCCTATATATACCGTTTACAAATTAATTGTCTAAGTATTTTTTAGTTTAAAAGTGCAGTGTATTCGTTTTTTATTGAATCAACTTTTACATGTTGGTTCAATATTTTCTATTCTCTTGGAACTTAGTTCTCGTTTACTTCTCACAAAAGCAATAAAATCTATTATCTCTTCTGTTGACAGTGCTTCTCCATCTATGAAAAGTGTTGGATCTGGATCGTTTAGGAGTCTTGTAATATCAATTACATCTTTGTTTTGATGTGAATGTTCAATTCGACCTAATATATAATCTACAGATGTATCAAATAAATCGGCTATTTTAGATAAAGATTGTAAGGAAGGTAATCTATAACCATTTTCATACCCGGCATAGGTGCTTTTCGCAATCCCAAGTCGATCTGCTGTCTCTTGTAAGGACCACTTTTGATTTTTTCTTAATTCAGATAAACGTTCCAGCATTCGTCTCATACCCCATCTAATTTTATTAAATTAATTATAACATAGAAAAAGAATCAAGAATAGAAAAAAAAGTACGCGCATTGAATACAAAATCTTGATTAATTCAAATTAAGTTCTATAATGATAAATATAAATACGCATTACGCGAACGATATATTGTTGTTTATTTTATGGAGGGGTTGTGTATGAAGAAAATTTTATTACTTGCAACTGGTGGGACAATTGCATCTGTGGAGGGGAATGAGGGGCTTGTTCCAGGATTATCCGCTGAGGAATTATTGAATTATTTTTCGAAGTCTTCTCGAAACTTAGAAATAGATTGCAAAATCTTAATGAATATTGATAGTACCAATATGCAACCTGAGCACTGGAAAGAAATAGCTAATGCTGTTTTTAATCACTATGATGACTATGACGGGTTTGTGATTACACATGGAACGGATACGTTAGCTTATACATCTTCTGCGTTATCTTATATGCTGCAAGGTTTAAGAAAACCAGTTGTTTTAACAGGTTCACAAGTACCTATTAGTTTTAAAAAGACAGACGCAAAGAAAAATGTAGCTGATGCTCTTAGGTTTGCCTGTGAGAATGTTGGCGGTGTGTTTATTGTTTTTGATAGTAGGGTGATTATTGGGACGAGAGCAGTTAAAATGCGAACAAAAAGTTATGATGCATTTGAAAGTGTGAATTCTCCATATGTTGCTGAGGTAAATGAAGATGAAGTGAAATATCATTGGAAGCCAACTTCCTCACATAATGAACTTTCAATAAATACTAATTTATGTACGGATGTTTTTCTTATGAAATTGTATCCAGGTACAAAGTCAGAGATATTTGATTGTTTAAAAGATTTGTATAAAGGGATTATTATTGAAAGTTTTGGAAACGGTGGATTACCTTTTGAAGGAAGGAACTTGCTTTCGAAAATTCAAGAGTTGACTGAAATGGGGATTGCTGTAGTGATTACTACTCAATGCCTGGAAGAAGGAGAAGACATACTTCTCTATGAAGTAGGACGGAAAGTGGCACAACATCAAGTAATATTGTCTGGAGATATGAATACGGAAGCCATCATAGCAAAATTGATGTGGACGCTTGGAAAAACTAATAAATTAGAAGAGATTAAAAAAATTATTGAAGAGCCTTTAGCCTACGATTTAACAATAAAATCTGATAAGGATTGGTAACGACTTCATATGATTTATTTAGGTTTTACATTTAATATGGGGGAGAAATTAAAATGGCAATGACAAACAAGAACGTGCGAGTAGAGAATGATTTTTTGGGAGGAAAGGAATTACCTATTGAGGCATATTACGGAATTCAAACTTTACGCGCTGTTGAAAATTTCCCGATTACAGGGTATAAAATCCATGAAAGTTTAATTAAAGCGTTCGCAGTTGTAAAAAAAGCTGCAGCGCTTGCCAATACAGATGTAGGAAGATTGGAATTGAACAAGGGCGGCGCGATGGCAGAAGCTGCTCAAGAAATTCTCGATGGAAAATGGCATGATCATTTTATCGTAGATCCAATCCAAGGCGGAGCAGGTACTTCAATGAACATGAATGCAAATGAAGTCATTGCCAATCGTGCTCTTGAATTATTAGGAATGGAAAAGGGAGACTATCATTATATTAGTCCAAATAGTCATGTAAACATGGCGCAATCAACAAACGATGCATTCCCAACGGCGATTCATATCGCAACATTAAACGCATTAGAAGGTTTATTACAAACGATGGGCTATATGCACGATGTATTTGAATTAAAAGCAGAACAGTTCGATCATGTTATTAAAATGGGTCGCACACATTTACAAGACGCTGTTCCAATTCGTCTTGGACAAGAATTTAAAGCGTACTCTCGCGTACTTGAACGTGATATGAAACGAATTCAGCAGTCACGTCAACACTTATATGAAGTGAACATGGGAGCAACTGCAGTTGGTACAGGCTTAAATGCAGACCCAGAATATATTGAAGCAGTTGTAAAACATTTAGCTGCAATTAGTGAATTACCACTAGTTGGTGCAGAAGACTTAGTAGATGCAACGCAAAATACGGATGCATACACAGAAGTATCAGCAGCACTGAAAGTATGTATGATGAATATGTCTAAAATTGCGAATGACCTTCGCTTAATGGCATCAGGTCCACGTGTTGGTTTAGCAGAAATTATGTTACCGGCTCGTCAACCAGGTTCATCTATTATGCCAGGGAAAGTAAACCCTGTTATGCCAGAAGTAATTAATCAAATTGCGTTCCAAGTAATTGGTAACGACCATACAATTTGTCTTGCTTCAGAAGCAGGACAATTAGAATTAAATGTAATGGAACCAGTACTTGTTTTCAACTTACTTCAATCGATTAGCATTATGAATAACGGTTTCCGTGCCTTTACAGATAATTGCTTAAAAGGAATTGAAGCGAATGAAGATCGCTTAAAAGAGTATGTTGAGAAAAGTGTAGGAATTATTACAGCCGTGAACCCTCATATCGGTTATGAAGCAGCAGCTCGCGTTGCGAAAGAAGCAATCGCGACAGAGCAATCCGTTCGAGAACTTTGTGTGAAAAATGGTGTATTGTCACAAGAGGACTTAGAATTAATTCTAGATCCATTCGAAATGACACACCCAGGGATTGCAGGAGCAACTCTTTTAAAGAAAAATTAAAAGAAGAGGGGGGACAAGTCCCTTCTCTTTGTTTACAATATAGGGATGTTATACGTGAATAGAGGTAGGGAGATTATAAGTAAGTATACAGTGGCGTTTAATGGTTCATAGAAACAAAATTAAGAGGAGCAGCAATATAATCAATATCACTTTTAAATAAAGAGGATTTATTAAAACATCCTATCATGTTAACAACAAGTTTACATGAATCTTTATAAATAACTATGGCCAACCATGAATAAATAGTTGGCCATAATAATCTTAAAGATCCATATCTTTTAATCCGGGACTATGCTCATTTGGTATTTCAGGAAGCTCTGGTACAGGAAAACCTTTTGGCGGTTCAGTTACTGTTAATGTTCCTTTGTTTCTACTTGGTGATTCACCTTGGAATATTTCTCCCATTCTTGTTGGATCTAAGCTGAAATTAAATTGTGCGTTATGGAATCCCATGTCTACATACTTTCTGCACTCTGGGTATTTATTAATATCATAGTTCGGCACAGGGAAGAGTTTGCCCCATTCAACCCCAAGTGTCTCTAAAGCTTTTGCAAAAGCATTTTGATGTGCATTATCACGTACAATTAAAAATGCAAGAGTTTCTCTAAAGGTTTGATTAGAACTCATTTCATAAATTCTAGTTTTTTGAAGTACACCTGTAGATTCAAGTACGACATTATCTAGTAAATCGCTAATTAAGTTTCCATGACTATATACCCAAGATCCATTCCATGGGTTGCCAGCTGCATCAACAGGTAATGAACTTTGTGCCCCTACAATAAAGTGATGAGGATTTGCATGTTTAACCGCTTCGTCAAGTGGTGCTGTGTCAATACCGGCATTTCCAGGTGTAGGTTCACCAGATCCAGTTAATAGTTGATTAATTGTATGTTGTACAAGTTCTACATGGCTTATTTCCTCTAAAAAAACACCTCGAAGTAAATCACGATATTGCTTCTCTTTACCTCTAAAATTTGAGCTTTGGAAAAAGTATTGCATCATTGTACGCATTTCACCATAATGCCCACCTAATATTTCTTGTAAAACTTTTGCAGCAGCTGGATCTGGTTTGTCCGGCTTAATCATATTAATTATTTCCTCTTTATAATAAAACATGAAGTACACCTCTTTTTAAGTTAGTTAACATTGTTATCGTGTCCGCTAATTGGTTAGTTAATACTGAAATTCATTTTTTTACCAATTAATTACTGTCTCGAAATACAAAGTTTTTGAAAATAACTATTTTCGATGTGAGATGAAAATGGGGGAGATACTTAGTGTTTTAATAAAAAAGATAAGATTACGAAATGTAATCTTATCTTTTCATTAAGAATAATGAATTATATTTTCAAGGCTTTAAAATGACTTTTATACAATCATCTTCACGATTATTAAAAATTTGATAACCATAGCTTGCGTCTTCAAGGGGGATTTTGTGTGTAATAATCTCTTTTGGATCGAATTCTTTGTTTGTTATTTTCTTAAATAATTCCGGCATAAAATGAATGACAGGTGCTTGTCCCATTTTAAGATTAATATTTCTAACCCAAAATGCACCGAGTGGAAAGGCATTATAGTTGCCACCATAAACACCAGTCATTTGAACTGTTCCATATTTTCTTACAGCTTTCGTAGCGATTTGAATAGGACCGAGGGTACCGCCTTGTAATTTTAATTTTTGTTCCAGAAATTCTAGTGGAGATTTTTTCCCATCCATGCCCACGCAATCAATAACTACATCCGCACCGCCATGCGTAATTTCCTTTAAATGTTCTCCCATATCAGGAAATTTTGTAAACTCAAATACCTCAACGTTGTTAATCTTTTTTGCATAATGTATTCGATAATCTAAGTAATCGACTGCGATTACACGTTTAGCACCTTGCATCCAAGCAAATTTTTGTGTCATTAATCCAACAGGTCCACAACCAAGGACAATAACAGTATCACCGCGCTTAACACCTGCATTTATTACACTCCAATAGGCTGTTGGCAAAACATCAGATAAAAAGAGTAGGGATTCATCTTCAAGTTCGCATGATTCTGGTATAACAAATGGAGTGAAATTTCCAAAAGGAACTTTTAAATATTCAGCTTGTCCGCCCGGATGGTTACCAAATTTCTCTGTATAACCAAAGTATCCACCAGAATCATAATGAGGGTTCGAGTTATCACATTGACTTTCCATTTCGTGTTGGCAATAGAAACAATGTCCACAAGCAACGTTAAAGGGGATCACAACACGATCGCCTTTTTTCACTTTAGTGACATCTGGCCCTACTTCTTCAACAATACCCATTGGTTCATGGCCAATAATATATCCTTGTGGTAAAGGCATGTTGCCTTGATATAAATGTAAATCAGAACCGCAAATAGCGGTTGAAGTAATTTTTACAATAATATCATCTTTTTTCTCTAACTTTGCATCAGCCACCTGTTTAACTTGTACTTTGTTTGGTCCTTGATAGGTTACGGCTTTCATCTCATATCTCCTTAGGAATCATTTTTCATAATCTATACATAGTGTTGTTATGAAAGTATGTTATAGCAACTCTTCTTTCTTATGTCTTTTTCCTATTTTAAGAAGAAACCCAATATTTATACATAATCTAATTCCCATAAAAAGGATAATTATTATTTCATAACTTGAAGCATATTAAAAACATCGGAGGTGAAATAATATGGCAAACAATAATAGTGGAAGTCGTAATGAATTATTAGTTCGAGGTGCTGAACAAGCTCTTGATCAAATGAAATATGAAATTGCACAAGAGTTTGGTGTACAACTTGGTGCAGATACAACAGCTCGTTCAAACGGATCTGTTGGTGGTGAAATTACAAAACGTTTAGTAGCAATGGCTGAACAACAACTTGGTGGTAGAGCTAACCGCTAAGAGAATTCGTATAAAATATAGCGAATATGTAAATCAATTTCTTTTGTATATGCATAAAAAACAAACTCTTATAGTAAATGAATTCTCACTCAAAGATTATTGATAATCTTCTTTCATAATCTTTGGGTATTTTATTTGTAAACTACTTTCCTAAACAATAAACACGCAGTGTTGGAAAGGTGTTTTCCATGCATAGTAGAAAAGCTTTTGCAGGAAAAAGCATACTTAAAAATTTGATTTTAATATTAAAATCAATATTTATTATTATCTTTTCGAAAGGGAGGAATTTAAAAATGGGTATATTAAGTGGAAATCCTCAAAATGAACCGTTACATTACGGAGAAGTATTTGATATTTGGAGTTATCTTCTAGCTGCACAAGGTGCAATCGCAAGTCATCAAGTATTTATGAATCATACAGGTGATGAAGACTTGAAGAAGTTTTTAGAAAGCTTAATTGAAAATGATATGAATTCGGAAATAGAAGAGTTAAAAACTCTTTTAAAGGTTAATGGTGTAGCTTTACCGCCTGCTCCGCCAGAACGACCAGTAGCATCTATTGAAGATATTCCTCCAGGAGCGCGTATTAATGATGTGGAAATTGCAGCAGCTGTTTCTACAGGATTAGCAGCTGGACTTGTGACATGTAGCCAGGTAATGGGAAAATGCCTTCGAGAAGATGTAGGCATGCTATTTGGACAATTTCATATGAAAAAAGCGCAGGCAGGTGTAACTTTGCTCCGTTTAAGTAAGAAAAAAGGATGGGTAGTTCCACCTCCATTACATGTAAGAAATTCAGATCAAGCTTAATAAACAAAAATAAAAAAGTGGCGTTGGCCACTTTTTTATTTTTTAGATGTATCCTCAAGCTTGGATTTATTTATTGTGGAAGAATCTATATATTCATCTGACATTTCCATAACATATTTATCATGATGAATATGATTACGATGTCTTAATTCATTGTCGTTACGCAGTACTAGCCTCTTCATATAAATATGGAAGAAAATTTCTGTTCCACCAATAATTAAAGCGGCTATAAATGAAGAAAGTCCAATGTTACGAGTAACATCTAAATCAGTAAACAAGGATGTTAGTAACCAAATTCCAAAGAAGCTTAAGCCTAAATCTGCTATTGTAGCAATCATATTTCCGTATTTAGGTAAAATGAAGAGATCTCCGATTAAATAGGCAGCTCCTGTAAGGAAAAGAGAAATTAGTAATACTCTAGGAATTGAAATGCCTTTAAAGATACTAAGTATGATTAGTAATACAGCAGTTATCGCTGTGTATTTAATTAATAAAGCAACAAAATGTTTCATCATTTTCCTCCATTGTTCAAAAGTATATGGAATAAAATATTTCATTAAAAACGGGTTATGCTGTTAAATAGCTTAACCCGTTTTATGTTGTAATGGAGGCCTATTTATGATATCCCATGGCACGTAAGATGTATTTCGTTCTCCTATACATGATTATTTTTAGTTTAAAGAAGATCAACTATACCTTTGAATTCACGGTCGTAATTACCAATTAATTAGCTATATATTTTAGCATGTAATTTAACATATTAAAGAAAGAAGGAGGTGAATGAACATGTCAAACAATAACAGTGGAAGCAGCAATCAATTATTAGTACGTGGCGCTGAACAAGCTCTTGATCAAATGAAATATGAAATTGCTCAAGAATTTGGCGTACAACTTGGTGCAGATGCAACAGCTCGTGCAAACGGATCTGTTGGTGGTGAAATTACGAAACGTCTTGTATCATTAGCTGAGCAACAACTTGGCGGTGGCGTTACTCGTTAATTTTATATATGAAATGGATATAGAGGAGAGGCATGCCGTCTCTCCTTTCTCATACATTTTTTAAAACTTACAACTATAACTCAAATTTATTTGTTTAACTTTTAGACTCACAAGGTTTTAAATACATAATTAATTTTTGCGTAATAAAAGGATAAAAGATAAGAGATTATATTTGATGCGAAAGGGGTAGAAAAAATGAAATATGAAGCGTTATTTACAATTGAGATTTCTGTAGGAAGTGAACTAGTAGCAAACCATAAAATAAAGGCTCATAATGTCGTTGATGTTGTTGAAAAGCTTGCTGAGAAGTACTTAAGTGATCATGAGGGGCATTCTCAAGATGAATAAAGGAGAATAGTGATATGACCTGTCATGATGTTAAGAATGAAACGAAAGAAAAAAAAGATTTAAATTGGTGGCAGCTCTCACTTATTGGGATTGGTTGTACGATAGGAACCGGCTTCTTTTTAGGATCCAGTATAGGTATTAAAATAGGTGGATCTTCAATTATTCTCATTCTCATTTTAACTGGATTTACTACTTATATTGTATTTGAAGCATTGGCAAAAATGGCTGTAGAAGATCCGCAAAAAGGATCTTTTCGCATTTACTCAAAAAAAGCTTTTGGAAATTGGGCGGGTTTTAGCCATGGATGGACATATTGGTGTTCTGAACTGCTTATTATGGGCAGCCAGTTAAGTGCGTTAGGAATCTTTTCACGTTACTGGTTTCCTAAAATACCACTATGGATATTTGCTGCTATATATGGAGTAGCGGCTATATTAATTATTTTTATAGGGGTAAAGATATTCGAACGTTTAGAGAAATGGATGGCTATTATAAAAATCGCTGCTATTATGGGGTTTATTGTAATTGCTATTTTAGTTATTTTAGGATTTATAAAGGGCGGTTTATATAAAGCACAAATTCCGCGGAATTTTAAAGATTGGTTCCCAAATGGATTAAAAGGCACTTGGTCCTCTCTAATTTATGCATTTTATGCATTTGGAGGAATCGAAATTATGGGGTTAATGACAATAAGACTGAAAGACCCTAAAGATGCACAAAAATCAGGAAGAGTAATGTTAATGATTTTAACGATTATTTACGTAGTCTCTTTAGGGTTGGCAATTATGATGGTTCCATTAAACCAGTTTAATACGAAAGAAAGCCCTTTTGTAATAGCATTACAAGACTATAATTTGCCGTATGTGCCATTTATTTTAAATGTAGTGTTAATTTTAGCGGGTTTTTCAACATTAGTTGGTTCATTATTTGCAGTGACAAGTGTACTAATGAACTTAGCTGAAGAAGGTGATGCACCTGCAATGTTTGCTAAAAAAAACAAAAAAAATATCTCGTTCCCAGCCTTACTGCTTATTATAATTGGACTTGGTGCTTCTATCCTTAGTGCTTTATTACTACCGAAAAATATATATGAATATGTAACAACTGCAGCTGGATTAATGTTGTTATATACATGGAGTCTTATTCTTCTTTCATTTTGGAGATTAATGAATCCAAAGGGTTGGATGCAGATAAAAAGCATTATTGGTCTTATAATGATTGCACTAGCTGTTAGTGGAACACTATTGCAAAAAACAACGCGTTTTGGTTTCCTTGTGAGCTTGTTGTTTTTAGGAATAGTTATTATCGTTACTATAATTGTTCATTTTGTCTCAAGAAAAAGGAATACAGCTATATGAAGTATCTTTCTTTTACTCCATGAATAGTATGTCAGAACAAAATAATAGAAGCTATTGAAAAATGATTTGGTAAGTTTGAAAACCAAAATATAATCCATAAATAATAAGGGATATTCCAGATACTACCGTTATAAGGGACAATATACGAGCATTCAAAATTTTACGAAATATACTAGATGTACTCGCCATCGTAATATCCCAAATGAAAATACCTAAAATAATACCAAGGCTATATAACAAAAGCTGCTCTTTATTATAGGAAGAAGCGGCTTTTGCTAATATAGAGCCGAAAATTCCAAGCCAAAATAGAATTGTTAATGGATTCGATAAAGACATAAAAAAACCAGAAAAAAAGCTTTTAATAATTGAATCATCATTTCTAGTATTACTAATGCTAATTTGATTCGCATTTTTTAAACTTTCGATGCCTGTATAGATTAAAACAAAAGCGCCGAAAGACCATAAGAAAAGTTTTATAATATCTTTTTCGAGGAAATGAATTACACCTAAATAAATAAGTGCCATGTAGATAACATCTGCAAGTAAGGCTCCTATGCCAAGAATCCAAGCGTGAAAAAAACCACTCCTAATACCTTTTTCTAACTGCGCAGCATTTATAGGTCCCATTGGAGCGGATAATGATAAACCTAAGAAAACATAGCTTAAAAATATGCCCACGTATAATATGCTCCTCCCACTAAATTTGATCTATATTAAATCTATTCAGTGGTTAAAGTTTGTACAACTAAATAATAAAAAACGGAGTGGATTACTTATTTTTATGCAAGTATTTTATGATTCGAGAAAATGGACACTTGGATGGGATGGTTTCATCATCACGTAAAAAATATTGCTGCCATTCATAATTATCTTTTTCACCATAATCTTTCAGAGAGGGATGAATAGGAGCTTTGTCATAAGCAGCTAGACGTTGACGTATTAAGTTTTTTAGTTTCCTACTGCGTTTCTCAGAATTCATAATCCCCTGTAAAACCCATCTAGGTGTTAAAGCAAGCATCATACATGAAAAATGTCTACTTTGTCTATTAACATGGGCAGGTGTAGCACAGTAAACGAAATATGATTCATTATGAAAGCAAAATTCCCAAGTATTCTCCATAGGGTCATTTGGAATGTGCGTAGGCCATTCCATCTCGTCCAAACGACTAGTTGTATTAAGTAGAGACCAATACATATGTTCAAAATCTTCAACTGTAGTTTCTCGCAGTAAATCTATTGGTGTATGAATAAAAACAATAAGTGAGGCGTATTGACCTGTGTCTCTAGAACATTCAGTATATTCTTTAAGTAATGCAGCAAAATCCTCACTAGTATTCGTATCTCTAGGATCACCAATGAACCCGTACCTGAGGTGATTGGCTGTAAAGCCGTGTTGAGCTGGTATACAAGGAAACAGTTTATCTTTATCTGTCATTTTTAATTTAAAAGAACGGAAAGCTTCTTGTTGCCAATGTGGAAGGGTAATAATATTTTTTTGTAAAGAGTCTTTATCATAAAGTATAGTCATCTTTTTTATCCCTCCTAAGTCATAATATATAACCTATTAATTATTTAAGAATAGGTGACTAACACGGCTAGAATAATTATTTTTTAATCTATAAAAATAAAATGATTTAATGAAGAATCCCCTTCAATACAGTTACTTTAATAGTTGATCTTTAATAACGTATAAATTTAAGTAGCTATAAAATTCGAAAAATATATAAGGAATATGTAGGTACAATGTTCACATTTATATTTTCTAACTAATATGGTTTATAACGAAACAAGAAAGGATGTATAATGGTGGGGATTTTTAAGGAAGAAAAAATTAAATTTATAGATTGTAAAGGCGAGGAAGTCATTTTGAAAATCAAAATTAAGGATATAAAAAAGTAGGGAAGAGGAATTAAGGATACTTTATTGTGATTAACATAGAAGGATGAAAAGTAATCATGAATTAGATTGAAATGAATTCAGTAGTATAGGCCCTTTTTGAATTTTTTTGCATAGTGTAGCATGAATGAATATTAAGGGGGAACGTCTATGTCTTATCCTAATCAGCTAGCTTGGCATGAAACATTGGATTTACATGAATTAGTAGCATTTCAAGCAAACGGTTTAATCAAATTAAAAAAATCAGTTAGGAATGTACCGGATCAAGCACTTCAATCGTTATATATTAAAGCTATAAATGCCATCCAAAACAATCTACAAGAGTTAGTACAATTTTATCCTTATGCTCCTGAATTTCAAGCGCAGCATCGTGATGACACTGGATTTTACGCTGGAGATTTACTTGGATTAGCAAAGACATCTGTTCGAAATTATGCAATTGCAATTACTGAAACTGCAACGCCTCGTCTTAGAGAAGTTTTAACCCGTCAAATAAATGGTGCTATACAATTACATGCACAGGTTTTTAACTTTATGTATGAACGTGGTTACTATCCAGCTTATGATTTAAAGCAGCTATTAAAAAATGATGTTCAAAATGTGCAAAAGGCAATACAAATGCAATATTAAAACAGAGATATGGAAATTATCTTTAGAGGAAAACTATAGTTTATTTATAGAGGATTAAATAGTTAAGACTAAATGGTAATTTCCATTATTAATGAATTGATTATATGCTAAAAATATAAATTCATTCTAAGATATGAAAGAAGTTATACTCACGCTATTTTAGAATGCGAGAACGTCTGTTTTATTTTACATAATTAAGGTTCTCCCCCTAAATAACAAGCTATTTATTATGTTGTTTTTCAACTGCATATTTTATGAAATTGCTCTCTATAAATAAAAAAGCAGCTAGCAAAAGCTAACTGCAGCGAGAAAATTACATCCATGAATTTAAGGAGTATAACTATATCATGGTTAAGTATAGTATGAACAAAGAATGTAAGCTTATACTATGAAATTAAAAAGAGCAGTTATTCATTATGACTGCTCTTTAATGGTAAGAATAAAGCCTGGGTAAGAAGCAGACTTTATTATAAAGAGTTTGTGCGAAAGCTCGATTTTTATTCCAAAGGAGTACTTCTATTTTTAGAATATAGATATTGCCTGCATTCAGTTTTTAAACAAATTAAGTTTAAAAGCTGAATGATGATTTTGTATAATATCTTAATTCTTTAACGTAAAAAACTAAAGTTTTTTCGTGCTTAATGCCTCTTTTTATCTACATATTTTCCGTAATCCGGTACAGCAATTTTATCAAATTCTTGAACGAGTGTGTTGAGGCTTGTTGACAGTAATCTACCTGACATCGGTATCCCATGTCCCGTAACAGCGGCTAGAGGCTTTAGCTTCTCTAGTGTAATAACTGATTCTTTAGCAGCTTTCCAGTCTGTTGTTAAATAACGAGGCGGACCGCTTATTTCCTGTTCCTGAGTAATTACCTTATATAGATATTCTTGCTTCACCGTAACAAAAGCGTCCCCAGCAATTAATGTGCGGTCTTTTTCTCGGAATAATGAAATATGACCTGGAGTGTGTCCTGGTGTATGAATCCATCTAAAATCTGGCATATGGGGAACAGTTCCATCTGTAGGAAGTACTTTTATGCTATTCCCTAAATCAATCGGTTCGTTAGGGAATAGAGGGGACATTTTCGCTACCATACCACCTTCAACTGTTGGATCTGGTTCAGGATAACTTTGTTGCCCAGTCAGGAAAGGTATCTCCATTTGATGGCCATAGACTGGAACATCCCAATACTTAATGAGTTCAATTATTCCACCAACATGATCAAAATGCCCATGAGTTAAAATAATTGCTTTTGGGCGGTTGTTTGTACCAAATCGATCCTCAGCGACAGAGATAATTTCATTTGCACATTTAGGCATTCCAGCATCAACTAAAACAAAATCATTGCTCTTGGGATGTCCAACAAAACAGATGTTGACGATTTGAATCGTGTAACAAAACAAATCAGGCAATACTTCGATGCCATGACCACTTTCAATTGAAGTTGCTGGAATAAACTTATAATCACTTCCATAATTCATTTCATTTCCCACTTGTTTTCCCCCTTAATATATTTTAATACGACATTATAGTTCCCTAATTTTGAAAATCCATTTTGGAGGATTTGAGAAAAGAATGAGTGGGGGATTAAAAAACAATAATTTACTCCTAGAATTAAGGTGGGGACATATCAATTTATATAAAGTGTAAACAAAAAATATTGATTGTAAAGTCGTAGTTTCTACTATTTTTTTGAGTTTAAGTGTATATCTTTTAAGAGGATATACCAAGTTCTGTTATTTTGATAATTACTTGAAACTTGAATAGGGAAAACATGATCAAGCCCCCATTCTAATTCGTTTATTTCATTTTCAAGTCCTGTTGGATAGAGTAAAAGGATCTTAAAATTATTTTTAACAATATTTGATAAAACGGTTTGTAATTCTAGTGCTTCAGTTAAGTTTCCGCCCCATCTAACAAATAAAATGGATTGTGAATGATGAATTTTTTCATAAAAGTTATCGATTCTTCGATCTAATTGTTGTTTAAAATCATGGTATGTGATGAACCAATCTTCATTTGGAATAACAGGGAAATCATGATAAGATGTTACGTTATATTTTGTGTCTTTTATAATATGAGAAAAAACAGGTTGTATCACGCCATCATTAAACACAATATTTTGTTCCGGCATTGGGTGCATGTTTTTTAAATCCATAAAGTCTATAAAATTATTTTTCAATAATGTGTTGATAGAAGAAAGATTCGGTGATTCAAACCAATCTAGAGGACCTGAATATTTCCGCAGCCTATATTTTTTTAGATGAATAGCGGTATAGCAATTTTCCCCTAAACTAATAACATCATCATAAATCCCTTGAAGTTTTTTTATTTCCAATACAATCATCCTTTTTTGGAAAAATAGAAGGTATATATATTCTAAAAAGCGTTATTATGACATAGAATATGCTTTTAAAAAATAGGAGAACTAATTCATTATAAATACTATATGTATGTATAAAACCTTATGTGAAAAGGCTTACAAGAGGTTAAACTAAAGCGTATTTCGGGTTATATACCATTTGTCGAGATAAGAATTGTGTGTGATAATTAATAACATTTTATAAAAAATGGGAAAAATAGAAATACATTGAAGTGAGTTGTGAGTAAATTATAATTTGAAATTGAGTGGAAATAAGAAGCCCCAGTTGCTTCATTATGCAACTGGGGCATTTTTTAATCTCTTCCTAACTTAATTATACCACGTAAATAAAGTTCGAAATAGACTGTTTCTCCTCATGTACTACTGCTACAATCAAGAACACATGCATAGTAAGGAGAGATGTTATATGAGTTCTTTCGTTCTCGATTTTCAGGAAATAGAAAAGGGGCAGCTTTCACTCGTCGGCGGAAAAGGGTTGAATTTAGGGGAGTTATCTAACATTCAAGGTATACAGGTGCCAGAAGGATTTTGTGTTACAACGGTAGGATATGAAAAAGCCATCGAGCAAAATGAAGAGCTTCAAACCTTGTTGCAGCAGCTAACCAAGTTGAATCGTGAAGACCGAGCTCAAATTGGTGAAATTAGTAAGAAAATTAGAGAAGTTATTATGGCAGTAGAAATCCCTTCAGATGTAGTGGAAGCGGTAACTCATTATCTCTCACGTTTTGGAAATGAACATGCGTATGCCGTGCGTTCTAGTGCTACGGCTGAAGATTTACCGTATGCCTCGTTTGCAGGTCAACAAGACACGTATTTAAATATTATCGGAAAAGAAGCGATTTTGCAGCATGTAAGAAAGTGCTGGGCTTCTTTATTTACAGAGCGAGCAGTCATGTACCGTATGCAAAATGGTTTTGAACATAATCAAGTTTCTATATGTGTTGTCGTTCAAAAAATGGTTTTCCCTGAGGCTTCGGGCATTTTATTTACGGCTGATCCGGTTACTTCTAACCGAAAGGTGCTATCAATTGATGCCAGTTTTGGACTTGGTGAGGCGTTAGTATCAGGCCTCGTCTCTGCTGATAATTATAAAGTAAAAGAGGGGGAAATCATCGATAAGGTGATTTCAACTAAAAAAGTAGCTATCTATGCCTTAAAAGAGGGCGGAACAGAGACGAAACAGATTGATCCGGCTCAGCAAAAGGTTCAAACATTGTCTGAACAACAAATATTACAACTAGCAAGTATCGGAAGACAGATAGAAGCTTATTTTGGCTGTCCGCAAGATATTGAATGGTGTTTAGCCCATAATACATTTTATATTGTCCAAAGTCGCCCCATTACGACTTTATATCCAATTCCTGAAGAAAATGATGGGGGAAATCATGTATATATATCAGTTGGCCATCAACAAATGATGACTGATGCGATGAAACCACTTGGGTTATCTTTTTTCCTGTTAACGACTAATGCTCCTATGCGTAAAGCGGGAGGAAGGCTGTTTGTGGATGCCACTCAACAATTAGCTTCACCTGCTAGCAGAGATTATTTAATAAACACTTTAGGAAAATCAGATCCACTCGTAAGAGATGCATTAACGACTATAATCGAGCGAGATAATTTTATTACATTGTTGCCGGATGATGAAAAAGAAAAGAGTGTTAGTAAAAGTAAGCAACCTGCAAATTCGCAACCAGAAATCGAAAATGATCCGGCAATCGTTACGAATTTAATACAGAATAGTGAAGCATCCATCGAAGAGTTAAAACGAAACATGCAAACGAAATCAGGGATGGATGTACTTGATTTTATTTTGGAAGATATTCAGCAATTAAAAAAAGTATTATTTAACCCGCAAAGTATCGCTGTCATTATGGCTGGTATGAATGCTTCAACATGGATGAATGAAAAGATGGAGCAATGGTTAGGCGAAAAAAATGCAGCAGATACGCTTTCTCAATCGGTACAAAACAATATTACGTCAGAAATGGGTTTAGCATTAATGGATGTTGCGGATGTGATTCGGCCGTACCCAGAAGTTATTGCGCATTTACAACACGTAGAAAACGATAACTTTTTAGATGAAATAGTTCAGTTTAAAGGTGGAGAAGAAGCCCGAGATGCGATTCTAACTTTTCTAAATAAATACGGAATGAGATGTAGCGGAGAAATTGATATTACGAAAACGCGCTGGAGTGAAAAGCCAACTACAATTATTCCGATGATTTTAAATAATATAAGAGACTTTGAAGCGGGTGCTAGTAAACGGAAATTTGAAGAAGGACTGCAAGAAGCTTTGAAAAAAGAAGAAGAATTATTAGAGCGATTGCAGCAATTGCCGGATGGAAAACAAAAAGTAGAAGAAACGAAGCGAATGATTCGCAATATCCGTAATTTTATCGGCTATCGTGAATATCCGAAATACGGTATGATTAATCGTTATTTCATATATAAGCAGGCGTTACTGAAAGAAGCTGAGCAACTTGTGCAGAGCGGTGTCATTCATGAAGTTGATGATATATACTATTTAACTTTTGAAGAACTTCACGAAGTAGTCCGCACGAATAAACTAGATTATGAGCTGATACAAAAACAAAAAAATGATTACAAATTATATGAAAAACTAACGCCTCCTCGTATAATGACGTCTGATGGAGAAATCATTACGGGTAAATATAAACGAGAAAAACTCCCAGCTGATGCGATTGTAGGTTTGCCTGTTTCTTCAGGAGTGATTGAAGGAAGAGCTCGCGTTATTTTAAACATGGAAGAGGCGAATTTAGAAGAGGGAGATATATTAGTTACAGCTTTTACTGATCCTGGCTGGACACCATTATTTGTATCTATAAAAGGATTAGTTACCGAAGTCGGCGGACTTATGACGCACGGAGCAGTGATTGCACGTGAATATGGATTACCGGCAGTTGTTGGGGTAGAGAACGCTACGAAATTAATAAAAGATGGGCAACGAATACGAGTACATGGAACAGAAG
The DNA here is from genome assembly GCF_022663775.1 of Bacillus cereus group sp. BfR-BA-01350. Classification (NCBI taxonomy): domain Bacteria; kingdom Bacillati; phylum Bacillota; class Bacilli; order Caryophanales; family Bacillaceae; genus Bacillus; species Bacillus cereus group sp. BfR-BA-01350. The sequence goes on from NZ_JAKUGD010000002.1 coordinate 115,274, forward strand.
GGTATATTGAAGTGTTGTAATGAAGTAAAAGATCATCCGCTATAAATAGTGGATGATCTTTTTATTTTGCAATAACTCACTTCTTTAAGCCAGCTGCATAAAAAGGTCCATGAACTGCGATTGTTGATAAAATACGAGCAATTTCCTCTGGTGTTTCTTTTTGGCCACTATTTAACCATTGCTGAATGACACCAATATGAGCAGATGCCATATAAGAAGCTAAATATTGGCTTGGAACAAGTAAATTTTCCTTATTAATGAGAGCACCATTCGTATCTTCAAATAATGTTTTCCACATAAAGTCTTTCAACTTTGTTTGAAAAGATAAATCTCCTTTTGGACTTAATACAGCTTTCATAAAATCACTATTTTCATTTAGAAATTCAAGAATAGAAGTGATAAGTAGAAACGGCATTGTTGGAGAAGGATTCGATCCGAGATCCGCAATCACTTCTGGGAATCTCTTTTTTGCAATGCTAGAAAACTCATACATAATGTCTTCTTGGCATTTTGTCATTAAATCAAATTTATCTTGATAGTGCGCATAGAAAGTACCGCGATTAATGTTTGCTTTCGTTGTAATATCTTTCACTGTAATGGCGTCAAAACCTTTTTCTTCAATTAATTCCACCAATGCATTTCGTATGGCAGTTTTCGTACGAACAACACGTAAATCTAAATTACTATCGCGCAAAGCATGTCCCTCCTTCATTTTAGCCAACACATTTCAAGAAAGTGTCTTATAACCGACACATTCACGATTTTTGATTATTGTATAAGGTTCAACTCGAACATATAATTCAAAATATAAATAAACAACACGTTGTTGGTTATTATAAATCAAATGATAGGGGGAGAAAAGAGAATGTTTAAAAATAAACTTTTATTATTATCACCAGTTGTTGCACTACTTGTAGTTTTTATTTTTTCATTAACATTATTTCCAACCGTTCAACCTCAGCCGAAAAATTTGCCAATCGCAATTGTAAATGAGGATCAAGGAGTAGAAATTCCGAATCAACCGAAAATGAACATGGGGCAAACGATCGTTGATAATATGAAAAAGGCATCAAAGTCAGAGGAAGAACCTGCGGTAAAGTGGGTAGAAGTGAAAAATAAAGAAGCAGTTCAAAAAGGCTTAAATAATCAAGAATATTACGCAGCATTAGTTATTCCGAAAGACTTTAGTACAAAACAAGCATCATTACGAACACCACAGCCATTTTCGCCAGAGGTAGAAATATTCATCAATCAAGGAATGAATACAGCGGCATCAACTATGGCAGGACAAATATTAAATAGTGTAGTTGATAATATGAACAACAATGTTCGTAAACAAATATTAGAAGGACTGAAAGCAAAAGGAGCTACTTTAACAGCAGATCAAGTTTCAAATGTAGTAACACCGATTACAAAGAAAGTGATAAATGTAAATGAAACCGGAAAAAATAGTGCGAATGGTAACTCGCCAATTTCTTTATTCCAACCGTTATGGATTGCCAGTTTAGCGAGCGCAGCGCTTATCTTTATCGCAATAACTAAAATGCCGGTAGATACAAGAAAACAAAACATTGTAGTAAAACTAAAGCAAATTGTAACAGGCGCAATTGCAGCACTTGTTATTGGGTTCGGTCTTACATGGATTGCGGATGGAATGGTAGGACTAAATATTTCAAATTTCACTGATACGGCATTGTTTTTATCTATTACATCCTTTAGTTTCTTCTTAATGATATCGGCGGTACTTTCATTAGTTGGACTAAAAGGAATCGGTTTATTCGCTTTATTACTATTTTTCGGAGCACCGTTATTATCATTAGCACCTGAAATGTTGTCTCCATTTTATCAAGATTGGGTTTATTCATGGTTACCAATGCGATTTATGATTGAAGGACTTAGAGAAATATTCTTCTTTGGAAATGGATTAAGCTGGAGTACACCTGTTATTGTGCTTATTTGGATTGGTGCGGTAAGTATCGTTATTATTTTAGCGACTGCTTTAAAACGTAGTGCAGTAAAGGGACATAAAACGGAATTACAGGTATAAAAGATAAAAACGTTTCACTATGAGTGAAGCGTTTTTTTGTTTAGATGTAAGCTAAGTAGCATAGAAGAGATATTTAAAAGTAGAAATTAATGGTGTTATATAATGAATGTATAACACAAAAAAGACAATGTAGAGGAAAGGAGAAAATAAATGAAAAGAGGAATTACAGTAGAGATTCTAGATGGATATGCAAATGATAATCTACTTTGGAAAGTGTTAAAGCCAATCGATATTGCTTCATTAAATTGGCGAGTGGGGAATGAGGAGTCCTACTTAATAGCGCGTGGTGGATTGGAGGAGGCATTATTTCCAGAGCAACCAAGTGTAGTGGAAGGATTAGATTTGAAAAAGTTAGTTAAAGATAACATATATTATCTCATTTTTGCAGATTTAAAAGCGTATCCTAAAGGAGAAATAGCAATAGATATTGAAACATATGAAGAGTTTAAGGAAAGTAAGTGTGAGATAGTCGTATTAGTAGCGGATGGTGATTACATACAAATTTATGCGAAAGATCAGAAAGCGATTGAACTGATGTATGAAAACGCACGGAATCAGGGATTTTATGTGGAATATGTTACAGATGAAAATGACGGTAGAACATGTTTGTCAGTATAGTAGTAAATTGAAAGGGGAACGGCAGTATGGAGAGAAACACCATAACGAAAGAATATACAATTCGAACTGCTACGGAAGAGGAAAGCGATAGCATTATTACGCTATTAAAAGAAGTAGCGAAGTGGCTACAACATAAAGAAGTGGATCAGTGGCAGTATCTGTTAGGCGGAGAGGCTACGGATGAAATACTAGAAGGTATAAGAGGGAAATATACATATGTGATTACGAAAGAAGATGAAATTATCGGTACAGTTACAGTATCTCCTAAACAAAGTGAATGGGATGAACATATTTTTGGTAAAGAGGAAGTTTCTAATTCATTATATATTCATAGATTTGCGGTGAAACGGAAGTATAAGGGTAACGGAATCGGAGAATGGATGTTACGGTGGATAGAAGAGAATGTACAATATGACAAAGAGTTTTTGAAACTAGATTGTGTAGGGCATAATGTTACGTTGAATGATTTCTATAAGCGATGTGGTTTTGAATATGTCGGTAGTACGGATGGACATAGTATGTTTCAGAAGAGAATAATATAGTTGAAAAGAAATAAGAAAAAGCGTAGGAATTTCTAAGCTTTTTCTTATTTCTTTTCACTGTCTTTTAAAACTTGATTTATTTTTAAGTTAACTACTTGGGCAGCTAGATATCCAAGACCTCTAGCAGCTTGCAGTTGAGTTTTTTTTACAATTTTCTTTTTGAGCAATGTTTTTTCATAATTAATATTTATTTTTTTTCATAGTTTATATGCCCCCTTTGAAATATCCTTATTATGGTTATTTTAATTTGTTTATCTATATAAAACAATTAATATTTAAAATCTGTTTACATATTTGAATACGAAAGAAGGAATTTAATATAATTATACAGAATATTTAGATAAATAGGAGGTGTCGAATTTTGAGTGAAATTGAATTAAAAAGGAATGTAATTAAGACAGGGAGTGAGAAGAGGATTATTCTTCGTTTTATACTCTCTAGTCTAGTTGGGGTGTTTATGTTCTTCGTACCAGTTACGATAAACGGTGCTTCGTCCATTATGATTGATCATATCGTATCTTGGATTAGGGCGTCCGTTCCGAGCATAGTACCTTATTACGCACTACTCGTTATGGTAGTGGGGGCAATTTATCCGTTTTATACGAAAAAATGGAATACGTCCCTCGTAGACATTTGTTTTTCTATTTTAAAAGTAGTTGGTATCGTTTTCGGTGTAGTATATTGTTTGAAAGTAGGGCCAGCTTGGTTCTTTGCGCCAGATGTAGGGCCGTTTTTGTATGAGAAACTAGTCATATCGGTAAGTTTACTCGTTCCGATTGGTTCGGCGTTTTTAGCGCTATTAGTCGGATATGGATTGCTTGAATTTATCGGTACGTTTTGCCGACCAATTATGAGACCGTTATGGAAAACACCTGGACGATCAGCAATTGATGCAGTTGCTTCTTTCGTTGGAAGTTATTCGCTTGCGCTTCTCATTACTAACCGAGTTTATAAAGAGGGGAAATATACAACAAAAGAAGCAGCTATTATCGCTACAGGTTTTTCTACAGTATCCGCTACATTTATGATTATCATCGCAAAAACATTAGACATTATGCATTTATGGAATGTTTATTTTTGGACTACTCTCGTTGTAACATTCATCGTAACTGCTATCACCGTAAGAATCCCACCACTTAGTAGAAAACCAGATACATATGTAACGGAAGAAGGGTTCCCAGAGCCTGTTTATAAGGAGAAAATGTTAGAACGCGCTTGGGAAGACGCGTTAGAAGTATCGAAATCTGCACCGAGTATTACGAAAAATATCGCAGTGAATTTAAAAGATGGATTTATTATGACGATGGGAATTTTGCCATCCATTATGTCAGTCGGATTAATTGGTATCGTCTTAGCGAAATTCACGCCAATATTTGATTGGATCAGTTATATTTTCTATCCTTTTACATGGTTATTACAATTACCAGAAGCAGAACTAGCTGCTAAAGCGGCATCCGTCGGTATTGCGGAAATGTTTTTACCATCATTATTAGTAGTTAGTGCACCACTTGTGACAAAGTTTGTCATTGCGGTTGTTTCGGTATCATCTATATTGTTTTTCTCAGCATCCATCCCATGTATTTTATCGACAGATATTCCGTTAAAAGTATCAGAACTTATTATTCTGTACGTACAAAGAACGATATTAACATTGCTTATCATTACGCCGATTGCTTATTTGTTACTTTAAAAAGGGGAAAAGTATAAAAAAGAATCCTTCTATAAAAGGAAGGATTCTTTTGTTTAGTGTTTTTATCAAGTAAATACTTTAAAATGTAAACTGTTTTGATGTTTTATTTGTTTTTCGAATATGACGTAATACTTCTTAAGAAAATTCCTAATCCTGCAAAAAAGAATCCTAAGCATAATAAGCTGCCTGGCGTTCCCCAAGTAATTTGATCTAGCATTTTTATATCCTCCCATTTATCCCGTATTAATTAACTGTAAAACTTTCACCGTTTAAAGTTTCACCTTATTATTATATAGTATTTTTTGGAAGTTATCCAGATTTATCCACAATATCAACCTGAAAAATTGATTCATAAATGAAAAAAACAATGATTTTTTTGTAGAAATAATAGCGTTTTTAATTTACATGAAATGAAACCAATATAAATGTAGCTTGCTATAATGGGATGGACACGGTATTTGTTACAGGATTTTACGGATTATTATGTAAGAATGTATTAGAAATTGAATTTTAAATACATTTAAAAGTTAGTTTTAACATTTTAATATATATATAATTAAATTATAATTTCTGTGATATAGTAAGAAAAAAGGGGGCTTACAAATGGAAATCATTCACGAAAGAGCAAAGTTACGGTTAATAGATAGTGATGATGTCGAAACTTTGTTTTCGATTGTAGAAGGAAATCGGGGTATTTGGGCGTATTTAATCTCTAAAATGGATAGTGTGCAAGATATGCAACAATATGTGCAAAAAGCGATACAAGGTTATGGAAAGGGTACGCAAATCCCTTTCGTTGTAGTGGATCAACAGACGAATAAGATTGTAGGAAGTACACGTCTATATAATATTTCAGTGGAAGATAAAACAGTCGAGTTAGGACAAACGTGGTATCATCCAAGTGTCCAGCGTACGAGTATAAATACAGAGTGTAAGTATATGCTTCTCCAGTATGCTTTTGAAAAACTGCATATGCTCAGGGTACAAATTAAGACGGATGCAAGGAATGAAAAAGCACAGCGAGCAATTGAAAGGTTAGGTGCAGTAAAAGAGGGCGTGCTTAGAAATGAAAGAAAATTGCCAAACGGATATGTGAGAGATGCAGTGGTGTACAGTATTATTTCGAGTGAATGGCCAGGCGTAAAAGAACAATTGTTAGAAAAGTTAGAGTTGTATAAAGAAAAGCTATAATTCGTGTTTTGAAAGGTATATTGTTCGTGATGCATGAAAAATATACCTTTTTTCTTACAAAATGCTACTTTATTTTAATTCCTTTTGTTTCATCGTTCCCTTCTGAGAAAAAATTCGTTACAATGTAGTTGTATGGTAATAAACTTATGAATTTAAAACATGTAATGAAAACCGCAAATGAAAATGAATTGATAATCCTCAATTTTAAATGAAAACCCTTTTATACATAAATAACAAGTAAAGTTCCTTCTTTTAAATAAACTCAAACAAAACGATTTGATATAAATGTTTTTTATATAAGTATGGATGATGTACGGAGGCAATTACAAATGAAAGAAAATAAGAAAAGTAAGAAAAGACGAATCTTTCAAGTATTTTTACTAATGATTTGTTCTGCTATTTTATATGTAAGTTATGCAGCTTACGATATTTGGAGCTATCGTTTTAAAACAGACGATAGTGTGAAAACGGATGCTGGTATCGTACTAGGAGCGGCTTCTTGGAATGGGAAACCATCCCCTGTATTTAAAGAAAGAATTAATCATGCGATTTCTTTATATAAGAACGGAAACATTAAAAAGATTATTTTTACGGGTGGTACAAAGTTTGAGGCAGAACTTGAGGAAGCGCGTACTGCAAGAGTATATGCAATGAAACAAGGTGTAAAAGACGAAGATATTTTAATTGAAACAAAATCCCTTTTCACGGAAGAAAACTTAAAGAATGCGAAGGAAGTTGGAATAGAGAACGGAATACGCACATACACGATTGTAAGTGATCCACTTCATATGAAACGCGCAATGAGAATCGCAAAACATATTAATATTGAAGCGTATGCTTCACCAACGCCGACATCAGCATATAAAACGTTAGACACAGAAATTCCATTCTTCTTTAAAGAATTATTCTCGTATATTGGATATGTAACCTCTTTGCCATTAAAGGCATTAAAGGGAGACTAACATAAGAAAAGAACCTATCTTTAAATAGGAACTTTTCTTATTAGTCAAAAACATTGTATTTTTATCGGAATAGTGAAACAATAGAGAGGTAGCTTCATATAATCATAATGACAAAATGAACGGTTTATGAATCGAACATAAAGGAGATTATAGTATGGCACTCTCATTTGTTGAAACAGAAGAACAATCTTTCATTATTACACAAATAAATAAATTGATTCCGAAGTTCATGGAAAGGGAGCATCAACTAAGTGAATTAGGATCATTTCCGTATGAAAATATAAGTGATTTGAAAGATATCGGATATACGAAATTAACGTTACCGAAGGAATTTGGTGGTAGTGCGATTTCTTTATATGACTTCGTTTTATTTCAAGAGAAAATCGCGGAAGGCTGCGGAGCTACTGCATTATCGATTGGCTGGCATCTTGGCATTGTGAAAGAGCTAGCGGAAAATCGCTCTTGGAATGATGAGATGTTCAAATGGTTTTGCGAAGAAGTGCGTAACGGTGCACTCTTTAACAGGGCAGCAACAGAACCAAAGACAGGGAGTCCGACGCGTGGCGGCAAACCAGAAACAATAGCGGTTCAACAAGGCGAGAAGTGGGTTATAAACGGAAGGAAAACCTTTACAACGATGGCGCCAATACTTGATTATTTTATTATTTCAGCGAGTATGGAAGGCCGAGATGAAGTTGGTGAGTTTGTTATTCCAAGAAATACACTCGGTGTATCTATTGAAGAAACGTGGGATAGCGTTGCGATGCGAGGAACCGCTAGTCACGACCTTGTCTTACAAAATGTAGAGATAGAAAACCGATTTTTTACGGATGTAAAAGGCGGGAAAGTGAAACAAAAGGGTATTGGCTGGTTGCTACATATACCAGCATGTTATTTAGGAATTGCACAATCAGCAAGAAATTATGCAGTTCAGTTTGCGGGATCATACAAACCAAATAGTTTAAACCATTCTATTAGTTTATTACCGAATGTTAGAAGATTAGTTGGAGAATTAGAACTCGAGCTTATGCAAGCTCGCGTCTTTTTATATCAAATTGCGAAAAAATACGATGAGGCAGAAGATAAACTGTCACTGCAAGCCGAACTAGCGGCAGTGAAATATGCTGTAACAAATGCGTCAATATCTATTGTAGATAAATCAATGCGCATCGTAGGAGCAAAAAGTTTGTCAGAAAAAAATCCGCTTCACCGTTATTATTTAAACGTTAGAGCAGGACTACACAATCCGCCGATGGACGATGCAACACTGTCTATGCTTGCGGATGCGGCGTTTCGGTCGTAGGTTTTTTAACTTGAATTTTATTGTTTATGGACAATATAGTTATTTTGAAAGCACGTGTTTAATTAGTAATCGAACACGTGCTTTTTATGTGCAGGAACGTACCAAGTTGAGATGTAGGCTTTTAATATAAATGGTTATCATGATTTTGGAAGTGTTCCTGATTAAAAAAATATTTATTACAATGTTAGTTTGACAGCTTTTAATCCCAAATTAATGGTCTTTCCAAATCTACCATTCGTAAATATTGTAAAAATTGACCTGCATGGACCGCATCATGATAGGCAATTCGTAATAGCATATCGCCTAAATATCGTTGATAGCCAACATCGCTTCGATCAATAAGTCTTGAATCTAGCTCTGCTATGCTTATTGATTGAACATATTCTATGAAATCGGCAAAACATGATTGTGCTAATTCAATCTCTTTTTTAACACAAGTAATTGGCTCGTCATCATACGGGATATGTATGTCGTTTATTGAGCCGTTGTTTTTTAAAATCATATGATAGTAAAAAGTTGAGCTCCATACGTGACGAATCATTTCACCAAAGGACATAGCCTCGTGATCAGGCTTCCAATTAAGAAAATTATCGGGAAGAGAATTCCATAATTTTTCTGAGCGCCTTCTCGTTTCTTTCAAATTTAATATACTAAGATCAATTGCATTCATAATACATTCTCCTTTACTGTTAAATTTAAAATAATTGTATCAATTTAATAGTTAGGGTATCATCGAAATATGAATGTATATCCGAATATCTCATATATAGCTAAACTAATTGCTGAACCTACAAGAGCAATCATCTTAGATTGTTTAATGAATAATCAAGCACTACCTGCTAGCGAATTAGCTTACATGGCAAAGGTGTCACATCCAACAATTAGTTCTCATCTTTCTAAATTAGTAGAGGGGAATCTACTTACAGTTGAACAACATGGTAGACATCGTTACTATCGACTTGCTAATCAAGAGGTAGCAGAGGTTCTTGAAAAGTTAGGAACAATCGCTCCAACAGTTCAAGTTCGTTCTTTAAAACAATCAGATCAACTAAAACAAATTCGTTATGCTCGAACTTGTTACGATCATCTTGCAGGTAGACTCGGTGTAGAGATAACCGAAAAATTATTAGATAAGGAATTTATCATTTTAGAGAAAGGAGAATACATTGTAACGGAACAAGGCAAGCAATGGTTTCTGAATTTTAGAATAAATATTGAAACGGCAGATATAAAGAGAAGAATATTTGCAAAACCTTGTCTTGATTGGAGTGAAAGACGTTACCATATTTCTGGTTGGTTAGGATCTGCAATAGCAAAACTATTTTTTGAACAGGAATGGATTACAAAAACGGATAAGAATCGGGCTGTCCATCTTACAAGAAAAGGTATGAAGTTCTTGAAAGACGAATTAGGCATTGACATGGAAAATAAAGAAATGAAATAACCTGAGTCTATACAAATGTAGACTCAGGTTATTTCATTTCTTTTAAAAATCTTCAGTGATATTTGCGCATGGCAAATTAACCTCGTTTGCTTTACGGAAAGAGATTAACTGCAAAAATAGTAGTTGAGACGATTCTATTAAATTAGTAATCATATTCATTGAAAATTATGCGTAAGAATATAGTAAATGAAGGGAGATATAAAATGAATAAGGTGAAACTGAAAGTATTTAATATAAAGTATGTAATGATATGTATTTTATTCACGATTATATGTATTCTCACTTCATTCTTCATTTCTAGTAATTCAAGCGTATTTAAATCTTATTATATTAATCAATTATTAGGAACGAATTCTACGAAAGGCCTTATGTATATGATAGGCAGTGAAAATCGTTATTTTGCCGAAGAATTTCATAAAGAAAAAGGACGAGCGTCTTTGGAATCTTTTTTACTTTCACTTTCTACAAATATTAATGTAAATGACCTCCGAAGCTTATTAACTCGAGAACTTCCAAATATGAATCAATTTTATTCGGAAATATTAATTGCGGGGGAAGGAACAGATTATACGAACATTCCCGAAGAATCTAGTATTCCTTTAGAGAATATTAAGAATGAAGGTACTGCTGTTAAACACCCAAAGAGTGAGAAAGAAAATAATTCAAATACACAAAATAACGGTGAAAATAAAGTTTTTATTTATCATACACATAGTTGGGAGGCGTTTATTCCTCTCATTCCAGGTGCTACTAAACCTAATGATGCCTCTAGTACAAATAATGAAGTGAACATTACGTTTGTTGGAAATTATTTAAAACAAAAGTTAGAAGAAAAAGGGATAGGTGTTTCACATGATACGACGAATATGAGAGATTTTCTGCGAAGTAAAAATTTAAATTGGGCTCAATCTTATAAAGGGTCCCGTCAAATATTACAAGATAAATTAACGCAAGATAAAAATATTATGTTTCCAATGGACCTTCATAGAGATGATGCAAGAAAAAATATTACAACTAAAAATATTAACGGAAAGAATTATGCGAGGCTCTATTTTATTTTAGGACGAGAGAATCCTAGCTTTGAAAAAAATAAAAAAATAGTAACGGCAATAAATTCATATTTAGACGAGAAGTATTACGGTTTAAGCCGAGGAATTTTTATTAAAGATCGTAAAAGCGGGAACGGAGTATATAATCAAGACCTTTCTCCAAATGCTTTACTTATTGAAATGGGAGGCGTAGATAATACACCAGAAGAACTGTATGCTTCCGTAGACGCATTAGTAGAAGCATTTAGCCATTACTATAATGAAGTAACAAAGAAAAATAACTAAAATAAAAAGGAGTGACACCTAGTTAGGCGTTCTAGGGGGTTACTCCTTTTTTGTAGAATATGAAAAATATAAGATTACCAATACACGTTATCAATTGAAAAAATCTTTCTTTTCATTCTTCTTTTTATCGTTTTATAGGAGAATGCTATGCTTCTTATTTCACCTACTGTATAATAAGAAAAAAGCACGAAAAGAGGTTATCTCATGCTAGAGGTTATTGCAACATGTTTAGAAGATGTGAAACGAATTGAACGAGCTGGCGGAAAGCGAATTGAATTAATTTCATCTTATACAGAAGGCGGTTTAACGCCGAGTTATGCATTTATAAAAAAAGCGGTAGAAGCAGTACAAATACCGATTCACGTTATGATTCGTCCGCATGCGAAGTCTTTTACATATACGGAAGAAGAAATTGAAATGATGAAAGAAGATATTGTAGTTGCTCAGAAATTAGGAGTAGCTGGTGTTGTATTAGGTGTATTAAATGAAAGAAATGAAGTGGATGAAGAGAAACTAACGGATTTATTATCTGTGGTAGATGGGATAAATGTCACATATCATCGTGCAATAGACGACACGGAAAATCCAGTAGAAGCAATGAGAACGTTAAAGAAGTTTCATAAAGTGACTCACGTCTTAACTTCAGGTGGACAAGGGAATATAGTAGAGAATATTCCGGTGCTTACAGATATGCAAAAGGTAAGCGATGGTCAAATTCAGCTTGTTGTTGGAGCTGGTGTAACGAAAGAAAATATAAAGCAATTGCTAAATGAAACTGGAATTTCGCAAGCTCATGTCGGTACAGCGGTAAGAGAAGGGAAATCATGTTTTGCTGAAATTGATCCTAATTTCGTACAAGAATTAGTTCAAATCATACAATAAACAATTAAGAAAGAGGAGAAACGATGAAGGAAAATACGAAGAAAGAATTATTCTCATGGGCGAAAACGATAGGATTTACCCTTGTATTAATCGCAATTATTCGCGGTGTTTTATTTACACCGTCATTAGTACAAGGCGAATCGATGATGCCGACTTTAGAAAATAACGAACGAGTTCTCGTCAATAAGATTGGGTATAGTATAAGTGGATTAGAACGCTTTGATATTATCGTTTTCCATGGAAAAGAAGGATATGATTTAGTAAAACGAGTAATTGGTTTACCAGGCGATACAGTTGAGTATAAAAATGATGTTTTATATGTAAACGGCAAAGCGATGGAAGAACCATATTTAAAAGAGTTTAAAGAAAAAGCAGCAGGTCGTGTATTAACTCCAGACTTTACGTTAGAACAAATTACAGGAAAAACGAAAGTGCCAGAAGGCCAAGTGTTTGTATTAGGTGATAATCGTGAAGTTTCTAAAGACGGTCGTATGTTTGGATTTATTTCAGAAGATGAAATTGTCGGAAAAGGACAAGCTGTTTTCTGGCCGTTGAAACAAGTAAGAGCGCTATAAAGAAAAAGTATGGGGGAAATATTCTTCCATACTTTTTTTATGCCTATTTATTTAAACGTTTGGTTTTGCTATAACTTGAGCTTTTGAAAGAGAAGCATCATTATTTCTAGAATTTATTTTGTATTCACTTTACATAAAGGTTAAGTAGTTGAAAAATATATTGATAGAATTGAAAGAATATTTTATAATTTTAAATTATATGTTTGTTTCGAAAAATGGAATTTAAGTTCCGAAATTCGGAATAAGAGGGAGAGAGAATGACTATAAATAAAACGGCAGTTAAGACAATGGATATTTTACAGTTGTTTTATGAGCATGAAGAGCTAAGTTTAACAGAAATGGTTCAGCTTACAAGTATGCCGAAAACATCTGTTTATCGTTTAATTGGTTCGTTAGAAGAAATGGAATTTTTACAAAAAAATGAGAAGGGGAAATATCGTCTAGGAGTCGTTTTTTTACGGTTTGGTCAACTTGTTTCACAAAGACTATCAGTAAGAAATATTGCGATTCCATATATGAAAGAGCTTAGAGATAGTTTAGGCCAGGCAGTTAATTTAATTATTCAAGATGGTAATGATGCGATTTATGTGGAAAAGATGGAAGGCGTTCAGCCTGTACGTGTGTATACGGCGGTTGGAAGAAGAGCGCCGCTTTATGCGGGTGCATGTCCGAGAATATTGCTATCGTATTTTTCAGAGCAAGAGAAACAGAATTACATAGAGGAAACGGATTTAAAACAGTTTGCAGATGGAACAATCGTGGATAAGGAGCAATTGCTAGAAGTGTTACAAATGGCGAAAAAGGAAGGACATACAATTAGCTATTCTGAGTTAGAAAATCATACAGCCGCTATAGCAGCGCCCATTTTTGCAAGTGATGGAACGGTTGTAGCAGGCATTAGTATTTCAGGATTAGCAATTGAGTACAGCGAAAGTAACATTCCATATTTTATCGCGAAGGTGAAAGAGACAGCGAATCGCATTTCGAAAGAACTCGGCTTTTTGGCATAGAAAGAGGGAGTAGGATGAAATTTTCTGCGTTAGGGGATCAAGCAATTATTGTTACATTTGGTGAAGAAATCGGGATGGATGTATACGAAAAAGTACAACGACTATTTCAAGCGTTACAACAACATCCGTTTACAGGAATGATTGAATGCGTTCCGTCATTTACTTCATTGGCCGTTTACTATAATTTGTATGAAGTATGGAAGGGAAATGATAGAAAGATAAGACCGTATGATTACGTATGCCAATACATAGTTAGAATGTTAGATACGTATAAGGAAGAGCTGAAACGAGATGTGAAACATATTTCTATACCCGTTTGTTACGGGGGAGAGTATGGACCTGATTTAGAAGAGGTCGCACATTATCACGGTTTACAAGTAGAAGATGTGATTCGCATACATAGTGAAACAACGTATTTTGTATATATGTTAGGCTTTACACCAGGGTTCCCATATTTAGGAGGACTATCAAAAGAACTAGAAACACCTAGAAAAGAAATACCGCGGTTACAAATCTCTCCTGGTTCGGTAGGAATCGGCGGAAATCAAACAGGTATTTATCCGCTTGAAACACCGGGTGGATGGAATATTATTGGCCGAACACCAATCTCCTTATTTAATCCGGAAGAAGAAACACCAACCTTTATTCAAAGCGGTATGTATTTACGATTTATCCCAATAACGAAGGAAGAGTACGTTTCACTTGAGGGGGCTAAAGAATGGATGTAGAAGTTTTGCATGCAGGGATGTTTACAACAGTCCAAGATTTAGGACGATCTCATTATCAACAATACGGTGTGCCAGTTGGCGGGGTTATGGATCAAAGTGCACTTCGGATGATTAATATGTTAGTTGGTAATGAAGAGAATGAAGCGGCACTTGAAATGACGATTATGGGACCGAAATTGTTAATAAAGAAAACGACGTTACTTGCGATTGGCGGTGCGGATATGGAACCGTTACTAAATGGGGAGCGTATACCATTATGGCGTCCCATTTTAGCGGAAGAAGGTAGTATGCTTTGCTTTGGAAAAGTGAAAAGTGGTTGCAGAGCGTATGTGACTTTTGCAGGTGGTATCTATATTGATCGTACGATGGGAAGCAAAAGTACTTACATACGTGCTGCGATTGGTGGTATGGAAGGAAGAATGCTGAAAAAAGGAGACTATTTTCAACTTGGGGAAAGATCAGAAATGGCTCATCGTTTCATGCAAGGCTTACAAAAGGGTGAGCGCATAAAAACAAAATGGGCAATTAGCAGTAGCGTACTACCAAAATATAAGAAGTATCCTAAACTTCGCGTCATAACTGGTTTTGAATATGATCAATTTACAGAAGAAAGCAAAAAGGCATTTTTTACGAAAGAGTATAAAGTATCTAATTACGCTGACCGTATGGGCTATAGGGTTGAGGGAGAAATTTTAAATAGAGCCGTTGAAAAAGAGATTTTATCGAGTTCTGTTACATTTGGAACCATTCAAGTTCCTAATGGTGGACAGCCAATTATATTAATGGCAGATAGGCAAACGACAGGTGGTTATCCGAGAATGGGAAGTATCATTTCAGTAGATTTACCTCTTCTTGCCCAGTTAAAACCAGGGGACTATGTATCATTTGAGAATATTACGCTTGAAGAAGCGGAACAATTGTACATAGAAAAAGAAGTAAATATGAATCTATTAAAAAAGTTCATCGCTTTACGAAGCTGAGTGCAGGAGGGAAATATCATGACTACAATTGATTTGAATTGTGATTTAGGAGAAAGTTTTGGCGCTTATAAAATGGGGAATGATGATGAAATTCTTCCGTTCGTTTCCTCTATAAACGTTGCATGTGGTTTTCATGCGGGTGATCCGTCCGTTATGCGGCAAACAGTTGAAAAGGCAATGCAACATAACGTTGCGATAGGGGCACATCCCGGATTTCCAGATTTAATTGGATTTGGTAGAAGGAACATGAACGTTCCAGCAAGTGAAGTATATGATTATGTTCTATATCAAATTGGTGCATTAGACGGTTTTGTAAAAGCAGCTGGCGGGAAGATGCATCATGTGAAACCACACGGTGCTCTATATAATATGGCGGCAACTAATCCGGAAATTGCAGATGCAATTGCAAAGGCAATATATCATATGAATTCAAGTCTATCACTTTACGGATTAGCAAATAGCGAGGCGTTTATACAGGCTGCGGAAAAATACAATATAACTTTCGTACAAGAAGCTTTCGCAGATCGTACGTATAAGCAAGATGGAACATTAACGAGTCGTACGGAAGAAAATGCGCTTATAAAAAATGAAGAAGAAGCGATAAAGCAAGTGCTTCAAATGGTGAAAGAAGGCTATGTAAATTCGGTGAACGGGCAGAAAGTAGCAGTTCAGGCGCAGACGATCTGTTTACATGGTGATGGAGAGAAAGCTGTACAATTTGCGAGAAGAATATACAGAACATTCGAAAATAATGAGATTTCTATATGCACACCGAAATAAAATAATGAGGGGAAGTGTTGGAATTGGTGAAATTAATCGGGATATTACTTGTTGCAGTGGGCTTTTTATTTAGATTAAATACACTATTAGTCGTTATGGTTGCAGGTATTGTTACGGGGATGGTTTCAGGATTAAGCTTTTATGATGTGATCAGCATGTTCGGTAAATTTTTCATAGAAAATAGATATATGTCTATGCCTATCATACTAACTTTACCGGTAATCGGAATTTTAGAGCGTTACGGTTTGAAAGAAAGAGCAGAAGCACTTATAACGAAATCAAAAGGTGCAACAACTGGAAGAGTATTAATGTCATATTTTACGATAAGAGAATCATCAGCAGCACTTGGACTGAATATTGGAGGTCATGCGCAAACGGTAAGACCACTCGTTGCACCGATGGCGGAAGGGGCTGCGCAAGGTAAATACGGTAAGCTCCCTGAAAAATTAAGAGAAAAGATTAAAGCAAATGCAGCGGCTGCGGAAAATACAGCTTGGTTTTTCGGAGAAGATATTTTTATCGCAACTGGTGCGATTCTATTAATGAAAGGATTCTTCGATTCAGTAGGTATGCATGTAGGTGTATGGGATATGGCGCTTTGGGGTATTCCAACTGCAATATCTGCACTTATCGTAAGCTGGATTAGATTTAAAAGGTTTGATAAATATATAGCGAAAACGATGACATCAAAAGAAAAAGAAGAGAAGGAGGCAATATAAAATGAACATCATCACAATGGATACAATCTATTATGTATTAGGTATAATCGTTGCCTTTATCGCAGTTCGTATCGCATTTGATCGTGAACATCCAAACCGATTTGGTTCTAGTTTATTTTGGGCATTGTTTGCAGTTACATTTTTATTTGGAAATGTAATCCCTTCGTTTTACGTTGGCTGTATTGTACTCGCTATGGTTGTATTAGCTTCACTAAATAAAGTAACAAAATCAGAGGAGAAAGAAGTTCCAGTACAAGAACGTGTGAAACATGCTGAGAAATTAAAAAACAAAATTTTTATGCCTGCACTTTTAATACCTATTTTTACAATTATCGGTACGTTAACGTTAGGAAAAATTAAATGGGGAAATGTCTCCCTTGTTGATCCAGATAAAGTAACGCTAGTAGCATTAGCATTAGGAGCATTACTTGCATTCGTTGCGGCGATGCGCATTACAAAATCGAAGATAACAACTCCTGTGCAAGAAGGAAGTAGACTATTACAAGCTGTCGGCTGGGCTGTTATTTTACCACAAATGTTAGCGGCACTTGGCGGTATTTTCGCAAAATCTGGCGTTGGACAAGTCGTTTCTGATTTAGTCGGCCAAGTGTTACCGACAGAGTATCCGTTCGTTGCTGTTATGGCGTACTGTTTAGGAATGATGCTTTTCACAGTCGTAATGGGAAATGCTTTCGCAGCGTTTGCCGTTATTACTGGCGGAATTGGTTTACCTTTAATTGTTCAAATGCACGGAGGAAACCCAGCGATTATGGCAGCGCTTGGTATGTTTGCCGGATATTGCGGAACGCTACTTACGCCAATGGCAGCAAACTTTAATATCGTTCCGGCAATGCTGTTAGAACTAAAAGATAAAAATGCCGTTATTAAAGCACAGGTACCAATTGCTCTTTCCATTTTCATTATTAATATGTTTATTATGTACGGCCTTGTATATCGTTTCTAATTAGGAGGATAAAACTATGAAAACAGTATTATTAACAGGATTCGATCCGTTCGGCGGAGAAAGTATCAATCCAGCTTGGGAAGTTTCAAAAAGTTTGCATGAAAAAACAATCGGAGAATATAAGATTATTAGTAAACAAGTCCCAACTGTATTTCATAAATCAATACAAGTTTTAAAAGAATATATAGATGAACTAAACCCAGAAATAATTATATGTATCGGACAGGCTGGGGGCAGACCAAATATTACGATAGAGCGTGTCGCAATTAATATTGATGATGCAAGAATTGCTGACAATGAAGGAAACCAGCCGGTAGATGTACCGGTCGTAGAAGAAGGACCAGCTGCTTATTGGTCTACACTTCCGATGAAAGCAATTGTAAAAAGACTACAGGAAGAGGGCATACCGGCTTCCGTTTCACAAACTGCAGGTACATTCGTTTGTAATCACTTATTCTATGGTCTCATGCATGAACTAGAGAAACAGGATCAGAAAATAAAAGGCGGGTTTGTTCATATTCCGTTTTTACCAGAGCAAGCGAGTAATTATCCAGGGCAACCGAGTATGTCACTTTCTACTATTCGTAAAGGGATAGAGTTGGCAGTTGAGGTAACGACGACCGTTGAGGTGGATATTGTAGAGGTTGGTGGCACGACGCATTAAGTAGAATGAATTGCACGACATCTCCTGTAAACAACTGGTATAATAAGTATAGCAATATACATAGAGGTGATTTTTGTGCAACAATTTGAAGAAGTACGTTTGATTTTAGAAAAAGCGAAGAAAATTACAGTATTAACAGGAGCTGGTGCAAGTACGGAAAGTGGTATACCAGATTTTCGTTCGGCAAATGGATTGTATGCTGATGCGAATGTGGAGATGTACTTATCAAGAGGGTACTATAACCGAAGTCCGAAAGAATTTTGGAAGCATTATAAAGAAATCTTTCAAATCAATACGTTTCATCAATATAAACCAAATCGTGGGCATCGCTTTTTAGCAGAGCTAGAAGAGCAAGGGAAAGATATTACGATTTTAACGCAAAATATTGATGGTTTACATCAATTAGGTGGTAGTAAACATGTTATTGATTTACATGGAACGCTTCAAACAGCACATTGTCCGAAGTGTAAAACGGGATATGATTTGCAGTATATGATTGATCATGAAGTGCCGCGCTGTCAGAAGTGTAATTTCATTTTAAATCCAGACGTTGTTTTATACGGAGATACATTGCCGCAATATCAAAATGCGGTCAAACGTTTATATGAAACAGATGTGCTTATCGTTATGGGAACGTCACTAAAAGTACAACCAGTCGCTTCATTCCCGCAAATTGCAAAGAGAGAAGTAGGAGCAACAACCATCTTAGTAAATGAAGAATTAACAGGGCAAGAATATAACTTTGATTATGTTTTTCAAAATAAGATTGGTGAATTTGTTGAAGGATTATCTTCAATAAAATAAATTATCAAAAAAACTGAGGTATCCGCCTCAGTTTTTTATTTGGAGAATCACAGTTTAAAGCATTTCGATAATGTAGCAACCACATCTCTATAACCTATAAAAAAGGTTTTAGTTGGCAAAATAGCCGAATAGAAAGAAATGTTTTCTTTAACGAATATACAGTCGTCATAAAGTAAGCTAATATGTAGCTGTTGTAAAGGTTCTATTTGGTGCTGCCTTAGGTATAAAACTAAGTCATTATAAAGTTGCGTACTATACTCACTTACAGACCACTCTAATGAAAGCTGACCTGCTATGCTAGTCCACCATACTTTAAAACTACATATTAATTCTTTGAATAATTCTTCATTACATAAATGATTATCAAAAAGCTTCTCATAAAACATATGATTTTCATCATAAAAAATTTGCGAATCATATTTGTCATTAGCAATTTGTTTGCGAAGTGAATGCCATAATTCTTTGAAATTTGCTTCAAAGTTAGTAGAGAAATTGAATTGTCTTGCTATGTAAGGAAAACGTAAATTTCCTTTTTTCTCTTTTTGGTTGAGATAAATATTTTGAATATAAATCATAAAGTTTAAACAATGGGGCGCATTAGTATGTATTGTAAATGAATCTGTCATTTTCGTTCTCTCCTTAAGTAATGTCTTTTATGAATTTATTTCTTTAGTATACAAATAAATGTAAACTAATGGTATAAAAATAAATTTGTACCATTTTTCTTTTGGAATAATATTCATGTTATTGTGCATTAAGGGAATGGTAATAAATAGGATATAAAATTAAAAAACTGAAAATTAAATCTTTTATTTCTTTTATAATTAATATAAAATTCTATATATATCATATAAATAAATTTGATACATAATGGTTCCATGTAGAAATGTTAATAGAATGAAGCGAGGGAGCGAAATGAGACAGAAAAAGGAGCAGAAGAAACAATCGAAAAAGAAAAAGACTCATATTCCTTTTCGGTTAAATGTACTATTTTTTATCGTCTTTCTTTTATTTTCAGCTATTATAATTCAATTAGGTAAAGTACAAATCATTGATGGAGAAACGTATAGAAATGAAGTGAACAAAAAGGAAGATGTAACGGTAAGTACACCTGTTCCTAGAGGGAAAATGTTTGATCGACAAGGTCAGGTGATTGTAAATAACAAACCACTACGAACCGTTACATATACGAAAATGAAAGGAGTAGATTCGAAAGAAGTTTTACAAGTAGCAAGACAGTTAGCCCAGTTAATTGAAATGTCGCCAGAGGATATAGACAAGTTAACAGAAACAGATAAAAAAGATTTTTGGATGCAGTTAAATGAAAAGCGGGCAGCAGCAAAAGTAACGAAAGAAGATGAGAGTAAATTTAGGAAGCAGGAGATAGAAGGGAAAGAATTAGATAAAAAAGTTGAAGAGTTACGTAGGGAAAGAATTACACAAGAAGAATTAAGCGAACTTTCAAAAGAGGATCTAGAAGTACTAGCAATTAAAAGTAAGATGAATGCGGGATATAAAATGACGCCGCAAATCATTAAAAAAGATGTAAGTCAAAATGAATATGCAGTCGTAAGTGAAAGATTGGCAAGCTTGCCAGGAGTGGATACGACAGTGGACTGGGAACGTGAATACCCAAATGATAAAATACTTCGTTCTATTCTTGGTAGCGTTTCTACTGAAAATGAAGGATTGCCAAGGGAACAATTAGATTATTATTTAGTACGTGATTATAACCGAAATGACCGCATTGGTAAGAGTTACATCGAAAAGCAATATGAAGACGCATTACATGGAACGAAAGAGCAATCTAGAAGCATTACAGATAAAGCAGGAAATATAATCCGGACAGAAAAAGTGACTGAAGGAAAAAGTGGAAATAATTTAATGTTAACAGTAGATATGGAGTTACAGAAAAAAGTAGAGGAAAGTCTTGAAAAGAATTTACGAGCATTTCATTCTGCAGAGCCGATGATGGATCGTGCATTCGTTGTAATGATGAATCCGAAAAACGGTCAAATTTTATCGATGGCAGGAAAGAAAATTGTAAATAAAGATGGCGGGATGCAAATAGAAGACTATGCTTTAGGGACGATGACAAGTTCTTATGAGTTAGGGTCAACTGTGAAAGGGGCTACATTATTAGCCGGCTATCAAACTGACACAATTAAGCCGTATACGCATTTCTTTGATGCACCCATGTATTTTAAAGGAAGCTCTAAGCCGAAGAAATCGTGGAAAGACTTTGGTGATATTGATGATTTAAGAGCTTTACAAATTTCATCAAACGTATATATGTTTAATACAGCATTAAAAATGGCAGGTATAAATTATGTGCCAAACAATCCATTAGACATTAAACAAGAAACATTTAATAAAATGCGATACTATTTTAGACAATTTGGTTTAGGTGTACCGACTGGTATTGACTTGCCGAATGAATCGATTGGTCAAATGGGTAGAACGGATAACATACCTGGTTTTTTACTTGATTATGCGATTGGACAATACGATACATATACGCCGCTTCAACTTGCTCAATATATTTCAACCATTGCAAACGGTGGTTACAGAATGAAACCGCAAATTGTGCAAGAAGTGAGAGAGCAACCACATAGACCAGAGGATGTTGGAAAAGTTATTCGATCTATTGAACCAGTTATTTTAAATCGAGTAGATATGAACACTTCATACATTAATCATGTAAAAGAAGGATTTAGAAGAGTTTTTCAAGAGAATGACGGAACAGGTACTGCAACGTTTAAAGGATTACCGTATAAACCAGCTGGAAAAACAGGGACAGCTGAAACTGTGTATGGCGGAGAAAGTGAAATTGGAAGAGATGAAAACAATAATCGAAAAAAATGTTATAATTTAACTCTTGCCGGTTATGCGCCGTATGATGCTGATCCGGAAGTAGCTTTTTCAGTTGTTGTACCATGGGTGAATGATGACAAATCAGGAATTAATTCCGCGATTGGTAAAGAGATTTTGGATGCGTATTTTGAATTGAAAGCGAAAAGAGCAGGTGGAAATCCAGTCCCAGTAGAGCAGCCGAACAAGGCCCAGTAAAAATAGTATCACTGCATGGAGATATATGGTGCAGTGATATATTTTTTGATTTAAAAAGCGTTTGAATAAGGTGGGAATGGATATGAAACAGGAGATTAAAAGAGGTTGGGGGAAATACATACTCTTCGTGTTTGTTTTGGTAGTAGCCTATCATTCTTTTACTTTATGTAAAGTGGAAGGGAAATCAATGCAACCGACTTTATATGAAGAAGACTACGTATTTGTAAATAAAGCAGCAGTACACTTTTCCGATTTAGAGCATGGAGAAATTGTCATTATAAAGGAAGAGGATGAATCGAAATATTATGTGAAACGAGTAATAGGACTTCCTGGTGACGTAATTAACATAACGAATGGATCTGTATATGTAAATGATAAAAAACAAGAAGAACCGTATACAAATAAAGATTTATTCAATAATACACAAGTGTTTTATAACTTTCAAAAGACAAAAATCCCACCAAATAAATTATTTGTAATGGGAGATAATCGTGAACTTAGTAGAGATAGTCGAAATGGTTTAGGATATATTGAAGAAGATAATATAATAGGCAAAGTGGAATTTGTATATTATCCTTTTTCAAAAATGAAGATCATAGAATAAGTGGGGGTTTCTCTATCCCCACTTATTAACGTTTCACTTTATCTTCTTTAAAAAACCTTTTGGATTAAATGATATGAAAAACTTATGCTTAGATTCATCGATTATGAAATTGTTGTTTGTAGCTAAAAACTCTTCAACCGCTTCCATTGGGCCAGGCCCCCAATCGGGAAGAAGCGGATTTCCATTAATAGATGTATCTTCTACAATCATATAACTTCCAGTAGTGACGATAGATTTATATAGTAAAAGTTCTTTGGATACATGCTCTTTACTATGATCAGAATCTAAAATAACTAAAATCACATCATCAGGTTTGCGCATACTTACTATTGTTTGGATGGCCTGTACAGAAACAGAAGAAGCTGTTAAATACGTAATCCGATTATGTGATGGGCGATTTGGCTGCGGAGTTAGATCAATAGTAAGTACGTGACCTTTTCCAATTAAATCTAACATAGAAGCTAAATATAGTGCACTACCACCATGAAATGTCCCGCATTCAATAATTAAATCGGGCTTTAATTCATAAATGATTTCTTGATACAAAAAGAGATCAGAGGGAAGTTTACAAATTGGAACACCGAACCAGTGTGTATCTTTAAGCCACACAAGGCTGTCGTAATATTGGTTTAGAAATTCATTGCTTATATTATCCATTTTAAATTCTCCTTTCTATAAAGGATTCTCTCGTTTGACGTAAAGTATTTACGCATGAAAGTTGTACTATATACTATGTGGTAAGGAATTGTAAGGCGAGTGTTTTTACTTAAAAATAAGCCAAATAACTCATGTGAAAATGAAAGGAAATGATTGTATGTACAAGTACACAATTTGTTTCATTAGAAAAGGAAATAAAATACTCTTATTGAATAGAAATAAAAAGCCGAATATGGGAATGTGGAATGGTGTTGGTGGAAAAATTGAAGATAATGAAACGCCATATGAAGGAATAATTAGAGAAACGCTTGAGGAAACAGGCATAGATCTTCCAAGTGTAACGTATAAAGGGAATGTCGTTTTTAAAAGTAAGGACGAGTCTCAGGGGCGTGAAGGAATGTATGTATTCCTTGCTGATCTGCCAGATGGAGTACATATGGACACGCCATTAAGTACGGCGGAAGGATTATTAGAATGGAAAGAAATTGATTGGATATTAAATAAGGATAATAGAGGTGTAGTTAGCAATTTACCAAAATACTTACCAATAGTATTAACAGAAGAAAATAAGTTAGAGCATATATTCACATATGATAACGGGAATATTATTCATTACACAACTTCATTTTTGACAGATGATAATGCGAACAAACGATATGTAAAAAAAACTCTTTCATACTCAAGTTAATAAAATATTTCAAAGAGCAATCAGCATTTTTATGTTGATTGCTCTCATTATATATGTGAGGTGATGATATGTTCCAGAAATGCAATTCATTGACCATAATCGTCATATGTACGATGTTCCTTTTTGTAGCCTGTTCTAAAAGTGATACAGAACTTAAAGACATTCAAAAAGCAGATTACCTCGTATCCTATTCAAATGCCATGAAAGCCGGTAGTTACATATATGCATATGATAAGAAAGGAAATACGATTAGTAAAATGGAAGTAGATGGTCAAAGTATGATGAGCAATGCAAAAGATGAAAAGGGATACTACTTTTCATCAAATAGAAATAACAATCATTATGCAATTGATAAGACTGGTAAGATGCAAGAAATCAGTAGACCGAAACAATTACAAGATGTAAACGCAGGGGCATATTTTATACATGCAGAACAAGGATATGTATATTATGATGTGAATATTGGATTGGTAGACGAAAAGAAGGGATATACAAGTGAACTTGTATATTGGAAAGAGAGTGACAAAAGGCAAGAGAGTGACAAAAGGCAAGAGAGTGACAAAAGGCAAGAGAGTGACAAAAGGCAAGAGAGTGTAGAACTAAAGGGAACGATTCAAGGTGCGCATATTATTGAGAATCATATATATGCATTTTCACAAACGCTAGATAAAGTATATATTTCAGAAATAGATTTGGTCACAAATAAAAAAACAAACGAATTTGAAATTCCTAATGAAAATGTGTATTTTGCACCAACTCCTCAAAAAGTAATTTTTCAAAAGTATAAAGATAAACTAATACTCGCATTAAGTGATAATGTAAATCAAAAGCTGCCTTCTAAATTAATGATGATAAACCCGAAAACTAAAGTAGTAGAAAAAGAAACGGTATTAGATGACAAGCAATTCATACCTGTTTTAGTGCAGGTGATTGAAGATAAGGTGTATATTTTAAATAATGATGAAAAAGTGAAAGAGCTAGATGAGAACTTGAACATCATACGTACATATTCATTACAAAGTGACAAAAATACAAAAATCACTAGAGAGGATAAAGGGATTTCTGATATACAAGTACATGGTAATAAGTTATACATCTTATACAAAGATATGAATCCAAAGAGTAAAAAGAAACAATTGGTAGCTGAGATTGAAGGATATGATTTGTTAACAGGGGCTAGTATTGAAAAAACTACTTTACAATTAGAGAGGAAATGGGATGATATTACCTTTCTTGTATTAAAAGAGTAAAAAAATGATTTGAAGGGGGTAACTCAAATTATGACATTCAAAAACGAGGAAGAACTAAATAAAGCTTTCGAGGCGGCCAAAGCGAGTCTAGAAATAGAAGGCATGACTGTTACAAAGGAAATGGAAAAAATTATAAAAGAAAAGGTATCCGGAAAGATAACGCACGAGCAACTTATTACATTAGCTGATGTGATTGCAAGACGTGGACGTACTTAACAATCTAGAAACCACCACAAAATTTTTAAAAATAAACGGGGAAAAGAGATGGTAGATCCATCTCTTTTTCATATGCTCCATGATTAACTGCGAATCGCCTTAATCAGAAAACGATGTTGCGTCACATCAAAATACCCTTTTTGTAAGATGACTTTATGTATACGATATAATTCCTCATAATACCTTTCGACAGTAAAATCAGGAATTTGCCACGGAATTGCTTTTAAATAATAGACGATAGCACCAATGTCGTAAAAGCGTTGGAAAGGAAACTCTTCTTTTGCTTCTAAAATAGTAAATCCATTTTCCTTTAACTCACTACATGCTGTTTCAAGAGAACAACTTGCAAATTCGTTATTTAGCGGTGCGTTAAACTGCTCATTTAGTTCCGCACAATCGAGACCACCAACTTGTTGTGTAAGAAATGTTCCATTAGGAGAAAGTATTCTATTTACCTCAGAAGCAGAATAGGATTCATGTTGATTCATAATGAAATCAAACTGTTCATCTTGAAATGGTAAAGCAGTATCATCAATTACTGCCACAACTGTAACCCCTAAAGATTCTAATTTCTTCCGAGCAATTGGCAAGTTTGGTGCATAACCCTCAGTCGCATAAATAGTTGGTGGGAACGGTTGTAACATAGATAAAAACTCTCCGCCGCCAGTACCCATATCGAGCATTGATTTAACACGTTGCATAAGCTGATAAGCAGTGCTACCGTACGACCATGATAAAGGCTCGCTCTTCATTCGACCCGTTTCTGAAATAAAAGAAAAATCCCAACCGCTAAAATTTGTATTAGCACTTTCTAATAAAGTTAAAAATAATGGATCACGTTTCATAATTGTATCCTCCTATTTTGTAAGTAAATGATATGGTGAGAAAAGAAAAAAGGAGGACCTCTTATGAAAGGGGAACGGTTTTACGTTTCGTGTTCGAATAGATTCATATAAATTCGCTCCTTGTAAGAATGGTTATTTATATATTCGGGATAAGTAAGTGAAAGTCCTTTGAATTTGTGAGGGAAGGTTATGCTCTTCAATAATTGGGCCATTAAATGAAATAGTGCAATACGTATTGATTACATGAATTTTAACATTTTTGAATTTTCTTGAATTATCCTCTTGAACCTCTAGTTACTTTAGGTTTTATAATGAATTTATATTTTTAATAGGGGGATTTACATGAATACGGATAAAAAGTTTTCTATTGGAGAATTCTCGAAAAAAACGGGCATACCAATTCCTACTTTGCATTACTATGATGAAATTGGATTGTTACAACCAGAAAAGAATCCTTCTTCAGGGCACCGCATTTACAAGTATCAAGATATTATAACCTTACAAAAAATTCTGAGTTTAAAATTTCTAGGCTATAGTCTAGATAAAGTCGCTAATTTGTTACACGAATCAAGTTTTGGTGTTGATTTGAATGAAAGTTTGTCTCTCCATTTGCAAGTGTTAGAAAGAGAAAAAGAACAAATTGAGCAATCAATGCAAGCAATGAAAAGACTAATGAAGTTAGTCGAAGAGGAATGTGAAATAGATAGTACAGTATTATTTAGTCTTATTTACGGTATGAATACAGAACATACACATAAAGAATGGATGAAACGTCATGAGTTAACGAATATCGTGGAAGAATTATCAAAGAAACGAGAAGAAGATAAAATTGCTTTGGATCAAACGTTTATTCAATTGTCTAAAAAGGTTAAGCAATTATATGGTAAACCAGTCGAGGATTTGAAAGTACAAGAGATGGTAAAGGAATATATAGAAGAGTCTTTTTCATTTCTTAGTGAAGATTTGATACAAAAATTAGCTAATACTAGTGTGGAAGAACTGGATATGCAAGAACTTGAAAATATGATACCTTCGCCTTTCACAGAAGATGAACAAAAATGGCTTAATGAAGCGATGGAATATTATATGAAGCAAGTAGAAATGGAATAGGGATAGATTTTATGAGCAATGGTAGGTGGTTTAGCTTTATCGAAATAATGCTATAGACCTTTCATTGAAGAAGTGGAATGTTGGAAAAATACGTTTGTTATTGCTGTATTTAAAAGAAAGAAATGCGTATGCTTTATTTTTGAAGCATACGCGTTTTTGTTTAAAATACTCAAAAACAAAAATCTTTTGGTAAAGTACCATTTTTAATCACCGTTCGTAACCCATGTTTTATAATCCAAGGATTAACTGGATGCTGTTTATCACGTAATTGCTGCAACCATTGAAAAACGAGTTCTTTATCTTCTTTCGTAATATCGTTAATATGATTGGCTACAGATTTTTGAACATATTTAGAAGGGTCATTCATTAAAGGCTCAAGAAGCTGTAAATTGTACTGAAAGTCACCTTTCAGAGCTCCTATTTTTTTAGCCCAAGGAAGTCTAGGTCTCGTACCTTCAGAAACTAATCTTCTAATGTGACTGTTTTCATCATGAATCCACTTTTGTAATATGTTTAGTGTGTCTTCATGGTATGTTTGAAGAAAAGGCCGAATGGCATATTCAGCAGTATTCCTTTTCGTTATTTCATACATGGCGTTGAATGAGGTTTCAAAATCGTTAAGCCCATATTTTTCAACGTATTTTGCAATAGGCATGTACATATATCCGTTTGTAAATGTGCCTACTTCTGTTGTATTTTCTGGTCCTAATGTTTTCAGTAATATATGTATTGCTTCAATAAAATCTTTTTGTAAAGCATTGTGTAATTCATCTGCCAATACTTCAATACGCTGCTTTAACTCTAAATTTTCAACTTTACATGTTACGGAAGACACAAAGTTTCTTTTAGAGAAAGTAGGATCGTGTTTATAAATAGAATCAGCCATTTTTTCTGCTAATTCTTCGTTAAATAAAAATTTTAGCGGAACATATTTACCCATTTTTTCACCTCAGTGGTCAGTTGAAAACAAGTTTTATTTTTTAATCGACAATCCATAAACTAAAGTCTCACTCGGAGTCGTAATACTAAAACCTGTCGTTTTATAATCAAGCTTCACCGTATCACCAGTGTAGTCTTTCGTAAATGAATCCATTTGCAAGATAAGGTCTGCATCTTCATATACAACATCATTTGCAACATATGTATCCCAAATTAAATCGACATCAACGAAAATACTACAAGAGTTTGTCATTGTCCCTCTAATGCGAATGATTTTTTTATCTTCACGTTCTAATCTATGTATAGCTGCTATTGCTTCATCAGTAATGCGAATGTTCATTGTATCCCAACCTTTATTTATATTTCCTTTATTATTGCAAAAACAGGGGCAATAGGGAAGCAAAGAGGTTTGCAATAAAAAACGAGCAAACAAATTTGTTTGCTCGTTTCACTTTATTTTAGTTCACATTTATCAAGTGGAATGACTTTTGTTTTTTTCGTAAATTTGTATCCTAACCAAAGTACTAAGAAGAGTGGTAAACCGATGTAAGAAACGAGTACGCCGTTCCAATCGATTGATTCGCCCATAAATGCGCCGTAGTTTTGACCTAAAATTACGATGACGCAAAGTGCAAATGCGAAGATTGGTCCGAATGGGAACCATTTTGCTCTATAAGGTAAGTCATTTAAATCTTTTCCTTGTGCGATATATGCTTTACGGAAACGATAATGACTAATTGCAATGCCGACCCAAGCGATAAAACCAGACATTCCTGATGCATTTAATAACCAAATGTATACAACACCGTCACCGAATAAAGAAGCAATGAAAGCGATACTACCGACAATCGATGTTACGATTAATGCGTTAACAGGTACGCCGCGGCTATCTAATTTACCAAGAAACTTCGGTGCTTTCCCTTGGCGAGCTAAATCCCAAAGCATACGAGTTGAAGCATACATACCAGAGTTACCAGCAGACAGTACTGCTGTTAAAATAACAGCGTTCATAACAGAAGCAGCAAAGGCAACGCCCGCTTTTTCAAAAATAAGTGTAAATGGACTTACTGTTACATCACTTGCAGCAAGGCTTTCAGTTGTATAAGGAATTAATAAACCGATAACGAGAATCGCAAGGATATAGAATAAAAGAATACGCCAAAAGATCGAACGAATTGCTTTCGGAATATTACGCTCTGGATCAGATGTTTCACCAGCAGCTACACCTAATAATTCAGTACCTTGGAATGAGAAGCCAGCTGCCATAAATACACCGATAATTGCCATGATGCCGCCATTAAATGGTGCATCTGCAACAGTGAAGTTTTTGAAGCCAACAGTTTCGCCACCCATAATTCCGAAAATCATCATAAACCCGACAATTAAAAAGATAATAATTGTAGCTACTTTAATAAGTGCGAACCAATATTCAGATTCACCAAATCCTTTAACAGATAAGTAGTTTAAAAGGAAAATAATAGCTAAACATAATCCGCTCCAAATGAGGGAAGGAGTATCTGGAAACCAAAATTTCATAATTAATGTTACAGCCGCTAGTTCAGCAGCGATAGTAATTGCCCAGTTATACCAATAGTTCCATCCAAGGGCAAAACCAAGTGATGGATCAACAAATTTTGTTGCGTACGTGCTAAAAGATCCAGTAACAGGCATGTAAGCTGCGAGTTCAGCTAAGCTTGTCATTAAAAAGTAAACCATAATTCCAATTGCGGCGTATGCAATTAATGCACCGCCAGGTCCAGCTGAATGGATGACACCACCGCTGGCAAGAAATAGTCCGGTACCAATTGTACCGCCGAGAGAAATCATCGTAAGGTGCCTTGATTTTAGACCGCGTCTTAATTCACCTTTTCCTTTTGTAGCTTCTGTTTTAGAGGTAGCTTGATTCGTTGCGCTATTCATGTTCAACACTCCTTTTCTTGTAAGATAGGAAGGAGCGGGGGAGAAAAATACAAAAAACCGCCAAAGGAATTTGGCGGAACGTTTCACAAATAACCACCCCATCATACCCTTCCGTTAAGATAGCACCCCACGTTTACACGGTAATTTTGTAAACGTGACAGTTCTGTTCCTTTCGGAGACAGCCCCAGCTCATATTTCCAGAGAAGAAATATAAACTTCGGCAACTTTTCCTTTCAAACGGAGTCTTAGACATTCTCTGTATCTCGTCCGTTTTACTCTTAAAAGTCGCAACCTCTACCTCATCGGATTGATGAGGATTTATATATTGCTAAGATTTTTAATATATGGCAATTGTAATGAGTTTCTGAATATATTGCAAGATATTTTGTAGGAAAAAATCAAAAAATATCGGTTATTGTATAGGAAACGCTTGCAAAACTCCACCCGAACCTACTATTATGTAACAATAAGCAAAGAAAAAATTGTTATACAAATGTTTCGCAAAAAATATTGAAAAACCCTTCAAAAATTAAAAGAAAATTCAGAAAATATAATTCGACATTCATAATCAGGTCATATTTTTTGATATAATTAGAGTAACGTGTAAGCAAAAAAGGGGAAATCAAAATGAAATTAGAAACAGAAAGGCTCTATATAGTGCCGTGTACAGAAGAGAGTATTCACGTTGCTAACGAGCAAGGATATAATAGTGGCCCACATATTGTAGGGCATGTAGAAAATGTAAAACAAAATAAGGATGTATTACCTTGGGGCGCGTGGTATGTCATTCGAAAAGAAGATGACATCGTTCTAGGAGATATAGGGTTTAAAGGGAAGCCAAATGAGGAACATATAGTAGAAGTTGGTTACGGATTTATTGAGAAATATTGGAATAAAGGGTATGCGACAGAAGCTGTACGAGAACTAATAGATTGGGCTTTTCAGACAGGAGAGGTAGAAACGATTATTGCAGAGACGCTCCTTGATAATTATGGTTCGATTCGTGTGTTAGAGAAGTTACATATGAAAAGAGTAGATGCGACAGAAACAATGATGAATTGGAAAATAGAAAAAAACCGCTCGAAGTAAGTTGAGCGGTTTTTTAGTAATTAAGGTAGCATCTGTTTTTGATCATTCGGATATTGGGCTGTTGATGTGTTAGAACGATTGGAATGATTACGAACAGCAATGAAAATAGAAATAATAACGACAAGACCAACTGCGACGTAAGAAAGTGAGATAATAGTTGGATCTACTTTAAAAGTAGTAAGTAGTGTACGTATATTCGTAAAGATAATAAGACCACCAACTAATACGCCAAGTAAATGAGATGGTACGATGCGTACTAGCCATGCAGCAATTGGAGCTGCGACAATACCACCAAGCATTAACGCAAATACCCAAACCCAGCTTACTTGTTCCCAGCCAAGTGAGATGAAGAAGCCAATTGTTGCAGCTAATGAAACAGGAAATTCACTCGTATCTACAGATCCAATAACTTTTCTCGCTTCATTTCCTCTTGCTAGAAGAACAGGTGTCGTAATCGGTCCCCAGCCACCGCCACCAGTTGAATCAACGAATCCAGCGAATAAGCCAAGCGGCACAAGTTGTTTAGCTGACATACGTTTATTTGAAGTAACAATCTGTTTTTGAATAATGAATCGTAATAAAATATAAACTCCTAAAGTAAATAAAAATAAGGAAATGTACGGTTTAATGACATCGCCAGGTAAATTACTTAAAAAACATGCCCCAACAAATGCACCAATTGCTCCTGGTAATGTAAGCCTGGAAACGGTGTATTTATCAACGTTCCCAAATTTGAGGTGAGATGCACCAGAAGCGGCGGTTGTAACAACTTCAGCTAAATGAACAGATGCGGAAGCGACCGCTGGTGCGATACCAAACATTAGTAAAAGTGAGGTAGACGTTACCCCGTACGCCATTCCAAGCGCTCCATCGATTAATTGAGCGAAAAATCCAATAATAGCAAAGACAATTAATTTCTGCATAAATAATCCCCCTGTAATAGTAAATGAAAAAGGCACTTTTCCCGTGTGAGAAAAGTGCCTTTGGTTTTTCCAATCAGCAATATTGAAATTTGTTTCATTATAATACATATTAATCGTATAAATCAACTAGGTTTTAAAGTTTTTTGAATTGAATGAAAGAAAAATAAAATATACAATAAAAGGATGGAGAGAAAGGGGAGAAAGACATGTTACGATTTGATCATCTCGTACACGCAGTGAACTGTACACCGGAGGAAGCGGCAAAACAAATGCAGGCACTTGGATTTCATACGGCACTAGGCGGAGAGCATACTACTTGGGGTACTTGGAATAGTTTATGTTATTTTGATTTATCTTATATAGAATTTTTAGCAGTTCAACATAAAGAAAAAGCGAAAGAAGCAGGAAATCCGTTAGTACAAGAAACGGTAGTGAAATTACAAGATGGCGAAGGGATGCTACAAATCGCAATTCGAACAGATGCCATTGAAGAATTAGCAGATAAGTTTTGTAAATACGGTTTACAAACAATAGGACCATTTGAAGGGAAACGTATGAGAAAAGATGGCCGCCTTTTAGAATGGAAAATGTTATTTGTAAAGCAAGATAAGAACGGACCGAAATTACCTTTCTTTATACAGTGGAATGAAACAGATGAAGAAAGAAGAAAAGATTTACGTAACATTGGCACGATTACTGAACATAAAAACAAAGTACAACAAATTGAAACAATCCATTACGCAGTAAAAAATGTTCGAGAAACAGTACGGAAATGGAAAGCAGTCATGGAGCTAACTGCAACTCCAGTCATGAAAAATGAAGAATGGAATGCGGAGTGTCAAAGTGTATCGTTTGGTGACATTCAAGTACAGTTTTGTGAACCAATTGGGAAAGGGCTAGTACTACAATATTTGAAGAATCATGGCGAATATCCATTTGCAGTAGAATTTAAAGGGGAAAATAAACGAGAGTATGAAGTGTTAGGTAGTCTGTACATATATTGATAGAGGTGAACGCTTTGGAAGAAATACTTAGAGAGATAGAGAGAAAACTAGAATGGCCTCGTATTGTAAAGTGTACAGCTATTTCAAAAGGTTTTTCACATGAAGAGAAATATAAAATAAAATTAGAAAATAGAGTAACATATTTTGTAAAAGTATGTGATGCTGTACATTTTGAACGTAAACAAGAAGAATATACGTATATGAAACAATTAGAGTTATTACATATTCCAACGCCGAAGTTAATTCATTTCATAAAACTTGAGGAATTAAATAAATGTGTTCAAGTATTTGAATGGGTCCAAGGTGTAAATGGTGAAGAAGGTTTAACGAAGCTATCGGTGGAAGAACAGTATTATGCAGGAAGAAAAGCAGGGGAAGTATTAAAGAGGATTCACTCAATTGAAAAAGAAAGTGCAAGTAATAAATGGGAAATGATTCGATGGAATAAGTATGAAAGATACGTAGAAGCGTTAGCAAACTATAAAATAGACTTCCTTGATTTGAAGCCAGTTTTAAGATTTGTAGAGGAGCATAGACAATTATTGAAAAATCGTCCAATCATCTTTTTACACGATGACTTCCATCCAGCAAATACTATGATTCATAATAAGGAATTTATCGTTATCGATTTTGGTGGATATGATTTTGGCGATCCGATACACGATTTTTATAACGTAGCGATTTTTACTATAAGAATAAGCAAACCATTTGCGGTTGGACAAGTTCACGGTTATTGCGGAGGCGAACCGTCACTTCATTTTTGGAAACTGTACTCATTATATGCAGCAATGACATTCCCAGCGGATATCGTATGGACAAACCGAAGCACGCCCCATTTAGTAGATGATATGAAGGAAAGATTAAACGGAATTTTAGATGATCATAATCAATTTTCATCCTATATTCCAAAATGGTACCAATCAAGTGAATTTAATAAATAAAGGAGGAATACATATGGACAAAATTGCGGTAATTTCAGATATACATGGTAATATTCCAGCTTTAGAATCTGTACTGCAAGATATTAAATTGAGAGGAATCGAACGCATAATTTGCCTTGGAGATTTAGTCGGAAAAGGCCCTCATTCTAGTGAAGCAATTGAAATCATTCGTAAAGAATGTGAAGTAGTCGTAATGGGAAACTGGGATGATTTTATAACAAAACCGACTGAATTTGAAGCGTTAAAATGGCATCAAAAACAATTATCAGAAGAACAAAATGACTATTTAAGAAGCTTACCATTTTCGATCGAATTTTTTATGAGCGGAAAACTCATTCGTATGTTCCACGCCTCACCTAGAAGTTTATATGAAAGAATTCAACCACACGCTTCAAGAGAAGAACGTATTAGTATGTTCGAAAATAGTGATCTCACAGAGAATATAGAAGGGGAAAGAAAACCAGATGTCGTTTGCTACGGTGATGTTCACCAAGCATTCGTTCAAAATTTCAGAGGCAAAACGTTATGTAACGCTGGTAGCGTAGGAAATCCGCTTGAAATTACACAAGCTTCTTATTTAATATTCGAAGGGATTTACAATGAAAAAGAAGCAGCAAGTTTTTCCGTCCAACTTGTACGTGTACCGTACGATATTGAATTAGCTATAAGGCTGGCAGAAGAGCTCGATATGCCAGAAATTGAAGAATACAAACAAGAATTACGGACTGCTTTATATCGAGGGTTTAAGGGGAAGTAAGCTAATCAAAATATATCAACGATTTTTCAAATATATCTATCGTAACTTAAAATATATCAACGATTTTTTCGATTTATCGACGATTCGACATAGGATATCGACTTACCGACAAATAGTGACATAAAAGTTAATTATAATTTTGTTATGTAAACTAAATGAAGGGGGAAATATCATGAACCGAAAACAACGTATAAATGAAATTGCTAATCATATTTTAATGTTAAATTTAACGTATCCAACAAAAGTTGGAGTAAGCGGTATTACAGCATCAGGAAAAACAACATTTGCAAACGAATTAGCGGAAGAAATAAAAAAGCGAGGGTTACCAGTAACGCGCGCTAGCATTGACGATTTTCATAACCCAAAAGTGATTCGTTATACACAAGGTAAAGAATCTGCAAGAGGGTATTATGAAGACGCACACGATTATACAGCTTTCAAAGAAAGACTATTAAAACCTTTAGGACCTAATGGGAATTTACAGTATGAAACGATCTCTCATAATTTAAAAACGGATATTCTTGTACATAATGAGCCGTTAATGGCTCAACCCAATATGGTACTCATAGTAGATGGAACATTTCTATTAAAAAAAGACGTTGAGCATTTATTTGATTACAAAATTTTTGTAGATACAGATTTTGAGATTGCGAGAAAACGTGGTGTAAAGCGCGAGACTGAAGCTTTTGGAGGTTATGAAGAAGCAGAGAAGATGTTTTTGAGCAGGTATCATGCGGCCTGTAAGATGTATATAGATGAGCATAATCCGAAAGAGTGTGCGGATGTTGTATTTCGGAATAGTGATTTAGCAAATCCAGAAGTTATATTTCAAGAGCGAATGTAATACACAATCAAAAGTATATGTATAGCCTTTTATTAATAGTTATAATTCTCGTATAATTATATTAGCTTTAGAAAGTGAAAAACGGGGGATAAGGCAATAAGAAACGCAAAAAGGGGAGAAAAAATAGAATGAATGAAGTATTAGAACTAAAAGAAGAACTACTACAAATTAAAAATAATAATTATGCTGTACCAGAAGACGTAGATGCATATCCATATGCACAGTGGATGCTAGATTATATCGGATCACCTGATGCTGAATTACGTGATGATTTAATTTATAGTACGCTTCACACATGGATTACAAATGATGTATTTAGACAAAAAGAATTACGGGGATTAATGCTACAAGCAATTAGTCCTGATTATTTATTTTATAAAATTGGTGAAAAGGGAACAGACTCTGTTTTTAAACGTGCGTTCTCTGTTTTAATTCCACCACTTATTTTATCTGTTCATGAAAGAGAACCGTTGCTATCTGAAGAACAACTGTACAGTGTAGCAGAACAAGTGCTGGAATATGTATATTTAGAAGAAGATGTAAGAGGTTATGTAGAAGGAAAAGGATGGGCACACTCTACTGCGCATGCAGCGGATGCGCTCGATGCGTTAGCTCGTACCATACAAAATCGTGAGTTTTCATATGCGATTCTTGCAGCTGTTCGTCAGAAAGTTCGCCTAAATGACTATGTTTACATACACTTTGAGGATGAGAGATTAGTAACGCCAATTATGTCGTTACGTAATCAAAATCTTTTAACAGAAGAAGAGTGGAGCAACTGGTTACATAGTATAGCAATCGTTGAAGACATCCCGCATCCTCAGCATGATATTTTGGTGCAAAATATTAGAGCTTTCTTAAGAAGTTTATATTTTAGAGTTTTAGAGACAGAGGGTAGCACAGCCTTTACAGATGATATATTGGAGACTTTGAGGGGTTTGTGTAGGTATTAAAAAAGAGAATTATAAAAAAAGAATAAGAGTAAAAACCGATTATACTTGTAGGTCCTCTACAAAAATAATCGGTTTTTTAGTTGAATTGAAATTTTAGACTTAACCATACACAAGCTTATATATAATAATAAATGTATTAAATATGTAATTCCGGATGTTCTTCATATAAACTATTCACATACTGTTTTATATTCTTGATGAATAATAGAATCTCTTCACTAGGCATTCTAGCATGTTGAAGATGAAAAATATTTCTTTTTCCAATTTTAAAATCATCTGAAGCTAAAGTAATAGGGATATTTCTAAAGATATGCCAGGGGTAATATAAGTGTACAAAGGTTTCTCTAAAATATATACCTGATTGACAAATTAATACTCCATCAGATCCTTCCCCATGTTCCCAAGGACAGATGTATCTAAAAAAGCAATGATTTGTTCTTCTATTGGAATGATGAATCGTGCCTCAATTGCTTTTAACTTTTTGTCTGAAATATGAGTTTCTACAAATAATCCATTATCAGGTTCTAATAATTCATTATGCGTCTCAAACAAAGAGCAGATTGATTTTATCTCATTAATTTTTATAGCTGGATGTATATCATTTTGCTTTGAATTTTGGAATGAATTCGTAAGAGCCATAAGTAATTCTTTAAATAATAGTGGTGGATAATCACTTCCGTTAATATTGAAGCTTTTTTGTGCATCAAAAGATAAAAAACCATCTTTATCAATTTCGATTTGTCGCACTTCATTTAATTGATCCCATTGCATATTTCCTTTACCTAATAACCAATTTTTCCAGTATAAACCTGAACTTGTAAAGTAAACACCATATTTTCCAGATCCAAATAAATTACAACTTAAAAAAGCAATAATTTGGTCATCCGTCGGTATAGAAAAGCGTTTTCGGGCAATTGATAAGAAATCTTTAGGGATTCTAGTAACATAAAACCTAGATTGCTGATACTCTAAACAAATATCAGTTAAACGATTAATATCTATATTCACCTTAATCATTCTCCGTTTCATATTTCTATTCTATATAATAAATTATAATATTTTCAGGAAAATATAAACACTTAAATTTAGCTTAAATAGACAAGGAAGGATTCTAAAATAAATTTGAATTATTTATGTGGAGTAGTATCGTCTTGTTAAGTTAATAAAAAGCACATAAAACCACTACCTCCCAACCATACTAATAAAATGTGTTGGAGGTGAGTTTAATGGACAAAAAAGATTTTGAAAAAGTGTATAATGATTATTTACATCAAGGAGAAGAGCAAGCTCAATTTGAAGTAGACCATGAAGTTAATACAGGAGCAGAACAAATTGTTGCCGTTCGTAAAAATGATGATGGGGATTTAATAGCGTTTAAAACAAGTAGCGGAAGAGAGTTAGATTATATGACTGCTCTTAATGAAGCCAAATCAGGGAAATTAGCTCATGTGGATGTATTTCATAAGTATGGCAGAGATATTATACGTAGCGAACCGGATGGAATAAAAGAAAATAACTTAGATAATTTACCTTCATTTTAAACGGGTAAACCTGAAGAAGAGAATGTTCATTTGGATATTCTCTTCTTTTCTTTCTCTACAAATAGACGGTTCATTTCTACAGTGCGATCATACTTTTAAAGAGCGCTCTAAATTTCTCTTTATCTTCTGCTGTAAATGGTTTCGGTCCTTTTGTACGCTTACCGCTTTTTCGAACCATTGCACTTAAATATCGTGTTTGTAATAGTTGTTCAATGTTTTCATTTGTGTACTTATATCCTTTATGGTGTAGCACAATACAGCCTTTTGCTAAAGCAAGCGAAGCAAGACCGTAATCTTGTGTTACGATTAAATCTTCTTTTTGGGCTAACTGCATAATCCGGTAATCCGCAGCATCTGCTCCAGAATCAACATAAATTGTTTCCACACCTTTTGGCTGCTCTGCATTAGAATAATGAGAAAAGCTTGTAACGAGGGTAACAGGAATTTCTGCCTTCGTTGCTTCAAAAATAATTACATCTTTTACAGGGCAAGCATCTGCATCAACATAGATTTTCATTGGTATCACTCCTATAACTAGGTTCGTGTTGATGATAATGGTAGATTTAGGTTTTGTCAAACGAGGATTTGTATCTAAAGTTACTTTTCACAAACCAAAATAGCCTCACGCAAGCGAGAAATCCCTTCCTCAATTTGATCAATATCCACTTTTCCATAAGATAAACGTATATAACCATCTTTCGCGCCGAAAATACTCCCCGGCATAAAGGCTATTTCTTGTTTTAAGCTTTGCATAATGAGTTGTTTTTCGTTTATCGGTTCTTTTAATTTCCCCCATATGTATATACCACCGGTCGGATTTGAAAAAGAGATTTTATCGTGAAGTTGCTCGTTTAGAGCACGGACGATAACGTTTCTTTTTTCTGCTAGTTGTTTTCGTAACGGTACGATATGAGACTGAAATGGTACGGTTTCGAAAAATTGCTGCATAAGCCACTGCGGGAAAATGCTCATACCTAATTCCATTTGGTGCCTTGCGTCGGATAACCTTTCTACTACCGATTGCGGGGCAACAAGCCAGCCGACTCGTAAACCTGGTGCAATCATTTTAGATAAAGAATGTACATAAATGACAGTTCCGTTTTCATCAATTGATTTTAAGGTAGGGCAAGGTTGTTTCTTTTCTAGCGTAAGTAAACTAGATGGATCATCTTCCACAATCGCAATTCGTAAGTCTGCACAAAGTGATAATAGTTTTTTTCTACGGTTTGGATGCAGCATTGTGCCCGTAGGATTTTGGAAATTTGGATTTAAAAAGATCATTTTAATACGATGCTTTCTATATAGCTCTTGCACATCATCCGGATTAATACCGTGTTCATCGACAGGTAATGGGAAAATACGAATACCTGCTGATTGGAATAACGGTAAGGAATAACAGTGTGATGGACTTTCGAAAGCGACAGCATCACCTGGGGTTAATAAACATTGTACGATAAGGTGAAGTGCTTGCTGTGCGCCAGATGTAATCATAATCGATTGTTCAGTCGCTTCAACTTTTAAATATTCTTTCATATATTTTACTACCGCTTGTCTTAGCGGGAGGTACCCTTGCGGATGATCGTAACTTAATGAGTGCGTTAACGGTTGTTCTCGTAAAATTGTTTGTAGTTGATCGTGAGGATAGAGGTTACAACCGAGTTCTCCGTTTGCAAAATCTATAATATTTTCATTTTGTTGTACTTCTGCCCGAATATGGCGAAGTAACGGTAAGTTTGGTAAAAATGTACCACCTTCTACGAAATTTCTCCAGTTCGGCGTTAATGTCGGAGAAACGCCCCACATATGTGTACTCACGCGTGTTCCTTTACCAGTCGTACTTTCTACAATTCCCATAGCACGTAATTCATTATAAGCAGTAGTAACTGTACTTCGATTTACATTTAACTGCGTAGCTAATTTTCGTTCGGAAGGTAGGAAGCTTCCTGGAGGTAGTTCTCCGTATGTAATACGTTTCTCAATAAAGTCAACAACTTGCTGATAAATAGGGATTTTACTGTCACTATCTAGTTTCCATTCCATAAAAAAACGCCTCCGTATCTCTTATATACATCCAGTATAGCAAATTGGCTGGGTAAAAAAACAGCCAATTGGACGGTGTTATATCCAGCCAATTTTACTATGCTAAATATGGAAGGGGAGATTCGGATGAAACGATGGCAAATGGAATGGCTCCTAGTATCAGTAGCGTTAGTATGGGGAGCAAATTATACAATTGGAAAGTATGGCGTGGCATTTATGTCATCCATTCAATTTAATAGTTTACGATTTTTAGTAGCATCACCGGTATTATTACTTATTACATTTTTAATGGAACGCTCATTACGCATTGAAAGAAAAGATTGGCTACGATTAGTAGCAGTCGGTATCGTTGGTACGACAATGTATCAAACGATGTTTATGCTATCTGTGAAATATACTTCAGCAACGAACGCCTCATTATTAATTGCGATGTCACCTATATTTACAGGGATATTAGCAGTATTGCACAAACAAGAACGCTTTTCGATGAAAGTACAAATAGGTTCAATAGTAGCCTTTATTGGTGCCGCATTCGTTTTATTAACAGGCCATACAGGAGGAGCTACTTACGAGTATGCATGGCTCGGAAATATAATTGGATTAGTCGCAGCAATTGCGTGGGGATGGTATCCAATATTAGCACAACCTCTTATTACAAAATACTCCGCAATGAGAGTCACATCTTGGTCTACTTTAATTGGAATTGTACCTCTCGTTATATATTGTTTATTCAACGTAAACACATTAACGTGGCCAGTAGACATGCTAAGCTGGGGGTCTCTAGCATATTCAATCGTCTTCGCGACAATCTTCGGACTTGCGATGTGGTATGTCGGTATTAGTCAAATAGGCTCAACGAAAGTAATGGTATATATGTATCTTGTACCGTTGTTCGCAGTTATTTTTGCGGCAGTAACAATAGGGGAGCAAATCAATATGATGCAACTGGTTGGCGGACTTATTATCTTTGTGGGTCTATATGTTGTAAAAAAAGGTGGAATCAAAAAGCCAGCTCTCAATTTGAAAAAGGTAAGCTAACAGTAAAAAGGATCTCTTTCATATAGAAGGAGATCCTTTTGGTTTTTGTAATAAAAGCGCTTGTTCAACAGCCCATTTTTGATGATCATGAATGAGAAGCTCTACAGCAAGTAAAGGAGACATCCACCGCAAAACATGATCTTCCTCACAGTTTTCAGTTTGTGTCTGCACCATGTTCGCAATATAAAAGAACCCATCGTTTAAATAATAAGTATCTTCTTTTTCCGCATAAAAATATCGCATTGCATTACCGATATATTGATTAATTTCAATTGCCCATCCTAATTCCTCTAGTAGTTCACGATGTAAGCATTCATCTTTTGTTTCGGTACCTTCCATACCGCCACCAGGTAAAAAATAACGGTCTCCTTTTTGGATAATAGCAATGTTTGAAGAAGTTGAGTTAAAAATAATTGCATAACAACTAGGCCGTAATACATATTGCTCAGTAGACTTTTTATAGCCAAAAGTAAGTTTAGATATCATAAAACACGTCACCTCTCTATAAAATACATAAAATGGATAATAAGGTAAAAATGGAATTGTATAAGTATAATCTTACGAGATTGGAGTGATAACAAAATGATAAATCGAAAGTGTTCGCGCTGTAAAGAAATAACAGGTACATTGCACGGTGGTAAAAAAATTAAGGAAGAATTTTTATGTGAAGACTGTTTGCAAAAAGGAATTGCGAGTGGGGAAATCGAATTATCACAAGTGGAAGAAAAACAAACTTCATATCTTTCTATAAAAATATTAAAAATAATGAGTGTGATTTATTTAATAGGATCAATTTTAATGGCTTTTTCAACTGGTCCATTTATACATAATCTTGGGTTTGATGAAATATCTATTTCGGGATCGGAATTAGGTTTAATAAGTATTGTTATGTTAGGTTCTATATTTCAGTCAGTTCTTGTATTTTGCGGGATATGGGTATTTATCCTTTTAGTAGAAACAGTCATTAAAATTTATGAAAAAATGAAGTGAGTGAGAGGGAGAAACGTATGCGAGTAAGAAACATCCAAGGGGAAGATTATGTAAAGATTCATTCTGTTTTAAATGATTGGTGGGGCGGGAGAGACATGGCTGCTATGTTGCCAAAATTATTTTTCGTTCATTTTCAAGAATCAAGTTTTATCATTGAAGAAGATGGCGAAACGTTAGGTTTCTTATGCGGATTCTTTTCGCAAACGCATAAAGAGGAAGCGTACGTTCATTTTATCGGGGTAAATCCGAAGTATAGAAGAAGAGGAATCGCATCGACATTGTATTCTTATTTCTTTGATGTCGCTCGTGCAAATAACCGTAAAGTTGTAAAAGCAATCACATCACCAGTTAATAAAAAATCGATACAGTTTCATAGGGAGATTGGCTTTCAAATTGAGGCTGGGGATGATGAAGTAGAGGGTGTATCGGTACATACAAATTATGATGGGAACGGCGGTAGTAGAGTTTTATTTTTGAAACATGTGTAAAAGTAGGCTAGCGAAAAGTTAGCCTTTTTGTTGTGAGGAGATAACAAGTATGGAGAATAAACAAAGTAGAAATGAGTATGTAAGACGCATACATAAGGTTCAAGATTATATAGAATCCAACATCGATAGTTCACTATCTATTGAAGAGCTAGCCGATGTAGCAGGATTTTCTAAATATCATTTTCATCGGACTTTTAAAGGAATAGTAGACGAGCCGTTATCCCGGTATGTGAATCGCTTGAAGTTAGAAAGGGCAACGAACCTTCTTACATATCGATTGGATATGACGATTACGGATATCGCTTACCATTTTGGTTTTACAGATTCAGCAGTTTTCTCTCGGACATTTAAAAATTATTACGGTGTAAGTCCGTCTCAATATCGAAACCATAATAGCAAGAATTGCAAAGACGTAAGAAGAACTTCTCAATACAATGAATGTAAGAAGGTTCGAGGAAATGTTGAAATTGTAACAGCGGACGATATAAACGTCGCATACATAAGACATATCGGTACATATAGGGAGTTAACTATAGCTTTTCCAAAAATGATAGAGAAATTATTTCATTACGCAGCTAAGCAAAACTATCATGTATTTGAGGATACGAAAGTATTAACCATTTACCACGATCATCATGAATTTACTGAGGACTATCATTTAAGAACAAGTTTATGTATAACAATTCCGGATGCGTCCGCAGTAGAAGCGAGTGATATTGGAATAATGCTAATACCTTCTGGAAAGTATGCAGTAGGGCATTTTGAAATATTCCAAGATGAATATAAAGGAGCATGGGATTTTATATACGGTGAATGGCTACCAAATAGCGGATATAAACCGAGAGATGCGTATCCTTTTGAAATGTATAAAAATGACCCAAGGCAGCACCCAGAAAATAAACATATAGTTGATATATATGTACCCATCGAACCTTTTTAATTATAGGTTAAAGGGGAAGGAATAATGAAAACTGCTGAAAAGTTAGATCAGATTATAAAAGAAGAATATGAAAATATGAATGGTATGTTAGTAGCGCAGAAAGGTAATATTATTTTTGAAAACTATTATAACGGGCATGGTCCAGATGATGCATTTCATGTAGCGTCAGTTACAAAAACGATAATCTCTGCGCTAATTGGGATATGTATAGATAAGGGCTATATAAAAAGCGTTGATCAAAAAGTAATAGAGTTTTTTCCTGAATATAAACGTAAGGCATCTGAAATAACAGTGCGACACCTACTTACAATGACAGCTCCATATCCTTTTGTAGACTGGCAGGAACCGTTAGAAGAATTATGTACACAACCAGACTGGGTACAGTA
Organism: Bacillus cereus group sp. BfR-BA-01350; assembly: GCF_022663775.1. Classification (NCBI taxonomy): domain Bacteria; kingdom Bacillati; phylum Bacillota; class Bacilli; order Caryophanales; family Bacillaceae; genus Bacillus; species Bacillus cereus group sp. BfR-BA-01350. The sequence continues at coordinate 159,743 of NZ_JAKUGD010000002.1, forward strand.
TACACTTCATAGAATTGGGAACGGCGGAGAGATTGGATCTTTTAAATATTCATCTGCAGGAGCGCATGTACTATCAGCAATTATCACGAGTACAACAGGAAAAAGTGCGCGTGAATTTGCGAATGAACAGCTATTTCGGCCACTCGGTATGAGAGAAATTCCAAACTACAATATGAAAGCATTTGGATTCGATGACTTATTCGGAAAAGATGTAAAGGGATGGGTTCATGATCCAAACGGTATTTCAACGGGCGGATGGGGACTAACGTTAACAATTAAGGATATGGATAAGTTTGGAAGTTTGTATTTAAACGAAGGTACTCATAATGGAAAACAAATTCTATCAACATCATGGATAAAAGAATCAACAGAAATGAACACAAATCAATATGGTTACTTATGGTGGTTACGAGAAGAAGATGGAATCTTTTCATACTGTGCTATGGGTGACGGTGGGAATGTGATTTGTTGTATTCCTAAGAAGGATTTGGTTGTAGTAATTGCTTCTGAAGTTATGCCAAATGCACGGGATAGATGGGAATTAATTGTGAAATATATTCTTCCTTACATACAAAACAATTAAATTTAAGATATAAGGCGGTATGAGATTTCATACCGCCTTTATATATGGCATTTTACATGAAAGGGAGATGGGAAAATAACTTAATGTCATTAAGTTAACCGAAAAATAAATATAGTGTAAAAAATGTTAAGGTTTTGATTTATTTATTTTAACCTTTATTTTTCTATGTATAATGAAGCCGCATACTAAAAACATTTTAAAGAAAGGGGCGAATTAAAAGTTAATGTGCATTTCTTGATGGTTTAAGGAAATAGAATAATATTTTAAGTTTTTTTGATAAGTACAGCGTTTATATGGAATTTGTCAAAAAGGGTATTTACCTTTTTGACGTTTGGAGGGTATATGAATCTAATATTAAAAGAAATAGCAGTGAACAGAAAAATATTCATTATGTTATTTATCGGATTTACTTTAACAATTCTGCCCATACTTATAGCGATGTCGATTCGAGATTATTACGATGAAAAATTTTATGAGTACAAAAATGGTTATTTTAAATATTACTATACTGTTCAGCTTACTAGCTTTGGGGAATTGGATTTCAAAGCAATTCAAGAGGTAACAGGAACTAGTTTTAAGAACTCAAGTGTTATTACAAATAATATGAGAATGGGAATCCCCGGCATAGGTGAAGTAACGATGGTTGGTCTTATAAATAAAAATTGGTCTCCGCCTTTAATAAAAGGTTCTCGTATGGAAGATGGGGAAGAAAATAGTGTAATTGCCGGAAAGAGAATTTATAAAGAATCTGAAACAATAAAACTGTTTAGTAGAGAATATAGAGTTAAAGGCGTGAGCGCTGCGAATACTGGATACGCATATAATTCCAATGTTTTTGTCGGCTTAAGTGACATGCCTGATGAGATAAAACGACGTATACAAAATGAAAATACATTTGAAATGATAGTAAGGTCTAACGAAAATCCTAAACAAGAAATAGATACATTTATTCGGTATATTAAGCAAAATAGAATTGATACGAATGTGAAAGTGATAAATGAAAAGGAGAATTATGAGAACGAAAAAAGCTCGAATAAAGCTATGAGAGCACAACTTACTCTTCCGTACAATCTACTTTTTATTGCTGTAATGAACTGTATAATTGCGAGTTATTTTTGGATTTACACGAAGAAGAAGAGTATTTCCTTAAGGAAAACGTTGGGAGCAAGCAATTTGAATTTATTTGTATTCATATTTAGCCAATTATTCATATGCGCAATCGTTGCAGCTATTTGTGCGATATGTATGCAATGGATTTTAAGTACAATGAATAAAAGCATAGTGCATGTAATGGGTTTTACTATTCATATAGATGTTTTTAAAGTTGTGATGAGTGTAGTAATTTCCTTGTTTATTTCGTTCATCACCGCTGTAATACCATTTTTCAAAATACTTAAAATTGAACCTGCTAAAGCGTTAAAGGAGTAAATAAGATGAGACTAAAAAGTGCTCTTATGGCCCTGAAAAATAGATTGCTCATTTCTATTTTTCTCTTAATACAATTCACGTTTGGGTTAGCAGCAATAACCCTTTCCATTAATATGCTTTGTAATTTTCACTATCTTGAAAACAGTTCCAACTCGTTGCTAGATTTAGAAAGTACATATTTCATCACTTATGATGGGATGACTACTGATAGGTTGAAGGCAGATCAATTTAATAAAGGACAAGTCGAAGAAATTTATAAAAAAATGCAGCAAAATAAAGATGTGATTTCGTATGGTACATACGAAGAGAGCATAATCGAACTAGAATCCAGCAATCGACCGCTTCAAGAAAGTATGTTAGAAGAATTGAAAAACAAAACTTTTCGCGATAAAAACCCTACTATTCGTATAATTACAATAGATGAAGATTATTATAAATTACTGAATATACCTATAAAAACTGGAGCAGGCTTTTCGTATCGAGACTTCCACAAAAATAGTGAAGAGAAAACGAATGTTTTGGTAGGTCCTTACTTTAAGAAATATTTTCAAATAGGGGATACAATCAATAATCAATATATGATTATTGGATTTTTACCGGAAAATAAATTTATTATAGATGGTAACGGAGTGAGTATATACCAGAAATTAGACAAGGCTATGTTATCACCCATGCCAATTGATAGATATGAAAACTATGAAATAATGTTTTCAAGATTACATCAAAGTACAATTATGAATTTAAAAAGAGACACAGATGTAAACAAACTACAAGAAATGATTCAACTGAAGGGAAGCGACGTTACGTTATACTTAAAAAATTTAGGAGAAGAAATAAATGAAGCCGTTACTAGTAGTATGGATACGGAAAATATCGATCTTATAGTAGGAAGTCTATTTATTTTATTTATAATAGCGGGAATGGTCGTAACGACAATTGTTTCCATCATAATGAGAAAGAGGGAATTTGGTATTAAGATGGTCCTTGGAGAAAGTAAGTTTGGGATGTTCATTCAAATTGTATTAGAAAACATATGTATTGCGATAGTGGGTATGTTTTTATCGATAGTTTACTTTTTATGGAGATACGAGAATCATCTACAAGTTTCGAAGGACTTTGATACGGCGTCTGTACGCGAAATAAATTTAAATATGCCTATTTTATTATTTGTATTCCTATTCTTACTAGTGATCATCATTATTTCAAATCTCATTGTCTTCTTGTTTATTAGAAAGCTCGAACCGAAAACATTAATAGGGGGGATGGAATAATGAGTTTAATTGAATTGAAAGACATTAAGAAGGTGTATAGTAATAAGAATTACAATACGTTCGCGTTAAACGGTATAAATTTAACGATAAATAAGGGCGAAATTATAGCGGTAATGGGGCGATCAGGCTCAGGGAAGAGTACATTACTAAATGTTATCGGGCTAATTGATATGCCAAATGAGGGTGAATATACGTTAAATGGAAAATCATTAACTGAAATTAGAGCAAATAAAGTTCATAAAACAAGAAATGAAATGATCGGATTTATTTTTCAATATTTTGCATTGTTAAAAGAACATACTGTACTGGATAATGTAGTGCTACCACTCACATATAGAAAGTTAAAGCAACGGGAAAGAAAAAATAAGGCGAAGTTCTATTTAGAAAAAGTAGGTTTAAAAGAACATATGCATAAAACACCTGACGAGCTATCAGGTGGACAACAGCAGCGAGTCGCAATTGCAAGAGCGTTAGTAGGTGAACCAGAATTAATATTGGCTGACGAACCAACCGGAAATTTAGATAGAAAAACAGGAGAAGAAATTATGAATTTGTTATTACAACTGAATGAAGAAGGACGAACAATTATTATTGTAACGCATGATATGGAAGTAGCGAATAAGTGTAATAGAATTATTGAGTTAGTTGATGGGGAAGTTGTGCGGAGTTAGTAATTTAACAATTATATCTAATTTAAGAATCCGTATTGATTAATTTTTTAAGATGGATCCTTTTTATTTGTAGGATTAAAGTAAAATAAAAATCCCCCCGTAACTTTTTATGATAGAAATTCGTTTAACAAAAGAAACGATTTTTAATGATGAATGGGGGAGAACCATGAAAATGTTAATACTAGGTGGTACACGATTTTTGGGAAGAGCTGTGGTAGAAGAGGCTTTGAACAGAGGGCATGAAGTTACATTATTTAACCGCGGAACAAACAAAGAAGTTTTTCCTGAAGTGGAGCAGCTGATCGGTGACAGAAATGGTGATGTATCAAGCTTAGAAAATCGAAAATGGGATGTCGTCGTGGATACATGTGGGTTTTCTCCGCATCACATTCGGAATATTGGAGATGTCTTAAAAGATAATATAAAACATTATATATTCATCTCAAGTCTTTCTGTATATAAAGATTGGATTCCGCATGGCATAAAAGAAGACTATATATTACAACCTGAACCAACGGAAGAGCAAATAAAGGCTGTAGAGAATGGTGAAGTATCTCCTTATGAGTATTACGGTGCGCTGAAAGTATTATGTGAAAAAGAAGCAGAGAAGTATTGGCCTGGGCGTGTTTTACACGTAAGAGCAGGACTTCTTTCAGGAATGTTCGATTATACAGATCGACTTCCATACTGGATTCAGCGTGTAGCAAAAGGAGGAGAAGTGTTAGTTCCAGGAAGAAAAGATCGTCCAGTGCAATTAGTTGATATCAAAGATGTCGCAAACTGGGGACTAAACATGGCAGAAAATAATAAAGCAGGAACATTTAATATAACAGGTCCAAATGATAAATTGACGATGGAAGAGCTATTAAATACGTGTAAAAAGGTTACGAATAGTGATGCTGAATTCATTTGGGTAGATGAGTCATTTATGAAGAAACAAAAAGTAGAGCCTTGGACAGAGATGCCTTTATGGATTCCGGAAACTTTTCCATTAGATGGTGAGACGAAGCCGTGGAAAGGCGGGTTTTCTATTAGTGTCGAGAATGCTGTGAAAGAAGGGCTTACTTTTAGAAGAATAGAAGAGACAGTTACAGACGTGTATGAGTGGATGAAGTGCACAGACGAATGGGAATTAAAAGCAGGTATTTCAAGGGAAAGAGAAAAGATGTTATTGGATAAGCGGTATGAAAAAAAGAGAGTTTAAATAAGAATCTTGTGAAAAAAGGACTCTGTTTATTGGTTAAACAGAGTCCTAATATGAATCTACCACTCAATCGGTTCTTCCCCATACATCTCCCATAGCTTAGGAAACATCTTTTTTAAACCTTCTTCATCGTCTTCATCCCAGTCAAATTCAAAATCAACATCGTCGAATTCTTCATTAGATAAGACATGGTAAAGTGTAAAGTAAGTATCATCATGTTTTTCTAGTGTGCAATGTGATTGTAACATATGTATATGCACTTGTAATGATGAAAAATAAGAGTTTAGAAAATTCGAAAATGATTGAATGAAGTGAATAAATTTAGTAACCTTATTTGTACAGTAATTACATAATTGTTTTGTGATAATTTGATATTTATATAAAGGGGTGTTACGGATGGATCTTACGTTTAAATTAGAGGAAACATGTTTTAATTACCGAGTCGGAGCAATTTGTAAACATGATAATAAAATACTCATTCTGCAAGGTGACGGTGAAGGTTTTTGGTATGTACCCGGCGGAAGAGTGAAAATGCTAGAAAATAGTGAAGATGCGTTAAAACGAGAGCTTGCTGAAGAGTTAGCGGTTTCTATTGAGATAAAGAGATTATTATGGTCAGTAGAAAATTTCTTTACACTTTCTGAGCGAAAGTTTCATGAGATTAGTTTTTATTATGAAGTAGAGCTACATGAATTACCTGCAAATGGAGCGGATCAATATATTTTGGAAGAAGAGGGTAGAACGTATTTGTTTAGATGGGTGCCAGTAGAAGAACTGCATACATATAACTTACAGCCTGCATTTATAAAAGAGAAAGTAAAGGATGTATCAGTTCACACAGAACATATCGTATTACAAAAGTAAATGTATTCGGAGGGAGAAACGATGAAGGGAACTAAAAAAGAGATACATATAAATGACAAAGTAATTCATTACACACATATCGAAAAAGGTTCTAGTACGGTTTGCTTTATGTTTTCAGGTTCAGGATATAATTACGATAAGCCGTTATTTTATTACGCGACGATGCTTATGCTTGAACATCAAATTGATGTTGTACATATTCATTACTCTTACGACGAACAGGTAATGAATAAACCAATAGAAGAACTAACGAAAGTAATGATGAATGATATTAATCCTATAATGAATGAAGTATTAAAAGATGAGCAATACAACGAGACGATGTTTTTAGGGAAGTCACTCGGAACAATTCCGATTGCAAATGATTTAATGAGAAGAGACAATTTTTTAAAGTCGAAAATGATAGTACTTACACCTTTACTAACTTTTGAATCTATTTTTGATTCTATTTTACATAGTAGTCACGAAGGGCTTTTAGTTATTGGGGATAAAGATCACCATTATAATGCAAATCAAATTGATCAGTTATATAAAACGAATTTAACGATTGACGTTGTCAAAAATGCAAATCATTCTGTAAATGTTGGGGAATATGAAACAGAGAATTCAATTGAAGCACTAGCAAAAATAATAGAAAAGCTTCAAGAAGTTGTTAGGAAAAAATAACTTATCAATACATGCAAAAAGAGGTGCAATTTGCACCTCTTTTACTTTAATAAGCCTTCAACACATGAAGCAAATAATCCTTACGATTCAGCGGATTATAATCAACACGTTTTCGAGTAGGGAAGGGAGGTTTCAGTTTTGTGAAACCAGCTGGCTTCGTTGTAAATATGCCTTCTCCTTCTGTAAAGGAATGGAGCATGCGTTTAAAATTCTCTGTTTTTGCAACAGGTAATGAACCTGTTAATTGATAAGAATCATTATTGAATATAGGCTCTGCAAAAGTTGCTGGGATGGCAGCGAGCTTATACATTGCGGTACTAATTGCCTGCTCTGGTACAGTTAATTCAAACCCATTAACTGGTTCATATACATATGTTTCAGCTTTCTTTAAAGCATCCATTAAAACGAGTGGCGTTAAGTTTCTAAAGTCACTCGCTGTTGTAACAGGACTAGCATAACCTGTATGCGTTAACGTGACAGAAATGTCCGTAACTTCCCAACCGTATAAACCTTGTTTTAACGTTTGAAATACAGTATCTTCAATCGCTTTATGAAATGCTAAAGGTAGTGAGCCAAGTACAACGCCTAATTTATATGTTATGCCAGAATTAAGTTCACCACGTTCGACTTTGAATCCAACTGTTGCGTAAAATGGATTCGTTTTTTCGCCCATTACTTCAACGGAAATCCCAATGCCAATTGGCTTCTCAATACATACAACTCGCGTATTTGAAAAAGTAACCTGCAAATTATATTTCTCAAAAAGAGTCGTTTCAATTACTTCTTTTTGTACTTGACCGAAAAGGCGAATATATAGTTCATTATGAACATCATCTTTCCACACTTTAATGAGTGGATCTTCTTCACATAGTTCCATAAGAGCAGTGTATAAATCATGAATTCGTTCTTTAGGTACTGCATCGATGGCAGCTTCCATTTGTGGTTCGGCAAAGTGAATATCTTTTATATAATCAGTCCGTGCACCGATAATATCACCAATTTTAATATCACTTAGTCCCCACACTTTGCAAAATTCTCCGCTAGGAACGGTAGAAGTTTGAACAGCATCTCCATTATGAAAAATGCACATTTTTTTAATCTTTTCCTTATGTGGTAGAGACTGATCGCGCTGTATATCAACATGTTTTCTAACGTGTAAGTTACCAGAAAAAACTCTTACATATGCAATCTTTTCTCCAGAAGGTTCACGTTCAATTTTAAAAACAATACCGGACAATTCTTCGTCTTGAGACAGATTATTAGCTGGAAGTAAGGTTGAAATATTTTCAAGTAGTTCAGATACTCCTATACCCGTCATTGCGGAACCGAAGAAAATCGGATACACATTTGCTTGCGCTATTTGTTTAATGAGTTCTTCTCTTAACATTGTGTCCGTTACGATTTCGTTATTTACATATGACTCAAGTAACGATTCATTATATGGTGCTAATCGTTCTATACAATCATCATATGATTTATATTCAATAATACGAGCTTCCTTTGTTCCTTCGTTTAGGACAGAGTAAAAGGGGAATGCTTCATTTGAAAGAATCGTTTTTATTTGCTTTACAATTTTTTCACTATTTGCACTACGACGATCAATTTTATTTACAAATAAAATAGTCGGTATGTTTAGTTTCTGTAACGTTCGCATTAAAATCTTCGTTTGTGCTTGCACACCTTCAACGGCAGAAATAACTAAAATCGCACCGTCTAAAACGCGGAATGATCGCTCCACTTCAGCGATAAAATCAGCGTGTCCCGGTGTATCGATGACATTTACTTTTAAGTCATCAATAAAGAAAGAAACGACGGATGCTTTAATCGTTATTCCGCGCTGCCTTTCTAATTCCATTGAGTCTGTTTGCGTACTTCCGCCATCAACTCGGCCAATTTCTTTAATCACATTCGTTTCATAAAGAATACGTTCAGTCAAACTCGTCTTGCCAGCGTCTACATGCGCGACAATTCCTATATTTATTGTTGTCATATATCAATATCCTCATTTCATTTTCCATTTTCATTTCCTCATTTCTATTTGTGTATTGCCGCATTACAATCACTCTCCAGTCATTTAAATTATTACTATTATAATGTAATTTACATTTTTTGTAACGCCGCAAAGCGCCTTAATTTGGAAAAAATAAAATGAAAACAAAATGCTTGCATTCTTAATCGATATAGATTATATTAATTGACGTATCAACCATTGATATATCAAATGTTTTTTGATTGGATGTAAAGGAGGGGTAATTTGACAAGTTCATGCTCAAAAGAAGCGATTATTTTATATAAATTACACTTTCTAAACAAGGAAGTAAGTTCGAAGTTTGAAGGGTGTACGGGTATGAGCCAATCTCGTTTAGAGCTTATACTTCAGTTATATGAAGTAGGTGAAATTAGTCAAAAAGCACTTCAGCAAGAAGTGAATATTGATAATGCAGCGATTACGAGGCATTTAAAGCAGCTTGAGGCTAATGAAATGATTGTAAGACGTAAAAATCCAGATGATAACAGAATTACGTTAGTTTCTTTAACTGAAGAGGGACGAAATAAAATTCAAGCGTTTCAAGAGGAAAAAGAACGTTTTGCAGCATCGGCATTTAAAGGATTAAGTGAAGAAGAACGCGATAATCTTTTAAATATGTTAAATCACATTCAAGAAAATATAAAAGAATTATAAAAAAGGGAGAATACAACTATGACTAACTCAGTAAAAACAAATGATTTTAACGAAATTTTAACAGGACGTCGTTCCATTCGTAAGTACGATCCTTCAGTGAAAATTAGTAAAGAAGAAATGACAGAAATTCTTACAGAAGCAACACTTGCGCCATCTTCAGTAAACATGCAACCATGGAGATTCGTAGTGATTGAAAGTGACGAAGCGAAAGCAACACTTGCACCACTTGCGAAATTTAATCAATCTCAAGTAGAAACTTCTTCAGCAATGATTGCTTTATTTGGTGATTTAAACAACTTTGATAACGCAGAAGAAATTTACGGTACAGCAGTAGAGCGCGGTTTCATGCCAGCAGAAGTAAAAGAAGACCAGATGAAAAAACTTTCAGCTTACTTCTCAATGGTTACACCAGAAGTAATGAAAGATACTGTACTTATTGACGGTGGTCTTGTAGCAATGCAATTTATGCTAGCAGCTCGTGCTCACGGTTATGATACTTGTCCAATTGGTGGTTTTGAAAAAGACCAAATCGCTGAAGCGTTCGGATTAGATAAAGAACGTTACGTACCAGTTATGTTAATTTCAATCGGAAAAGCTGCTGATAGTGGTTACCAATCAGTACGTCTTCCAGTTGAAAAAGTTGCTGAGTGGAAGTAATTTCAAAAGAAATAAGTGAAATATGAGAGGGGAAACACCATGATTATTATTCACGCAACATTTCAAGTAGATCCAGCGAAACAACAAACATTTTTAGAAGAAGTTCAACCATTACTTCATGGTTCAAGAGAAGAAAGTGGAAATGTATCTTATGATCTTTATAAAGATGTAGAAAAAGAAAATGTGTATACGATGGTAGAAGTATGGAAAGATGAAGTAGCAGTTGCGAGTCATAATACGAGTGAACACTTCACATCTTTCGTTAGCAAAGTAAAACAGTTGTTAACTGCTCCTCTTGATATAAAAGCTTATAATGGAGAGTTAGTAAAATAATGAGAAAGATGACTTTAGCTTATAGTGCTAAGGTCATCTTTTTTATTTTGACAGGAATATATTTACTTTTATCGTAATGTGTTATAATTTGGAAAATAATAATTCTTAATTTTCAGAACAAAAGAAAATGGGGGGATAAATAGATGAACACATTAAAGAAAATCACTAATAATATTTCGAAAGTTATTATAGGAAAAGATGAATCCATAGAACTTGCAGCCATTGCTCTAATAGCAAAAGGACATATTTTATTAGAAGATGTACCGGGGACAGGAAAAACAACACTAGCGAAAAGTTTGGCTAAAAGCGTGGACGCAAAATTTCAAAGAATACAATTTACAGCGGATACTTTGCCCGGAGATGTTATTGGTCTTGAATATTTTAATGTGAAGGAATCGGATTTTAAAACGAGGTTAGGTCCTATTTTTGCAAATATAGTATTAGTGGATGAAATTAATCGGGCTGTACCGAGAACACAATCTTCGTTACTCGAAGTTATGGAAGAGCGTACTGTTACAATTGCAAAACAGACGCATTCATTACCAGAACCTTTTTTAGTAATTGCAACGCAAAATCCTCTTGAATCTGCGGGTACATTTCCTTTACCTGATGCTCAATTAGACCGATTTTTACTTACGATTCGCCAAGGTTATCCTACGAGAGAAGCTGAAAAGGAAATGATGAATCGGTTTCAAACGAATGATCCGTTAGAAACATTACATCCTATTATTTCAAGTGAAGAAATTATTATGATGCAAAAGCGTGCAAGAGAAGTGTTAGTAGGAAATGATGTACAAGATTATCTTCTTGAAATTATTGAAGCAACGCGTAAGCATGAGCTAATTGAAATTGGTGTAAGTCCGCGCGGCACATTGGCATTTATGAGGGCAATCCAAGCACGGGCAATATTAAATGAAAGAGATTACTGTACGCCAGATGATATAAAACAACTCGCTGCTTCCATATGTGCTCATCGTTTAACGTTAACGATTGAGGGAGAGATGAAAACGACGAAAGAACAAATTATGAAAGAAATTCTTCATACGATTAATGTGCCGGTGGAGAATGTACGATGAATCAACAGCTTGTGTATACACCTTTAGCGGAGCCTTTCGTAATAGGAGTTATGTCAGTTGTAGCCGTTATTTTAAGTGTATTTTCAAGTAATCTACTCATATTATCTCTCGTATTTTTGTATGTAATTTTAATAGGTGCTATGTATGTATATATACGTAAAGTATCTCGTGTTCAATGGGAATACAGTCAAGGGAATTCGAACGTTTTTATAGGTGAAACGAACAGATGCAAAATAAAAATTTCAAACAAATCAATTTTTCCTATTTTTAATGTTGTATTTCGATTTAAATGTGAAAATAAGCTAACTTGGAATCATGATGATATAAACAAAAATCATAGTACAGGTTCAAATTATTATATGAATTTTAATTTAAAAGGAAGGGAGTCAGTTTCATTTGATTTGCAAGTTGTAGCGTTAAAAAGAGGCATCGCGAAATGGGAAGAAGTTGAAATTGTGATTACCGATCTCTTTGGATTTATAACGAACCATATCACATATAAACAAGTTGATACGCCCTCTTATTTAGTCTTACCAGCTGTTCCGAAAATACAAGTTCCGGAATTACAAGAATGGTCACGAGGATTTCGAAAAGCGATGTCTTCACCCTTATATGATGAAACGAAAGTAATGGGAGTAAAGTCTTATGAAAATGAGGATTTTCGTTCCATCCACTGGAGTGCAACGGCGAAAACGGGGACGATAACTGCGAAAAAGTATGAGCGAACGCAATCAGATAAATACGCGATTTATCTCAACTTGCAAAATAAAAGTGGTGTTTCTTTGCGAAATGATACAGAGGAACTAATCGAATTAACGGCGGGTATATGTAAACAATTGCTCATGCAAAACTGTTCATTTGAAGTATGGATCAATAGTGTAAAAGATAACGGTTTGCTACATATAAAAAATGGGGATAATCGGAAACACTTGCAAAATGTATTAAGGGTACTTGCCTCGATATCAGACCAAGATACGCCTGTATCTTCTTCTTATTTTTACACAGCAGGCTTTCGTCGAAAGGAACTGGATGCGGTTCCTTTAATCCTTGGTACTTCACCAAAGAAATACAGTAGAACGAATAAATGGATTGTAATGAAAGAATAAGAAGGGGCTTATGTCATGGCGAATAAAAAGCGACATATGAAAGTGAAGTTATGGGGTGTAAGAACTTTAATCATACTTTTCTTTGCGATTAGTGCGATAACGTTATCACAAGGTGTTGTGTATGTACAAGACATAGTAAAAGGGCTTTTTTCTAGTAAGACGGAGATAATATCAGAAAGAAATTATGATTTTACTAGTGTAGACGCACAGTTTGATGAACCTGAAAGAATTATAGATGAAGAAACAGGAGTTGTAGATACAAGAACGAAAATAGATAGGGAAATTCCACTTTTTGTACGAAAAAATTCATGGACTGATGTGTTTTCTGTTCTTTCAAATTCATGGATTAGTGTCATTTTTTATGTAATTATTGCAGTGGTCATTTTATATGCTGTTTATAAATTAATGAGGAAAAAGGTAACGAAATCAGAAATAGAACAGGGTAAACAATCGATAACAAAAGAAAATACGGATAGAACCGAAAAGAACAAGAAAGTGATGCATCAGTTTGAACAGCCGTTACCTAAAGATACGATAAGGAAAACATTAGTTGAATGGGAAAGAACGTTACCATTTCATGAACAGAGAAGATCCTATGAAACGATGCAACAGTGGTTAAAAAGAATTAGTAGAACGAGAAATATTACTTCGTTATATGAGTCTGTTCGTTATGGTGAAAAGACTTATACGGAGTTAGATGTGGAAAAAATAATGAAGTGGGTAGAGGGAGATGGGAAGGTGGATGTGTAAATATCCACCTTTACTTTTTTGTAGAGAAATTTGATTATCATGAATCATTTTCATATATAAAACTGCCTCCAAATAAGAAAATGAAATTAACTGTAAATTAACTTTATTTACTTATACTTCATTACATGTTAACCTATACTTAATTTTTATAAATTATAATTAATTTTTAAGTTTTTTAAGGGTGTGAAAATGTAATGAAATCGGTATTAAAAAGCATACTTATTTCCTTTGTTTTTTCTGCTGTAAGTATGTGTTGGTTGCTGTTCTTATTATTTAAAGGGGACGGAGACTGGTTATTGTCTTGGGTAGGCGTATTCATGGCATATTTATCTTTGTATACTTTAATAGATTTATATTGTAAAAATACATACGATAAAAAAATAAATAAATGGCTTATAAAAACAGCGGTGACTAGCTTTAGTTTTGCGGTATTAGGAATCTCGTTTTGTATCATACACGAGCTATTAACACCATGGAGTCTCAGTTTAATGGTGTGGTATTGGTTGGTAATGTTAGTGTTATTTTTAACGACCATAATCTCATTAGTCAGTCTCGTATTTGTGAATCGTAAAAATCACAATTTCACCAGTGGATATAGAATGCTCATACTTCTAAATATATTTCTTACATTAGGTCCAGTATTATGGCCACTATTACTTTCTATTATTGGAAATGGAATGAATGCTAGTGCAGGCTGGTAAAAATGAACTTAGATTAGTTGTGTAAAGAATAGGATGAAAAGTTGATATAGAATTTTAAATGTTTATGAGAACATGTTTACATAAAAAATGAAAACATGTTCTCTTTTTATTTGCATGCATAACTCTTCCTCAGTTTACTTTATTTAAATTTAAACGTAAGTATTTCGTAAGGAATGGATAAGAAAAAAGAGAGTTTTATCATATAGGATGAAAGTATAGCTTGAATCAATACGATATGAATAGGGGAGAGAAATCCTTATGAAAAAACGTAATTCAATGAAGTTAGCAAGTTTGACAGTTTTATTAGCGGGTACTACTCTATTTACAACTGGTTTTACTGTGAAAGCAGAGTCTACTCAAAGTATTTCTAATTCGTCAAAAGTACATGATCAAAAGAATCAGAATGGCTGGAAACAAGTATTGCAGGAAACAATCAAAATTGGAGCACCAGGGGTATTAGCTAAGACATCTAATAAAGGAAAAATTAGTAGTTATACTGCTGGCGTAGCAGATTTAAGTACAAAGAAACCGATGAAATCAGATTATCGCTTTCGAATTGGTAGTGTGACGAAAAGTTTTACCGCCACGACTGTTCTTCAATTAGTAGGAGAAAATCGCGTACAACTTGATGATTCAATTGAGAAGTGGCTACCGGGTCTCGTTCAAGGAAATGGGTATGATGGTAATCAAATTACGATACGTCAACTTTTGAATCATACGAGTGGTATCGCTGAATACTTAAAGTCAAAAGATGCTGACATAATGAATTCGAAAAAAACGTATACAGCAGAAGAAATAGTGAAAATAGGTCTTTCTCTACCTCCAGATTTCTCGCCGGGTAAAGACTGGTTGTATTCAAACACAGGATATGTAATATTGGGAATGCTAATTGAAAAAATAACTGGTAATAGTTATGCGGAAGAAATCGAAAAGCGAATTATTGAACCTTTGGACTTGTCAAATACGTTTTTACCAGGTAATTCACCTGTCATCCCAGGAAAGAATCATGCTCGTGGATATGTGAAAATGGAAGAAACAGGCGAGTTGAAAGACATTACGTATTATAATCCGAGTTTAGCTAATGCAGCTGGAGATATGATTTCTAATGCGGATGATTTAAACAAGTTCTTTTCATCTTTACTCGGTGGTAAGTTACTGAAGGAACGCGAGCTAAAAGAAATGCTTACTACAGTTCCTATAGAAGGAAAAGGGATTGGTGATGGATATGGTCTTGGAATCTATGAGACAAAACTTCCAAATGGTGTCTCAGTATGGGGTCACGGAGGATCAATTCCTGGGTTTATGAGTTTTGCTGGTGGAGTAATTGGAGGCAAGCATACATTTGCTGTCAATGTTAACTCTTTAGGTCCAGTTGATATTCTTACACAGTTTGATAAAATGATGCAAGTTGAATTTAATAAATAATAGATGAAAAGAGTTCTACTATAGAGGTATATAAGGACTTGTATGTAATTTAATTGTTATTAAAATATAGTCTTAAAAAACCCGAATCATGAGCAATTTACTTCCCATGATTCGGGTTTTTTATGTGCTGTTACAAGAAAAGTAATGATGTATTTTAATTTTTTTTATTTTACTATAAATCTATTATATTTATTTGATATTTCTTATTTATAGTGACTTTTACATTTTTAAAATATTGCAACATACAAAGGTAAGTAGTTCTAAATTTCGGAGTTAATAATAAGTAAATTCTGATTTTTGTTGAAAAATATTTAAATGTATTTCTGTAATTTACATAATAAGGTACTTTTATCGTATGAATTAATAACAAATAGAATTAAGCATACAAAAATAGATAATTATGATTTGCGTCTAAATGATTGACTATTATGAAATTAGTGATTAATATAGGTTTTATATTTTAATTCCATTTATATTATAAATATGTATTTTATTTCAAGTTTAAATTGTGTCTTAAACTATAATTGAATATATTGTGAAAAAGAATAAGGAGCTGGAACAGCAATAGAAAAGGCTATCTTTTCAAATTGTGTAATGAAATCAAAGGGAGGATAAATATGTATAAACAAGTAGTAGAACTGTTAGAAGAAGCGGCTATATCGTATAAACAATATACACATGAGCCAATATTAGATTATGAAACAGATAGAAAAATTAGAGAAAGGTTTAAATGTCCTATTACGGGGTTGAAGAAAAATGATTAGCATGATATTCAGTTATATATTATTAGGGATTTCATTGTCTGCACCAGTCGGTCCGATTAATGTTGCTCAAATAAATAAAGGAATAAAAAATGGTTTTTTGAGTGCATGGTTAGTAGGAGTCGGGGCGATGTCAGCAGATGTTGTAATGATGTTTTTAATTTACTTTGGTATTTCGACTTATTTAACAACTCCAGTTGCCCAGCTTTGCATTTGGATTTTTGGTTTTGTAACGATGATTTATTTGGGCTATGAAAGTATGAAAGAAGCTACTAAACAAGTTCAATATATTTCATCAGGTGAAAAAGAACATCCTTTAAAATCTTTTCTATCGGGGTTTGCTATCGCAATTTCAAATCCATTAAATATTATTTTTTGGATAGGGATATATGGATCAGTTCTAACTAGTGCTATGAATACTATTGGAAAAGAACAAGCTTTATGGTATAGTGCAGCCATTTTTGCTGGGATTATGCTTTGGGATATATTTATGGCTACATCTATTCATTTTGGTAGAAGATTTATTAATCATACAGTAATGAAATGGATTTCTATAGTAGCAGGAATTGTTTTAATTATGTTTGGAATATATTTTGGCTATGAGGCAGTAAAAGGGATTGAAAGACTATTGTGAAATTATTGATAATTAGAGTGGGTAGTTATTTTTTAGAACTTTATTCATAGCGAACCTTTTGGTTTTTGAATTTGTTAATCGATGAGTATAGGCTAATTCCTTATAGTAAAAGACTTATAGAATCATTCTATAAGTCTTTTTATTGCGGTATAGAAAAATATATAGATATATTCTCTTCTCACAAAGAGAAATAAAATTCTTAACAAGAGCGATAAAATAAATATATAAGTAGTAAAGCAAATTTTAATCAAAGTAGCTTGTTTGCATTTGAAAAATCTAGAATGTTTTTAATTACTATGAATTACTTTCACAACTTTTGTGGGCACTCCTGCAACGACAATGTTTGCAGGTACATCTTTTGTAACAACTGCACCTGCAGCAATAACTGAATTGTTTCCAATTGTCACACCAGGAAGTATGGTTGCACTAGACCCGATCCATACATTTTCACCAATTGTAACAGGGGAGGCGTATGTCGTGTTTCTTGTTTCTAAAGTTAGCCCGTGATTAAGTGTGGCAATTGTAACATTCATACCAATCATACAATTGTCTCCTCTTTGAATCCCACCCCTATCTTGAAAAGAACATCCATTGTTAAAAAATACGTTTTTGCCCTTACAAAATATTCATTAGTCTTTCAAAGGTTCCAGTAAAACAACTTCACAGAAATGTTCATGTTCAAAGGGGGGAAGAAGTGAACAATAAAATGATTTACATTCTGAAAATTGTAATTTTTGCGATTGTTAAATATAATAGGGGTACGTATCGAGTGAGCTTGAATGGAAAATAGTTTAGTTGATTAATTATTTTTCATCTTAATTAATATAGCATTGGAGTTGAATACAGTGGAACAAAGGTATTTCAGATGGAGTAACAAGCAATTACGAGAACATGTTGAAATAATAGACGGTACAAGAAGTCCACACAAATTATTAAAGAATGCAACATACTTAAATTCCTATATACGTGAATGGATGCAAGCAAATATTTGGATCTATGATGACCGTATTATATATGTAGGAGAAAAGCTCCCAGAGCAGTTACATGAATGTGAAGTCATTGATTGTGATGGAAAGTATGTCGTTCCTAGTTACATAGAACCGCATGCACATCCATATCAATTATATAATCCAGAGACGTTAGCGAATCATGCGATGCAATTTGGAACAACAACTTTTATTAATGATAATTTAACTCTATTTTTCACGTTAAAGCGTGAGGAATCATTTCATTTATTAGATGAATTTAAAAAGCTTCCAGCTAGTATGTATTGGTGGTGCCGTTTTGATGGACAAACTGAATTGCAAAATGGGGAATCTTTATTTAATAGTGAAGAAATAATAGAATGGCTACAGCATGAAGCAGTTCTTCAAGGAGGAGAGCTAACAGCATGGCCAAAATTATTACATGGCGATGATGAAATGTTAAATTGGGTGCAGGAAACAAAGCGATTACAGAAAAAAGTAGAAGGACATTTCCCAGGAGCATCTGAAGCAACGTTAGTAAAATTAAAACTGTTAGGTACAGACTGTGATCATGAAGCAATGACGGGTCAAGAATCGTTAACTCGTCTTATGCAAGGTTACACTGTTTCTCTTCGAAACTCTTCCATCCGACCAGATTTAGAAGTTTTATTAAAAGAATTACTGGAATTAGGTGTGAAGCAATTTGATAGATTCTTTTTCACAACAGATGGTTCTCATCCGTCCTTTTATGAAAACGGAATGACGAATGTAATGATTACTACTGCTATAAAGCAAGGTGTTCCAGTAATAGATGCATATCATATGGCAAGTTATAATATTGCTCGTTATTATAATATGGAGCATATACATGGTTCGATTGGGACAGGGAGAATTGCTAATATCAATATTTTAGAAAGTAAAGAAAACCCAGTACCAGCGAGCGTTATTGCAAAGGGGAAATGGGTGAAGCGTGACGGTGTAAATACGCATGAAGCATTACATATAGACTGGGGTAAATGTAAAGTAACTCCATTATCATTAGATTGGTCCATAGAAAAAGAGGATATGATTTTCTCTAATAAAACGGGTATACACTTATTAAATAACGTTATTACAAAACCATATACTAGTAAAATCAACATAGAATGTAATGAATTGTCCACAGATCATGATGAATGTTTCCTTATGATGATTGCTCGTGATGGCAGTTGGCGAGTGAATACAGTTGTGAAAGGTTTTGCGAAAGAACTAGGTGGGCTTGCTAGCTCTTATTCTGGTACAGGTGACATCATTCTTATCGGAAAAAGAAAAGAAGATATGCTTATAGCTTTTCATAGAGTAAAAGAGCTTGGCGGGGGAATGGTAATAGCTGAGAAGAATGAAGTATTACATGAAATCGCATTACCATTGCTCGGAATTATGTCTAATTTAAAAATGAGTGAATTAATACAGGAAGAGAAACAGATGGTGAAATTACTACAAGAGCGTGGCTACGCGTATGATGATCCAGCATTTACAATTTTATTCTTTTCTGCGACGCACTTGCCTTTTATACGGGTAACGCCTATAGGGCTATATGATGTGAAAAGTGGAAAGGTAGTTGCTTCGCCGGTGAATTTGATAAAGTAATATTAGAAAGAACTCCTCCGCTACAGTAGTTATGTAAAGTGGGGGAGTTTTATATTTTAGATGTATTGTTATAAATAGGGTTACATATAAATAATCTCAAAAATAACCTTAAACGAGAACAAATAGATAAATTAGGAAAATATATTTTTAAAACATACTTGACGCATAGGAATTAATGGATTAATATGTGGATATTACTTATTTTACCACTCATTATTTTAATGCTAAAACAAATTGAATAGCTGATTGGATAACCAAAGGCACGTATACATTTCATAATTTTGAAATGTGTTCGTGCCTTTTTGTATTATTCATAGAGCAAGGAGCGGAGGAGATATGAATAAAACGATGCCAACATTAATCGAAGAAACAGATTGGTTGTTTCGTAAAATGGTCCGTAAGTTTGTAAAGGAACGTGACAAAATTAAGATTGAAGGTATTATGTTGCCGGGCATCTTAATATTAAACAAAATTATTCGAGATGGTGAGCAGCGTCTAACTGATTTAGCAGAAGAACTGGATTTTACATCAGGAGCGATTACGGCATTATGCGATAAGTTAGAAGAAAGAGGCCTGGCTATTCGGAAACGTCATCAGGAAGATAGACGAATCACATTACTTGATATTACTGAAGATGGCCTGAAATTTATAAAGCGAAATAATAATATAAGAACAAGTTTTATGTCTGTTTTATTCGATGGATTTTCAACAGAAGAATTACAAGTGCAGACCGAAATTTTTAAACGCTTAGCCCATAATTTAGAACACCTTTCGGATACAATTATGAAACTAAGCAATGAGAATACAGAGGAATAACAAAGAATACTATTACTCTAGTTATTTGGGTCTGAAAATTCAAACTGTTAAAAGGTGACTTATTAATAATATGAATAGGAGTGGAAAGAATGGGACATCCAACAATTTATCCAACAGGGGCAACAGTATATAATCCCGGGAAAGCTTGGAGTGGTTATACAATTTATCAAGCTGCAGATCATGGTGCGTTATTAATTGATATGAATGGAAAGGAAGTACACTTATGGAAAGGACTGCGTGGATTTCCAAATAAGTTATTACCAGGCGGATATGTTTTTGGTCATACAGCACAAAGAGATCCTGAGTACGGTTTTCAAGATGAAGTAGATTTAGTTCAAGTAGATTGGGAAGGAAACATAGTCTGGAGATTTAACCGTCTGGAACACATTGAAGACCCAGGCCATGATCCGCAGTGGATGGCTAGAGCTCATCATGATTATCAGCGTGAGGGAAATCCCGTTGGTTACTATGCACCAGAATTAGAACCGAAAACAGATGGTGGAAATACGTTAATTTTAGCACACAAAAATGTACATAATCCGAATATATCCGATAAGCCGTTATTAGATGATGTCATTATTGAGGTAGATTGGGAAGGGAATATTATATGGGAGTGGGCTGTCAGTGATCATTTTGAAGAACTTGGATTTGATGAAAGTGCTAAAAATGTACTATTCCGTAATCCTAATATTAGATCCTTTGGTGGTAATTCGGATGGAGATTGGATGCATATAAATTCTATGTCTACAATTGGTCCGAATAAGTTTTATGACCAAGGAGATGAACGTTTTCATCCTGAAAATATTATTTGGGATGCTAGGGAGTCAAATATAATTGCCATTATTGACAAGAAGACAGGAAATATAGTTTGGAAACTCGGTCCTGATTATTGTAGCCCAGATGTTAAGCATTTAGGATGGATCATTGGACAACATCATGCACATATCATTCCGAAAGGATTGCCTGGAGAAGGGAATTTACTTGTATTTGATAATGGTGGTTGGGCAGGATACGGTCTTCCAAACCCTGCATCTCCATACGGTTCCAAAAATGCTGTTCGTGATCACTCGAGGATTCTAGAAATTAATCCAGTAACTTTAGAAATTGAGTGGCAATATACGCCAACTGAAGCTGGATATCAAGCTCCTTTAGATTCGTATCGATTTTACAGTCCATATATTAGTTCTGCCCAAAGGCTACCAAACGGAAATACATTGATTACAGAAGGAGCAGATGGTCGGATTTTTGAAGTTACTCGTGAGCATGAGCTTGTATGGGAATATATTTCACCTTATAAAAATAACAGAAACTCCAATATGGTTTACCGTGCGTATCGTGTACCGTATGAGTGGGTACCTCAACTAGAAAAACCAGAGGAGAAAGAAATTACTCCTCTTGATATAGCAGCATTTAGAGTCCCGAATGCTGCAGAAGCTGGTACGGAATCTGTTGTGACAGTCGAAGGAACAATATCTTACGGCACCGGAGATTTCTGTGTAGCGACATTGGAAGAAATAAATAAAATACGAGATTAACGCTAGTAATTTAAAGTGTGGGGAGAGTCATTTCCCCCCCTTATTAAAATGAACTTGATAGGTTTGTTATATGACAAAACGTTTCCATTTCTTTATTTGTAATAATTTAACGTAATATTTCGGTTAAACAAACCTTACTTCAAGCTTGAACAAATTGTTATGGAGGAATGATAAATGGTGAAACTAAAGCCTTTATTTTTAAGTTTATCAATGGTTACTATTTTAGCTGTAGCAGGATGCTCAAACTTTTCAAAAGAAAATGCGGGAACGACAAAAAGTAATGGAAAAGAAACGGCCGCGGTGAAAATGGCTATAGATACAGCTGCTGGCGGATCTTTTCAGTTTAGAGCTGCCGAGAAACAAGGCTATTTTGAGAAAAATAGTATTAAAGCTCAACTATCGAATTTTGCTTATGGAATTGATACAGTTAATGCGGTATTAACGGAACAAGCTGATACAGGTCTTGCTGCTGATTATGCGCTTTTAAATTCGTTAGGAAAAGGGGATATGGTCGTAATTTCAACACTTACGCGAGGAAATGAAAAATCATCAAAAGACAATGAGCTTCTAGTTAGAGAGGGGATTAAAACAGAAAATGATTTAAAAGGTAAAAAGTTAGGCGTACCTAAAGGGACTGTAACGGAGTATGTTTGGGCGAAATATTTGGCAGCGAAACATATTAATGAAAAGGATATTACCTTCGTTCCATATAGTACACCAGACGAAGCTATTGTAGGAATGAAAAATGGTGATATAGATGCTGTTTGGAGTTCTGGTGCATTAAAGGATAAATTTAAAAATATAAAAGGTGTAACAAAATTAGGTGATTTAGAAAGTGCAGGCGTTACAATTGACAGCTATTTATTAGCAAAAAGATCATTCGTCGAGAAGAATCCAAAAGCCGTTGAAAATACAATTAAGGCTCTTTCTGAAGGTATAAAGTACGTAGAAAACAATAAAAAAGAAACAGCAAAACTTGCTTTTGAACAATTGAAACTACCCGAGAAAGATGCATTAAAAGATATTGAAAGACAGAACTATGTTCTTGGATTTACAAAAGAAGATGCTAAGCATCTAGAAGATATGAAAAAATGGTTAGAAGAAAAAGGGAAGCTGAAAGATAAATATGAATTGAAAGATAAGATTGATCTTGAATCACTAAAGAAAGCTTTCCCTGAATCTGTTACTTATAAATAGAATAGGAGTGAAGTATGGTGAGTACAGTAAGTGAAAAAGAAGTATTGAAATCTCCTGTGGCCATTTCTATTTCTGGGTTATCTAAATCATTTAATAACGAACAATTTGTTTTAGAAGATGTAAATTTAACAATTGGGAATGGTGAATTTTTTATATTACTTGGCCCAAGCGGATGTGGAAAATCTACGTTATTAAGTATGCTTGCTGGATTTGTTGAAAAGACATCAGGGAAACTAATAGTCAATAATGAAGAGGTAATTAAGCCTGATAGAAATCGTGGCGTCGTATTTCAACAAGCAGACGCAGCGCTTTTTCCGTGGCTAACAATTAAAGAAAATATTGAATTTGGTTTAAAAATGAAAAAAATGATAAAGCAGACCCGAAATGATATATCCTCTCACTATATAAAACTTGTTGGACTAGATGGGCATGAAGGAAAATATCCAAGAGAACTTTCTGGAGGAATGAAACAAAGAGTTCAATTAGCACGTGTGTTAGCCAATGACTCGCAATTTTTATTAATGGATGAACCATTTGGAGCACTCGATGCAATGACTAGAAGAACAATGCAAATAGAGTTAATTCGAATTTGGAAAGAAACAAACAAAACGATTATTTTTGTCACTCATGATATTCAAGAAGCTCTATTACTTGGGCAAAGAATAGGGGTAATGTCTAAAGGACCTTCTTCAAAAATTGAAAAGATTTACGATATTCCACTACCGTATCCGAGAACATTTACAGATAAAGAATTTAATTACTATTATCAAATGATTCAATCACACTTTGATTGAAAGGAGGTCCAAATATGAGCGTGTTGAAAGATGAGATTGCAAGAAAAGAGACTATTTATGAAACAAATAATTTCAAGATTGGTTTACAAAAGAAGCTATTACAAAGTGGAATTATCGCTTGGATACTTATCCTTACGATATGGAGTGTTGTAGCGAAATTTTCTGATCCGCAATTTTTGCCAAGTCCGATAGCAGTTTTGTATGGAGCAATTGAACTGAGTCAAAATGGTTCCTTATTTATATATATAGGAGTTAGTTTTTTAAGAGTAATAGCTGGATGGATTTTAGGGAATCTTGTAGCCATTCCGGTAGGATTATTAATTGGCCGAATCCCATGGTTAAGAGCGCTATTTGATCCAGTTATCAATTTTATTCGCTTTATTCCACCTCTTGCCTTTATAACATTATTTATGCTTTGGTTTGGTATTGGAGAGCAATCTAAAATTTTTCTCATTATGTATGCAACTTTCTTTATTGTGACGATTAACACAATTACCGGTGTGCAAGCTGTTGAAGAAGATAAAATTCGCTCAGCGAGAAGTATGGGAGCATCAGAATGGCAAATTATGTTCCATGTCATCATACCAGCAGCACTTCCTTATATTTATACGGGGGCAAAGCTTGCAATGGGATCCTCATTTATGGCCATTGTTGGAGCTGAAATGGTTGCAGCTAATGAAGGAATTGGTTATATGATTTGGAATGCAAGGTTATATTTCAAAACAGATTGGATTTTTGTCGGTCTTGTTATTCTTGGATTGATGGGCTTCTTGATGGATCGGATATTTAATAAATTCGGAAGTGTAGTTCTGAAAAGATATAATGTGGTGAAAAAATAAAAAAGAGCCATTTAGCTGACTAAAAAAGGTTAGATAAATGGCTCTTTTTTATGAAAAAAGTCGATGCGTTCTTACTTCTTATTATTTTTCTATCTTGGTTTCAATCCTCTTCACCAAATCAGCTGACACGTTATGAAAATACTCTAACACTATCTTTCTAATATCATCAGATATAACTTTCAAATCACCAGCTAAGTTTTCTGCAAGATGTTCTTTTTCTATCGGTTTTAACTTCGTATAAAATTCACCAGCCTGCGTAAAGTCATCTTGTTTCGTTATTGAAGTTCTTTCAAGTTTACCTTCAACGTATCTTCCGTCACCGCTCGTTATTTGATTAGCAGGTGTCCAATTTTGTTGCTTGTTAATCGTTAATTTCCGAAATTCGGGACCAATTCTTCTTCTTTGAGAATCACTATAAATGTTAACTCGCCCTTGCAACATTTTATCATCTGATAATTCAGCACCGTCAAGTAAATTAGAAGGGGAGAAAGCGACTTTTTCTACTTGTTCCATATAATTTTCAGGGTTTTTATTTAATACCATTTTGCCTACTGGTATAAGAGGATACACCTTTTCATCCCATACTTTTGTATCATCTAGAGGGTCATAAGAAAGATGCGCTTCATCTTTCGGGTCCATGAGCTGGACATATAAACCATATTCCACTGGTTTACCGTTTGCAATTGCATCATATAAATCTTTGCCGCTATAATCTGGGTTTTCGGCAGCCAGTTTATTTGCTTCCTCGCTAGTAATGAATTGTACACCTTCAAATGGGTACCAATGATACTTTACATACTTTCGATTGCCTTCTGCATTTCTCCAAACATATGTATTTACACTATGTCCTGGGATGTGGCGAAGGCTTTTGGCCGTACCATTATCAGAGTACAAACGGACAACGAAATGTATGGATTCAGGTGCTCTAGCGACAAAGCTCCAAAATCTATTAGGGTCTAATAAGTTATTTTTAGGTGAAGGTGACAACGCTTGAATGGTTTCAGGGAAACGCATCGGATCGCGTACAGAAAAGACAGGAATGTGATTACATAATAGATCGAAAATACCTTCTTTTGTATAAAATTTTGTAGAAAAACCGCGTACATTTCTAGAAGTATCAGGTGTTCCTTTCGTGCTAACAGCTAATGAAAATCGCACCATAACGGGAACTTTCTCATTAGCATTTTGTAGGAAATTTAGTTTAGTATGTTCGGGCATTGGATAGATTGTTTGAAAATAACCGAACGCACCAAATCCTTTTACATGAACAGGTCTTTCTAAAATTTTTTCGTGAATAAATTGTTGTAACGCCTCGTGAAGCACACTATCTTGCTCTAGAACAGGTCCACGTGAACTAACTGTTTGGGAGTGAAGTATAGCTTGTTCATTACGTTCTCCATTATCATTAAAGTCTTTCCTTAGTAAAGATTGTCTCTGTTTATCATAGTGTTCATTCATCAATATAGCCTCCAAATCTTTTTCGTCCATTGTTACTAAATATGATTTTATAGCCTTGATTATGTATAACACGCTAAGTTCAAACTAGTTACAGACCGCTAGATGAGAAAAACGCGTATGTAGTGGACCTGTTGAAATAGAAGAAATTATGGAAAAATGAATATCGGGAAGAACATTACTATTAAAATTTCAATCTTAAAAATGAATTTATACATGACTTTATAGAAAATGAACATAAATAAAACAGGGAAAATAACTAGGAGGAATGTAACATGTCGGATTGGTTTCAATTAGATAAAGAGTATATGATGTCAACGTACTGTCGTACAAAGCTTGCGATAGAAAGAGGAGCAGGGTGTAAGCTGTATGATGTGGATGGTAAAGAGTATATAGATTTATTTTCTGGTGTCGGAGTAAATGTATTAGGATACAATCACCCGAAAATCGTACAAACAACAATGGATCAAGTTACGAAGTCGTTGCATTTACCGTTTCATTTTTTAAATCCAGTTGCGATTGAGTATGCAAAGAAATTAGTTGATTGCTCTTTAAAAAACGGAAAGGTCTTTTTTACAAACTCAGGTACGGAAGCGACAGAAACGACGTTGAAATTAATTGATAAATATAGAGCTATTATGCATGAAGAACGTGAAGGAATTGTAGTGTTGAAGAATAGTTTCCACGGGCGTACGTTGGGGGCACTTCATTTTACAAGACAAGAAAGTGTATATCAAAATTTCCCGAAAACATCGATCCCAGTATATGAAGTTGAGCGCGAGAATATAGAGCAATTAGAAGAGACAATAATTCATGAAAATCCAATTGCGATTCTGTTAGAACCTGTATTAGGAAGCGGGGGAATTTATCCATTATCGGGTGAATTTTTACATGGTGTTCAAAATTTATGTGAGAAATATAATGTATTACTTATCGTTGATGAAGTTCAAAGTGGTATGGGGAGAACAGGAAAACTATTTGCTTATCAAAATTTCAATATTACACCACATATTATTCAAATTGGTAAAGGGGCAGGAGGCGGGATACCACTTGGCGGAATTATTGTAGGTGAAAAGTTATGTGATGTATTTGCACCAGGAGATCACGGCACAACATTTGCTCATTCATCAATGGGAACGGCTTTAGGTTTAACTGTATTAAATACATTACTTGACGATGGTTTAATGCAAGAAGCATATGAAACGTCACTATATTTGAATGACAAACTGCAAGACATTCAGAAAGAAAATTCTTATTATATTCAGGAAGTGCGTCATGCGGGGATGATGTTTGGGATAAGTGTGAATGACACGAATGAAAATGTGAAGAAATTACAGATTGAGTTAATGAGTAAAGGAATGTTAGTCGATGTAACACAAGGGAATATTATTCGATTACTTCCGCCGTATATTATTACGAAAGAGGAAATTGACGCATTCATTTATGAGTTTATTTCCTGTATTCATAACATAGCTGCTACAGCAAGTATTTAAAAAAATATAAAAAAATATAAAAAGCTGAAGAAGTCGCTATTTTAGCGGCTTCTTCAGCTTTTTAAAATAGTAAATTACTTAACCTAGAGAGCATCTCATTGGACAAATAATTAATTATGTGAAACAATAATAACAGATAAGGAGACGTTAATTTTCCTTAAGTGCTTCGAATTAATTTTATTCAATAAGAGAAGGTGTGCTTAAAGAAGTTAAATTAAATAAGGAGCTGTTTTATTATATGCAACAAAATAATGATTTAAATTTTGAACCTCAAGACGTTAATATTGTTAATCCTAAACAAGCCAGGAAAGCAGTAGTTGCTACTGGTATAGGGAACGCAATGGAGTGGTTTGACTTCGGATTATACGCGTATTTAGCGGTAATTTTAAGTCAATTATTCTTCTCAGGTGTTGATAATAGTGGATTGCAACTTGTACTTACATTCGGTACATTTGCAGCGGCCTTCCTCGTTCGACCAATCGGAGGTGTATTCTTTGGTAGAATAGGAGATAAGTACGGCCGAAAAATCGTGTTAAGTACTACTATTATTTTAATGGCACTTTCTACATTATTCATCGCATTACTACCAACCTATGAACAAATTGGTGTATGGGCACCAATACTACTTTTAGTTGCCCGAATGATTCAAGGCTTCTCTACAGGCGGCGAATATTCAGGAGCAATGGTTTATATCGCAGAATCTTCTCCAGATAAAAAGCGTGGTATACTCGGTAGTGGTCTTGAAATTGGAACACTCTCAGGTTACATTGCTGCATCGGTAATTGTTACCATTTTGACGTTATTGTTAACAGATGAACAAATGCTCAGCTGGGGCTGGCGTATTCCTTTCTTAATAGCTGCACCAATTGGTTTGGTCGGTTTATACTTACGCCGTCATTTAGATGAATCTCCCATCTTTGAAGAGATGGAAAAAGCACAAGAGGAATCTGAAGACAATGAACAATTTTCATTTATGGATATTATGAAATATCACAAAAAAGACTTCTTATTAAGCACAGTAATTGTCGCCTTCTTTAATATTACAAATTATATGATTCTTTCGTATATTCCTTCTTATCTAACTCAAGTACTTAAAGTCGAAGAAACAACAGGCTTACTAATTATTTCTATTACGATGGCACTTATGATTCCACTAGCACTATATTTCGGTAAATTAAGTGATAAAATTGGTAATAAACGCGTCGTGCAAATCGGTTTACTTGGTTTAACTGTATTTGCAATTCCAGCCTTTTTACTAATAGGTAACGGGCATATTGCAGCTATATTTGCAGGTATTTTCGTATTAGGTTTCTTCCTAAGTGTATATGAAGGAACATTACCTTCATTATTACCATCACTCTTTTTCACTGATGTACGTTATCGAGCACTTTCGATCTCATTTAATATTTCTGTATCGATATTTGGTGGTACAACACCACTTGTATGTTCATACTTAGTTCATGCAACCGGTAACCCGCTTGCACCGGCATTTTATTTAACAGGTGTAAGTATTATTGGATTAGTTGTATTTAGTGTACTATTCGTTACAACATCAGGACGTGCGCTAAAAGGTTCATATCCTACAGTAGAATCGAAAAAAGAAGCACACCAAATTGCTAAAGAAGATCCTGAAGAAACACTTTGGTGGCATGAAGAGTCATTAGAGATTGAAGCAGGGAAAAACGCCTCAATTTAAAAAGTAACGTAGAAGTATAAAAAGACTCCTATGAAAATAGGAGTCTTTTTGTTGTGTTATTTCTTTCTTTTCTTTAAACTCTTCTGATATGCATAGAGTTTATGGATTTCTTCCTTAAATTCATACAAAAGTACGGTGTTTTCCTCATTTGAATAACGCACTGTATTATAAGCATTACTAATAATATGACTCTGAATATTTACATCTTCTTCACTATTTATTCTATCTAACCATGCCTCAATAGTTTCTCCTCGATTTCTATTTAAAGGAGGAATTAACTTACTCTCAAGCTTAAAAATTTCTTTTCGAATTTCGTTATGTGGCGGTTTGTTTCGTTTCAAACGTTTTTGGCTCATTCCTTCTTTATCAGTGATGATAGTAGATTCAAAGACAGGTATATTTGGTAAACTGAATTGTTTTCGTTTTTTTATTATTTTCCAAACGACATAAATAGCGATAGCTGTACAAGCAATTATGGTCATGCTATTTATAAGAGTTGGATCAAAAGAACGTGGCTCCAAATCATCCTTAATTGTAGGGTCTTTTAGATTTCCTTTATTCGACCAAAAATCATCTGTTTCTTTTAACACGGCTGCTGAAAATAATGGATTGATAGCGTATCCGAACCCTAATGCAACTGCTTCTATGATAAATGAAAAAACAAGCCGAATGAAAGGAAACACTTGAATAAGTATTATACTCATTACACCAATCGTAATAATAGAAGCGAAACGTAATAACTGTTGATTCCGATTTGCTCCAGTTAACCAAAATGTAATCATAATGTGTATAACTAATAGTAATAGTTTCCCGAGTGGTGGAAAAGGCGCATAAAATATAGCTGAAACACCAAACCAAACGATACCACCTAACGATTTTTGAACTGGGTATCCTGGTCCAACTACATGTACGATAAAGAAGAAAAGCGGTAACATAATTGTGCCAAATAGAGAGAACGGGAGAAAAATAGAACAACCGATTATTTGAGTCATTAACAGTATGACAAATCCTGTTGTTTTTTTCTTCGTGAATGTATGGATTAGAAATACACCAATATAGCTTAGTGCTAAAAATATAGTAATAGCTATAAGTTCGTCCCTTTCTGTTAATAACGAAAGGAGGAGCAGCAGAATAAAGTCATTAACGTGATAGAGCCAAGTTTTCAAGCTTTTCCACCATCCCTTCGTTATTTATGAGAAACGTAGGTTGCGATAGAAGAGAGAGGTCATTCTTCTGCAAGCCAATGTAAATCATTGTAGACGATCGTTCTCCTTTTCTATTTGTATAATGGAGAAATCCTTGTTTCGGAATTAGTGTGCTATCGTCTGAAATACGTGCCAATTCCTCTAAAGCTTTTGCGTAATGTGTTTGTCCTTCATTTAATGGTAAGTGCAGAGGACCACCTTCAGCTAATACACTAATAAATAATTCAAACGGTATTTGATGCTTCGTAGCGTATTGACAAATGTATGTTGCAAATGAAATAAGATCTTCTATATTATCTTTCCAACCAAACCCGCGATTAGCAGCTAATGAAAGACAAATTGTCCAACTATAATTTTTAACAGGTTCATATTGCTTCGCCTGTAATTCCTGCATTTTCGCAGATGCTTTCCAATGAATGGAGCGGAAAGATTCACGTTCGTACCGTTTCACACCGATAATAGATGTTTCATCATTGTAAAAAGAAAAATTCGTTCGATATGATCCATTTAAAAGTTGCTGAAGTTCTTGCAAACCTGCTACTTCTTTAGGTGATGGATACACAATAATTTCAGTTCTTAATTTATCAAATACAGGTAAATGTACAGATAATAAATGAAAAGGATCTTTCAAAACACATTCGAATTGTTCAATTTGGAACACGCCACGCTTCGTTGCAGTTAATGATAAATCCCATTTTTGCGCTGAATGAGCAGGTTGTGAAAAAGGAAAAGAGAATAACGTTTTCGATATTTGTTCAATTCCTTGATCTTTATTCGGTAGTAGGGACGGATCTAAATGAAAATAACAAACACCGTTAACGAGTGGTATGTTTGCTCCATTTTTTAAATGAATAAAAAACTGTCCAGATTCATTAGGAAATAAACGAGTTGTTTGTTTCTCGTTTAGCAATTGAAACTGTTTTTCTATATATGCGACATATTTATAAATGAAAATCGCAAATAAATAGTAGAAGAAAAAGAAAAACATAATGATTCGTTGCGGCATAAAAAATGTAAATAGTATCGCGCCTGGAACAGATAGTTGAATAATATGAAGTTGAAAAAATAAAGGTACAGTTACAACGCGCTGTCCATTCATGTTTGCTCAATCTCCACTGGTACGTCAACCTCTTTTAAAATCTTTTGCATCATTTCATTTTTTGTCGTACGTAATGCGCCTTCCATTGATAAGATGATACGGTGATTCCAAACAGAAGGAACTAACAATTGTATATCTTCTGGTGTGCAATATTCTCTCCCGCGTAAAAAGGCTAAAGCTTGAACAGCACGTACTAAAGCTAATGTGGCACGTGGACTTACACCGTTAGCGATATAATCATGATTTCTTGTAGCATGAGCAAGTTTAATAATGTAATGTTCTAACGGTTCGGATACGAAAATCTCTTTTACTTGTTTCTGTGCCTCTAAAATATCATCTAAAGTAATAACAGATGTGACACTTTCTAGTGGTGCATCGTTACGAAAACGTCGCATCATTTGTAGTTCATCTCCAGGATTCGGATAACCTATAGAAATTGTCATTAAAAAGCGATCAAGCTGTGCATCTGGAAGAGGGAACGTTCCTTGTGATTCAATTGGATTTTGCGTCGCAATAACAAAGAACGGTTTTGGAAGAGGAGTTGACTGCTTTTCAAGCGTCACTTGTCGTTCTTCCATCGCTTCTAATAAACTAGACTGTGTTCTCGGCATTGCACGGTTAATTTCATCTGCCAGTAGAATGTTTGCCACGACTGGTCCGAGTCTTAACTCGAATTCGCTCGTTTTCGGATTGAAATATTCAATACCTGTCACATCACTCGGAAGTACATCCGGTGTAAATTGAACGCGAGAAAAATTACCGCCAATACTTTTTGAAAGGGTTTTCGCAAGTAACGTTTTCCCAGTACCAGGTACATCCTCAAGAAGTACATGACCGTCAGCAAGCAAGGAAACGATTAATAGATCTATAACATTTTCTTTACCTACAAAAACTGAACCTATATTTTCTTTCAATTTATTTATCATATGTATCATTCCTTTCAAAATATAAACGGATATTTCTATATTTTAACAAATTATTCAGAAAATTTATATGGTTTTTCAATTCAAAGAAATAAATATTCAGTTATTAAATTATACTCTTGCATATTTTGGAATATGAATATATAATATCGGTATACGATGTATCGTGAGTCGATATATCATGAGGCGATGTATCGGAGGTGGTTATAATGAATACGAAAGCGAGAAAATATATTCCGTTAACTGAGGCGACATATTACATATTGTTATCACTAGTGAAACCAATGCACGGATATGGAATTATGCAATTGGTAGAAGAGATGACAAATGGAGAAGTAAAGCTCGGTCCTGGAACTTTATACGGGAATACGACGAAGTTATTAAAAGAGAAATTAATTGTTGAAGTTGCCTCAACAGATAGAAAGAAGTGCTATGAGTTAACGCCACTTGGTAAAGAAGTGTTAGAGCTAGAGTATAACAGGTTGCAACGATCTGTAAGGAATGGGAATAGTATATTAGGGGAGTGAATGGAAGATGGAGACAAAAAGGGTATTCAAATTTTTTATGGCATGGAATTTAGAAAAAGAAGAAGCTTTTTTACGAAAGATGCATCAGCAAGGTTGGGCATTACAAAAATATAATTTAATGTATACGTTTCAGAAAACGGAGCCAAAAGATGTAATGTACAAAGCTGATTTTAGATTGGTTTATAGAGATTCGAAAGAACAACAACAAGAGTATTTCGAAATATACGAAATGTCAGGTTGGAAACGCGTAACAAGTTTCACAAGATGGAATTATTTTTGTAAAGAAGTAGAAGAAGTAAATGAATTGCCTGATATTTACTCAGAAAAGGAGACGAGGATACAAAAACTAAATGAATTATTGTTATTCCTTGTTATTATATCAGCAAGTTTATTACCATCAATGTATAATCTGTTTTTAAGCCCGATGGAATCAAGAGTGCCAATGTGGGCGAAAGTTATGACCGGTCTTACAGGTGGTATGTGGATGTACTTCTTTATAAGACTTTCTTGGAAAATCAAGAAATTAAAAAGTGAAATATTATAATAAAGAGTGGAGTTTAAAAGAAGTTGATGAGAGAAGAGGTTAAATACTAAATACCGGAATCAACTTCTTTTGTCTCTATATAAACATAATTTGTTCACTCATTTTTATATAATAAAAAATGTATAATTGCGTTGTAGAAATACCAATTGCAACACCAAGACAAGTAATTAAACTAAAAAATCATAAACGAAAAAGAAATGATTCTCAATAATAATCACCAGTTAAAGTTATTTATATATTAGCATTATTTGGTAATTCTCCTTTTTATGAACATTAATAAAAGAGTGTAAAGTTTAAGGTATAATATAATAAGGAAGAGATACGTTTTTTATTACCGTATTTAAAGAAAAAATCCCCTATAGAAAAAAATTTTTCTACAAGGGATAGTAATGACATTATTAGAAAGACTGATTTTGCGCAGGTTTAATAAATTGTTCAGGATTTTCAACGAGTCCGCATACAGCACATTGGACGCGATAAGTAGGTCCTTGATAAGCCATATGAAAAGCATTCATCGTTTCATTTGTGTATTCTTCTTCTACTTGACCAGTTTGTGGATTTAATTTGACTGGTTTTACTTGTTGCTCAAGAATATTAAAGCGGGTACGGTTCGTTTTACAACTTGGACATAGCATTGGTTCCATATGTATACACCTCCATTTGTAGCATTTCTTAAACTCATTAATTTTATGCAAGTAAAAAAACTTTCTCAATATAAATAGGTGTTTAATGTATTTAAAATTCAGAAAAAATAAAATATAATAAGAGTACGAACTGGTTATGTCCAAACCAAATCTCCTGTTTTATGCCAATAAGCTGGGGGGCCGAGAAATCGGCCTCATTTTTTTGTGCTCGTTACTATAGGAAACAAGGTTTTTATAAGGCTTTTGTCGAAATTTTAGGGATGGATATAAAGGGGGATTAATAATGGATTTGAAGATGAAGTACATCATTTTATACGTAGAAAAGTTTGAGGAATGTTTAAAATTCTATAAAGATATTTTACAGTTACCTATAAAAGCAGAGCATGGTACATATATTGAATTTAATACGGGTACTACCATATTAGCGATGAATACGCGGCAAGACGTAAAAGAATTAACGGGACTACCACTTACAGAAGGTGAGTTACAATCTTCCCATTTTGAATTGGGATTCGTTGTTGAAAATGTACAAGAAACGATTGAGCAATTTAGAGAACAAGGTATTACGGTTTTAGTTGAACCAATTGTAAAGCCGTGGGGGCAAACCATTGCATATATTGCTGATCCAGATGGGAATTATATTGAAATTTGCAGTTCATTAGAATAGAAGGAGAAAAAGAGATGGGGTTTCCGAAACTAGAAACAGAACGTTTACAATTAAGAGAATTAACGCTGTTAGATGCAGAAACGATGTTCCGTTATTTTTCAAAAGAGTCTGTTATACGTTATTTCGGAATGGATTCTTTCGAAAATATTGAGCAAGCGAAAACAACGATTCAAACGTTTAAAAATCGTTATGAAGAGGGAAGTGTATTTCGCTGGGGAATAGAGAAAAAGGGGACGGGCCAATTAATCGGAACGTGCGGTTTTCATTTAATTAACCATCATCATAAGCGAGCTGAAATTGGTTATGAATTAGACGATACATATTGGGGACAAGGATACGCATCGGAAGCGTTACAGGCGATTTTAGCTTACGGGTTTGAAACGTTGCAACTTATAAGAATTGCTGCTGTCGTATATGTAGAAAATAAAGCTTCTCAAAAGTTATTAAGTAAAGCAGGATTTCAAGAAGAAGGATTACTTCGAAAACATATGATTCAAAATGGAGTTGCTCATGATACCATTTTATACTCGTTATTAAAAGAAGAGTGGAAGAAGTAATGAGTACAAATGAGCTTATAAATATAATGAAGAAACATAAAGAAAATAGGTTCATTCTAGGTATAGATGGTTTAAGTCGATCTGGTAAAACGACATTCGTTGCAAATTTAAAAGAAAACATGAAACAAGAAGGCGTTCCGTTCCATATTTTTCATATTGATGATCATATAGTAGAACGTAATAAACGATATCATACTGGCTATGAAGAATGGTATGAGTATTATTATTTGCAATGGGATATTGAGTGGCTTCGGCAGAAGTTTTTTCGAAAGTTACAATATGAAACAAAATTGAAATTACCGTTTTATTATGATGACACAGATACATGTGAAATGAAAAAAGTACAGATCCCCATAGTAGGTGTAATTGTAATTGAAGGCGTTTTTCTACAGCGAAAAGAATGGAGAGATTTCTTTCATTATATGGTGTACTTGGATTGTCCAAGAGAGACACGTTTTCTGTGGGAAAGCGAAGAGACCCAAAAGAAACTTTCGAAGTTTCAAAATAGGTATTGGAAGGCAGAGGATTATTACTTAGAAATGGAATCGCCGAAGGATAGGGCGGATTTAGTTATAAATTGATTTGAAGAAAACCTCAACTTTTTGTTTGAAAAGTTGAGGTTTCTCTATGTAATAGCAGATTAATTATTTCAATTAATGAGAAGGAGAATATTATTATAATTTGAATTATATATTTATAGATAAATCTATAGATGAAAAGATTTCAATAAAGCGAGTGATCACATGAGTATTTTTATTTTAGAAGATGATGTCATACAGGCGCAGCAAATGAAGCGGTTAGTTGAAGAGATTTGTGAGAAATATATGTTGCCTTTTGATTTTATTGAGGTAACTAGTAAGAGTGAAAACATTATTACTAATATTCCAAAGGCGAAGTATGTCCCAATCTATTTTTTAGATATAGAGATAAAAAGAGAAGAGCGAAAAGGGTTACAAGTGGCGCAAGAAATACGAAAGTATGATACGCAAGGAATTATTGTGTTTGTAACGACACATTCTGAATTTGCACCTATTTCATATCAATACATGGTATCAGCATTAACTTTTATTGATAAAGGGTCGTCATATGAGGAGAGATATAAAGTTTTTGAACAATGTTTACTTCAATATGAAGCAAGAAATAAGCATATTATTCCGTCCGATGACTTTATCGTTGAAAATAGTAATGCCACTGTGCGGATTCCTTTTTATGAAGTTGAATATGTTATGACTGATGAACCGCACCGTTTAGCATTAGTCACATTAGATCGAATCGTTTATTTTTATGGAACTTTAAAGGAAATTGAAATAATCGATGAACGTTTATTTCGGTGTCATCAATCATATATCGTGAATACGAAGCAGATGTCTTCTTACGATGCGAAGCAAAAAATGATAGTTTTAAAAAGCGGGAAACGTATTCCGGTATCACGTCGTTTAGTGAGTAAAGTACGTAACATATTAAAGGGTGAGATGTAATGTATATTTATGATTTATTTGCAATACTGCTTACTAGTATGTGTCACGCGTTTTTATATATACAATTAATCCGATACAACAGATTGTCAGTTAGAATGTTGATAGCTTTAAGTACGGTATTCATTATTTTACTTGCTATAGTCGTAACAGTAACGAGATATCCAGAGTTGAATAGTACGATTGTGTTATTTTTAATAAGTTTAGGATTAATGCAAAATGAATTAAAATTTAAGCATAATTTATATTTTGCACTGGTGAGTATGGTGATTATAACGTTAGTGAAAATGTTGCTATTAGATTTAGGGATGAAAATCTTTATGTTAACGCCATTCAATTTATATTTATGGACAGGTAGTATTATTCATCTTATCGTATCAATCCTTACTTTTATCGGTATTTTAGTAGCGCGTAAAAGAATTCAAAAAATCGCTCAATATATAGTAAGTAGTCCGTTATACTATGTAACTTATATATTATTAATTATCGGGTTTATTATTGAACTAATTTTAACTCAGCCGTCAACTGAGTTTTTAGCAAAAATAAATCAACAATACAGTGAAGTAAGTTATAATTCAGCGATTATTATTTTTTTATTATTACTAATCATCGTACTAATAAGCTCACATTTATCGAAAGAAAAGTTACGAGAAGAGCATGAAAAACGTTTAGATAAAGAGTTATTAGATTATGTGGAGAAATTAGAGGATATGCATGATGAGCTTGCTAGTTTCCGTCATGATTATATGAATGTATTACTATCGTTAGAAGAGGGAATACGTACAAAAAATGTAAAAGAAATTGAGCAAGTGTACTACGATGTTATTGCTCCCACATTAAAAACAATAAATGATCATGAACTTGATATCGCAAAATTATCTCGCATACAAATTCCTGAAGTAAGAAGCGTATTAAGAGCAAAAGTTAGCACTGCTCAGCAGCAACAAATAAAAGTACTGCTTGATATACCAGAGAACATTGAAAGTGTTTCGATGACGATTATTTCATTTATTCGTATCATTTCAGTTTTAGTAGATAATGCAATTGAGGAAGCAGTACGTAGTGAGGAAAAGATATTACAAATCGCATTCTTTGAAATGGATTCACGACAATATTTTATCGTGCGTAATAGTTCAAAGGGTGAAGCGATTGATTTACAAAAAATTTATGAGAAAAACCATTCAAGTAAAGAAGGTGCTAGAGGGTACGGGCTATTCTCATTAAAACGAATCATAAATAAAACAAATAATGCGACGTTAGAAACAACTTATGTAAGTCCTTATTTCACACAAACATTTATATTAAATGAGATGAAATGACCATCTATGATGAAAAGGAAACCGAATAAGAAATAACTACATACTTTCTTCACTCAATTTTATACACTTCAAGTAAGAGGTGAAGCGAGATGAATGGTCTTATTTTTACAACAATGATTAGCTTTGGTTTACCGCTTATAGCACTTTTATATGCTTTTTGGAAGAAACGCTATATTCCATATATGTTAGGGGTATTGGCTTTTGTTGTATCACAAATATTGATTCGCATACCAATGCTAAATTATTTAAATGGAACTAGCACAGGTTTTCAAATGTTTTCTGTTATGCAGCCTATACTATTTGCAGTTTTGCTTAGTATATCAGCTGGAATTTTTGAAGAGATAGCTCGTTTTATCGCAATGCGTTATTTTATGAAGCAACGAGATTGGCAGTCTGGTTTTTTATTTGGAGCAGGGCATGGTGGTATTGAGGCGGTGTTGATAGTCGGTATCCCAGTAATATCCCTATTATTATCACAAACAGTCATTCAAAATGGTGACAGTTACTATTTCGGCGGTATTGAGCGTATTTTTGCGATGGTATTACATGTTGGGCTTTCCTTCATTGTACTGCAAGCTGTCGTCCAAAAGAAATTTCGTTATGTTGTGTATGCAATTCTCATCCATGGGACTGTAAATGCATTAGCTGGCATTATATCGCTATATGTGCCAGGGGAAATTGGGATTATTATGTCAGAAGTTTCAATAGCAATTTTTGCGTTACTCACTTTTAGTTATAGTTTCATTCTAAAAAGAAAGGGTGTATTAAAATGAGAAGAATGTTACTTATTATTATAAGTGCTATCGCGGCGTTTGCACTTGCAGCATGTACCGGTAATAAAGTAGATGAAAATACGTCTAAAAAATTTATTCCGAAAGCGGAAGAAACTGTATCATTATTAAATGAAGCAAAGTATAAAGAAGTGCATGAAAAATTTGATAGTAAAATGAAAGCTGGATTACCAGAAGAAAAAATGAAAGATCTTACACCTGTAATTGAGAAAGCTGGTACGTTCGAAAAAATTGAAAAACAATCGATTGAAGAAAAAGATGATTTATATACTGTGATTCTTGTAGCGAAATATAGTAAAGAACAACGGACATATATTATAACTTATAATGACAAAGAAGAAATAGCAGGTTTATTTATTAAATAAAAAAGAGATACAGTGGAAGTTCTGCTGTATCTCTTTTTTTGATTTAACCAAATTATGGTTATTTGTGCTAATATGAACTTATAGCTATATAGAAGGGGGGATTAGTATGAAAACTGAAATAGGTCCTAAAAAGAAGTACAGTAAAATAAGCTATATATGTTTACTTATCGGCATTTTATGTTTTCTATTCGTTTTTATAACGCCAACAAGGATAGCGAATGCAGGTAATATAGCGGGAGATTATATTACCGTTGCCCTAACAGTTGCAGGTATCATACTTTCTATCATAACGATGATGAAAAAAACAGAGAAGAAGGGGATTGCTATTCTTTCGTTAATACTATCCTCATCATTTTTTATATTTTGGATCATCGCAATTATTTTATTGTTTACTGGTCAAATTAGTTTTGCGCCGTAATGTGCAATAAAAAGAGTCCTTCTCGTATGAAGGACTCTTTTTATTCGCTTTCTTCCGGTTGATATTCTAAAATATCCCCAGGTTGGCATTCTAATGCTTTACAAATGGCTTCTAAAGTTGAAAAACGGACTGCTTTTGCTTTACCATTTTTCAAGATCGAAAGGTTAGCCATTGTAATTCCAACCTTCTCCGAAAGCTCTGTTACACTCATTTTTCTTTTCGCTAACATTACATCAATATTAATAATAATTGCCATATTATTCACCTCAGACCGTTAAATCATTTTCTGATTTTATATCTATCGCATCTTTTAATAGTCTTTGGAGAACGGCAGCAAAGACCGCGATTACCATTGAAGCAAAAATTATAATCATTCCAATAATAATAATACCAGGGGCGTCATCTCTCTCTGCCACAAGATAGAAAAGTGGCATACCTAATACATATAATACACTAATTGCTAGTGCACTGTACTTAATATTTTTTAAAGCTTTAACAGACAGCTCTGAGAATGCGTTGTTTTTATCAATATAGTTTAAAAGCTTAAATGTTTGGTACAGTGCGAAGTAATAAGGTATTGCTGTCGCGTATAAATTGATAAATACAAGATATTTAATA
This sequence comes from Bacillus cereus group sp. BfR-BA-01350, assembly GCF_022663775.1. Taxonomy (NCBI): domain Bacteria; kingdom Bacillati; phylum Bacillota; class Bacilli; order Caryophanales; family Bacillaceae; genus Bacillus; species Bacillus cereus group sp. BfR-BA-01350. The sequence continues at coordinate 200,127 of NZ_JAKUGD010000002.1, forward strand.
TATGCCATTTCCGGATATAATTTAGCAGCGAAATTCCCTATGTTAGGGACTAAAAAAATGCACATAGCAAGAACAGGGATACCCATTAGAATCACAGCTGTCTTTAAGAAAAGTGTTGATCCTTGTTTCATAAAAAGCACCTCATTTATTTAATATCTTATTAATTTACCACGAAATTTATTGTTAAACAATAAATTTTTATTTAATTCAATTGGGGATTTATTGTTTAACAAGTTAATAATGAAAAATCTTCTTTATAAGATAGATGAACTATACCGAGATGTAATGAATAAGAAAGTTACTATTGTTAGCTTTATAAAAATTGGGAACTAATAAAACATATGTAGGCAGTCAGAATTTTGTATGTAAATGAATGTGAAACTAATGGAGGCGCAATCATGTTTGTATTGGGTTTAAAGATGAAGAAGTTACTGTTAGTAGGAACGATCACACTAAGTATGTTATGTACTGAAAGTATGATGGATGATCATACGGTGGAAGCGAAAGTGAAAAAAGTAGAACGACAACCGAAAAATGTAATCATAATGGTTATGGACGGAACGAGTTCTTCAGCAACTACATTAGCTCGCTTGTATAAAGGGAAACTACTTGCATTAGATGAAATTGTAACAGGAGGAGTTCGTACATATTCGGCGGAATCAGCTATAACAGACTCAGCTCCAGCAGCTACAGCTTTAGCGACGGGGAATAAATCGAATTCTGGATATGTAGGGGTATTACCTACTATTGTGAGTTCACCTGGCTTAAAATCAATAAAAGAAGAGGACAAGTTACGTCCAGTTGCCAATGTTTTAGAAGGTGCGAAACGTACTGGTCGCGCAACTGGAATTGTTGCTACAGCTGAAATTCAGCATGCTACTCCTGCTGGGTTCTCTGCTCACCATGTAAACCGCAAGCATTTTGACGTAATTGCGGAGCAACAAGTGTATCAAAATATAGATGTCGTATTAGGCGGGGGAAAAGCGGCACTTCTACCTGAGAGAGATAGTGGGATTCGAAAAGATGGTGAAGATTTAGTAAAAGTGATTCAAAATAAAGGCTACGACTTTATTGAAACGAAAGAGGCATTATTGAAATCTAAATCTAATAAAATTTGGGGCTCTTTCTCACATAATGCCTTAGCATTTGATATGGATCGTGAAGCAACAAATCCGGAGCAACCAACACTTTCGCAAATGACGGAAAAAGCCATTCAAACGTTATCAAAAGATAAAGATGGGTTCTTTTTATTTGTGGAAGGAAGTAAGCCAGATTGGGCGGCACATGTGAATGATCCAATTGGGATGATTAGTGATGTGTTAGCATTTGATCATGCAGTTGCAGAAGCATTAAGATTTGCAAAAAAAGATGGTAATACGATGCTAATAGCCGTAGCGGACCATGGTAACAGCGGTATTTCTATTGGCAATATGAATACGACAAAAGGTTATAATACTACGCCGGTCTCTGCATATATTGATCCGTTGAAAAAAGCGAAAATGACACTTGAAGGGACTATCAATAATTTGAAGTCTGATATATCCAATGTAGAAGAGGTAGCTAAATTATACGGGTTGGACAATTTAACTTATGATGAAAAAGAAAGGTTAAAAGTGGTTAAAAAGAAAATAGATGTAGGTCCAATTTTCACTACATTATTGGCTAACCGTGCGAACATAGGCTTCACAACAGGAGGACATACTGGTGAGGATGTGTTTTTATATTCATACGGTCCTCAAAAGCCAGTTGGTTTGATTCAAAACACAGACGTTGCAAAGACAATAGCGAAAGCGATGGGCTTTAACTTAGAAGAAGTAACAAAAAAATTGTTTGTAGAGAGTGAATTAGCTTTTAAGCAGAATGGTGCAACTGTAACAATAGATAAAACTGATGTAGCGAATCCTGTACTCATAGTAAAACATAATAATGTAACAGCTCAATTATTTGTTAACAAAAATATAATTCGTATTAAGAATAAAGATTATGAACTAGGAAGTGTTGTTGTAGAAAGCAATGGTAAGTTCTATGTACCAGAAGAAGCAAGTCGTTTATTCATAAAGCATTCTCGTTAAAAAAATGCCAATTCCTTAGCTACTACTTAGGAATTGGCATTTTTGTATAGGTGAGATTTCATTCGAAAAAACGAGGAAAGAGAACCGCAAATTCTAGAGTGAACTTCCTGTAAATTTACCTATTTTATGTTTTTCATCCTAGAAAAAATATTTCTCAACATTTCAGTGTTTTAAAAAGATTGAATATTCGTATTATAACGAATATTATATTGCTATCGGCAAAAATCGATAATTTGCAGACACTGGGGAGGAAATACATTGAAAAAGAAAAAGAAATTAAAACCTTTAGCGGTATTAACAACAGCAGCAGTGCTAAGTAGTACGTTTGCTTTTGGAAGTCATGCAGCGTATGCTGATACGCCACCATCTCTACCAATTGATGAGCATTTAATACCAGAGGAACGCTTGGCAGAAGCGCTGAAGCAACGGGGAGTAATCGATCAATCTGCATCACAAGCTGAGACATCAAAGGCTGTCGAAAAATATGTTGAGAAAAAGAAAGGGGAAAACCCTGGAAAAGAAATCTTGACAGGAGATAATCTTACGCAAGAAGCTTCAGATTTTATGAAAAAAGTAAAAGATGCAAAAATGAAGGAAAATGAACAGGCGCAGCAATCCGAAGTAGGACCAGTAGCTGGGCAAGGTCCAGGATTGAACCCAGGAAAATTAAATGGAAAAGTACCGACTACACCAGCGAAGCAAGCTGAGTACAATGGGGCTGTTCGAAAAGATAAAGTACTTGTATTACTCGTAGAATTTAGCGATTTTAAGCATAATAATATCGATCAAGAACCGGGGTATATGTATTCTAAGGACTTTAATCGTGAACATTATCAAAAAATGTTATTTGGTAATGAGCCATTTACGTTATTTGATGGATCGAAGATTAATACATTTAAACAATATTATGAAGAACAATCTGGCGGAAGCTACACAGTTGATGGAACTGTAACAGAATGGCTTACTGTTCCAGGAAAAGCGTCAGATTATGGTGCTGATGCGGGAACTGGTCATGACAACAAAGGTCCTTTAGGCCCAAAAGATTTTGTGAAAGAAGCATTAAAAGCAGCAGTAGCAAAAGGTATCAATTTAGCAGATTATGACCAATTTGATCAATACGATCAAGATGGTGATGGAAATAAAAATGAGCCAGATGGAATCATCGATCATTTAATGGTAGTACATGCAGGCGTGGGTCAAGAAGCTGGCGGTGGTAAATTGAAAGATGATGCAATTTGGTCTCATCGTTCAAAACTAGGGTCGAAGCCATATGCGATTGATGGGACAAAATCTTCTGTTTCGAACTGGGGCGGAAAGATGGCTGCATACGATTATACAATCGAGCCAGAAGACGGAGCGGTTGGTGTGTTTGCACATGAGTATGGTCATGATTTAGGCTTGCCAGATGAATATGATACAAAGTATTCAGGACAAGGTGAACCAGTTGAATCATGGTCTCTAATGAGCGGCGGTAGCTGGGCTGGAAAAATTGCAGGTACAGAGCCAACAAGTTTCTCACCGCAAAATAAAGAGTTTTTCCAAAAAAATATGAAGGGGAACTGGGCGAATATTGTTGAGGTAGATTATGATAAACTTCGTACGGGAATCGGTACTGCAACATATTTAGATCAAAGTGTGACAAAATCAAAACGACCAGGAATCATTCGTGTTAACTTGCCAGACAAAGATATAAAAAATATTGAGTCAGCATTTGGTAAGAAGTTTTATTACAGCACGAAAGGAAATGATATTCATACAACACTTGAGACACCAGTATTTGACTTAACGACTGCAACGGATGCTAAGTTCGATTATAAGGCATTTTACGAACTGGAAGCGAAGTATGATTTCCTTGACGTATATGCGATTGCAGAAGATGGAACGAAGACACGCATTGATCGAATGGGCGAAAAAGATGTAAAAGGCGGTATAGATACAACGGATGGTAAGTGGATTGATAAATCATATGATTTAAATCAATTCAAAGGAAAGAAAGTAAAACTGCAATTTGAGTATGTAACAGATATTGCAGTAGCATATAAAGGATTTGCGTTAGACAATGCAGCATTAACTGTAGATGGAAAAGTTGTTTTCTCTGATGACGCAGAAGGCCAGCCAGCAATGACATTAAAAGGATTTACTGTGTCTAACGGATTTGAACAGAAGAAACATAACTACTATATCGAGTGGCGTAATTACGCCGGGTCTGATACTGCATTACAATATGCACGTGGTCCAGTATTTAATACAGGAATGGTTGTATGGTATGCGGATCAAAGCTTTACAGATAACTGGGTAGGCGTTCATCCAGGTGAAGGGTTCCTTGGAGTAGTAGATTCTCATCCAGAGGCAATCGTAGGAACATTAAACGGACAACCTACTGTGAAGAGCAGTACACGTTATCAAATTGCCGATGCGGCATTCTCATTTGATCAAACGCCAGCATGGAAAGTAAATTCACCAACTCGCGGTATCTTTGACTATAAAGGATTACCAGGAGTTGCAAAATTTGATGATTCTAAGCAATACATCAACAGCGTTATTCCAGATGCGGGACGTAAGTTACCTAAACTAGGATTGAAGTTTGAAGTAGTAGGTCAAGCTGAAGACAAGTCTGCAGGTGCAGTTTGGATCCATCGATAAAATAAAATGAAATGAAGAGGAGCTGCCATAAGCCGGTGAAACTGACTTATGGCAGCTCTTTTCTGCTTGTGAAAAAGTTTGTAGAAGTTCATTTTATAAATAAAACGCTCCATTTGTCCAATTATAGCGCTATTTGGGGAGTAAGTAATTTGTAAGTATTGAGTAAGAAAAAAGAGAATTTTATAGTATATAATAATATTTATTACATCTACTTTTAACACCTGATACTAATAGTATGCTATAATATGAATTAGCAACATAAAGGAAGGGAATTAAAAAAATGACATTAGAAAAAACTAAAAATTTAAAAAAACAAGTTGCCCCTTATGAAAAATCAACAATTAAAAAAAGTGTGTGGCAACTTATTAACACAGTCGTGCCGTTTATTATTTTATGGTACCTCGCTTATAAAAGTTTGTCCGTTTCTTATCTGTTAGCAGTAGTTCCATCTCTGTTAGCTGCTGGTTTTATGACACGAATTTTCATTATTTTTCATGATTGTACCCATTATTCATTCTTTAAAAGTCGACGTGCAAATAGAATAGTAGGGACATGTATGGGTGTGTTAACGTTATTCCCATTTGATCAATGGGGGCATGATCATGCAATTCATCACGCTACAAGTGGTAATTTAGATAAGAGAGGTACAGGAGATATTTGGACACTTACAGTGGATGAATATGTAGCTGCGCCATTTAGACTTCGTTTAGCATATCGTTTATATCGCAATCCATTCGTTATGTTTGGTTTAGGTCCGATTTATGTATTCTTGCTTAAAAATAGATTTAACCGAAAAGGTGCAAGACAGAAAGAACGTATGAATACGTATTTGACGAATATTATAATTGTTGCCGTAGTAGCTATACTTTGCTGGGCAATAGGATGGCAATCGTTCCTATTAGTACATGGTACGATATTCTTAATTGCAGGTTCAGTAGGGATTTGGCTGTTTTACGTACAGCACACATTCGAGGATTCTTATTTTGAAGAAGATAAAGATTGGGAATATGTGAAAGCGGCTGTGGAAGGAAGTTCATTTTATAAACTTCCAAAAATCTTGCAATTCTTAACTGGTAATATTGGATTCCATCATGTTCACCATTTAAGTCCAAGAGTACCTAACTATAAACTAGAAGAGGCACACAATAATACGCTTCCGTTAAAAAATGTACCAACGATTACACTTGCTACAAGCTTGCGTTCACTTCGTTTCCGTCTTTGGGATGAGAAAAGTAACAATTTTGTTAGCTTTAAAGAAGTCAAAAATATAATTAAAAATAATGTTTCTGTCCGGGTGAAATCGGAACTATAAATTCATCGGCTATAAAACTCCCCTTAATCATTATCGATGTAAGGGGAGTTTTTGTTATGTATAACTGATATCGGGGACGTGGAAAAATACATGTGTAGGTATAAACATAAAGAGACGGTAAATATATTATGTAAACAAGAATAATCATCATATTTTTTTATTACTGTGATGGATATCGTGCATATATAATGGAAAGCAGAAGGTGGATGAGAGTAATGATAAGAACAGAAACAACGTAATAAAATAATTCTTTCAAAAGGAAGGGAAAATGAAAGATGTTGAAATTACAAGGAAAATACAATGAAGCGAAAATTTTTACACATAACGTTGATGAGACTGCGATAGGGCAGATTGTTGATCTTTGTAACCAAGAATTTGTAAAGGATAGTCAAATTCGTATTATGCCAGATACACATGCAGGAGCAGGTTGTACGATTGGGACAACAATGACAATACAAGATAAAATTGTTCCTAATCTTGTAGGGGTAGATATTGGGTGTGGGATGGAAGTTGTTGTAATTGATAAGAAAAAAGAAGAAATTAATTTCGATTACTTAGACGAAACAATTCGTAAATTCGTTCCAAGTGGTTTTCGTATACGAGATAAAGAACATCGATTCTCAAAAATGATTGATTTTGATGGTGTGAGAGCTCCATTTACATTACAACGCGCTCAAAAAAGTATAGGTACACTTGGGGGAGGAAATCATTTTGTCGAATTGAATGAGGACGATAAAGGTAATGTATATATTGTCATTCATAGTGGTTCTCGTAATTTAGGTAAACAAATAGCAGAGTATTACCAAAACCTCGCATATGAACAACTCATTGATGTTACATCAATGAAAGATGAAATTATTAAGAGATTAATGAAAGAGGGGAGAGCAAAAGAAATACAAGAAACTTTACGTGAAATTCAGAAGCCAAAGATTCGTAAAGAACTAGCTTATTTAGAAGGGCAAGGATTCAAAGATTATATGAATGACATGAATATTGCCCAAAAATATGCGGCGTTAAATCGTAAAGCAATGATTGATGAAATTGTTACGAAAATGGACTGGAAAATTACAGATCAATTTACTACAATACATAACTATATTGACATAGAAAATATGATTCTACGAAAAGGTGCTATTTCAGCTCAGAAAGATGAACGAGTCATTATTCCAATTAACATGAGAGATGGTTCAATTATTGCATTTGGTAAAGGTAATCCAGACTGGAATTTTTCTGGTCCGCATGGGGCAGGACGTATCATGAGTCGTAAGAAGGCTAAAGAATCATTGAGTTTAGAGGAATTTCAAAATACGATGACAGAGGTTTGGACTACATCAGTAGTAGAAAGTACAATTGACGAGGCACCAATGGTATATAAGCCAATGGATGAAATTATAGAAAATACAAAAGAAACGATAGATATAAAACACATTATTAAGCCATTGTATAATTTTAAAGCGAATTAGAAGGATAAAAGACCGCACATAAGGTAAAAGCTATGTGCGGTCTTTTATATATAAGTATAGTATTACATAGTTTCGCTAATTTTACTTTCACTACGAGTGTTAGTAGCAATTCTTTTCTTCACTTTAAAGTGATAGTACGTGTAGCAAAAAATGATAAACGGTACAGTGCAATAGATTCCAAGTCGTTGTTCAGGGATAAAGATAAGACTAATTAATATAATGCCATACAGTCCAAAACCAAGTATTGGTACAAGTGGGTAAAGTGGCGTTTTAAATTTTAAGTCTTCTAATTTTCCACCGTCTGCTACATAATGTTTACGGAAAAAGAATTGAGAAACACAAATTGACATCCAAACAATGATTGTTATGACGCCCGAAATAGAAATTAACCATAAGTAAACAGTTTCAGCTGCTACAACGCTTGTTAAAAGAGAAAAAGCAGAAATAGCAATTGTCATAATTAAAGCGTTTAGAGGTATTCCTCGTGATGATAATTTCTTTAAAAAGGCTGGAGCCATTTCATTTTTTGATAATGACCAAAGCATACGAGTTGCCGCGTAAAGTCCTGAGTTTGCGACAGAAAGAACAGCTGTAAGAATAACAAAGTTCATAATATCAGCTGCATATGGAATACCGATATTATCAAAAACAGCAACGAACGGGCTTTTTGTTAATCCTGCTTCTTCCCAAGGAATTAAAGCAACAAGAACAAAGATTGCTAAGACGAAGAAAAACATCGTGCGCCATATAATATTTCTAATAGAACGAGGTAAAGTTTTTGCTGGATCTTCACTTTCACCTGCTGCGATTCCGACAAGTTCTGTACCCTGGAAGGAATAATTGACTGTAACCATTGTTAATAGAATAGCTGCAAGTCCATTTGGGAATAAACCACCATGATTTACGAAATTTGATAATAGCGGAGCTGGTTCGTCGCCTTTTAAATCAATTAAACCGAACATAGCGGCGCCGCCAAGAATAATAAAAGCGATAATGGCAGATACTTTTATACTTGAAAACCAAAATTCTGTTTCTGCATAACTACGAGCAGATAGTGCGTTAATCGTGAAGATTGTAACGCCAAATATTAAACACCAAACCCAAACAGGAATATCAGGAAACCAGCGCTGCATTGTAATGCCGGCAGTTGTAAATTCAAGGCCGGTCGTATTCGCCCAGCTTAACCAATATAACCATCCGATTGTAAAGCCAGTTGCAGGATTGATAAACTTAGTGGCATATTCCTGGAAAGACCCCGAAACAGGCATGGCTACAGCGAGTTCACCAAGACATAGCATAACGAAATACATTAATAATCCACCGGCCATAAAGGCAAGTACGGATCCACCAGGTCCAGCCTGACTTATAATAAAACCAGATCCGTTAAATAATCCCGTTCCAATCACACCACCGAGTGCAATCATGAATAAGTGTCTACTTTTCATCGTACGTTTTAATTCATTGTTTGTATTATTTACTTGCGCCATTGTTTTCCTCACTTTCGTAGTTGATAGAATAAAGTTTGATGTTTTTCCGTATTGTGGAATATATTCCGTGATGTGAAATCTTGTTATAATTTTCAGATAATTAAAAAGAAAAGTCAATATTTTTTTGTTTACGCTTTCAAATTATTGTTCGCAACATATTTTTATTTTTAGAAAATTAAATAAATAGATTGATTTCATTTCGAATGTTTGTTAAATTGATAGGTAATTGAGCGTGCTAACATATTACAAGTGAAGTAGAGGTGAGTTATGGTACAGTCCATTGATCGAGCGATAAGTATTATAAAGTTATTAAATTCTACTAATGAAAAAGAGTATTGGGCCATTTCTGATATAGCGGACAGAACACATCTCCCAGTTAGTACAGTACATAGATTACTTAACTCTCTAATCGAGCATGGGCTAGTTACACAAATTTCAGAGACGAAACAGTACAAAATTGGACCAATGTGGATGGAAATAGGATTACGACAATTGGAGAAGGTAGACTACAGATCAGTCGCAAGAGAAGTAATGAAACGATTGGCCTATGAAGTGGAAGAAAGTGTTTATTTGAACATTCCAAATGGAACACATTCTATTATTATTGAAAGAATGGATAGCCCTTTAAAAATTCGAGTTATTGATAACTTAGGGGAACAGATTCCTCTTTCAATTGGTGCTGCAAATAAAACAATGCTTGCCAATATGAAACAGAATGAAATGGAATATATTGTTGAGCAACTACTTTCTGCCTTACCAGAACAAAAGCAAATTCTTCTTGATCAAATAAAGCAAATAAGAAACGAAGGATATGCTGTCAGTTATGGAGAAAAAACAGAAGGGACAGCTTCAGTAGCTGCACCTATTATCGGATTTAATCATAAAGTAGTAGGAGCATTAAGTGTTGGGTTAATTAGTCATCGCATTAATGATGATCGACTATCTTTTCTTATTAGTAAGGTAAAACAAGCAGCACATGAAATATCAATAAAAATCGGCAGTACATCAGAACTATAGTTTTGATAGCTGTCGTCATTTTTTATTCATATACTGGAATTCGTTTTCATAATACGGAAAAATAGGGGGATTTATATGTCAAAGTGGCAATCAAAAGAACAATTGATTCAATTATTAAGCGGTCTTGTTGAAATTCCTAGTATTACAGGTACAGAAGCTGAAGTGATATTGCCAGACTTCGTTGTAGAACAATTATCTGATTTACAGTACTTCAAAGAAAATCCGTACCATTTGCAGAAAAATCCGACAGGGGACGAAAGATATTTTGTTACAGCACTAGTAAAGAAAAGTGACCGTACAAAAAATACCGTAATTTTAGTTAGTCACTTTGATGTTGTAGATGTGCAAGATTACGGAGTGTGGAAAGAAGATGCATTTAATCCTAAAAAGTTAACATCTATGTTTTATTCTCATAAAGATGAATTACCAGACCATGTACGTGAAGATATAGAACAAGGAGATTGGCTGTTTGGTAGAGGAACAATGGATATGAAATGCGGCCTTGCGTTACAAATGGCGATGATTGAGCAAGCTTGTGAAGGAAGATTTGATGGGAATGTTCTTTTATTGGCTGTACCAGATGAAGAAGTAAACTCTGTAGGGATGAGAGCTGCTGTTCCAAGATTACTAGAGTTAGCAAGAGAACATGATTTAGAGTATAAAACGGTACTAAATTCAGAGCCTATGTTTTCAAGGCATCCTGGTGACCAAAAGAAATATATTTACACTGGTTCTATTGGTAAAGTGTTACCTGGTTTTCTTTGCTACGGAAAAGAGACACATGTAGGTGAACCTTTTGCGGGCCTAAATGGGAGTTATATGGCTTCATTAATAACAGCAGAATTAGAGTTGAATACAGACCTTTGTGATATTGTAGAAGGGGAAGCGAGTCCTCCGCCAACTAATTTACTTCAAAGGGACTTAAAGGAGGATTACTCTGTACAAATTCCGCATCGTGCAGTCACATTATTTAATTTGTTTTTACTAGAAAAATCAATGACAGATGTCGTTTCATTGCTGCGTCAAAAAGTAACGAAAGTAGCAGGAAAAATAGAAGAATCATATGAGAAGCAAGCTTATCGTTTTTCTAAATATAATCCATTTATACCACCTAACCTCAAAGTAAATGTATTAACGTATGAAGAGCTTATCGCATATGCAATTGAACAACATGGGCAAGAGAAAATAAATGAAATTCAATTTAGCATTATAAAAAATAGAGAAGATAAAGATGATCGTGCGGTAACGATTGATTTAGTAGATAAATTAGCCATCTTATGTAAAGAAAAAGCACCGATGATTGTACTTTTCTTTGCTCCGCCATATTATCCAGCTGTAAGTTCACGCAACAACCAATTAATTAAAGAGGTAGTTGGAGAGATGGAAAAGTATGCAAACTTCAATCATAATATTTCATTTGAAAACCAAAACTATTTTGGAGGAATTTCAGATTTAAGCTATGTGGGCTTACAAAATCCATTACATTCAATGAGCTCACTTGTAGACAATATGCCATTATGGGATAAAGGTTACTCAATTCCACTTCAGGAACTAGAAGAATTTGACGTTCCAGTATTAAATATGGGGCCGGTAGGAAAAGATGCACATCAATGGACAGAACGTCTAGATGTAAATTACGCATTTGAAACGCTATTAGATATGTTACCGATTTGCATTGAAAAATTACTTGTTTCTAATAAAATTACACAAGTATAGTAGGGAAGGGGAAAATGAAATTATTTTAATATAATTAAAAACTAAAACGGCCAAACTCAAGTAAATTCGAGTTTGGCCGTTTATCATGTAGTGCATTTCTAATTACATTCATGTGAATTTATAGTTTTACTTTTTCGTTTGACCAGATAGTTCGACAGACTTTTGTGTACAACGTTGCATAGCTGAAATGATGGCTGTTCGTAAGCCTTTTTCCTCTAAAGTTGCTACAGCTTCTATCGTTGTTCCCCCAGGAGAACAAACCATATCTTTCAATTCACCTGGATGTATTCCTGTTTCTAGTACCATTTTTGCAGAGCCTAATACTGCTTGAGCAGCGAATTTATATGCTTGATTTCTTGGCATACCATCTAGTACAGCAGCATCTGCCATCGCTTCTATAATCATATATACGTATGCTGGTGAAGAACCACTTACAGATGTTACAACATCCATTAACTTTTCACTTACAATCTCTGATTGACCAAAACTATTGAAAATGTTTAGCACTTCTTCTAAATCTTTTTCTGTCACCATTTCATTCGGGCATAATGCAGACATTCCTTCTCCAACAAGAGCAGGAGTATTAGGCATTACTCTTACAACTTTTAATTTTTTATTAAAGGCATTTTCAGTACTTTTAATACTTTTACCAGCAGCGATCGTAACGATGATAGCATCGTTTTTTATCACTTCTTTAATTTCGTTAATTACTGATGGGTATAAGTCTGGTTTAATTGATAAAATTAAAATATCAGCATTTTTAGCGACTTCATTGTTGTCAGTAGTTATAGTTATTCCGTACTTTGTACTAGCATTTTCTAAATTCGTCGTGTTTAAATCTGAACACATGATTTTATTTGAAGACACTATCTTTTTGTTTAGCATCCCGCCAATTATAGCCATCCCCATATTTCCGCATCCGATGAATCCAATTTGTTTATCCATAATAATTCAATCTTGCTCCTTTTTAATAAATTATATCATTTCGAAAGTATTATCTTAATATAACAATAACATCTCCATGCAATATAAAGAAATATTCTAAGAGAATATATTCCTTTTTGCAACATGAAAAGATAAAAATTAATTATATTCGACATTTTGTAAATGTATACACTATAATGTAAGGTTTATGTTTATAAATATGAGTTGAACTTATATTGATTTGTATTTTCATTCAGTAGGGCAATAACTTCATACAAGTAACTCGCAGCTCTATGTATTTTTAAAAATACCTCTTGACACTAAATCGAACTATATCGCATAATATAAAAAAATTAAACCGAAAATCGTTGAAGGGAAATAGTACATATGTCTTCTTGCGAAAGAGAGTGGAATTCACCGGCTGAAAGATTCCTCGTATAGAATATATCGAACCTATCCCTGAGTCTTAAATGAAAGTTTAGGCGTTCGCCTGCGTTATAGGCACCAAGTGGATATCTATGTATATCAATTAAGGTGGTACCGCGGAACAATGACCGTTTCGTCCTTTTTATTTTATGAAGGGCGAAGCGGTCATTTTTATTTTGCTCTTAAATAGGCTACGTGCAGCACTCATAAGAATAGAAATCGCTGCAAGCTGTATGAATAGAAATGTAATGTATAAAAAACTTTGATTTTAGACTTGGGGGATAAAAAAAGTGAAGAAACAGCGAATAGTTGTAAAGATTGGGAGCAGTTCTTTGGCGGATAGTCATGGAGGCATTTCTAAAGAACAACTTTCAGATCATGTTGCGGCATTAGCTCGATTGAAAGAGGAAGGACATGAAGTGTTGTTAATTACATCTGGGGCCGTTGCTGCAGGTTTTTCTGCTCTAGGATACCCTAGCAGACCTGTAACAATTAAAGGGAAACAGGCTGCAGCGGCAGTCGGACAAAGTTTATTAATGCAGGCGTACGCGGAGGAATTTCATAAATACGGTATCGTTACTGCACAACTATTGCTGACGAGAAGTGATTTTTCTAGAAAAGAACAATATAGTAACGCTTACGCTACGTTAGGAGAGTTACTAAACCGTTCTGCTCTTCCAATTATTAATGAAAATGATTCCATTTCTTTAGAAGAGCTAACGTTCGGTGATAATGATATGCTGTCAGCTCTAGTAAGCGGACTTGTTTCGGCGGATATGCTGATGATTTTTACAGATGTGAATGGTTTATATGATAAAAATCCTCAGAAAAATGAGGATGCGAAAAAATATTATTTCCTTCCTGAAGTTACAGAAGAAATCGCTTCTCTTGCAGGAGATGCTGGCTCAAAACTTGGGACTGGCGGAATGAAATCAAAAGTCGATGCTGCAAAGACGGCGCTATCTCTTGGGGTAAGTGTATTTATCGGTACAGGACGTGGACAAGAGAAATTTGTTGATGTTTTGAAGGGGAAAGGTGACGGAACGTATGTCGGAAATGCCCCTCAAAAAGAAATGAAGATGAACAAGCAGTGGATTGCCTTGCATTCGGTTGTTAGCGGTCAAATTGAAATAGACGCCGGAGCAACTACAGCTATCATTCAGCATGGTAAAAGTCTTCTTCCTGCTGGTGTTACAAATGTTTCAGGGTTTTTCCAAGTGGGCGATGTTGTAGAAGTAATGACGCAACAAGGGCGCGTAATTGGAAAAGGACAATGCACATATAGTGCAGAGGAATTAAGAGAGATAAAAGGTATGCAAAGTCAACATATTCAAGCAAGAGGCGAAAGGCATAGTTATGAAGTCATCCATAGAGATCATTGGGTTTCACTTTAAGAATATAGTTTTTTTAACCTTAAAAAGGAGGAAATAAAAATGAATGAAGTGTTGGCAAAGGGGAAAAGAGCAAAAGAGGTTGCTAGGGAGCTGGTACTAAAATCTACACATCAAAAAAACGAAGCACTTGCTGCAATTGCAAATCAATTAATAAATGAAACAGCTTATATTTTAGAGGAAAACAATCGGGATATAGAAGAAGGTAAGGCAAAAGGGTTTTCTGATTCTCTCCTTGATCGCCTTATGCTGAATGAACAGCGTATTGTTGATATGACAGAAGGGATTAAGCAGCTAATTGAATTACGTGATCCTGTAGGAGAATGTGTAAGTGCATGGGAAAGGCCAAATGGACTATCTATTCAGGAAATGCGCGTACCACTTGGTGTTGTTGGGATGATTTACGAGGCAAGACCGAATGTAACAGTGGATGCTGCTACAATTTGTTTGAAGACAGGAAACGCAGTCATATTACGTGGTAGTTCTTCTGCTATTCATTCTAATAAAGCCATCGTTGCTGTTATTCACAGAGCGCTCAAACAAACAAGCTTACCAGAAGAAAGTGTACAGCTTATAGAAGATACAACGCGAGATAGCGCAAAGCAGTTGTTTACAATGAATGATTATCTAGACGTTCTTATTCCAAGAGGTGGCAAGCAATTAATCGATACTGTTGTGAGGGAAGCGTCTGTCCCAGTACTTGAAACAGGTGCGGGAAATTGTCATGTTTTCATTGATGAAACAGCGGATAAACAAATGGCATTTGATATTATTATAAATGCAAAAACGCAGCGTCCATCTGTATGTAATGCAATTGAAACGATTGTACTTCATGAGAAGTGGGCAGAGCAATATGGTAGCGAGTTGTTTTCTTCTTTGAAGAAAAGAGGCGTGGAGCTACGTGGTGATCAAAAAGCATTGGCAATGGATTCATCAATTGTACTTGCTTCAGAAGAAGACTGGGGGACAGAATTTTTATCTCTCACGCTAGCAGTTAAATTAGTTTCTTCTATAGAAGAAGCGATTCATCACATAAATAGGTATGGATCTATGCATTCTGAAGCGATTATTTCAGAAAACGAGGAAAACGTCAGCAAATTTTTCGTATCTGTTGATGCTGCTGCGCTGTATCATAATGCATCAACTCGTTTTACTGATGGATCTGAATTCGGATTCGGAGCTGAGATTGGCATCAGTACACAAAAGCTACACGTAAGGGGACCAATGGGGCTTCCTGCATTAACTTCTACAAAATACGTCATTCGTGGAAATGGACAAATTCGAAAATAAAAATAAAAGACACTCAATTCGTTTGGGTGTCTTTTATTTTAAAAATTATTTACCATACAAAAAGCCCAACAAGCATAGCGCTTAATAAGGAAACAGCCATTCCGCTCACAAGAAGCTTCCAAACATTTTTACCGATGACTGATGATTTTTCGCCGCCAAATAATGAATTGTAAGTTCCATAAATCATACCTACTGTACTAAAGTTAGCAAAAGAAGCTAGAAATGTTGTGGCAACCGCAACCGTATGCGGTTGTAAAGACTTTAAGTTTGATTTTAAATCCATCATTGCAACAAATTCATTCGTCGTTATTTTGATCCCCATTAATTCAGCTACATACATAGCATCACTGCCCGATAAACCGAGTAAAAAAGCGAAAGGACTAAAGATAATGGAGAAAATTTTTTGAATTGTTAACCCCGTTACAAAAAATCCTAAAATCCCATTTAAACATGCAGTTAAAGCTACATAACCAATTACCATAGCTAAAATAACGATAACCATATTCATCCCGACTAACATGCTGTTTGAAATAGTAGAAAAGAAATCTTTTTTTTCATGTTTGGAAGGTGTGTAAACAACATCTTCTTCTTTCGAAACTTCCACAGGATTTAATACATTGGCTAAAATTAATGCGTTAATACAATTTAATGGGATTGCGCTGAAAATATATGTTGCTGGAACCATTGATAAATAAGCACCAAGAATGGATCCGCTGACGCTACTCATACTCATAATTCCAAAAGTCAGCAGACGATTTTCTTTTAAAACAGATAATTGATCCCGAACAACAGCAAGCGCTTCGGTGTTCCCTAAAAACATCATTTGAATCGAAAAGAAGCTTTCTAACTTTGGTAAACGAGAAATCTTTGAAATAATTGCACCTACTTTATCAATAATCCAAGTTAAGATTCCAAAGTAAGAAAGAATATCAAAGAACGTGATAACAAAAATGATAGGAAGTAATGCGCTAAAGAAGAAATCAATTGTTTGATTTTCCATAGCAGAAGGAAATGCAAATCGAATTCCTTCATTCGCACATGCCAGTAGCCAACTGAAAAATGAAGCAATTTTATTAATGATAATACTGCCTAGCTTTGTGCCTAACATAAACCACGTAATAAAAAGCTCCAATATGATGAGAATTACAATTGGTCTCCATTTTATATGTTTTTTATTAGGCGAACATAAGTAAACAATTAATATGACAACGAAAATCCCTAACATATTCAATATGAAATACATGTCAACAACTCCTTGAGGCTTATTATTTGTATATAAAAAAGCTCCTATTCTTCTTAATTTAGAATGAATGTATTTCAACTAAAATTTTGTTAATTCTAAAAATGTAGAAGGTAAAATTCGATAAACATAGAATTTAATATATAGCAAACAAGGAGGGGATAAAAATGGTGGTCTATCACATAACGAGTAGAAAGAGGGAAACTTATAACGTTCAAGTGAAATATTCGATACTTTTCGAATGTGCGCTTGGCATTGCAGCAATTACTCATAAGAGGTTAATTGATACACTTGAAAAGAGTCAAAATGAATGGGAAGAAATTAAGAAATCATTAACAGAAGAAATGAGAGAGCATTTACAATTTGTCAAAGAAAATAATACGTGGAAAGCATTGCTTCAGTTGTTGTATGAAGAAGATTTTCACGATGTATCGCAGTTTCACGCTAAAATCGATTCACTTTCAGAAGAAGATTTGAAGTATATATGTTTACCGTTTTTAGGAGAGAAGTACCAAGAAAAAAGAACTTTAGCGGCAAGTGGAAACGTAACTGCAATACATGAACTAATGGAACTGACAAAAGATCATCAGTTTTTCTCTACGTATATTCGTTTTATATGTGATGTTGATGTACAAGTGCTAAAATCCCATTTAATTGCTGTTATGACAGGTTGGTATGAGAGCGTTATTCAGAAAGAGGAAGAAGAAATACTTTCTATATTAAAACGAGACTACGAAGCAAAGAGTGAAATGAATAAAAAGATGAAACCAGAAGAGTTTGTCGAGTGGGCTACAGGTGGCGTTCATTATATGCCAGAACCAAGTGTTCATTACGTACTTCTTATCCCACAAATGACGTACAGGCCTTGGAATATTGAGGCGGATATTGAAGATGCGAAAGTATTTCATTACCCAGTTGCAAACGAAAGCATCCATCCTGAAGATCCATATGAACCGAACTATTTTTTAGTTCAAAAACATAAAGCTCTTGGAGATGAAGCGAGGTTACGCATTGTAAAAATGTTGTTCGAAAAAGAACGAACATTGCAGGAAATTACAGAAAGATTGCAACTTGGTAAATCGACTGTACACCACCATTTGAAATTGTTACGTGCAGCGAAGTTAGTGGATATACATGATGGGAAATATGTATTAAGAAAGAAAGCAGTACAATCGTTAGCGAAAGAATTAGATGCGTTTTTAAATAGATAATATACAACAAGAATGTACATAAAGGGAGGAATATAAAAGAAAAGTTGGTGTATGAAATTGAAAAATGTATTGAAAAATCGTTCGTTCTTTTTTATGTGGATTGGTAGTGCAATCTCAGAATTAGGAGGGGGTTTCGGAACGTTATGTAATTCAATTCTAGTATATGAGTTAACAGGATCGGAAATGGCTTTAAGTAGTATGTGGCTATTATATTTTATCCCGTCTCTCATACTGCAATTAATCAGTGGCCCATTTATTGATAAATGGAGTCGGAAGTGGATTATGATTTTTTCACAATGGATACGAGCGTCCGTATTCTTATTACCTTTGATAATGTTAGTTTCCGGTAGTTTAGAAGTTTGGCACATTTATGTTGTTCAGATTGTAGTGGGACTTATTACACCACTTTATACACCTGCAAGTCAAGCAATTACACCGAGCATTGTAAGGAAAGAACGACTTCAAGATGCAAATGCGTACATTGATGGAATGACTCGTCTTATGATGTTTCTTGCGCCAGTATTAGGCGGAGTAGTCATTCATTTCATTGGAACAGAACTTGCGTTATCTTTCGTATGCATTTGTTTATTTGTTAGTGGCACTTTCTTACTTTATATAAAAGAAAATAGAACGTCGCAACCTATTCGGAAAACGTGGCTAGAACAGTTTCTTCACGGTTTTACATATTTTTTCACAAAACCAATCATCGTTTGGCTCGGTATATTTCTAACTTTTGTTCAATTTGGAGTAGGAGTAACAATGGTCACAAACCTTCCTTATATAAAGGGCGAGCTGTCAGCGGGATATGCGGAATTTGGTTATTTTATGGCCGGATTCCCACTTGGCTATGTAGTTGGATCTATACTAGTCGGAAAAGTAACATATAAAAGTCGGCGTATACTTATGCTTGGAGGATTGTTTATAGGGGGGCTCACATACATTTCGCTAGGGTTCAATCATAGTATTATCATTGCAATAATAGTTGAAGTAATAGCAGGGATTTGTATTGCATTTTTCAATGTTCATAACACAACGATATGCCAACAGTCAGTTCCGAACAATATGATAGGACAAGTATTTTCAGTGCGATTATTTTTCATACGATCCGCTATGCCGTTAGGTGTATTAGTAGGGGGAATATTGAGTGAAATGTGGGGAGTAAGAGCGCTATATTTAATCATCGGTGCAATTATATGTGTCACCTCTTTAATAGGAATGTTACTTCCGTATTTCAAGTTTTTAGATGAGGCGATAGAAGAGAAAACAGCTTGATTCAAAAAATTTAAACTTTATAATTGAAAATAATTATCATAATCAACTATAATAGAAGAATAGTAGTATTCGTATTACAAAGAGGGAGTGGGATATATGTTTATCGAAACGAAAACATTTACAGTAAAAGAAGGTACATCAAATATAGTTGTAGAACGTTTTACTGGAGAAGGTATTATTGAAAAATTTGAAGGCTTTATCGACTTGAGTGTTCTTGTGAAAAAAGTAAGACGAGGCGACGAAGAAGTAGTCGTTATGATTCGCTGGGAATCTGAAGAAGCATGGAAAAACTGGGAAACAAGTGAAGAACATTTAGCTGGACATAGAGCGAGCCGTGGTAAACCAAAACCAGATCATATTATTAATGTGGATCACGCAGTTTATTATGTGAAATCATCGAAAGCGGCTTATCAACAGTCGTAATATATAAAGGTAGAGGATATTTGTTTATTAAGAAACAAATATCCTCTTTTTTTGATTTATAGTAAAATATGGATGTGATAAATGTTTATTTGTAAATGGAGGTAAATGAAGTGAAAAGAATATTACTAATGACAGCTTTGGCAACGATATTATTATCAGCGTGTAGTAATAATAATGTGAAAAAAGAAGTATTTAAGAATGAGGAAGAAAAACGTGAAAGCAGTGCAAACATAGTAGAGCAGAAGGAGTATATCATTATTGATAAGAAACATAATGATATACTTCTAAAAGATGCTAGCTCAAATAAAGAAGACAGTGTGAAAGTAAGTTTAAATGATTTAAACTCAACAAAATGGAAGGCGCCTAAAAGAAACGGTATCCTAGATATAGGTGATCATATCTCTTTGGAGAAAGAAGAGGGTAAATATACACCTACATTAGTAAAAGATCTTGTTGGTGAAATAAAATATGATGGTACAATTAAATATAAAATTTTAGAAGCAACTAGTAAATCGGTAAAGTGGTTTCCGCTAAATAAAGAGAACAATGGAGGATATGTTCCGCCAGAGATGGTAAAAGTAGTGAACGCTTCGAAAATAAAAGCTGGAGACATTGTAACGATTCAAGATAAAACAAAAAGCAGTGAAGATGTAATTATATATGAACTGACAATTGTTGAATAAGTATGTAGAAGATGAAAGATATAAGAGAAGTAAAATATATAGGTAACGAATAACTCCTTAATAATGTGTGTGGAGGTTACAAATGTTAGAAGCACAAATATTTAAACATGAACAACATAAAAAAATAGTGCAAACAATAGTAGCGGAAACCTTGTGTACGGAAAAGGTAAATGGATTCATGCTCATCGGATCTGTCGCAAGAGGTGACGCATATCCTGATTCGGATTTAGATTTTTATATTCTTTTAGAAGAAGGACAAAAGAAGAAATTTCATTCTGAAACGAGAGAAGGCATTTTGGTTGAATATAAGTGTGCAGATGTTAATCAAATATTAGTAAACTTTAAAAACAATCCGATGGAACTATATTCATTTTTAGAAGGTGAAATTTTATTTGATAAAAGTGGTGACTTAAAAAAACTAAAAGAAATAGCTATATCTGAATTTGAAAACTATCGTGTTTCTAGCGACAAAGTGAAAGGCATTTCTCATTGGTTACAGAGTTCGTTAATTAAAATTCAATCTGCTTTGAAAGCAAATGATGAGTTAAAGGCTTCATACATAGTTCAAACTTCAACTTGGACATTGTTAGAAGGAATATGGGCTATTAACAATAAGCCAGTACCGCCAGCGGGATCTGTGTTGAAGTATATTAAAACGTTACCGAATAAGCCAATTCATTTAGAGGCGTTACTTAATAAACTATTTTTAGATGATACGAAGGACCGTATTAAAGCAGCAATTGAGTTAATTGAGTGGGTGCTTCATAAATAATATTGTCTAATATTGTCGGTAAATCGATATGTTGTGTCGAATCGTCGATATAATTCAAGTTACGATTGATATATTTGGAAAATCGTTGATATAAATTTCATATACTGTATAAGTAGCAACTAAAAGAGCGTAATCTAGTCAAATTTTTAAAATGAAGTTTCATAACAAGGTCTATTTTGCAGAGAAATTAATTATGTATAAAATAACAATAATGTATCTTAATGTAAGAAAATCTAGAGAATCAAGCAGGTTTCCCATATGGTACAGTACGAAACGATTATAAGTAGTACAGTGATATAAATAGGAGGTTATCGCTATGACATCTGTATTTAAAGATATGGCGTTCCAGCTAAGAACGGAACGACTCGACCTGAATATGTGGGAGGAATCCGATGCAGTCTGGCTTAGAGAACTAGTTGGTGAACGTGGAGTGGAAATGCCAACCGTTGAATCTGTTCGTAACGATCTTATTGAGAAGCGCAAGATAGCAGCTGAAAATGGTATTTCTCTTCTCACGATTCGTAGACGAGACGAAGGCGATTTCATCGGTTACTGTGGCTTAATTATCGGTCGTTCCACGCTTGAAGAGCCGGAGATTGCATACGAGTTGTTCCGTAGTGCTCATCGCATGGGTTATGCGACAGAGGCAGCATCAGCGGTATTGGAGGCTGCGATTGCTACGGGGCGCAAAAGACTATGGTCTACTGTAGGCGCTTGGAATACTGCGTCTTTTCGGGTGTTAGAGAAGTTAGGATTTAAGCGGCATCATAGTACGTTTGGCGAACGCGGTGAGATTGTTTGGAATGTGCGCGATCTATAGAGACCTGGCCAAATTTGAAATAATAAGAAATGTCAAAGAAAGCCCATATGTTATGTATGGGCTTTTCCTTATAGTAAATATTGATTTTTTATTTATTTAAGTGTAATAGTCTATCTCTCACCTTAATTTTTCACATCATTATATAATTCCAACGCCTCTTTCACATTCAATCCATTTTTTACAATACCATGTATCGCTTGAATCATCGCAGCTGGATGTTCGGATTGCCATATGTTGCGGCCCATATCTACGCCGATTGCACCTTCTTGCAGTGCGTTATACGTAATGTTTAATGCGTCTTCAATTGAATCTAGTTTTGGTCCACCAGCAATGACGACTGGGGCAGGGCAAGTGCTTGTGATTTTTTCGAATCCTTCGCAGTAATACGTTTTAATAATGTCAGCACCCATTTCAACGCATACACGTGAAGCAAGTGCTAAAAAGCGAGCTTCACGTTTTTGCAGTTCTTTTGCAACTGCGGTAATGCCGAGTACTGGCAGGCCATAATCGTGAGCTTC
The DNA here is from genome assembly GCF_022663775.1 of Bacillus cereus group sp. BfR-BA-01350. Taxonomy (NCBI): domain Bacteria; kingdom Bacillati; phylum Bacillota; class Bacilli; order Caryophanales; family Bacillaceae; genus Bacillus; species Bacillus cereus group sp. BfR-BA-01350. Next base: position 222,807 of record NZ_JAKUGD010000002.1, read on the forward strand.
TGAAACTACATTTGCGAGATTTGTAACTGTTTGTGTTTCATAGTCTGATCCGACGAAAACAGATACACCGACGCCAATTGCATTTTGTTTTACTGCTTCTTTTACAGGGGTAACAATTGTTTCATTCGCTAAGTCTTTACCGACGACAGTAGCTCCGCCTGATACACGCATAACCATCGGTGTACTGCAATTTTCAGGAATGCATGAGCTAAGTACACCTCGCGTTAAAAAGAGAGAATCCGTGTAAGGAAGTAGGTTTTTAACAGTTTCCAGTGGCTGTTCAAGCCCGTGAATTGGTCCTAAAAAGTAGCCGTGATCTATCGCTAACATAACCGCTCTGCCATCAGGTAAAATTGTATTTAATCGATTTTTAAATCCCCAAGTCATTCAAAATCACTCCTTCGTTAATGTTGGATTTTCCGTTTGAACAGTATCTTTATTTGGTAAATGTGGTGACTTTATAAAAACCGCTTTAAAAGGTTTGTCAGAATGGTTAATAAGATAGTGAGATTCATGAGGGCGAACTTGCAGGACATCACCCTGTTTCATTGGAACTCTTTCGTTATTTACATAGAAATCTATTTCACCTTCTAATGCATAAAAGACCTCTTCGCACGTCGTATGATAATGGTTTTGAAACTCCTGCCCAGGCTGAATGACAACAAGACCAAGATCGATATTCGGACCTTGTATTAAATATTTCGGCCCGTTATCACCGAAGCGATAGGAGAAGTCATTTTCATTCGCTTTTAGCATACAGTTCACTCCTTTATGTAATGTGTTACAGTGCACCAGGCGCAATCCACATATGTGAGGTGAGCCCTTTATCAGCTAAAGCGAGCTGACTGTCATACACAGTTTTCCATGTTTCATAGAACTCTTTATATAGTTCGTGATTTTCAGTAACTGGTTCGAATGTTTGCTCCCACTGTACAAACTGTTCGGCAGTCTCTTCCATAGATGCATATATGCCAGCACCAACTCCTGCAGCAATCGCAGTTCCTAAAGCAGCTGCTTCTTTCACAACAGGTACTTTTACAGGAATACCAAGGACGTCTGATAGAATTTGTGGCCATAGTTTTCCTTTAGCGGCACCACCAGCAAAAATAACTTCAGAAGGGAATATACCAGTTAGATTTTCTATTAATTTTAAGTTTCCAAGTGTAACGAAGGCGGCATTTTCTTCAATAGCACGAAACAGTTCTTTTTTTCCGCATTTGTCAGCGTCTAAACTTAAATTTAAAAAAGAAGGTGCGGCATGACGCCAAGAAATGTAGTTCATAACGTTTGAAAAAGTAGGGATAATGCCATGTGAACCGACAGGTACGTCTTTCGCTTGTTCTTCTAGTAATTCATAAGCATCTACACCGAGTTTGTCAGCAAGTTTCTTTTCCTCTTGGCAAAAAGCGTCTCGAAACCAGCGCATAACGAGGCCTGGGAAAAAGGCAATTGTTTCGTATTGCCATAGGTTACGTACGACGTGACAATTTATACGAATCGCAGCTTGTGGATCTGGTATTGGCTCAGTAACATTCACTTCTTGTTGCCAAAAACTACCTCCGCATATTAATGTTTGATTCGGTTTCACGACTCCAGTTCCGAGTGATGCCATTTGAGCATCTCCGCCCCCGGCTACGACAGGAATTCCTTCACGTAATCCAGTTAATGCTGCACACTCTTTTGTAACGTTGCCAATTACTGTACCAGCTTCATTTACTGTTGGTGAAAATGGTAAAGATAGACCGCACTCCTTAGCGACATCGTTATCCCACACTCTATTTTGTAAGTCAAAAATACCTGACGTACATCCATTTGAAGGATCGATTTGCAGCACGCCGCTTAATTTATATAAGATCCAATCGTTTAACATTGTAAAAGAGTGAATAGTATTATAGACGTCGGGTTCATGTTTTTTAATCCAAAGTAGGCGGGGTAAAGCACCTAATGAAAAAGTTTGACCAGACTTTGTATATAAATCTTTTTCAAGATGTGACCGAATTTCTTTTAGTTCACTAACCTCAGCAGATGCGCGCCCATCAACATTTGCACAGGCCCATATTTCTTGCCCATCTTGATCATATAAAACAAATCCTTCCCGCATACTTGTCGCACTAATAGCAAGAATGGAAGAGGCAAGAGTATTGCTTTTTTGAAGAACCTCTTTCGTGCATTCTTGTACTAGCTTCCAATTTTCTATTACATCAAAGTTCATAGAGCCTGGATAACGAGGGTCAGATTTGTGAATCCATTCTTTTTGACTTACTGCAATTTGATTACCATGTAAATCAAAAAGAACTGCTCGTATGCTTCCTGTACCAGCATCGAGAGCTAATAAATTGGACATTAACAATCACCATCCTTTCGTAATAAGGAGAGGGCAGTTTCCTCATCGGTAATTAATGTATGAATAAACTTTCCTTTTAAGGCACCATAAATTGCATCTATCTTTTCAGTACCTCCAGCAACACCGACGACATGCTTCATATTGCGCAAAACAGAGAGGGGTGTGCCAATTAGACGATTGTGATGCGAGAGCTCTAATAAATCGCCATTTGTATCATAAAACTGTCCTAAAATATCGCCAGCACCGTTTTGACTACGAATATATGTCATCTCACGTAAAGTTAATTTTTCTTCTTTTACAATCGTAGCGTCTTGAGATAGTCCTCCAATACCGACAACAGCCGTATGAGCAAGTGAAGCGACATGAAGCATATCTTTTACAGTCGGTTCTGATAAAATACTTTGTGCCATTTCGGTTGTAGACGCTAGAAACGGCGTAGGGATAATGTGAAGATTACCTTGCATGTAATGTAAATAGTTTTGTTTTCTCGGGAGATAGTGATTTACTCCGCCTGTTAACGTTACGATTGAGAGATTAATAGAACTTTCGAAATGAATGTTTTCTAGCATTTTGCTAATTGTTTCTCCCCAGCCAATACCGAGTAAATCTCCTTGCTGGAGCTGAGTTTCTAAATATTGTGCAGCAGCTTTTCCGAGAGAATCGTGATAATTGTTTACTGGGGTCGGGATAATAAAAGCATCTTTTAAGTGGAATTTTTTCATTAGGTCACGCTCAATACTTAAACAGTGCAAACCAGTCCCTTTTACGTGAAATGTAACGATACCTTCACTCCGCGCCTTATCTAATAACCGGACGACTTTATTTCTTGAAATATGAAGAAGTGAAGCGATCTCCTGTTGTGTTAATTGGTCTTTATAATAGTACCAAGCTACTTTCGTTAATAAATTCTCTTCAAAGTTCAGCTGAGTCATACTTTTCATCCCTTTCAACAATTGACCACAGCTTAAACATATGTACCATATATTTTGTTTATTCCAGTTGAAGCGATTAATAGTACGTAGAAAAAAGTGTTCTAGATATAAAAAAAGGAATATACAATGCTACAAAACAAGTAGAACAAATAATCATTTTCTCAAAAAATGTTCTGTATAAAGGCAGGTGACATCATGTGGAGAACGCACCTTTATTACAAGTAAAAAAAATGAGTAAGGCGTTTTTAAATCAACTTGTATTAAAAGAAGTGAACATTCAAGTAGAGCGCGGAGATATATACGCTTTAGTTGGAGGGAATGGTGCCGGGAAATCAACATTAATGAAAATATTAACGGGGTTATATTCGTATGATGATGGAGAAATATATGTAAAAGGAACGAAGCAACAGTTTTCAAATCCGTCAGAAGCACATCGAAAAGGTATGTATTTAATACCGCAAGAACCGCTCATTTTTCCGCATATGACTATTGAAGAAAATATATGTATCGGATTAAAAGAAAAGAAAAAGAAATTAAGAGTACAGATTCAGCAATTGATTAGCAGCTTAGGATGGAGTATTGACCTTAATGAACTAGGAGGATCATTATCGATTGCGCAACAACAGTTAGTAGAAATTGTTAGAGGATTAATACGAGAAGCCGAGATTCTTATTCTAGATGAGCCAACATCGACATTAACAACTCACGAAATTAAGAGTCTTTTTGTGTTGATGAAAAGTTTACAAGAAAAAGGAATAGGGATGATTTATATTACGCATCGTTTTCCAGAAATCTTTGAAATTGCTAACAAAGTAGCAATATTACGAGATGGAATGATTGTAAGTCAAGGAGATGTATGTGACTATACATATGACATGCTGATGGAGGGACTATTGCCAAAAGGGTATAAACAGAAAGAGAAAATAGAAGTAGTTCAAGAGACCACAAGGATGAAAAAAATATTAGAAGTGAATGATATAAATGGTCACGCATTCGAAAATATATCATTCACTGTACATGCGGGTGAGATTGTAGGTATTGCAGGCATTGTTGGATCGGGCAGAACGGAATTAGCAGAAGCGATATTTGGATTGAAAACTGTAAAATCAGGGTCTATTTTATTAGATGGAAAATCAATTGATACATGTTCTTTGCATAAAAGGCTAGACGAAGGACTAGTTTATGTGCCAGAGGATAGGGCGAGGAATGGAATTTTCTCACTTGCTTCTGTTAAAGAAAATATTGCAGCAGCAAGTTTACGGCAAAAAAATCGCTTTTTTATAAATCAAGAAAAAGAAAGCGCTTTAGTTAATTCGTTTATAGAACAGTTCCGAATTGTTGTACAGAATATGAATGAAGAACTGGCATCTTTATCAGGAGGTAATCAGCAGAAGGTCGTGCTTGCAAAGTATCTCGCATGTAATCCTAAAGTTATTATTCTTGATGAGCCGACTCGTGGAATTGATGCGAAAGCAAGGCTTGAAGTGTATGAGACGATCGAAAAAATGAAAAGGGAAGGACTCGCAATTTTATTAATCTCTTCAGATGTTGAAGAAATTGTTCAATTAGTAAACCGTGTATATGTAATGAGAAATGGACGATTTGTTTCTCATATGGAAAAAGAACAACTGAGTGTGAATGAAGTTACACGCCTTGCATACGGAGGTGTAGCGGAATGAAGCGCATGCTAAAAATGCACGAAACGTCTATCATAACGTTACTACTAATTTATATAGCTATTGTAGGAATGATAAATCCTAGTTTTATTCAATTTAACTCGTTATCTTTAATGGTGAAATCAAGCGTTATTTTAGTCGTGTTAGCAATTGGCCAATCGTTCGTCTTATTTACTAAAAATATAGATGTATCAGTTGGTTCAAGCATGGGGTTAAGTGCAGCAGTTTGCGGAATGTTGCTAACGAATGAATATAGTGCATCCTTGTCGATATTTGCTACTATTACACTTGGCGCTATTATCGGTTTCGTAAACGGAATGGGCGTTGCGAAGTTTCGAGTACCAGCCATTATTATGACATTAGGCATGTTAGGAATTATTAGAGGTGCCATGTTAATTTTCACAGGCGGGAAGTGGATTGAAGATATTCCAAACGATTTTAAGCAGCTGTCATCTATCGTCATTCTTGGTTTACCTATAACTGTATGGTTCGTTCTTATTATTTTACTACTACTATACTTCTTTTTAAGGAAAGTGCCATTTGGAAGATACTTTTATGCGGTAGGTGATAATGAAGATGGCGCGAGACTTATTGGTATACCTGTTAATAAAGTGAAGATATGTGCGTTTATGATTTCAGGCATAAGTGCTGCGCTCGCTGGTTGCATATTTGTTATGAATATCGGGTTCATTCCAAATCAAACTGGTACAGGATTAGAATTACAAGTAATCGCAGCCGCTGTACTAGGGGGCATTCATTTGAAAGGAGGAACAGGATCTTTATTTGGAGCTGCATTAGGAGCATTCTTTTTAGAAACAATAAGCAGTTCACTCGTCTTTCTAAAAATACCAGCATTTTGGAATAATGCTATTTCAGGTTTTTTATTATTACTTATCATCATACTGGATAGTGTTATGAAAAAGTGGAAGGCAGAAAGGAGGATGAATCTATGAAGTATGTATACAGATGGGAAGGTGTTCTAATTGTATTGCTTCTTATAGAATTCATTCTCTTTAGTTTAATCAATAGTGATTTCTTAAATATTAGTAATCTCCTTTTTAGTACAAATGATTTCCTATTTATTGCAATTGCGGCGATACCAATGACTTTCGTTATAGTAACAGGAGGAATTGATGTATCGGTCGGCTCAATAATGGGTCTCACTTCAATCTTAATCGGTGTACTTTGGATGAGCGGAATATCTATTTTGTTTGCTGTCATAATATCTCTAATAATTAGTTGTTTAGCAGGCGCTTTAAACGGACTTATTATAAAAATGACAGATGTAGAACCACTCGTCGTTACACTCGGCACGATGTTTTTATACGGAGGAATTGCACTCGTCATTTCAGGAGGGGCAGGTGCTTCTGGGTATGAAGGGATCAGTGGTTTACCTGACGCATTTGTACAACTGGCAAGCGGTAGTTTTATAGGAATACCAAATTTATTATGGCTACTGATCGTATTAACAGTTTTATGTGCTGTATTATTTCACCGAACTATATACGGACGCCATGTAAAATTAACAGGTGCGAACGAAAATGCAGCAAAATACACCGGGATTAAGACGAAGAAAGTAGTCATCATCGCTTACATGCTTTCCGGGTTAGGAGGTGGATTAGGGGGGACTTTCTTAACTGCCTATTTCGGTTCCGCACGTGCTGATATGGGAAGTGAAACAATTTTACCAATCATTACGGCAGTCGTATTAGGCGGGACACTTATTACAGGGGGAAAAGGAAGCATTATCGGTACTGTACTGGCGAGTATTTTCATTGGACTCATGCAGTATGGCTTGCAAATGACGGGTTTAACAAATGAACAATCCAACGTAGTAATTGGTATTATCCTTATTCTTTCAGTTATTATGAGACATTTCAAATTACATCAATTCACACTGGGGAAAAGAAAGAATTTGCATAAGGGGGAAATGTCATGAAGAGAAAACTAGGGATTGTATTCATTGTATGTATTTGTTTAATCGGTTTAATTGCGTGTTCTAGCCAAACGGCAGATAAGAAAAAGGCTGATGATGTGAAATTTGCATTTATTCCGAAATTAACAGGAGTTGGTTTCTTTACATCAGGTGGTGAAGGAGCAAAAGAGATGGGAGATAAGTTAGGCGTGCAAGTGAAGTATGATGGACCGTCTGAAGCGAGCGTATCAGGGCAAGTAAAGTATATAAATAATTTTATTAACCAAAACTATGATGCACTTATGGTTTCCTCTACATCAGTTGATGGTTTATCGCAATCACTACAACGTGCTAAGAAAAAAGGAATGACTGTCTTAACGTGGGATTCTGATGTGAATCCGAAAGACCGTTCCTTTTATATCAGCCAAGGAACACCAGACCAACTTGCTAACTTATTAATTGACATGACTTCCAAGCAAATTGGAGATAAAGGGAAAGTAGCATTTTTTTATTCTAGCCCAACAGTAACAGATCAAAACCAATGGGTAACGAAAGCGAAAGAAATTATTAAAAAGAAATATCCGAACTGGGAAATTGTAACGACGCAGTACGGTGAAAATAATGCGCAAAAGTCTTTGTCAGTAGGAGAGAATATTTTAAAAACGTATCCTGATATTAATGCAGTCATTTGTCCAGATGCAACGGCACTTCCGGCAATGGCACAAGCAGCTGAAAATTTAAAAATGGATAAAAAGGTTGTCGTAACTGGCTTCTCTACACCAAACGTTATGCGTGATTACGTAAAACGAGGAACAGTAGCACAATTTGGTTTATGGGATGTAAAACAACAAGGTGCACTCGCAACGTATGTTGCAAATGAAATTGTTGTAAAAGGGAAGAAGTTAAAAGTAGGGGATAGCTTCGAAGTAAAAGGAATTGGAAAAGTGAAAGTAGAGCCAAACTCCATTCAAGGATATGATTATGAGGCAGAAGGAAACGGAATTATCGTGTTACCAGAACGAGTTGTATTTACGAAGGATAATATTGATAAATATAATTTCTAGTAACGAAAAAACGTCCGAATGTATCGGACGTTTTTATTTCTTCATTAATTATGAACTGTTTCTTTTTCATTTAATCCAAGGGTACGACCTGTAGAAGTATGGAGGTCTTGGAATAATCTTGGATTTTCTGTTAATGAAATGCCGTAAGAAGGAATCATTTCTTTTATTTTTCCTTCCCATTCTACCATTCGGCTTGGGAAACATTTTTCTAATACTTCAAGCATAACATGAACGGCAGTAGAAGCACCCGGTGAAGCACCTAGTAATGCTGCGATTGATCCATCAGCCGCACTAACAACTTCTGTACCGAATTGAAGTGTTCCTTTACCGCCAGCATCAGTATCTTTAATTACTTGTACACGCTGACCAGCAACTACAATATCCCAATCTTCACTTTTTGCGTTCGGAATGAATTCGCGTAATTCTTCCATACGTTTTTCGTGTGATAACATAACTTGCTGAATTAAGTATTTTGTTAGTCCCATTTCTTTTACACCAGCAGCTAACATCGTTAAGACGTTATTCGGTTTTACAGAACCAATTAAGTCAAGGTTTGAACCAGTTTTTAAGAACTTAGGAGAGAACCCTGCGAACGGTCCAAATAGTAAAGCTTTTTTATTGTCTATATATCTCGTATCAAGATGAGGTACAGACATTGGCGGAGCGCCAACTTTAGCTTTACCGTATACTTTCGCATGATGTTGCTCTACAACTTTTTGGTTTTTACATACCATAAATAGTCCACTTACTGGGAATCCACCGATATGTTTTGATTCAGGAATACCAGTCTTTTGTAGTAGAGGTAGACTACCGCCGCCGCCGCCGATAAAGACGAATTTTGCAGTATGATGCTCGATTTTACCACTATTCATATCGTGTACTTTTACTTCCCACAAACCATTCTTCGTGCGTTTAATATTTTCGACACTATGTTTGTAGTTTAGCTCGACATCTTTCGTTTTTAAGTAATCAAACAGCATACGTGTTAATGCACCGAAGTTAACATCAGTTCCAGAGTCAATCTTCGTTGCAGCCATCGGTTCATTAGATGTACGACCTTCCATAATGAGTGGAAGCCATTTTTTTAATGTTTCAGGAGCATCGGAAAATTCCATTCCTTGAAACAGTGGATTTTTTGAAAGCGCTTCAAAACGTTTTTTTAGAAACTGAACATTTTTTTCACCTTGTACTAAACTCATATGAGGTAGAGGCATAATGAAATCTTGTGGATTACGAATTAATTTGCTTTTTACAAGATATGCCCAAAATTGTCTTGAAAGCTGGAATTGCTCATTCACTTTTACAGCCTTACTAATATCTATAGATCCGTCAGATTTTTCGGAAGTATAGTTCAGTTCGCATAGTGCAGAATGCCCTGTACCTGCATTATTCCATTCGTTAGAGCTTTCTTCCCCGGCACTTGCAAGTTTTTCAAAAACTTTAATTTCCCATTCAGGTGCTAATTCTTTTAGTAATGAGCCTAACGTTGCACTCATAATTCCTGCACCAATTAAGATAACGTCTGTTTTTTGCTGCATGTTGCTCATGATAATCTCTCCATCCCCTATATTGGCAAAAAAGAGTAGGTGTTTTCTATGTCTAAGCCGTAAAAGAGAAACACCGCCTAGGCCCCACCTAGGTATTTACCTTTTTTGTCTCAATTATATAACCATCTCATACTCTATTATAATAATTAATAGACTAAAATATCTAGTGTTATCTGATAATTTTAAAATATTTAACGCTTTATTTGCCAAAATTCTTATTTAACAAGCACTTTTCAGTTAATGAATAGAAAAAAATTACAGTTTGAAATTATCTCGAAAAAGCTTACGTATCCAAAAGTGAGTAGAAAGGATACCTTTTTATGGGATTTTTTGCCCTGTTTATTGTATGATTATTCTGAAAGTTAAAAGGAGGGATACACATGCGTACACAAGAACAAATCGCAAACTTATTTCGAAATTTTTCAATAAAGGAATGTAAAGGGTCAAGTGACTTATATGAATACTTAGCAATACAAATTGCTGAAGATGAGGAAGTACTTACACTATCTTCCTACGCTCAAGCAGGTCAACCAGTCCCAAACTTATTATTAGGTGCCGTACATTATTTATTACTAGCAGGGAAAGAACATCATCTGAAAACGTATTATAGTAGCTTAGTTGAAAGTGCTAATACGGATTTAGATCAAGCTTTTCATCATTTTAAAGATTTCTGTAAAATGTACAGAGAGGAAATCATTACTTTATTACAAACGAAACTTGTTCAAACGAATGAAGTAAGACGATGTGCGTACTTATATCCAAGTTTCAATTACATATTTAACAAAATGAATAAACCGTTAGCTTTAATAGAAATTGGGACAAGTTCTGGATTACAACTATTTTGGGACCAATATAGCTATTCGTACGGTACAGGTGAAAGTTACGGAAATATAAATTCGAATGTACATGTAACTTCTGAAATAAGAGGGGAAAATGTGCCTCAACTTTTAAAAGAAAGTCCACCTGTCGTAGAAAGAATCGGACTAGATTTACATGTAAACGATCTACATAGTGATGAAGATTATTTATGGCTACGTGCACTCATTTGGCCAGAACATAAAGAAAGGCTTGAACTGTTTGACCAAGCTGCATCTTTAGTAAAAAATAAATCTGTTCAATTAATAGAAGGAGACGGTGTAGAGCTATTACCATCTATTATTGAACAAATAAGTGAAGATGCTGTTATCTGCATTTTCCATACACACGTCGCCAATCAAATACCAGAACAAGTAAAACGTAAGCTGGAAAAACAAATCCAAGAAATCGGTGCAAAGCGTGATGTATTCCATCTTTATAACAACATGTGGGACCGGGACCTTCATATTGATTATTATATTAACGGAAACGAATATCGTGAAACGGTTGGAGAAACAGAAGGGCATGGGAGATGGTTTAGTTGGAAGCTTTGGGATCGATCTTTATGCTAAAGTAAACCTGATAATTATGGTTTTATCACCAATATTCGTAATAAAAACAGTTGATGGAAGACGATCCTTCAACTGTTTTTATTTTTATTAAACTTATAATGTATCCAACGTAATAAGTGTTTAACATTTCCCTGTTGTATGTTGAAAGTAGCACATAAGATAATCTCCTTGCAAAAAGAAGTTAAAGAAAGGGGATTATTAAACGCTACTTAGTATCAAACAAGAAGCCGCCGGTTAATCAGCTATATTACTAATTTAAGAAATTATAATTTCAAACGGAAAAACCAAAGGAAAGTAAATATTTAAAATGAATATATAATACATGCGAAAAAGAGCGCAATTGGATAGGGAGGCTTTCAAATGCATATGAGCGAACGAATGAATTTGCGGGTAACTAATCAGGCTCTTCAGGTAATGAATAACGGAATTGCTGTTATAAGTCATGATGGAATCATCACATACAGTAACAAACTATTCTGTAGCATGTTACATAAAAAAGAAACCGAAATAATAGGTGAGCATATATCAACGATTATTCCTGATCGTAAAAAACTAGTAGTGAATCAAAATGATAGTTTGTATAGGTATGAATGTAAGAGTGGCAATCAAGTTGTAATTGTGAATGAATGCCGTGTTTATAAGGATGGGACAGAAGACGGATCAATTGCTATTCTGGAGAGAAAGGGTAAAAGTATACAGTCTTTGGAATGTATCATTAGTCGATATGAAAGCGCGTTGAATTTACTGTCGGAGTGTATTCTAGGTGTAAATGAACAAGGAATTGTTAATTTTTTAAGTGGCTCTTATGCAAAATTTTTAGGGATAGATGATCCGAATGAAGCGGTGGGTAAACATTGTACGGAGGTTGTTGAGAATACGAGGATGCATATAATTGTAAAGACGGGACAGACGGAAATTGGGCATATTCAGCGTATAAGTAATCGGAATATAATCGCAACGCGCATACCGATCGTTAAAGACGGTAAGATTATTGGAGCAATTGGTAAAATTATGTTTCATGATATACAGCAGTTTAAAGCTTTAGGAGATCAAATTAGTGAAATGGAATCAAAGTTATCTTACTATCAAACTGAATTACAGCGGCTACAAGAAGGGCGGCTTTCTTTTCAAAGTATTATAGGTGAGAGTGCAAAAATGAAAGAAGTCAAAATGATGGCTTTAAAAGTTTCTAAAAGTCGGTCTACTGTTTTGATAAGAGGAGAAAGTGGTACGGGAAAGGAACTCTTTGCACATGCGGTACACCGTGCAAGTCCGCGTGCTAGTGGTACATTTATTCGTTTGAATTGTGCTGCGATTCCAAGAGATCTTTTGGAAGCTGAATTATTTGGATACGAAGAAGGGGCTTTTACAGGAGCGAAAAAAGGTGGTAAGCCTGGGAAGATTGAGTTAGCCGAAAAGGGAACGTTATTTTTAGATGAAATTGGTGATATGTCTTTGGACATGCAAGTGAAGCTACTTCGTGTATTGCAAGAGAAAGAGATTGAAAGAATTGGCGGTACGAAAATTCAAAAGGTTGATGTTCGTTTCATTGCGGCCACACATCGAAATCTCCGTGAAATGGTGCAAAGAGGGGAGTTCAGAGAGGATTTATATTATAGGTTGAATGTGTTTGAGATTGCTATTCCTCCGTTACGAGAGAGAAAAGAAGATATGATACATATAACGGAATTTTTAATTAAGAAATTGAATGGTGAGCTAGGTAGTAACGTTATTTCATTTGATGAGAGAGTTAGAGAGATATTCATGGAGCATGATTGGCCAGGGAATATTAGGGAGCTAGAAAATGTATTAGAACGAGCGATGAATGTTATAGAAGGAATGATTATTCAAGTGCATCATCTTCCGGCCTATTTACGGAAAAAAGATAAGGAAGAAGAGTTATACCATGACATATTTACGATAAATCAAAAACAGAATGAGGGGGAGTATTCACTTCAGGCGGAAGTGGAATCCGCTGAAAAACGTGCGATTACGAGAGCTTTGGAAAAAACAGCTGGAAATATAAAAGAGGCAGCCAGGCTTTTAGGCATTCATCGGGCTAGCTTATATCGAAAAATAGAAAAATATGAAATATCATGAAGGAAAGTAAAGGGCAAACAGGCCCTTTTTTTGTTTGTAGTAATAAATACTGTCTCTTTTTTGCGACGTTTTCTTATAGATGCGACATGGTTGCTAATATTTGTTGCATAAATGCGACATGTAAAGGTGGACATGTTAGGGAGATTACGAAGGAATAAGGGAATAGAGAATGAGTCGATTTTTGGCATGTTTCTTGCTATATAAATAAAAAAGATTATAGCAGGAAGGGGATGGAATGCAATGCTGGAAAATCATAGCTTACCTCATTTTATTATGCAAAGTATTGAAAAAACACCAAGTAAAGTGTATTTGCAATTTGAAGAGCAAAGGGTTACATATGAGGATTTACATCATCGAATTACAAGAGCCATTGCGGGATTGTATGAGCTTGGTATTCAAAAAGGAGACAAGGTTTGTATTATGCTTCATAACACTCCTGAATATCTGGATGTATGGTTTGCTTTATCTTTTATGGGAGCCATTACGGTACCTCTAAATGTGCATTTAAAAGGAGACGGTTTACAGTATATTGTATCTCACTCTGATTGCAAGTTAATAATCGTTGATAAGGAATTTTTTCCTCAAATAACCTCTTGTTTGTCAGTTATACAAAGAGACATTCAAATTGTTGCTTATGGAAAAAATGAAAGCGCAATCATTTCAAAGCATGGTAAAGAGCAGTTAGTAATCGAATTGAAAGATGTACTACATACAAACAATCAACATCTTCCAACTGAATTTGTTTCCTCCAGTTCTATCAATAGTATACTTTATACCTCTGGAACGACTGGTTTACCTAAAGGGGTCATGTTAAGTCATTCAGCCTATGTAAATTCTGCACAGTCGTTTGCCAACTTTATGGTTGGTGCAAGTTCTAAAGATGTCTTATTTACAGCACTCCCTTTATTTCATATAAACGCCCAGGCGCATACAGTACTCGGGGCTATTTCTTCCAATGCGACGATTGCTCTTGGTAAGCGATTTAGTGCTTCTAGATTTTGGGATGAAATTCGCAGTCATGGCGCAACTATTTTTAATTCTTTGGGATCTATGATTCCTATTCTTTGCAAGCAGCCAGAAAAGGAAGATGATAATGCTAATTTAGTAAGGGTGACGGCTTGTGCTGCTACTCCTAAGGAATTTTGGAAGCCGTTTGAGGAGAGATTTGGCGTTCGGATTGTGGAAGGCTACGGATTAACGGAAACAACGGGGTTTTGTGTAACGAATCCATTGTATGCCAATAAGCCACCTTCTATAGGAAAACCATATTCTTACGTAGAGACGAAGATTGTCAATGAGGATGGAAAGGAAGCGCGGACGGGTGAAATTGGAGAAATTTTTATTCGTTCATTACAGGGACAAGCATTCATGGAAGGTTATTATAAAATGTTTGATAAAACAGAGGAGGCGGTGAAGGAGGGGTGGTTTCATACAGGAGATCGCGGTTATCTAGATGAGGAAGGTTACTTATATTTTTGCGATCGGATTAAACAGTGTATACGAAGACGTGGAGAAAATATCTCTTCTTGGGAAATCGAAAAAGTTGTAAATAATCACCCGAAAGTACTTGAATCAGCGGCTATTGGTGTCCCGTCAGAAGTGGGAGAAGAAGATGTCAAATTATATGTGATTGTCAAAAAAGGGGAAACACTGTCCTATGAAGAGATTATAGATTGGTGTCAAGATCGTATGGCTTACTTTATGGTACCGCGATATGTTCAATTCTGTGAAGCTTTCCCAAAAACCGCGACGGAACGGATTCAAAAGTTCAAGCTGAAGGAGGAAGGAATCGGCAGCGCTTGGGATCGCGAAAAGGTCGGTTATGTAATTAAAAGAATGAGTTAATGTATTGATTTTACCTTATTACATTTTGGAAAGAGGGGATTGGATTGGAAAGTAATAGAGTTGTTACATGGTCCAAAGAAAATGGAATTGCGACGATTATCATTGATAATCCTCCTGTGAATGTATTGGGTACTGCCGTGGTGGAGCAACTGACGGTAGCGGTCGATACAATCGAACGGGATGATGAAGTAATTGTTGTACTTCTAACGGGTGCTGGAGAAAAGACATTTGTTGCAGGAGGGGACATTAAGTCATTTCCGGAATGGATTGGGAAAGGGAGTGAATATGCAGAGGAAAAATCATTGTGGCTTCAGAATCCATTAAATAAAATAGAAAGATTGCCAAAGCCAGTAATCGCTGCCATTAACGGATTAGCGCTAGGAGGTGGGTGTGAATTAGCTTTATCGTGTGACATACGAATTATTGAAGAACACGCCCAAATCGGGCTTCCGGAAGTGAAATTAGGTTTATTTCCAGGTGCAGGAGGAACGCAACGTTTGCCGAGAATAATAGGAACTGCAAGTGCGAAGGAAATGATGTTTACTGGTGAACCACTCACTGCCGAAGCAGCTTGGCGAGTTGGTTTAGTGAATCATATTGTTCCGCGTGGTGAATCACTGAATAAGGCGAAGGAATTAGCTGCGAAAATGGCTCGATTTTCTCTTCCTGCTTTATCTTTGATGAAACAATCTATCGATAAAGGGTTATCTTCTTCTCTTGAAGAAGGATTAAAAATAGAAGCTGAGAATTTCGGACATGTATTTCAAACGAGTGATGTAAGAGAGGGAGTGGAGGCCTTTATAGAAAAGAGAGCACCATTCTTTCATCATAAATAAAAGGCTATAACTTATAATATGCAAAAAGTAATGCCTGCCAGAAGCAGGCATTACAACGATATATACAAAGTAAAAAAATCCATATTATTGAGGGGGATTGGGGTTATGGATTTATTAATTGTATTGTTATCGCTTGGCTTGCTTATATTTGTAGCTTACCGAGGATTTTCAGTCATTCTATTCGCTCCGTTATGTGCGTTGCTCGCTGTGCTTTTAACAGAACCAGCGTATGTATTACCGTTCTTTTCTAATTTTTTTATGGCGAAGATGGTCGGATTCATAAAATTATATTTTCCTGTATTTTTGCTTGGAGCGATATTCGGTAAAGTGGTAGAAATCACTGGAATAGCAGAAAAAATCGCTAAAATTATTATCCGTTTTATCGGTGTGAAAAGAGCGATTCTTTCTATCGTATTAATGGGAGCGATTCTTACATACAGTGGTGTCAGTTTATTTGTGGCGGTATTTGCGATTTATCCATTTGCAGCGCAATTATTTCGCGAGGCAGATATTCCGAAACGACTTATTCCCGCGACCATCGCATTCAGTGCATTCACGTTTTCGATGGATTCGCTTCCTGGATCGCCTCAAATCCAAAATGTTATTCCAACTACTTTTTTTAAGACAGACATTTATGCAGCTCCTACATTAGGAATTGTCGGAGCGTTGTTTATCTTTATATGTGGCATGCTGTATTTGGAATGGTGTAGGAAGAAGGCTGCTGCTAAGGGAGAAGGGTACTTTGGAAAAGGCGATGCCACTTCTGAACTTGCTGCTACAACTAGTGTACAATCAGTGCAAGCGCCAATTGCTTCCAGCGATGTAATTCCAGCGAGTTACTGGGTAGCTTTTCTTCCGCTTGTATTGGTTGGAGTGATGAATAAAATCTTTACAGTATTCATTCCTGTTTGGTATACAAAGGGATTTGATTTTGCATCCATAGGTTTAAAGGAATATGGAACGATTGATATGGGACAAGTTATAGGTATTTGGTCAGTGGAAATGGCACTTCTTATGGGAATACTGTCTGCTATAATATTAAATTTTCAAGCGGTAAAAGAACATTTTCAATCTATTACAAGCGTGGGCGTAAGTGGTTCAATCTTAGCTGCCATGAATACTGCAGCTGAGTATGGATTTGGTGCTGTTATAGCAGCTTTACCTGGATTTGTTATGATTCAAAATTATTTGACGGGGACTTTCTCAAATCCTTTAATTAGCGGAGCAGTTATGACGAATATCTTATGCGGACTGACGGGATCAGGCTCGGGTGGAATGAGTATTACATTAGGGTTAATGGCTGAAAAATATATTGAAGCGGCAGCAAACTTTGATATTCCGTTAGATGTACTGCATCGTGTAATTGCAATGGCGGCGGGAGGTATGGATACTTTACCTCATAACGGAGCAGTTATAACTTTACTTGCGGTTACAGGATTAACGCATCGGGAAGCTTATAAAGAGATCTTTGGTATTACGATAATTAAGACACTTGCTGTATTCTTCGTTGTGGGAGTGTATATGATGTTTTCAATTGTATAGTAAGTAGGTTGAGTGTATGCTATAAATAACGCAGTTAGCGCTTTAAAATTATGAATAATGGTAAATAGAAAAAGGCAATACTACTAGTAGTATTGCCTTTTTCTATTTAGTTAAAAATATTTAATCAAAATCTCCCCAGGTAATCCATCAATCTCACAAACTTTCTCAGATGTAAAACCGACATGTAGTAAAATTTTGCGCGAGGGGATGTTGTTCGGATCAATAATTGCTTTTAGTACGTTTCTATCTGTTTGCTTCGCTATATTTATTAATTCCTTTGCAATCCTACTACCATATCTTTTTCCCCAGTGCTCTGGTAAAATCATATATCCAATTTCAGCTTCTTGTACATTAGCGTCATTCACTGTTACATGTCCAAGGCCAATATACTCATTTGTAATAGAGTTAAACACTTTATAAGAACCGAATAGTTGATGCTTTTCATTACGATTTATCAAATTTTTAAAGTTAGTTTGTGCTTCTTCTAACGGAATAGCCCGTTCAGTAATTTGTGCCATCACTTTTTCATTTGAAACAAGTTGAAAATATAAATTGAAATCTATTGCTTCAAATTTATTAAAATATAGTTTTTGCATAGTATTCCTCCAAACTAAATTTTTAATTGTTCTTCAGAAAAGATTGTCTGTAACACTATTACTTACAGTACCATAACCGTTGTTTTCAGTAAAACACGCTCCATCTAATGTAAGATTACATGAATTTACTAAAGTCGTAACATGTCATAAGTCTATTTTTGGCTATATTAAGAATAGATTCGTTTTCTATATGTTTTAGTAATTGTAAAAAAACTATTAAGTGTGAAGAAGGGGATATGGGAAGTTATAATATATAGAATTAGAAATGAGAATTTGATAGTATAGGAATAAAGGGTTTTAATAGCAGTATATTAAATGGTATCAATATACTGTTGCGAATGCTTTCATTAAATCTCTTGATTTGATGGGAGTATTTGATAGAATTCAAAAAATATAATGGAGGTTAATATGAAAAAAGTAATTGGCGCAGCAACAGCAACAGTTTTCGGATTGGGAGCATTTACTACAACTGCTACTGCAGAAACGATCGTAACAGCAGATGTACTCAACGTACGTGAAAAACCGACTACAGAATCAAAAGTGGTCGAAAAAGTAAAAAACGGGGAAGAGTTAAAAGTCATCAATACCGAAGATGGCTGGTCAAAAATTGAGTTAAATGGTAAAGAAGTATTTGTAAGCTCAGAGTTTACTAAAGATATTTACCATGTAACAGCAGATTTGTTAAATGTACGTTCTGAATCAAACACAGAATCAAAAATTCTTGGCAGACTGAAAAAAGATGATGTAATTGAATCAACGAACCAAGTAAAAGACGGATGGCTACAATTTGAGTATAAGGGAAAAACAGCTTATGTAAATGTTTCTTTCTTATCAAGTAAAGCACCCATTGAAAAAAAGGCTGACGAGAAAACGAAGCAAGTAGCGAAAGTACAAAAATCGGTTAAAGCTAAGGAAGAAGCTAAAACACAGAAGATAACAAAGGCAAAAGAAACAATAAAACCTAAGGAAGAAGTGAAAGTGCAAGAAGTAGCGAAACCTAAGGAAGAAGTGAAAGTGCAAGAAGTAGCGAAACCTAAGGAAGAAGTGAAAGTGCAAGAAGTAGCGAAACCTAAAGAAGAAGTGAAAGTGCAAGAAGTAGCAAAAGCTAAGGAAGAAGTGAAAGTGCAAGAAGTAGCAAAAGCTAAGGAAGAAGCGAAAGTACAGGAAATAGCAAAGGCTAAGGAAGAAGTAAAAGCACAAGAGATAGCCAAAGCTAAGGAAGAGGCGAAAGCACGAGAAATAGAAAAGGCTAAAGAAGAAGCAAAAGCACGAGAAATAGCCAAAGCTAAAGAAGAAGCAAAAGCGCAAGAAATAGCCAAAGCTAAGGAAGAAGCGAAAGCACGAGAAATAGCAAAGGCTAAGGAAGAAGCGAAAGCACGAGAAATAGCAAAGGCTAAGGAAGAAGCGAAAGCACGAGAAATAGCAAAGGCTAAGGAAGAAGCGAAAGCACGAGAAATAGCCAAAGCCAAGGAAGAGGAAAAAGCACGAGAAGCACTAAAGGCAAAAGAAGAGTCTAAAAATAACGTGCAGTCTGCTAAACGTGAATTAACGGTGGTGGCGACAGCATATACTGCTGATCCGAGTGAGAATGGTACATATGGTGGACGCGTTTTAACTGCGATGGGGCATGATTTAACGGCTAATCCGAATATGAGAATTATTGCAGTAGATCCGAAAGTAATCCCATTAGGATCTAAAGTATGGGTAGAAGGTTATGGAGAAGCAATCGCTGGAGATACCGGAAGTGCAATTAAAGGTAATCGCATTGATGTATTAATGGGTTCAAAAAGTAAAGCGATGAATTGGGGAAGACAAACAGTTAAAGTGAAGATTTTATAATAAATCTAGAATATAACATAATGAAAATAAGACTGACATATTCTGTCGGTCTTATTTTCGTACCATCACATCATTAAGAATTGCATCAAATATATCTTTTTGTGTGAAGTTATCTGTAAAAATAGTTTCTCTAGTAACTTCGATTGTATCGTGCGGATTATACCATTTTTGTAGGGAATCCTCACCAAATTCATGCCGCTTTTCCCTTGTGTTATGTCGTCGAATCGTTTCTTTTAACGATAAATCAAAGTAATATGTATACGCGTTTCCTTCAAAAAAATGTATTAATTCTTTCAGCATATCACCGTATCTACGACTGTTTAAAATACCTTCTAAAATAACAAACTCACATTTCCCTTTTCCGTACTTTGTAATTTCAAATAG
This sequence comes from Bacillus cereus group sp. BfR-BA-01350, assembly GCF_022663775.1. Taxonomy (NCBI): domain Bacteria; kingdom Bacillati; phylum Bacillota; class Bacilli; order Caryophanales; family Bacillaceae; genus Bacillus; species Bacillus cereus group sp. BfR-BA-01350. Next base: position 242,854 of record NZ_JAKUGD010000002.1, read on the forward strand.
TAAATCGTGTGATAAATTACCGATCGTGTCGTGTACTCTAAGCATATCTCTACGTACAACATCCTGCGATACTAAAAGTGTGCCTTGTCCGAAATGTTCTTGTAGTTGCTTTGCGATTGTTGTTTTACCACTTGCGGAGTTTCCTCTAAGGATGATTAATGTTGATTTTATAGGATTAGACATAATGTATTCCCCCAACGTGAATGATTATATAGAAAATTTTAACAAATGAAACGTAGAAAGTGTATAATTAATATGATGTAAATAAAAAAGGTGGGGGCGAAATGGAAGCGAAATTAAATAAGGCGCAGCCAATTTGGAAACGAACATGGTTTCGCTATCTTGGGGTATTTATAATTGTACAATTGTTGTTTATTATTTGTGAAGTAACTGCATGGGCACCAAACTTTAGACCTGGCGGAGAATTCTTTAATAGAGTATTAAATTCTCAATTTTTTACAGAATGGTTCACGCCATATAAAATTCCTCATTTTAATGTGTTTACAGCATTTTTTGCCATTACATTGTTACCATACGCACTAATAGGTGCAATGAAAGATTTCACTACAAGAAAAAATATAAAGAATTAAAAAGAGGTACTATATGCTATTTCAAAAAGATAATGTATCGGTTAGGTATGTAGTAGAAGAGGATGCACCAATCATTTCAAAATGGTTAACAGACCCAGAAGTACTGCAGTATTACGAAGGACGAGATGATCCGCAATCAGTAGAAATGGTACTGAATCATTTTATACATAATCCAAATAGTCCTGAAAAAAGGTGCTTAATAGAGTTTGATGATGTGCCGATTGGTTATATTCAAATGTATCCAGTTGATTCGGAGTGGAAAACATTATATGGCTATGAAGAATTGCAAAATGTATGGGGGATGGATCAATTTATTGGAGAACCCGCCTATTGGGAAAAGGGAATTGGAACTAAACTTGTTCAGGCAGCAATTACATATATTATGGAGAACACGGGAGCAGAAGCAATCGCAATGGACCCGAAAGTAAATAATGAACGTGCAATAAAGTGTTATGAAAAATGCGGATTTAAAAAGGTGAAGTTTTTAAAGGAACATGAACTGCATGAAGGGGTATTAGAAGATTGTTGGATGATGGAATATAAATAAAAGGGGGCTGCACGAAATGAAAAAAGCATTAATAGTAATCGATGTGCAAGCAGGTATGTATACAGCAGGAATGCCAGTACATAATGGGGAAAAGTTTTTAGAGACATTACAAGAGCTTATTGAGAAATGCCGTTCAAATGATATTCCGGTAATTTATGTGCAACACAATGGACCGAAAGACCATCCGTTAGAAAAAGGTACAGATGGGTGGAAAATCCATGCAGCAATTGCTCCACTAGAGGGAGACAGTATCGTTGAAAAAACGGCGCCAGATTCATTTTATAAGACAAACTTAAACGAAGTGTTACAAGAAAAAGGGATTGAACACGTTATTCTTTCAGGAATGCAAACGGAGTACTGTGTGGATACGACAATGCGCAGAGCGTTTAGTGAAGGGTATAAAGTAACGTTAGTGAGCGATGCACATAGTACGTTTGATACAGAGGTGTTACGTGCTGAAGACATTGTGAAGCATCATAACGTAGTGTTTGGAGCGTTTGCTAATGTTGTTACGTTAAAAGATTTGAAAGAAACTGTCTCTAAATAAGAGGCAGTTTTTTATTAGAGGAAATCGTGTCAAATAATGTCGGTAAGTCGATATCCTTTGTCGAAACGTCGATATATTGCAATAATCGTTAATATATTTGAAAAATCGTCGATATAATTTCACGTACCATAATAAAAACACAAAAAAAGGAGCTCCACATAATTAAAAAGGGCGCTCCTGTATCAAAATATTATTTCTTCTTATCTTTATCCAATATATTCTGTTCTTCCGCAAACTCCGTACCATATGCGAAACGTCGATTAATATGAATATTATCGTTGTGGTGCCTTGTGCGGGAGCTAGAGAAGCGATGAACGATTACTTCTGATAATGTAAAGACAATCGCGGAAAGGATGCTTCCCCATGCAATTTGCATATAGTTGTCCAATAAAATATTACCGAAAATCCATACGCTTAAATATGTTAGTAAGAAATCCGACATAATGGCACCAGTATTGCCAATTCGATTTAAAATAATTTTATCAACGAACATATAAGATACGATTGTAACGAAGAGACTGAACGAAATAATTTGGACGAACGTTGCTGGGAAAAATAAAGCGAGTCCGATACTAAATGCGATAATGCACGATATAAACTTGATAAGCACTACTGTGAAATCATTCAAAATTTACACCTCCGTTTTATCCATAGTTTTGCAATAAATATAGGAGTTCATACATTGTAACGGATATATTTACATAAAACTTTTTCATGCCAATTATTTGTCTAAATATTAAAAAAACAAAGGAAAAATGTTATAGTAAAATGAGAGTATATGACATTTTTAGGTAAGGGGGAATCCTCGGTGTGGATTACTTCAGAAGTAGAAATCCCAGACGAGTTAATTGATCATCTTGAAAAAGGAAAGTTAGTGCTATTTGTTGGAGCGGGAGTTTCTATGAAAGGGAAATCAAACTTACCGAATTTTGATGATTTAGTTGATGAAATTGCAAAAACGTTATATGTCGAAAAACGTGAAATTACAGAACCGCATGATTATTATCTTGGTAAAATTGCGAAAACAAAAGATGTACATCAAGTTGCAAGAGATTTAGTTCATATTGAAAAGTCAAAGCCGAATCCGCTTCATTATGCGATTCCGAGGTTGTTTCCTTTAGATACAGAAGTCCGCATTGTAACAACAAATTTTGATCGACATTTTACAACTGCGATGAAAGAAATGAATAGAGAATTAAACGTATATTACGCACCTGCGTTACCTACAGGTAGAGCGTTTAAAGGACTCGCTTACATACATGGCAATATAGAACAAGAGAAAGAAGCATTAATTTTAACAGATGGTGATTTTGGAAGGGCTTACTTGACGGAAGGATGGGCGAGAAGATTTTTAGTTGATTTATTCTCGAATTATACCGTTTTGTTCGTTGGATATAGCCATAATGATCCAGTAATGAAATATTTAGCAACTGGTTTACCACCAAGTACAAGACGTTATGCATTTGTCGCACAAGGGGAAAATACGTACCACTGGGAGCATTTAGGAATACGGCCGATTGTATATCCGAATAAAGGTAATAATCATCAATCTCTCGTTAAAGCAGTAAAACGATGGGCGGAGTTAATGGGGGATAATTATATTACAAAACGAATGCGAATTCGTGACATAGTAACAGTTCCACCGTCAGTAGAGCAGGAACAATTATCATACATAAAACAATCCATAAAAAAAATTGAAACAGTCCGCTACTTCGTTGAATTTGCTCACGATTATGAATGGGTGGAATGGCTTGAAGCGGAAGGGAAATTACAAAATTTATTTTTAATTACATCAAACTATAACGAGGTAGATGAATTACTTGCAAAATGGTTAGTGGAACAATTTCTTTTTAGTCATCAAAAAGAATTATTTCAATTGATTTTTAAAAATCACTCTAAACTATCTCCGTTATTATGGAGAACAATTTGTAGCTACTTAAACGAAACGAAAATGAAAATGGACCCGTTGTTGTTTGCAAGATGGACACTGCTTTTATTAGAAACAGCTGAAAAAGATAGTAAATCGATTGAAACAATTTCTTACTTATTGCAAAAATGTTCTTTTCCTGAGCATAAAGAAATCGCTTTATTGTTATTAACGTTTATTTTGGACGGAAAACTTAAGTTGAAGCGTGAAAGAAAGTGGGGAAATGATACCGGGGAATCAATAGAACTTGAGGAATCGAGTCGTTTACCCGTGTCTATATTTTCTTATGTGGAGCAAATTTGGAATGAAAAGATGAGACCGCATATTTCTTATTACGCCGTTCCAATTATGATGATGGGAATAGAGAAGTTGCGGATGTTATCACTAAGGCAAACAGCACTGAAAAAAAGGGATAAGGAAAATGTGGAAAAAGAGTTTCAGCAAAATGATCTTGCATTTTTAATTCAAATTGTAAAAGAATGTTTAGCCTATCTATGTGAAAACAATGAGAAAAAAGCAAATTATTATATTACAGAAATGATAGAAGCAAACAGCATACTTCAAAACCGAATTGCAATTGATGCGATGAATAAAAATATATTTGTTAGCGCCGATGAGAAAATGAAATGGTTGTTACAGGAAGGAATTCTTTTAGACGTCACGTATAAACAAGAAGTTTTTCAACTTATAAAAAATCATTTCGCACTCTCTTTAGAAAAAACAAAGGAAGAAGTCATTCAAATTGTATTAAAGGACCTTGCGGAGGAAAGAGCATTTGATGTTTGTTTCGTGTTGGATTTATTATTCACTTGTGATTCGAATAGTCCATCTACAGCAAAAGGTTACGAGTTAATGAAGCAAAAACATCCTCATTTTCATTCTGAGCGATACAGTGTACAAAAGAAAGAGGCGGCAGAACAAAGTATTACTTGTAATGTGACAGCTGATGGATTATTGCAACTAAAAGACGATGAAATTATGAAGCAAGTTCAGCAATTTTCTCAAGATGGTGTTTTTGAACAACGTCATTTTTTAGAGATGTTATCGAAAGCATGTAAATTGAATACAGAATGGAGTATTTCATTTGCATATCAATTAGTTGGAATGCACGAAATAAGTAATGAAGTATGGTTTGTTTGTATTAGGGAGTGGCGAAATAACCGAGGACTGACAAATGAACAAATACAAAAAGTTATTCCTCTATTACAGAAATTCGTTAGAAATACAGCTTTTCATTGGTTAATTAGTAGCTTTCTATATGAAATTAGTAATCGATTAGAAGAGTTAGAGGAAAATAGTATACGCAATGTAAAGCGGTTTGCTTTTTCGGTATTCCCTCAAGTCATGAAAAGTGACACGGATTTTAAGCTGGCAAAACAAGATTTTTACAATGAATCGATTCAGCATCCTGTTGGGAAAATGACAGCAGTATTATTAAAACTGTTATCATATGATCATTTATACGATCGTAATGTGTATGAATATTTATTTTTGTTTGAAGAACAAGTAAGAATTAGTACAGAACGAACAAATTTTATGATAGCTCGTTTAGTAGCAGATATTACATTTCTTTATCATATTGAGAAGCAATGGTGCCGAAAATATTTGTTACCGTACTTAGAGTTAAAGAAGGAAAATGAGATTACGAAATATGCATGGGCTGGCCTATGTTACACACAAATCAACTTACCTTTATTTACAGAAATGAAGCGATTTATTAAGTATGCGGTAGAACATTTGAAAGTATTACATCCGCATACGAGGGAAGCTTTCTTAAAATGGCTCAGTTTTGTATTTATTAAATGTGTACTGTATTGGGAGCAAAAAACAGATTGGTTATACCCTTTACTTATACGAGAAAATGAAGAAAATAAAATTAAATTTATGCAGTTCTTATGCTATTATGTCAAAACGTTAAGTGCAAAAGAACAACAAAAATTTTGGGCAGCTTGGCTCAGTATATTTTTGCGAGAGCGACCGAAAATGGGGGGAATCACAGCTAGAGAATATGTAATGCTTTTACGTATTATTTTATTTATGGATGAAATAGTAGAAAGAGGATTATCTATCATTTGTAAAACATTTTCGGACGTGGGTGGAAAAGGGAATCAAACGGAGTTAAAACAGTTATTTCATGAAATACTTGAAAAGACTGAGAGTATAAAGATGTATAAAGAGTTGTATGCAAACGTATTTTTCACTTTACTGCAAACGCTTCAGGAAGCTAATTTACTTGAAACTGAAATCATTCAAATAAAAGAATTATTAATCGGGTATAGAGTAGAAAAATGTGTAATAAATGCAATAGATAATGAGATAATTCGCATCGGAATTGTTCTGGAGAATTTACAAGAAGAAATGTAGGGCAAAAATGTAATTTTAAAAAATATATAAAAAGTTGTTGACAGTGTTTTGAAAAGCGTTCTATAATACGAATCATACTTATTCAATTTCAAAAAACATTTGAATAAACAAAGTGCAATGAAGAGATCACAGTAGTGGTTAGTCTTACTGTAACAGAGAGCTGGTGGTTGGTGTGAACCAGTACAGGGATAATCATGAATTACAGTCTTGGAGCATCTTTTTCGTAGTAAAGATAGTATTGTCTTTATGAAGAAAAAGCGGTCAATTGATCGTTAACAGTGAAGAGAGGTAGACAGAAATTTAGTCTACAACTAGGGTGGTACCGCGATAAATATCGTCCCTACTGATTTATTCAGTAGGGACTTTTTGTATTTTAGTGGCCCAACTTGAAAATTAAATATGCATGCGTTGAAAGGAAAAGCAGTAGTTGTTGTTTCCCTGTAACAGAGAGCTGGTGGTCGGTGTGAACCAGTACAAAAACAAGAGCGAATTACAGTCCTAGAGCATCTTTTTCGTAGTAAAGATAGTATTTATCTTTATGAAGGGAAAGACGGTCAGATGATCGTTAACAATGAAGAGAGGTAGACGAAAGAAGTCTACAACTAGGGTGGTACCGCGATAAATATCGTCCCTACTGATTGCATCAGTAGGGATTTTTTGTACAAAAAAAGTGGTTTTTTAACTAGTAGATAGTGTCTTTGTACGAATTATTAGTTTAAAATAAGAAGAGGTATCGATTCCACTTTAAATTTGTATAATTGACCAGTTCAGAAAATAGAGAATTTTTCATTCTCTTACTATACTTTTAAAACATTAGAGGAGGATTTCCAAATGGCAAATCATGAATTAGATCAATTACGTAAACAGGTAGATGAAATTAACTTACAACTATTACACCTTTTAAACAAACGTGGTGAAATCGTTCAAAAAATTGGGGAGCAAAAGCAAGTACAAGGTACGAAACGTTTTGATCCAGTACGTGAGCGTGAAGTACTTGATATGATCGCAGAGAATAACGAAGGACCATTCGAAACGTCAACGGTTCAACATATTTTCAAAACAATCTTCAAAGCTAGCTTAGAATTACAAGAAGATGATAACCGTAAAGCATTACTAGTATCACGTAAAAAGAAACAAGAAAACACAATCGTTGATGTAAAAGGTGAATTGATTGGTAACGGCACACAAACGTTCATTATGGGACCTTGTGCGGTCGAAAGCTTAGAGCAAGTTCGCCAAGTAGGGCAAGCGATGAAGGACCAAGGCTTAAAATTAATGCGCGGTGGTGCTTTCAAACCGAGAACATCTCCATACGATTTCCAAGGTTTAGGAGTAGAAGGATTACAAATTTTACGCCAAGTAGCAGATGAGTTCGACTTAGCGATCATTAGTGAAATTTTAAATCCAAACGATGTTGAAATGGCATTAGACTACGTTGATGTAATTCAAGTTGGTGCACGTAACATGCAAAACTTCGATTTACTACGAGCTGTAGGTAAAGTTAACAAGCCGGTATTATTAAAACGTGGATTAGCAGCAACAATTGATGAGTTCATTAACGCAGCGGAATACATCATTGCACAAGGTAACGACCAAATTATTCTTTGTGAGCGCGGTATCCGCACATACGAAAGAGCAACACGTAACACATTAGACATTTCAGCAGTACCGATCTTAAAGAAAGAAACACATTTACCAGTTGTTGTTGACGTAACGCATTCAACTGGACGTAGAGATTTATTATTACCAACAGCGAAAGCGGCTCTTGCAATTGGTGCAGATGCAGTAATGGCTGAAGTACATCCAGACCCAGCAGTTGCATTATCAGATTCTGCACAACAAATGGATATTCCGGAATTCCATAGATTCATGGAAGAGTTAAAAGGTTTCAAAAATAAATTATCTTAATTCCATATTATATATGCGCTGAAGAGGAAACAGTAGTGCTTATCTCACTGTTAAAGAGAGCTGATGGTCGGTGTGAATCAGTACAAAGATAAGCATGAATTACAGCCTTGGAGCATCTTTTCCGCCAACTTTTGGAGGGAAAGACGGTCAAATGATCGTTAAAGAAGAAGAGAGGTAGACAGGTATTTAGTCTACAACTAGGGTGGTACCGCGATCAATATCGTCCCTACTGAGCGCTCAGTAGGGACTTTTTTGTACAAAAAAATAGTAAAGGGGCAAGAGAAATGAGATACATTACAGCTGGAGAATCACATGGACCGCAGTTAACAGTTATTTTAGAAGGTGTACCAGCAGGTTTAACGCTGGAGGCGGAACATATTAATAAAGAATTATTAAGAAGACAAAAAGGGCACGGACGCGGAAGACGTATGCAAATTGAAACAGATACAGTTGAAATTGTAAGTGGTGTTCGTCATGGGATGACACTTGGCTCACCCATTACGTTAATCGTAAAAAATGATGATTTCAAACATTGGACGAAAGTAATGGGTGCAGAGCCAATTTCGGAAAAAGAAAGTAAAGAAATGAAACGTACAATTACGAAACCACGTCCAGGACATGCGGATTTAAACGGGGCAATTAAATACGGTCACCGTGATATAAGAAACGTACTAGAGCGCTCATCTGCAAGAGAAACGACAGTTCGTGTAGCTGCTGGTGCAGTTGCGAAACAAATTTTAAAAGAATTAGGCGTGGAAATAGCAGGGCATGTACTTGAAATTGGTGGAGTAAAAGCAAAACATATTTCAAACTTGTCAATTGAAGAAATTCAAACAATTACTGAAAATTCACCAGTTCGATGTTTAGATAAAACAGTAGAACAAGAGATGATGGATGCGATTGATAACGCAAAAAGTAGCGGAGATTCAATCGGTGGTATAGTTGAAGTCATTGCAGAAGGAATGCCGATTGGCGTTGGTAGTTACGTTCATTACGATCGTAAATTAGATGCAAAACTTGCTGGTGCGATTATGAGTATTAATGCATTTAAAGGTGCTGAAATTGGCATTGGTTTTGAAGCAGCAAGACAGCCAGGAAGTAAAGTGCACGATGAAATTTTATGGGATGAAGAACAAGGATACACGAGAAAAACGAATAATGCCGGCGGTTTAGAAGGCGGTATGACAACGGGAATGCCAATTGTCGTAAGAGGTGTAATGAAACCAATACCTACATTATACAAACCGTTAGCAAGTGTTGATATTGATACGAAAGAAGCATTCCAAGCGAGTATTGAAAGATCTGATAGCTGTGCAGTACCAGCTGCAGGGGTAGTAGCTGAATCTGTTGTAGCATGGGAACTTGCACATGCACTAGTCGAACAATTCGGAAAAGATCGTATGGAGTTAATTCAGCAAAACATTACGCAACATAATAAATACGCAAAAGAATTTTAATAAAAAGGTGGTTTTAACATGCAAGTAAAAGATCAACTATCATCATTACAACCATATAAACCAGGTAAATCACCTGAACAAATGAAAGAAGTGTACGGAGATCATTCGTTTGTTAAATTAGCATCGAATGAAAATCCATTCGGCTGTTCGCCACGAGTTTTAGATGAGTTGCAAAAATCGTGGTTGGATCATGCTTTATATCCTGACGGAGGTGCTACAACACTCCGTCAAACAATTGCAAATAAGTTACATGTGCAAATGGAACAAGTACTTTGCGGTAGTGGTTTAGATGAAGTTATTCAAATCATAAGCCGTGCAGTACTTAAAGCAGGAGATAATATCGTAACGGCAGGTGCAACATTCCCGCAGTACCGTCATCATGCAATTATTGAAGGCTGTGAAGTGAAAGAAGTTCCACTAAATAACGGTGTATACGATTTAGACGAAATTTCGTCAGCGGTAAATAATAATACGAAAATCGTATGGATTTGTAATCCGAATAATCCGACAGGCACATATGTGAATGACCGAAAATTGACTCAATTCATTGAAGGGATTAGTGAAAATACGTTAATTGTCATTGATGAAGCGTACTATGAATACGTAACAGCAAAAGATTTCCCAGAGACATTACCGCTTTTACAAAAACATAAAAACATTCTTGTACTTAGAACGTTTTCTAAAGCGTACGGATTAGCTTCTTTCCGCGTAGGATATGCAATTGGACAGGAAGAGTTAATCGAGAAATTAAATGTCGTACGTTTGCCATTTAACGTATCTTCATTAGCGCAAAAAGCAGCGACGATTGCTTTTGGTGATGAGGAGTTTATTGAGGAAATAGTTCGTGTAAATACAGAGGGATTACAACAATACGAGAGCTTTTGTAAGGAACATGATATTCCATTTTATCCATCGCAAACAAATTTCATCTTCTTGCCAGTTGAGAATGCTGGAGAGATTTATGAAGCTTGTGCACATGCAGGATTTATTATTCGTCCGTTCCCAAATGGCGTCCGTATTACAGTCGGAACAAGGGAGCAAAATGAAGGAGTGATTTCAGTGTTACAACAACACTTTGAAAATAAAAAAAGAAAGTCTCGAGATGAGGCAAATGCGTAAGAAGGTAGTATTAATTGGAACTGGTTTAATCGGAGGCTCTCTCGCATTAGCAATTAAGAAAGAGCACGATGTAACGATAACAGGTTATGATATATTTCAAGAACAAGTAGAGCGCGCAAAAGAATTACACGTAGTAGATGAAATAGCAGTAAATTTACAACATGCATGTGAAGAGGCACATTTAATTGTTTTTGCTTCACCAGTTGAAGAAACGAAGAAGTTATTACACAAATTAGCGTCATTTCGTTTACGAAAAGATGTTATTGTAACCGATGTTGGTAGCACAAAAGGAACAATTATGAATGAAGCGGAAGCTTTATTTTCAAAGGAAATTTCTTTCATTGGTGGACATCCGATGGCAGGTTCTCATAAAACGGGAGTTGAAAGTGCAAAAGCGCATTTATTTGAAAATGCATTTTATATTTTAACGCCAATGAATCATGTGCCAAATGAACCTGTGGAAGAGTTAAAAGATTGGTTAAAAGGAACAGGGTCACATTTCCTTGTTTTAAATACAGAAGAACATGATTATGTAACAGGGATTGTAAGTCATTTTCCGCATCTTATTGCCGCTGGATTAGTAAAGCAAGTGGAGAAACATGCAGGAGATAATCCACTCATTCATCAACTAGCTGCCGGAGGGTTTAAAGACATTACACGCATCGCATCTAGTAGTCCGAAAATGTGGAGTGATATTGTTAAGCAAAATCGTGAGCATTTAATGGTATTATTAAAAGAGTGGATCTCTGAAATGGAAGATTTATATGATACAGTTTCTAGCGGAGATGCAGGTGAGATTCAAAACTATTTTGCGGATGCGAAAGAATACCGTGACTCTTTACCGGTAAGAAAGAGAGGGGCGATTCCTGCCTATCACGACTTATACGTCGATGTTTTAGATAAAGTAGGGGCATTGGCTCACATTACAAGTATTTTAGCGCGCGAAGAAATTAGTATTACGAACTTGCAAATATTAGAAGCGCGTGAAGGATTGCTTGGGGTATTACGTATTAGCTTCCAACGAGAAGAAGATCGTATGAAAGCAAAGCTAGCGCTTGGAGAAGAAAAATACCAAACTTATGAAACAATTTAAATGAGAAGGTGAAAACGTGAAGGAAAGAACAATACAACCTGTTAATAACGGATTAAATGGCAACATTACAATTCCAGGAGATAAATCGATTTCTCACCGCGCTGTCATGTTCGGTGCAATTGCAGAAGGAAAAACAACAATTAAAGGTTTCCTGCCTGGTGCAGACTGTTTAAGTACGATTTCTTGTTTTAAAGAAATGGGAGTAGACATTGTGCAAAACGGTGATGAAGTCACTGTAGTTGGTAAAGGATTAGAAGGTTTACAAGAACCGAAAGCTGTATTAGATGTTGGTAATTCTGGTACAACTATACGTTTAATGTCAGGAATTTTGGCAAATACACCATTTTTCTCTTGCGTACAAGGTGATGCGTCTATTGCAAAAAGACCGATGAAACGTGTAACAAATCCATTAAAACAAATGGGTGCAAACATTGATGGCCGCGAAGAAGGAACGTTTACACCGCTAACAATACGTGGTGGAGATTTAAAAGCAATTGAATACACTTCCCCGGTAGCAAGCGCACAAGTGAAATCAGCTATTTTACTTGCAGGACTTCGTGCAGAAGGTGTAACAGCTGTTACAGAACCACATATTTCTCGCGATCATACGGAAAGAATGCTTGAAGCATTTGGCGTCAAAGTAACTCGCGAAGGGAAAACAGTGAAACTAGCAGGTGGACAAAAGTTAATAGCGACAGATGTTCAAGTGCCCGGTGACGTATCATCAGCTGCATTTTTCTTAGTAGCGGGCGCGATTATTCCAAATAGTAAACTAGTATTAGAAAATGTAGGGATGAATCCAACTCGTACAGGTATTATTGATGTTTTAGAGAAGATGGGTGCTACATTTACTGTAGAGCCAATTAACGAAGGTGCATCAGAACCAGCTGCAAACATTACAATTGAAACATCTTCATTAAAAGGAATCGAAATCGGCGGAGATATTATCCCAAGATTAATCGATGAAATTCCTGTAATTGCATTAGCGGCAACGCAAGCAGAAGGAATTACAGTTATTAAAGATGCACACGAATTAAAAGTAAAAGAGACAAACCGTATTGATACAGTTGTTGCAGAGTTAACGAAACTAGGAGCTCGTATAGAAGCAACCGATGACGGAATGATCATTTACGGAAAATCAGCTCTAAAAGGTAATACAGTTAATAGTTACGGTGATCACCGCATCGGAATGATGCTTGCGATTGCTGGATGTATCGCAGAAGGAAAAACAATAATTGAAGACGCAGAAGCAGTAGGCGTATCATACCCTACATTCTTCGAAGAACTTCAAAGGTTAACTAAATAAATGGATGAGAAGCAGATACAGGATGTATCTGCTTTTTTATATTGAATTTGTGTCGTTAAGTCTATATAATTTCATTCACCGCACTGTAATATTTTAAATTATGGTACAATTCAAATAAAGAAGGGGGAAAATTTATGAACGTCATACGATTAAAAGAAGATAAATTCAGAGAAGCATTGCGTTTATCAGAATACGCTTTTCAATATAAAGTTGAAGAAGAACGAATGCAGCAGCAACTTACAAGAATGAAGGAAAGTCATGAAGTATACGGAATTATGGAAGGTAATGACTTAGCTGCAAAACTACACCTTATTCCGTTTCATATATACATAGGAAAAGAAAAATTTAAAATGGGTGGCGTTGCAGGGGTAGCAACGTATCCAGAATACAGAAGAAGCGGATATGTGAAAGAATTACTTCAACATTCACTTCAAACGATGAAAAAAGACGGATATACAGTATCGATGTTACATCCATTTGCTGTTGCATTTTACCGTAAATATGGCTGGGAACTTTGTGCGAATCTTCTTGTATGTCATATGACAAAGAGTGATTTAGTTATGAAAAAACAAGTGATTGGTACTGTGAAACGTTTCAATAAAGAAAATCACTCAGAAGAAGTCGAGAAGCTTTATGAAACATTTGCAGAACGTTTTTCTGGTATGCTAGTTCGAAATGAAAAATGGTGGTTACAAGCAGTTTATGATGATTTAACATTAGCAATTTACTACGATGAAAATAAAACTGCAGCAGGTTACATGTTATATAAAATAGAAAAATCTAAAATGACTGTAGAAGAATTCGTACCACTGCATAATGAAGCACGAAATGGTCTATGGAACTTTATTTGCCAACATGATTCTATGATTAAAGAACTTGAAATGACAGTAAGTGAAAACGAACAGTTGCTATATACATTGCAAGAACCACGTGTGAAAACAGAAATAAAACCATATTTTATGGGAAGAATTGTAGATGTAGAGCAGTTCTTAAAACAATATGAGTTGAACTGGAACAACGTACAGCAAGAAGTAATCTTACATATTACAGATTCATTTGCACCGTGGAATAATGTATCAGTGAGACTTGCAAATTATGAAATAACAATTATAGAAGAACCGATGGATAAAGGGATTAAGCTAGATATAAATGCACTATCTACAATATTGCTTGGATACAAACGCCCATTAGAACTAAATGAATTAGAATTAATTAGCGGAAGCGAAGAGGAAATACGAGCGTTTGAGAAAATAGTTCCGGTACGAGATGCATTTATTTATGATTTCTTTTAAAAAATAGGGCTGTCCAAAATCAAATTTTGGGACAGCTTTCTCTTTGGGCGTCGGTTTTTGTCGGTAAGTTGATATATCCTGAAAATCGCTGATATAATTTTATTCACAAATAAGGGAATAAAATTACAACTATACGTAGTCACACACTTGACTTTTATTCCCTGTAATTTATAATTAAAAACGGAATGAATTTTCATTCCTGAAAATAGAGGTGAAAAAATGGCTAAAAATAAACAAGAAGACATTTTTGATGCTGCGATGCAACTTTTTGCAGAACGTGGTTACGATGGTACGACAATTCCAATGATCGCTGAAAAAGCAAATGTCGGTGCGGGTACTATTTATCGCTATTTTGAAAATAAAGAGGCGCTTGTTAACTCATTATTTTCAAAAAGTATGTTACAGCTTTCTGAAATGATAAAAACGGATTTTCCTGTTGAAGCAAATATTCGTGAACAGTTTAGTCATACGTATAACCGTTTATTTGAATTTGCGAGAAACAATGTGGATGCTTTTTTATTTACAAATTCTCACTGTGATAGTTATTTTCTTGATGAACAAAGTAAGAAAATATTTGACGATTTTATAGGCTTCTTTATGAATATTATTGAAGATGGAATCGCAAAAGGTTTTCTTCGTCCATTGCCTCCAGTTGCTTTAATTATTATTGTATATCAACCGTTAGAAAAATTAACGAAAGTAATTGCAACAGGGCAATTAGAATACTCGAAAGAGTTAGTAAAAGAATTGGAAGAAAGCTCTTGGAACGCTATTAGAATCATTTGATTCTATAGCTTTATAAGGGAAGGAATGAATATTCATTCCTAAATAGAATTAAAAAATGAGAGTAGGAGAGGGTATTTGTGCAACTAAAGGAATGAATATTCATTCCGGAAAGACTAGTTTAATAGAGTTTACAAAATAATGTAATAAAATGATAGGAATGAATATTCATTCCGTAACTAACATAAAATTTTAATCGCGGGAGATGATGCAAATGAGCAAGCTGAGAAATTGGAGAAGTTTATCTTTTCTATTGTGGATAGTTATTACCATTACAATGATCGTTACGATGCCTAATATGGATAAATTAGTGAAAGAAAAAGGGCACATTACGATTCCTGATACAGAACAAAGTAGTATTGCTGACAAAATGATAAAAGAAATGAATAAAGACGGGACAGAAAAGTATGAGATTATAGCAGTTTTTAATAGTGGTAGTAAAACAGCTTTAACGACTGAACAAAAAGAGGAAATAACAAAAACAATCAATGCTTTGCAAAATGAAAAAGAACAATTAGGAATTAAAGAAGTTGTTTCACATTTAGATAATAAAGAATTAGAGAAACAATTAGTTTCTAAAGATAATACGACTATTTTAACGCAAATATCGATAGATAAAAAACATGGTGAAATATCGAAAGTTTCAAATACTCTTCATAATAAAGTGAAAACGAAAGGGGTAAAAACGTACTTAACAGGAAGTGACTTAATCGCGGGTGATTTTCTTATATCTTCTCAAGAGGGAGTGAAAAAGACTGAAGTTATTTCAATTATTTTCATTCTAGTTATATTAATCATTGTATTTCGTTCACCGATTGTTCCAATTGTTTCTCTTCTTACTGTTGGGGTATCATATTTAGTTTCAATGGGGATTATTGCTCATCTTGTAGATCAATTTAATTTTCCGTTTTCTAACTTTACACAAGTGTTTGTCGTTGTTGTCCTGTTTGGGGTAGGAACGGACTATAACATTTTATTATTTACGAGATTTAAAGAAGAATTAAGTAAACAAGAAAACGCATTTTTGGCTACGAAAGAAACATTTAAATCGGCAGGGAAAACCGTTTTATATAGCGGGATAGCAGTACTAATTGGTTTTGCATCTCTTGCTTTAGCGAGTTTTAAATTATATCAATCTACTTCAGCGGTAGCAATTGGTGTCGCAGTTTTATTACTAGTATTAACTACGTTAAATCCGTTTTTCATGGTGCTTTTAGGAAAAGGGATGTTTTATCCCGTTAAAACATTTAAAGGTCATGAAGACAGTCGTCTATGGGGATTCTTTGCGAAAAACTCAGTAGTGAGACCATTTGTAGCTTTAATTATTGTATTCGTGATATCGATTCCTTTCATATTAAAGTATTCTAATACACTTAATTACAACGATTTATTTGAAGTAGACAATAAATATGAGTCGAAAATGGGGATTAACGTAATAGAAGAACATTTTCCACCTGGTTTTTCTTCACCAAGTACGTTAGTCATTCAATCGAATAACAAGTTAGATGAGGCGAGTTCGCTTCAAACTTTAGATGAACTAACTGATAAGATTTTGAAAGTGAAAGGTGTTTCAGAAGTATATTCACCGACACGTCCAACTGGTGATAGGATTAAAGAACTATATATAAATAAACAAGCGGGTGAACTAAATACAGGTTTAGGAGATGCCAATGGTGGTATAAAGGAAATTAATGATGGATTAACTACTGCGAAAGATAAGATGGGTAATAAGGACTCAAATAGTCTTGCAAACGTTCAAAAGTTAATTGATGGAACAAATGAAGCGAAAAATGGTGTATCGGCATTAGGAACAGCTTTAAATCAACTATCAAATGGCATAAATGACGGAGCAAAAGGTGCGCAGCAAATTGAGAGTGGGTTAACTTCAGTAAATGAAAATATAAGTGTATTATCTCATGCAACTTCACAACTTCATGCTGGCTATACGCAGTTAGAAAAAGGTTTAAGTTCTTACGATCAATACTTCGGAAGTATTTCTCAAGCGATTGACGGTGCGAAGAAAGGTTATGAACAAATTGAAATGTTAATGACCAATTTCATTCAAACGAAACCAGAATTAGCAAATGATCCTAACATTCTGCAGACGATAGGAATTGCTAAAGAGGCTCAAAAGCAATTAGGTGGGCTGTCAAATGAATTAAATAAATTGAAAGCGCAGCACAATGCGGCGATGGGATCATTTAAAGAAGCGAATCAATCGTTATTGAAAGTGGATAACGGCTTAAAAGAAATGAGCAATGGAGTTACTAAGTTACAAAAAGGAGCAGCTGATCTTAAAAATGGATTAAATGAAGGAGCAACAGGTTCAAAACAAATTGCAAACAAGTCATCTGAGTTACAAACCGGATTAACGAAAATAAACGATGGGCAAGGTCAGCTATTAACCGGACTGAAAGACTTGCAAGAACAGATGGGACAATTACAATCAGGACTATCTAAAAGTACAGAAGGCCTTGAAAAGGTAAGTAACGGCCTAGGGGATGCTCAGAAATATTTAGGAGAACTAAATGAATCAAAAAGCTCTGAGAAATTTTATATTCCAAAAGAAGTTTTGGAGGGAGAAGATTTCCAAAAAGCTTTGAATACGTACATGTCACATGATAGAAAGACTGCTAAAATGACAATCATTTTAGACGTAAATCCGTATTCAAAAGAAGCGATGCCAGTTATTGAAGAAATTAATAAAACGATAGACGGTACGTTAAATGGTACAGAATTAAAATCAGCGAAAAAAGCAATCGGAGGTACAACAGCTAGAAACGTTGATCTAAAAGAAGTAACAGGTCAAGATTTCTTACGTACAGCTACAATTATGTTAATTGGAATTGCGATCGTACTAATCGTCATTACACGTTCATTATTAAACACCATCTTTATTATTGGATCGTTACTATTAGCGTACTTTGCATCATTAGGGATAAGTGAACAAATTAGTACGCATGTTTTACATGTAGATTCATTAAGCTGGAATGTTCCGTTCTTTAGTTTCATAATGATAGTCGCTTTAGGAGTGGATTATAGTATTTTTGTAATGATGAGATACAATGAGTTAGAAGGGGACCCAGCGACGAAAATTGTAACTGCTTCTCGTCATATTGGAGGAGTCATATTATCAGCAGCACTAATTTTAGGTGGTACATTTGCTGCATTGATCCCTTCAGGTGTATTAACGCTTATACAAGTAGCATCGGTTGTTGGTGTTGCACTGTTACTATTAGCTATTATTGTGATGCCAATATTGTTACCTGCTTTAATAGGATTAACGAGTAAAATGAAGAATTATGCAAAGAAATTAAGTGAAAGGAAATAAAAGAATCCACTTTTAAAAGTAACTGGTTCCGTTATAGGATAGAAAATATAAAATAACACACAAATTAGGGATGCAAAGTCACATATGATTTTGCATCTTTTTTTTACTGTTATTATAGTGTTTAAGCACTTATATATAGTTAAATTGCAAGGGAAGAGAAAAAGAAACCAGTAAAAACACCAGCGCAACGATTGGGGATTCCTGACAAAGTATTTGATTTAAAAGATATAATTTACTTTAGATAGTTCACTCAAATAATGGTGGACTATCTTTTTTAAAAGGTAAATGGAAAATTTATGTTAAAATAATGATAGAGATTGTGAAAAAATGTTCTTAAGTTAACGATCAGGCTAATTTAAGAAGGATTTTTTAAAGGAAATGTTGAATATCGTATTTTGAAGGAGTGATTGCAGTGGAGTAAGTAATTTTTTTAATCTTGGTTAAATACTTTGAGGGAAGGGATTTATAGCTATGAATACAAAACTAATAATAGTAGAAGGTTTACCTGGATTCGGAAAATCGACCACTGCAAAGCTAATAAATGAAATTCTAAACCAAAATAAAATTGAAGTTGAACTATTTTTAGAGGGGAATTTGAACCACCCCGCTGACTATGATGGTGTATCTTGTTTTAATAAATTTGAATTCGATAGATTAGTATCTAACAGTGGAGATTTTAAAGAAGTTCTTCTTAAAAGAGTTTTAAAAAAAGGAAGCAATTATTTATTACCATACAGAAAGATAAAAAATGAGTTTGGTGACCAGTTTTCGGACGAATTATGTAACAATATTTCAAGAAACGATATATATGAATTACCATTTGAAAAAAATGTTGAATTAATTACTGACAAATGGCAGGACTTTGCTGAAATTGCTCTAGAAGATAATAAGGTTTATATTTTTGAATGTTGTTTCATACAAAATCCATTAACAATTGGGATGATTAAATACGGTGAACAAAAAGAAAAAATAATAAATTATGTAATGAAAGTTGCAAAAATCATAGAGAATTTAAATCCAATGTTATTCTATGTAGAACAAGATGATCTTGAATTTTCATTTAGGAAGGCATTAAAAGAAAGAAATCCAGAATGGTCCAAAGGAATTGTCGACTATTACACGAACCAAGGCTATGGGAAAGAACATAACCATTTAGGTGTAGAAGGAGCGATAAAAGTTCTTGAGGCTAGAAGGGATTTAGAGTTAGAAATATTCGATATGTTAAAAATGAAAAAAGAAAAAATCAATAATACAAAATATGAAATTGACTCATATAGATCAATGTTAAAAGATAAATTAACAATACAAATGGTGAAATAGCTTTTTACACTACCTGGTGCTTTAGTTGGAGAAGGAAATGAAAACGCTCAGAAGATTTTCTGAGCGTTTTAGTTTGCTATTTATAATACGAAATGCATACAAATTATTGTATTATTTCAATTGATAAACATAATGCTCCAATTATAAATGTTTTTTCAAAATGAATCCTCTTTAAAACGTGTATGTAACTTTAATATAATTAAAAACAAAGGTTTTATTCGAGTTTGGAAAGAAAGGAATAGCAATCAACCGTTGCTATTCATCCAGCTTCTACTATATAATAGCTATAGTCTAAAATAATTGAGTCGTAATATGCGATTTTTTAAGACAATCGGTGAGAAAACGCTGAAATAAGCGGTATTAGTAGGAGGACACAAATGATTACAGTAAGTAACGTTAGTTTGCGTTTCGCGGATCGCAAATTGTTTGAAGATGTTAACATAAAATTCACGCCAGGTAACTGCTACGGTTTAATCGGAGCAAACGGTGCTGGTAAATCAACATTTCTAAAGATTTTATCTGGAGAAATCGAACCATCAACAGGTGACATACATATTACGCCAGGTGAGCGTCTTGCAGTATTAAAACAGAACCACTTCGAATACGAAGAGTTCCCAGTATTAGAAACTGTAATTATGGGTCATACTCGTCTTTACAAAGTAATGCAAGAGAAAAATGCCATTTATATGAAAGAAGATTTTAGTGATGAAGATGGTATGCGTGCTGCTGAACTTGAAGGTGAGTTCGCTGAGCTTAACGGTTGGGAAGCTGAGTCAGAAGCTGCAATTCTTCTTAAAGGTTTAGGTATTGGTGAAGACCTTCATGATAAGAAAATGTCAGAATTAACTGGGGCAGAGAAAGTAAAAGTATTACTTGCTCAAGCTTTATTCGGTCAACCTGATATTCTATTACTAGATGAGCCTACCAACCACTTGGACTTAAAAGCGATTCAATGGTTAGAAAACTTCTTAATGAACTTTGAAAATACAGTTATCGTTGTATCCCATGACCGTCACTTCTTAAATAAAGTATGTACGCACATGGCTGATCTTGATTTCGGTAAAATTCAACTTTATGTTGGTAACTATGACTTCTGGTATGAGTCAAGCCAATTAGCTTTAAAATTAACACAAGATGCTAATAAGAAAAAAGAAGAGAAAGTAAAAGAGTTACAGAACTTCATTGCGCGCTTTAGCTCAAACGCATCTAAAGCGAAACAAGCAACTTCTCGTAAAAAATTATTAGATAAAATTACATTAGATGATATTAAGCCATCATCTCGTCGTTACCCATTCGTTGGCTTCACACCAGAACGTGAAGTAGGAAATGACTTATTAACTGTTGAAGGTCTTTCTAAAACAATTGATGGTGAAAAAGTGTTAGATAATGTGTACTTCACTTTAAATAAAGGTGATAAAGTTGCATTTATCGGTCGTAACGATATTGCGATGACGACATTATTTAAAATCCTTATGGGTGAAATGGAGCCAGATAGTGGTTCATTTAAATGGGGCGTTACAACATCTCAATCGTACTTCCCAAGAGATAACTCTAAATACTTTGAGAACAGTGACTACAACTTAGTTGAATGGTTACGTCAATTCTCTCCACAAGATGAGTCAGAAAGCTTCTTACGTGGTTTCTTAGGCCGTATGTTATTCTCAGGCGAAGAAGTTAAGAAGAACGTTTCAGTACTATCTGGAGGCGAAAAAGTTCGTTGTATGTTATCTAAAATGATGTTAAGTGGTGCAAACGTTATTACACTTGACGACCCAACGAACCACTTAGACCTTGAGTCTATCACTGCATTAAACAATGGTTTAATTGCATTTAAAGGTACAATTTTATTCACATCACATGACCATCAGTTCGTACAAACAATTGCAAACCGCATTATCGAAGTAACGCCAAACGGTGTAATCGATAAAGAGGCTACTTACGATGAGTTCTTAGAAAATGAAGAACTTCAAAAACAAGTAGATGCAATGTACAAAGGTCAATAATAAATGATGAAAACCCTCGCTCTCGTTTTGGGAGCGAGTTTTTTTTATAAATTGTATTTTATGGATTGTGAATAATTATTCAAAAATAATTTTATTGAAGGAAAGAGATTTGAATGTTGTACATAGAAGAATGGCTGAAGCATAAATAACTGAAGAAATATAATATACATTAAAAAATAAATGTTATCTATTGTGAATTTAATTATATTACATTAATGTTCCAGAACTGGAGACATATTTATTTGCGAAGTAGGGAATAAAGGTATATAGTATGTGATGTCATAATTAGTGGATGAATCTTGGGAGAAAACAGAAAATGTTACAAATTTATTTTGTTAAATAGAAACCAAGGTCAAAATGTATAGAAAGAAATAGTTGAATAAATACTAGCTTCAAATTATAATTACTATTATTCTTCATATAGTTAAATAAATAGAATCTATTTGAAGATAAAAAATTGAATAGAGAGACAGACTTATAAAAAAATAAGCCTTGGATGATCAAAAGAGGTGGAGAAATGAAACAATTCTTATTAAAGAGCAAAAGCGTGCTAAGCAATCATTTTGGATTCTTTCTGTTTGCCGTTATTTTATTTTGGCTCAAAACATATGCGGCTTATGTAACAGAATTTAATTTAGGTATTTCAAATACAATCCAAAAATTCTTGCTGTTTTTCAACCCGCTTAGTTCAGCAGTTCTATTTTTAGGACTTGCATTATTTGCAAAAGGGAAACGATCTTATATTTGGTTAATTGTTATCAACTTGTTATTGTCGATTCTTTTATATGCAAACGTCGTATACTATCGCTTTTTCAGTGACTTTATTACGTTCCCGACGTTGACACAAACGAATAACTTTGGAGATTTAGGTGGTAGTATTGTTGCGTTGCTACATCTTTATGATCCGCTATACTTCTTAGATACAATTATTTTAATTGTGTTAGTTGCAACGAAATTTGCAAATCCAAAACCAATTCGTGTTGCGAAGCATAAAGTATCACTAGTATTTGTAGCAGGTATTTTATTATTCAGTGTTAACTTAGGACTTGCAGAATCTGACCGTCCTGAATTATTAACAAGAACGTTTGACCGAAATTATATTGTGAAATATTTAGGGGCGTATAACTACACAATTTATGATGGAATTCAAAGTGCGAAAGCATCAACGGAAAGAGCGTTAGCTGATGGAGATAATATGACAGAAGTAAGAAATTATTTAACATCAACTTATGCTAGTCCGAATCCTGAGTATTTCGGTAAAGGTAAGGGAATGAACGTAATTTATATTCATTTAGAGTCATTCCAAAACTTCTTAATTGATTATAAATTAAACGGTCAAGAAGTTACGCCGTTCTTAAACTCATTTACAAAAGATGCGAATACGCTTTATTTTGATAACTTCTTCCATCAAACAGGACAAGGGAAAACGTCTGATGCGGAGTTTATGTTAGAGAATTCTATGTTTGGTTTACCACAAGGGTCTGTATTTACAACGAAATCTCATAATACGTATCAATCAGCACCAGCAATTTTAGGACAACAAGGATACACATCAGCTGTATTCCATGGTAACTATAAAACATTTTGGAACCGTGACGATATTTATAAATCATTTGGTTTTAATAAATTCTTTGATGCTTCATACTATGATATGAACGAAAAAGATGTAGTAAACTATGGATTAAAAGATAAACCATTCTTTAATGAATCCATTCCGTTATTAGAAACATTGAAACAACCGTTCTATACGAAGTTTATTACGTTATCGAATCACTTCCCGTATCCGATTGATAAAGAGGAAGCGACAATTGAACCAGCAAACACAGGGGACTCGTCTGTAGATACGTATTTCCAAACAGCACGTTATTTAGACGAATCTGTAAAAGGTTTCATCGATTACTTGAAACAATCTGGTTTATACGATAATTCTATTATCGTTATGTACGGTGATCATTATGGTATTTCAGATAATCATAATGCAGCAATGTCAAAAGTAATGGGTAAAGAAATTAACTCATTTGAAAATGCACAGTTACAACGTGTACCATTTATCGTTCGTGTACCAGGTGTGAAAGGTGGCGTACAACATCAATATGGTGGTGAAATTGATGTTCTTCCAACTCTTTTACACTTACTAGGAACAGATACAAAAAATTATGTTCAATTTGGTTCAGATTTATTATCACCAGATCATAAACAAGTTGTTGCGTTCCGTAACGGCAACTTCGTAAGCCCAACAGTTACTGCATTAAACGGCAAATACTATGATACAACGACTGGAAAACCAGTAGAATTTACAGATGAAATAAAACAAAATGAACAAATGGTTCAAAACTCGTTAAAATACTCTGACCAAGTCGTAAATGGTGACTTATTACGATTCTATACACCGGAAGGATTTACACCGATAGATCGTTCGAAGTATAACTATAACAATCGTGATAAAAACAAAACGAAAGTAAAGACGACTCCGGAAGGGGAAGCTAAATAAATAACAAAAGGCACTATTCATAGGAATAGTGCCTTTTGTTTGTAAATAAAACATCATCATGAGATAGAACCATCTGTTGCTTTCTGTTTTGCCTTTCCGAAGAAAACTACACCGGCAATGATGATAATGATAAATGCCCATTTTATGAAAGGATTACTTTCGAAAAATGCAGCGAACCATTTCTCGTCTACAATCATTTTCGCAGCGGTATAAGCTAAAACAGCTGCTCCAATCGTAATGATGATGGGATAACGGTCAACCCATTTTAAAATTAATGTACTGCCCCAAACTACTACTGGAATTGAAACTAATAGCCCGATGATTACTAAAGAAAAGTTGCCATGCGCAGCTCCAGCAACAGCGAGAACGTTATCAATTCCCATCAATGCATCAGCAATGATAATGGTTTTAATAGCAGACCAGAAACCTTCTTCTGCCTTAATATCGTGATCTTTGCCTTCAGCAATTAATTTGTAAGCGATCCATATAAGGAGTACACCACCAATTAGAAGTAGCCCTGGTATTTTTAACAACCAAACGACAACTAAAGTAGCGAGGGCTCTAATCGCGATTGCCCCGATAGTTCCCCATATAATAACTTTCTTTTGTTGATCTTTCGGTAATCGTCTTGCTGCTAACCCAATTACAATGGCATTATCACCTGCTAACACTAAATCAATTACAATAATGGCAAGTAAGGCTGACAAATATTCAGCTGAAAGGAAATCCATATACATATCACTCCTTAAGAGTAATATGTGCTAAAGTGTTGATAATATAAAAAATAGGATTGACTTTGTATATTCAATCTATAATTTCTTACTGTATTTTGATAAATCTGTTTTAATTTCGTATCAATCGCTTTTGCAATCTCTTTTGCTTTTCGATTCATCTTTTTAATACGGTTTTCTCTTCTACTATCCAAGTTTTTACTTCTGATTTCATGAATAGATCTATCTTCCTTAGCACGAAAACGTCGTATTTTTTTTACGAAGGAGAGAGGGGGATTGAGTCGAATATACGAGGAGTAATTCCAAAAACGATAAAAAGACTTGATTCCTAGTTAAAGGAAATCAAGTCTTTTTATTACATACGATTATCGTGCCAGAAGTTTAATGGGAAGTGTTCGTTCTCACTATAGGCTTCTAATTCATATCCTTTTTCTTTCAGCCCTTTAATAATACCAGGTACTGCTTTTACGGACTGTGGATGAATGTCGTGCATAAGGATAACTTCTGTTGGCTTGTTTGCACCATTAATAACGTTTTCTACAATTTTAGCTGATGCAGCGTCAACCGGCATTTTGTTATATCTCCAGTCTAATGAATCAATTGTCCAATCCCAAACTTTTAGCCCATTCTCAACAACTTTGTTGCGAAGCGCTTCGTTTAATCCTGGCATTGAGCCGTAAGAAGGACGAGTTAATACTGGTGATTTACCTAGAACGCCAGCGATTAATCCTTGATCTTCTTTCATCTCATCTACGTAATGACCTTCTGTGTAAAGTTTCTTGTAGTTATGAGTCATACTGTGCATCCCAACGTAGTGGCCTTCAGCATCTTCACGCTTTACAAGATCAGGAAAAGCTTTTACATTTGAACCAATAAGGAAGAATGTTGCTTTTGCATTTTCTTTCTTTAACATATCTAAAAGCTCAGCTGTGTATTTTCCAGGACCATCATCAAATGTTAAATAAGCTACTTTTCTAACTTGCCCATTGTATTGTTTTGGAGCTTCTTTCGGTGCAAGAGACGATTGAATTTCACTTACAAGTTGAACAGATTTTGCTTCATCCTCTGTACTTGCTAGAGCAGTATGTGTTGATCCTAAAGCCGCTTCGTATGTAAATAATACCCCCGCGCAAATCAAAATAGCCCTTTTCACTAAAGTTGTCATTCGAATTCCATTGTGCATAATTTTCCTTCTCTCTATAAAAGTTCTACTCTACTATATTAGCAATTATAGGGAGGTAATTGCAAAAAAACTTTTTTACAAGTGCAAAAAAGTTTGTCCAAAAGTATGCAAGATTTCAATATTTTGCAGGTTTACTAAAATGAAACAAAAATTGAATGAAAATGCATGTGATTTGTTCATATATAGTAAATTCAATGAGTGAGTTAGTAGGGGGTATACATAATATGCTAGCGAAGAGGGTGCCTGTTGTATGAAAACGTGTCTTTAAAATTTCACATACCGAATTTAAAAAGTAAATATAGGAAAATCGAAAAGTAATGTAGAATATATCGTACATACATATATGAAGTCAACATAAAAAATAAAGAGGTGGGTATATGTTACTTGAAGAAGTAATACAGCAACTAGAGGAATATGGAACAGAACAAAATCGTAAAACGTATAAAAACCACGGAGCGAAAGAGCCACTATTCGGAGTTAGTTTTGCTAATTTAAAATTGTTAAAAAAGAAGATAAAAAAAGATCATGATTTAGCAATTTCATTATGGGCAACAAAAAATATGGATGCAATGACTTTAGCAACAATGATTTTAGATCCAAAGAAAGTTACGACAGAACTGTTAAATAAATGGGTACAGGAAGTTGATTATTATTGTTTAATGGACGTTTTGATGACAGCTATTTGTACGTCACCAATCGCGATAGAAAGGATGGAAGAATGGACAAACTCCGATGATGAATGGATTGGAAGAGCAGGCTGGTCTTTATTAGCAAATATAGCGATTAAAAATAAAACGTTACAAGATGATTTCTTCTCTCCTTATCTAGAAGAAATCAAAGTAAATATACATAATGAAAAAAATAGAAAAAAAGAAGCGATGAATCGTGCATTAATCGCGATAGGAATTCGTAATGAAGACTTAGAGCAAACAGCGATTGAAATTGCACGTAAAATTGGAAAGGTACAGGTTGATCACGGAGCAACGTCATGCAAAACATCCGACGCAGAGTCGTATATAAAAAAAGCGAGAGAAAGAGCTGCAAAAAAGAAAGTGAAATAAGAAAAGGGGAACGGTTATGAAAGCAATGGAAGCGGCACAAAGCATAATTACATCACACTTTCCGGATTGTGATGTAGCTTTACTTGGGGGAAGCGTTGCAAGAGGAGAAGCGACAAAAACATCTGATCTGGACATTGTAATAGTTGATCAAAGTTTAACGTCTTGTTATCGAGAATCTTTCTATAGTAATGGATGGCCTGTTGAAGTGTTTGTACATAATTTTGAAACGTATAAAACCTTTTTTAAAATGGATTGCGATCGCGGGAGACCTTCGTTACCACAATTAGTTTCAGAGGGGATTGTATTAAAAGGTGAAAATGAAATTGTTGAAAAACTAAAAAGAGAAGCAAATGATTTACTAAATAAAGGACCAGCAAAATGGACCGAAGAAATGATGAAGCAGAAGCGGTATTTTATTACAGATACTTTGGATGATTTTATTGGTGCATCAAAAAGAGAAGAAGAATTATTTATCGCGAATTTATTAGCTGATTTATTACATGAATATGTTTTAAGAGTAAATGGGAAATGGCTTGGAAGTTCAAAATGGTTTATAAGGGTACTTAGAAAATATGATGAACAATACGCAAATCAATTTGTGGCAGCGTTCGATCATTTTTATACAACGCGAGAAAAAAGTGAATTAATTACTTTTATAGAAAAAACGTTAGAACAGTATGGAGGAAGAATGTTCGAAGGGTTTTCTATAGGAAAATAAAAAGGGGATAGCACAATGAATGTTCCATTCGTTCAATTAAGAGAACTGACACTAGATGATGTAGAAGACCGATATCAATGGTCATTAGATACAGAAGTAACGAAACATTTAGTTGTACCAGATCAATATCCACCGTTCACTCGTGAAGATACAAAACAATGGATTGAGGCATGTATAAATCGAAAAAATGGTTATGAACAAAGAGCTATCACGGCAGAGAACGGCATACATATTGGATGGGTAGATCTTAAAAACTTTGATAAAATAAATAAAAATGCAGAATTGGGAATCGCGATTGGTAATAAAGAGTATTGGGGCAAAGGATATGGGATAGCAGCTCTATATAGTATGTTACATGTAGCATTCTTTGAGTTCGAATTAGAAAAAGTATGGCTACGTGTAGATGAAGATAATTTACAAGCTAGAAAGAGCTATGAAAAGGCTGGTTTTGTATGCGAAGGGTTAATGAGAAATGATCGATTACGTAAAGGTCAGTTCATTCATCGCTATCGTTATAGTATGTTAAGAGAAGAATATCAATCTTTAATTAGTAGTTTGTAAAAATATTATGTTAATTTAAAGGGGATGGAGTAATATGATTCGATTACTTACGAAAGAAGATGCAAAAAAATATTGGGACTTACGTTTACAAGCATTACAAGTAAATCCAGAGGCATTTGTAACAACTTATGAAGAGGCGATTCACCAAGAAAATCCGATTAAGCGAGTGGAAAGTAATTTAACAGCTGCTACTAGTTGTACATTTGGTGCTTTTAATGAAGATCATCAATTAGTTGGAGTTGTTACTTTACTAACAGAAGAGAAAGAGGCGTATAAACATAAAGGTCATATCGTTGCGATGTATGTAGATGCAAGCAATCGAAGAAGTGGTCTTGCACGTGAGTTAATACGTAAGGCAATCGAAAAAGCAAGAGAAATGAACTTGGAACAATTGACATTAGGTGTTGTATCCACTAACGAGCCAGCAAAAAGGTTGTATGAATCAATGGGCTTTAAAACGTATGGGATTGAAAAGAGAGCTATAAAGATGAATGGTGTGTATAGTGATGATGAACATATGGTTTTGTTCCTTTAAAAGAGGGAGTTTACTATGAAAGATCTCTATTTAGAAAAAAATATGAACCCGCAAGTAGCAATTCTATATGCGACAGTTGCCGATACATTTAAACGGTTGCAAAAGTTAGTAGAGGGTACCGATGAGAAAGAACTGTCTTTTAAAGGGTTAAAAAATAATGAAAATAGTATTGGACAACTACTTCAACATTTAGCAGTTGTCGATTTGCATTGGGTATACCGCTTAAAAGGAGAACCCGTTCCACTGGCACTTGATAATATATATGGACCTATGTTAAATGAAGCAGGAGAGCTGCCCAGTTTAAGAAAACATACATTGCAACAATTAATGCAAGATTATGAAGCAGTGCAACATATGTTTTATGAGGAATGTATGAAACTAACAGAAAATGATTTAACACGAGAGGTTTTTTATGAAAAGGGAGAAAATGCGACTATAAGGTGGGGAATATGGCATATAGCTGATCATAATCGGTACCATCAAGCTCATATTAGTCAGTTAAGAAAACTATATAGAGCTAGAATGCATACGAGATAAAGATTTCGAATTTTAATTATATTTAATTTGTTGTATAGTATAAGAAGAAACTAAACAAGGGGTTTTATAATGAAAGCTATTGCAGTAGGGATATTGGCATCATTTTTCTTTGCCTTTACCTTCGTTTTAAACCGGGCAATGGATTTAGAAGGTGGAAGCTGGATTTGGAGTGCATCATTACGGTACTACTTTATGGTTCCAATGCTTTTACTTATTGTCATGTATAGAGGAAACTTAAAGCAACTCTTTCAATATATGAAAAATAATCCGAAAGAATGGTTAGTGTGGAGTATCGTTGGATTCGGTCTCTTCTATGCACCACTTAGTTTTGCTGGAGCTTTTGGACCTGGTTGGCTCGTTGCATCAACATGGCAAATTACAATCGTCGCAGGGATTTTGTTAACACCATTTTTTGCGGTAGATCCGTTACATAAAAAACTCCCAATGAAGGAATTAGTTATGTCGGGTATTATTTTATGCGGTGTTGTACTTATGCAAGTAGAGCATGCTTCTTCATTAGGAATTCGTGAAACCGTTCTATGTGTCGTTCCTGTACTTATTGCAGCGTTTGCGTATCCTCTTGGAAATCGAAAAATGATGCAAGTTTGTAAAGGGGAATTAGATGTATTCCAGCGAGTTCTCGGTATGACATTAGCAAGCCTACCATTTTGGTTTTTACTATCTGGTTATGAAGTATCAACAGATGGTCTACCGTCAAGTAGCCAAGTTTTCCAATGTTTTATAGTAGCAGTTAGTTCAGGTTTAATCGCAACGGTATTATTCTTCTTTGCGACAGATCTTGTAAAAGATGATCCGCAAAAACTAGCAACAGTGGAAGCAACTCAGTCCGGTGAGGTTTTATTTGCGCTAGTAGGAGAACTCATCTTACTATCTGCGCCAATTCCGTCATCTTTATCTTGGATTGGTATGAGTCTAGTTATTATCGGAATGATACTACATAGTTATGTAGCAGTCGTTGTGAAAAAAGAAGAAAAAATAACTGCGTAATGAGATTAGCTCTTTTTATAAAGAGCTAATCTTTTTTCGTAGAAAGGGATGAAGAAATGAATTTGCAACATGTTGAACAAATTGAGAAAGATTCTATTTTAAATGTACTATAATATGCAGTCGGACCAAGTGAAACTAGCTTAAAGAAAGCAGTTTTATTTTATGAAAGGAATAAAGCGACTTTGCATAGATATGAAGAAAAGGCTTGCATAGGTATTGAAATAATCGGAGCAAAGAAAGCGAGAATTTGTCATATAGCAGTCGTTCCACAATATCGTCATAATGGAATTGCGTGGCAAATGATAAAGGAAGTATTAAGAATGCATCAATTGATGTATCTAGAAGCAGAGACAGACGATGAGGCGGTAGAATTTTATAAAAGAATTGGTTTTCAGGTTAGAAGTTTAGGAGAAAAATATCCAGGAGTTGAAAGATTTCATTGTTACTTGGAAAAGGAGCAATGAAAATATACATATTGAGTATGGTTTGAAAAAAGTAATAATAACATTATATAATATAGTTATCTGGAAAAATATAGATAAAAGAAGATGGGTGTATAACACATGAGAATGGATAAAAGTAAATTTATAAAAATTGCTACTTCAATAGGCGTATCATCTTTTTTATTAACGGGCTGTGGGGATTATGAAGAAGATACTGCCCAGCAAGAAAGTACTGCTGTTAAAACAGATGGTGCAAAACAAGAAAATGAACAAGAAACATTAAATTGTGATGATAAAGCCCCGACTAATGAAAATGTAGAAAAAGATGAGTTATGTAAGGAAAATAATCCGTCATTTTCTTCTTATCATGAAAGTTCGCATTTACCGATACTGCCGTTCGTTGCAGGATATTTATTAGCAAGCAGAACCTCAAATATGAATTATTCAGCAAAACCAAATGTACTGAAGAAACCATATACGAACAATATTATTCCTTATCGTGAAAAAGATGAGCGTAGAACTGGTGGCAGTGGTGGTGGAGGGTATTACGGCGGAACTAACAGTAACAATAGTAATTCTTCCAATAAAGTAGATTTAAATAAACAGCAGCCAAATCCATCAAATAAAGTAACACCAGATACAAATGCGCCGAAATCATCTACGACACAAACGCCGAAAGTGAATTCTGGTTCTAGTGGAATTGGGAATGCAAAAGCGCCAGCCGGATCCTAAAATGAAAGGATAATGGAGTAATGTATACAGAACAAGAACAGAAAGATTATATGAAAGTATGGTTTTCACTTGCAGAAGAGGCTGGTCGGAATGGGTTTACTTGGCCGAGTCTATTAGAAAATGAAGAATGGAATCAATATATGGCAACAGGTATGTATCGTATGCCAATAAAAACTTATACTGCTATTTCAAAAGCGACAGAAGAAATTATGTATGTGCTATATAGAACATATCAATACATTCTCAATACGACAAAAGATTTTCAAAAATTAGGATTTCCAGCTGAAACGTGGGAAATTGCGAGAATGAAACATACAGGTTTGTTTTCATATTTTACAAGGTTTGACTTTATCGTAAATGGTGAAGATATAAAGTTAATAGAAGTAAATTGTGATACACCCACAGGTTATTTAGAGCCATCTGTCGCAAATGAAGTATTATGCCGTTATCACGATGTAAATCATCCAAATCATATAGAAGAGCATATTGTGCAGGCGTGGGAACAAATTAAACATGACTATAGTATAGATCCTAGAGAAACGATTTATTTTACGAGTTATGATTGGCATGATGAAGACCATCAAACGGTTCAATTTTTAAGAAGCTATTGCTTAGATCAGTCAACGGATTATATAGGTATACAAGATATCGTCGTGGCAGATGATGGTATATATACGCCAAATGGTGAGAGAATTCATTATTTATATAGACTATATCCAATTGAATATTTAGTTTCAGATGCTGATAAAAGCGGGAAAAGAATTGGACTCCAGTTTTTAGATCATATAGCGCAAGGCAGAGTGAAAATCATTAATCCACCAGCTGCTTTTCTTATGCAAAATAAAAGTGTACTCGCATTAATTTGGCAACTTTACGAAGAAGAAGTTTTCTTTAAGGAAGAGGAGCGAGGAATCATTCAGAAATACTTCCTACCAACATATTTTACAAATAAACCGTTTATAGAAAGAAATGAATCCTATGTTTCTAAACCTTTATACGGCCGTGAAGGCGGAGGAGTATCTATATACGAAAATAATGAACTATTAGCTGAAGATAAAACAGAGTATTACTTTGAACAGCGGAAAATATATCAGCAATACATAGAAATGCCAGACTATACAATTGACACGTGGGACGGTCCGTATACTGGTAAACTATTGATTGGTTCACACTGTATTAGCGGGAGAGCTGCTGGTTTATTTTTACGTGTAGGTGAGAAAATAACGGGAAACTTATCGATGTTTACTGGAGTTACAATTGAAGGATAAATGAAACAAAGAGCTTATCATTTTTGATGAGCTCTTTGTTTGCATATAGTGTTTTTATGTTTTTGATGTAACGCCTTAATTTTTTGCATAGATAAAAACGATTAAGTTAAAAATTAAGAAAAATATGATAATATATGTATGTAGTAGTTTAAAACAAATGGGGGAACAATCGTGAAAATGAATGACATAGTGGCAAGTACGCAATTGCCAAATACAATCAAAACAATTACAAATGATTTAAGAAAATTAGGGTTAGAAAAAGGAATGACGGTTATTGTACATTCTTCGTTAAGTTCCATTGGCTGGGTATCAGGCGGAGCAGTTGCAGTAGTAGAGGCGTTAATGAATGTTATTACAGAAGAAGGAACACTCATTATGCCAACGCAATCTTCAGATTTATCCGATCCGAAACATTGGTCAAGACCGCCTGTTCCTGAAGATTGGTGGCAGATTATCCGTGATAATGTCCCAGCTTATGATCCACGAATAACACCAACAAGAGGCATGGGGGAAATAGTTGAATGTTTTCGTACATATCCGAATGTAGTACGCAGTAACCATCCATTAGGAAGTTTTGCTGCATGGGGAAAACATGCAGAAGAAATAACGGTGAATCAGTCACTATCGATGAGTTTAGGAGAAGAATCTCCTTTAAGAAAAATATATGATTTAGACGGATACATATTATTAATTGGTGTTGGATATGATTCCAATACTTCTGTACATTTATCAGAAGTACGTTCTGGTGCATGTGAGTTAATAAAAGTAGGGGCACCGATTATAG
This sequence comes from Bacillus cereus group sp. BfR-BA-01350, assembly GCF_022663775.1. NCBI lineage: Bacteria > Bacillati > Bacillota > Bacilli > Caryophanales > Bacillaceae > Bacillus > Bacillus cereus group sp. BfR-BA-01350. The sequence continues at coordinate 276,493 of NZ_JAKUGD010000002.1, forward strand.
AAAATGGTAAAAGAGTATGGAAAGAATTTGTTGATATGGATTACGATTCTGACAAATTTGTAGAAATTGGTGTAGAGTTTGAGCAAAAGGGAACCGTAACAATAGGAAAAATAGGAAACGCAAAGTGCCGTCTTATGAAACAACGTGATATAGTTGACTTTGGAACAGAATGGTTTCGTAAGAAAAATTAGTAAGGGATGGTTACAATGAAGGGGAAAAAGGTATTAATTACAAGCGGTGGTTGTTTAGAAAAATGGGATCAAGTACGCGGACATACAAATATGGCAAAAGGAACAATTGGAAGAATAATCGCCGAAGAGCTTATAAGTAAAGGGGCCCATGTTATATATTTACACGGTTATTTTGCGGAGAAACCGAATGATATAAACAATCAATTAGAATTACACCCATTTGAAGGAATTATTGATTTACGAGATAAAATGAAAAGTATCATTACGCATGAAAAAGTCGATGCGGTTATTATGGCAGCGGCTGGATCTGATTGGGTTGTGGACAAAATTTGTGATCAAGAGGGCAATGTTCTTGATATGAATGGAAAAATCTCAAGTGATATAGCGCCAATTATACATTTTCAAAAGGCACCGAAAGTATTAAAGCAAATAAAACAGTGGGATTCAGAAACTGTACTCGTTGGCTTTAAACTTGAAAGCGATGTAAATGAAGAAGAACTGTTTGAAAGAGCGAAAAATAGAATGGAAGAAGCAAAGGCAAGTGTAATGATTGCAAATTCACCACATTCTTTATATTCGCGCGGAGCAATGCACTACGTAATTGGACAAGACGGTAAAGGGCAGTTATGTAATGGAAAAGATGAAACAGCGAAAGAAATTGTCAAAAGGTTAGAAGTACTATGTAATCACGTTACTGCTTTATAATTTCAAGTATTTGGATAAGAGTGAATCCGCATAGTATATATTGGTAAGCGAAACTTTTTGCTTTGATACAAACGTTAACCATTCAATATGGATACATAGAATAATTGGTGAGGAGTGAATTCTATGGAACATTTATTAAAGCAAGCTATTAAACTCCGGAAAGAAAAGAAATATGCGCAGTCTAAAGAGATACTCATTGGATTAACGAACTTTACGAGGGATGCAGAAGTACTTTATCAATGTGCATGGATACATGATGTAATGGGGCTGGAAACAGAAGCTATGCCGTATTATGAACAGGCGATTGCAAACGGTCTTGAAGGTGAGTCGCTTTGCGGCGCATATATCGGTCTTGGTAGTACATATCGTTGTATAGGTGAGTATGACAAAGCAATTACTGTTTTAGAAACAGGTTTGCAGCAGTTTCCAGATAATGATGTGATGAAAGTATTTTTGTCATTAGCGAAATATAATGTAAACGATCATGAATCCGCGATGAAATTATTACTTGAAACAGTCGTAAAAGTAGAAGAGGTTAAAGAATTTGAACGTGCTATTTCATTTTATAAAGACCATTTAAACGAGGTTTATAAATAGAGGAGTGAATGTATGAGTGTCACACTTTCGCGAAGGCGAAAAGGTATATGGATTGGACTCGTATCTTTAATCTTGTTATCAAACTATTTATTATATGCTCTTCCGATTGTACCAGCTGCTCCGAAAGAAGTTGTCCTTGGATCAATATTAGATTGTATGTTTGTAATTCCAATCATTACGTATTTCTTTATTATTCGAAAAAGATACTCGTTAACGTATATATTTCCTGTTGTAATAGCTGGTTATATATTTGCAAGATTTATTATTCCAAGCGACTATTTACAAGCTTTTTCATACGTTTCTTATATTATAGTTGCAGGGGAAATTGCTTTTGTATGTGTAGAGTTATTCCTTCTATATAAAATTGTTAGAAAGCTCCCTACAATAAGAAAAAAATATAAAGAATATAAAAGTGAGTATTCTTCATTTTCTTATGCAATTGATGCAGCGTTTGACACCACTATGAAAAGAAATAAATTAGTAGATATCATTGTAACAGAGTGTAAGTTAATCTATTATGCATTTTTATCGTGGCGTGAAAAAGTGCCAGAAGGTGAATGCGTATACTCATATCACAAAAAGATTGGTGCAATAGGTGTATATATTATGATCATCCATGCGACTTTAATAGAAAGTATCGGTTTTCATTATTTGTTTCATCAATGGAATCCAGTTGTAGCATGGGTGTTACTTATTTTAAACGTATATGCAATGTTTTATTTTTTAGCTGAAATACAAGCAATGCGTAAAAATCCAATTATTGTTACGGAACAAAAAGTAATCATTCAAATTGGATTAGGAAAGAAAATCATTATACCGTTTACACAAATTGATAAGATTACGTTTTATAAAGGAGAACTTTTAAAAAAAGAGAAAGAGCTTCTTGACGCAACGGTGATGGAATTTATAAAGGAACCTCCAACATTTGAAATCATACTCAAAGAGCCAATAAAAGCACAATTGTTATATGGATTTTCTAAAACAGTAAGTCACGTTCACTTAAATGTTGATGAGGAACGGAAGTTTTATGATGCAGTTACCGAGAAATTAACACATGGGTAATGCTATTAATTTTCATCGTGCGTTTGGTGTGTACGGTATTTGTATCGAAAATAATAATATATTAGTAATCGATAAATCAAAAGGTCCATATAAGAATAGATATGATCTACCTGGTGGGAGTTTATATGAAGAGGAGTCGCTGTTATCGGCACTCCATAGGGAATGTAAAGAAGAAACTGGATTAGAAGTAAAGGTTATAAAGCAAGTAGGTACGGTTAATTTTCAATACCCTTCAAAGTTTAAAGATTATACACATGTACACCATATTGCAGTTTTGTATGAAGTTGAAAAGAGTGCAGGGAAAATCATAGTACCAAAACAATTTGAAGGTCAAGATTCTTTAGGAGCGAGATGGGTTTCTATAGAAAGCATTACAGAAGACAATTCATCTCCGCTTGTATGTAGTGCAGTAGAGTGGCTGAAAACAAATGAGCTTCCATTAGAAGTAAAAAAATATGAAACATGGACAGTGAAAAACTCCTTCTAAAATAAGAGGGAGTTTTATTGTATACTTGGAGACCAAACACTTCTTTATGACTATATAAACCGATATAATAAAGCTAGAAATAGCATAAGGGGAAACAAAGAATGAATAAATTACTAACACCAAAAAGTGAAATTATAGAAAGAAAAATAAGATATGACTCGACAACAGTAGAACACACTTGTTTATTACTTGAAAAGCAGTTGCAAAGTATCGTGCTATTTCATGAGGTTCAGTATTCATTTACAATGACTGCACATCGTGCGAGTTTAACAATCCCAAAAGGAAGTTACACCATTGCATACTATTGGGAAGATCGTCCGTACAATTTATACATATGGAGAGATAAGAATGGAACGTATGTAGGCTCTTATTTTAATGTTGTAAAAAATACGCAAATAACAGATGAACTAGTGTCATTTGAAGACTTAATTATTGATATTTTGGTACTTCCAAGCGGAGAATATTTTATTTTAGATGAGGATGAGTTGCCTGAGTCTTTAGAGGAGTTTGAGGATGGTTATGTGAATGAAGCTCTTAATGTATTAGAGGAAATCATTCAAAAGACCCTTCCTCAAATGATTGTAGAAACAGAAAGAGTGAGGTTAAACTAAATTGTAATCGATTTGAAAATAGAATACGTGTTTAATGAAATTGAGTAGTCTCAAGTTATATAATCTAACTTTTTTGATAAGTCTAAGGTTAGATGTATATTTCTTGGGATTACTCTTTTTTGTGGAAATTAATATTGACTGAATACAGTTCAGTCGTTTATGATTGAATCAGATTCAGTCGCAGAAAAAACATAATAGGAGATAACATATGAAAAGAATATCGAAAGAACCAGATGTTAGAAGGCAAGAGTTGATGGATATTGGTTTTGAACTATATATGAAAAATGGTATGAAAGGATTTGGCATAAAAGATGTTGTGAATCATGCTGGTGTAGCAACGGGCTTATTTTATTATTACTTCAAGTCTAAAGAGAATTTTGTTGATGAAGTATTAAATGATTTTATTGTGAAAAATATGGAGTTAATTGAAGAAATACTTATTTCTAATGAACGGTCTGTCATGCAAAAGCTGAAAGATTCTCTAAATATATTTTGGACATTTATCGAAAAATTAGCACCCTATAAAAATGTGAGTTCGTTTCAGACGGAACAACATTTTCAACTGGAACAGAAATTATTTACGCGAATGCAGCCATTAATTCGACAAGTAATCGAAGAAGGGGTGAAAACTGGGATTTTTAATACTGATAACTCATTATTAGCATCAGGATTTATTTTATACGGTCTTAGCAGTATTGCTCATTCAGAGGTGAATTTGAATCTAGACACGAAGCAAGAAATGGTTAATTTAGTATTAAATACACTACGATATAATCAAAGAGAAGGAGAATGTATATGAAGATCATGATTGATGGAAACAATATTTCGAATGAACAACTTACAAAGTGGAAAAAAGAACGTATGAAAAAAGTTTTCAATACATTAGGACATAAAGAGCCAGAATTAAATGATACAGACGTTATGATAAAAAAACTAACAGAACTAAAATTAAATTATTCATACAATGAAATGTATGATAAGTTAAAATCTAAACTTAAATTAAGTGAAATGGGTATGCGTATTTGTACTGCTTTATCTGGTGATAGACGAAAATTTTCAAAAACAAATATTTATTTAGATGGGATTACAGCAGAAGAGGCGATAAATGGAATTGATAGTTTTATGCTTGAACAATCAGATGAAAATAATCAAGTGAATTTATCAGCCTGTCCAGATCACTACGTACTAAGACCCTTTGGGGAAAATGAATTGGAGGTTATCGAAACTACTGGTAATTCTCCATTTCCAGTTCAATTTTTTATTGTTTTTGGTGACGAAACAGGATTAAAGACACCTAGAGATAAGTCTTATCAATACCAATCAACAGGTGTTGCACGTATGAAAGACGGTACTACTATTGGTGGAGTTCGACATCAATTCAAAGATACAGATACTGGTATAGAAGTAAGTCTAGTTGTAGAGTTTCCGGCACTTTGTCCTAATAGTCTTATTAAATCGCATCAAATGCATTTGGCATGTGAGTTTTCTTATTGGTTACAGTGGATTAAGAACCATAAAAAATAATTTTTATATAAATAACAATAAGGATATTTAAACGAATCATATGTATTTTTTAATAAAACCTAGTTGACTTATCGGAAATATTTGTATAATATGTAGTTAATTCCATAACGTATTGCTGATTGGAGAAACCAAAGGCATTTTATCTATTGATAAAATGCCTTTGGTTTTTTTATTACATAAATACTGAATCTATTCATTTAGATGAATCATTTCAAGGAGGGGAAGAAGTGACTGTTTCAATTAATAAGGTATCAAAATATTTTTCGAAGCAAACTGGTACTGTTCAAGTATTAGAGAATATTAATTTTCAATTAGAAAAAGGGGATTTTGTTACAGTAATTGGTCCGAGTGGTTGCGGGAAAAGTACATTATTAAAAATTGTTGCTGGTTTAGACAACGATTTTGAAGGTGAAATCATTATTGATGGGGAGCGCATAACAAAACCGAGTAAGAAGCAAGGATTTATATTTCAAGAGCATCGTCTGTTTCCGTGGTTAACAGTTGAAGAAAACATTGCAGCTGATTTGTCATTAAAAGATAAGTATGTGAAGGATAAGGTAAAGGAATGGGTTGAAATTGTTCGGTTAGATGGTTTTGAAAAATCATATCCGAAAGAAATATCAGGCGGGATGTCACAACGTGTTGCGATTGCAAGAGCGTTGCTAAGAGATCCTAATGTATTATTACTTGATGAACCATTTGGAGCACTGGATGCATTTACCCGAAGTCATTTGCAAGAAGTACTGCTCAATATTTGGGAACAAAAAAAGACGACAATGATATTCGTTACACATGATATAGACGAAGCAATATATCTTTCAAACAGAATTGTCATCATGAGTGCAAAGCCTGGAAAAATACATAAAGTAATTGAAAATAATTTACCTTATCCGCGTAGTAAAACTTCGGAGTCATTCCAAGAAATTCGAAAGAAAGTATTACAGCAGTTTGAGTATGGAGGATTGATTCAAACAAGTTTATAGGGAGAAGGTGAGTATTTATGTATAAAAAATTTAAAGTTCTTTCTTTTGCATTAGCTATTTCTTTATTTTTATTCGGATGTGAGAAAAGTACAGCAAGTAGTAAGAAGGAAGATGTAACAGTACAAATTGGTATTCAGCAAGGATTAAGTCCACTATTACTCGCGCAGAAAAAGGGATGGTTTGAAGAGGAGTTTAAAAAAGAAGGAGTTAAGGTGAAATGGACAGAATTCCAAAGCGGTCCTCCTTATTTTGAAGCGATTGCATCAAATCGATTAGACTTTGGTGAAGTTGGGAACTCCCCAGTCATTTCCGCGCAAGCAGCAGGTATTGAATTTACCGAAATTGCTAATACAAGTTATGCGAGAAAAGGAACAGGGATTCTTGTACAAAAAGATAGCAAGATTACGAGTGTAAAAGATTTAAAAGGTAAAAAAATCGCAGTAGCAAAAGGAAGTAGCGCATTTAATTTATTGTATCGAGCGCTTGATAAAGAAGGTATCAATGCGAAAGATGTAAATGTCATTCAGTTACAACCAGATGAAGCGCAGCCAGCATTTGAATCAGGATCAGTAGATGCATGGGCAATTTGGGATCCTTTCATATCGTTACATACGGTAAATAAAGGAGCGAAGGTGATTACAGATGGTGAACAATTAAATGTATCTTCTCCAGAGTTTTTAATTGCGAGAACAAAATTTGCGAAAGAGCATCCAGAATTAGTGGAGAAATTCCTTAAAGTATATGAAAAAGCACGTGTATGGCAAGATGAAAACTTGGATGAAGCAATAAAAATATACACTTCTGCAAAGAAAATAGATGCAGATATTGTAAAAGAAGTGTTTCATCACGACAAACCCATCTTAGTTCCGGTAACGAAAGAAATAATTGCAGAACAGCAACAGACAGCAGATTTTCAATATAAGCTTGGTTCTATAAAGAAAGAAATTAAGACAGATAAAGTTGTAGATAATTCTTTCGTAGAAAAAGCGTTAAAGGCGAAGTGAAAAGAGGTTGTATAAATTGGAGAATACGAAAGCGGTTATTAAAAGGGCGAGTATAACGATTGAGAAGAACAATGTAAAGAAAGTACAGAAGACGAATATCAAATTTTTGATAAGGGCAATTACTATACCGATTATTATATTAATAATTTGGCAATTGGCCGGCGTATTCGGTCTAGTTTCTAAAACAGTTTTACCAACGCCGCTAGATATATTTTTAGCTTTTCAAGAGCTTATAAAAACAGGAGAGTTATTCGGTCATTTAAGTATTAGTGTATTCAGGGCTGCGGCTGGTTTCTTTATTGGCGGGAGTTTAGGAATTATTTTAGGAACAATTGTTGGATTTTCAACGAGAAGTGAGCAATATTTAGATCCGTCAGTACAAATGTTAAGAACTGTGCCTCACTTAGCTGTTGCACCGCTTTTCGTATTATGGTTCGGTTTTGGGGAAACATCAAAAGTGTTATTAATTGCAGATGGTGCATTTTTTCCTTTATACGTAAACGCGTTTCTAGGAATACGAGGTGTAGATTCAAAGTTATTTGATGTTGCGAGAGTGTTAGAGTTTAGTAAAAGAAAATTAATTACAAAACTAATTTTACCGGCAGCATTGCCAAACCTATTACTTGGGGCAAGATTATCATTAGGAGTTGCATGGGTGAGTTTAGTAGTCGCAGAACTTATGGGATCTACAGAAGGTATTGGCTATATGATTATGGATGCAAGGCAATTTTCAAATACAGATATTGTATTTGTCGGTATTATCATCTTTGCATTCGTTGGGAAGTTTTCGGATTCACTCGTACGTTTACTAGAAGTGAAGTTTTTAAGATGGCGAGATAATTTTAAAGGCGAGATAGGAAATTAACATATAAATTATTAGGGGTAATTTATATAGAGTAGTTTAGTGTACGTTTCAAAATAAATAAGGGGTGTGTAAAGGTATGGAATTATTATGGTTTATTCCGGCGTATGGAGATGGACGATATTTAGGAACGACAAAACGAGGAAGAGCAGCTGAGTATGGTTATTATAAACAAGTTGCACAGGCAGCTGATTATTTAGGATATACAGGTGTGTTACTTCCAACTGGCCAAGGTTGTGAAGATCCATGGGTGTTAGCGTCAGCTCTTGCAGCTGAGACAGAAAAGCTAAAATTTTTAGTAGCAGTTAGACCGGGACTAATGTCACCGACAGTTGCAGCAAGGATGGCATCTACATTTGATAGAATTTCAGACGGGAGACTACTGATTAATGTAGTCGCTGGAGGAGATCCAGTTGAATTACAAGGAGATGGATTGTATCTTGAGCATGATGAAAGATATGAAGCAGCTGATGAGTTTTTAAAAGTTTGGAAATCGACATTGCAAGGTGAAACATTTTCTTTAGAAGGAAAACATATTAAAGTTACGGAAAGTAAAGTTGTGTTCCCGCCAGTGCAAACGCCATACCCTCCTATATATTTCGGAGGATCATCCGCTGCTGGAAAGGAAGTTGCAGCAGAACATAGTGATGTATATTTAACGTGGGGCGAGCCGCCAGAGCAAGTGAAGGAAAAAATAGAGGAAGTAAGAAAACTGGCAGAAGAGAAGGGGCGTTCAGTACGATTTGGCATTAGGTTACACGTAATTGTAAGGGAAACAGAAGAAGAAGCGTGGGAAGAGGCAGAACGTTTAATTCAATATGTAGATAATGAGACAATTGAGCTTGCTCAAAAGACATTTGCAAGATATGATTCAGTGGGACAAAAACGAATGACACATTTAAATAAAGGAACAAGGGAGTCGCTAGAGATAAGTCCTAACTTATGGGCTGGCATCGGGCTTGTAAGAGGTGGTGCGGGCACTGCGCTTGTTGGAGATCCGCATACAGTAGCAAATAGAATAAAAGAATATGAAGCGTTAGGAATTGATACATTTGTTTTATCTGGATATCCTCATTTAGAAGAGGCATATGAAGTGGCCGAACTGTTATTTCCTTTATTGAAAGAAGATAAGAAACAAGAAAATAAAATTGTTGGTGAAATGATAGCTGATGCATATGCATTAAAAAAATAGTGAGAAATAAAGTGAAACTTTAATCCTTTGGATGAATTGTCCCAAAGGATTATTAGTTGAACCAATCGGGTATTTACAGGCAGTTTCACCTATGCTTTACTCCATTTTATTTACTGCCTGTTAATACGGGATAAAAAAACTCGCAAGTAAATCACTTGCGAGTTTTCATCGTAAACTATCAGAAAATATGGTAAAATTAAATAGTAACTTAAGGTATGGTTGGTTGTTCAATTATCACTTCTCCAAGTAGAAGGGGGGTGATAATAAGTGAGTGAAATAGCGTTGTTACTGCAAGGTGGACTGTTTCTCGTTGCATTGTTAACGTTCGTCGTCGTTTTAATAGACAAGCTCAAAAAATAACAACCCACCTATGCCGATAGAATGTGGGTTGTTTTGTTTGTAAGAAACAAATAGGATAAATGAACAATCCAATCTGCTAAGTTACGTGGACTAGTGTGTAGCCGCACACTAGTCTTTTTTTATTTATATACAATTTATAATTGGTTTATGTGATTGTATTGTTCTTTTCATACTTATTATAACACAGTGTCTTTTCATCAAGAAAGGAGACCGTATGTTCTGTTTTGTGATCAAATAGAAGGTGATTTTTCTTTAAAGAGTCCGTCCATATACTGTTTTAAAGTTTGAACGTAAAATTCTTGCTTATTTACATCATTTACGCCGACAATTGGTGAAGGAAGTTCATATCTTTTTTCTGATAAATGAACGACAACATCAAAAATATCAAATAGACGAATGAAACAGAACAGTCCATCTTTATCACTCAATAAAATAAAGTAGTGGTTTTCGCTATTTGTATTTAATGTATTCCATAAAGAACTTTTGCTTAAATCACGAACAATGCTCTTTTCTTTTAATTCCATGAAGTCGGCATTCGATAGGATGCTAGAAATATCAATCGCATCTGGATCTTCAAAATAGCCATTGACTGCTTGTACAGCGAAAGTATAAGCCATTTTTAATACACTCATTTTATACTTACGGTTATCTAAAAGTAATTCACGTTGAATAGAGCTAGCTACTTTTGTTACACGTTCTTCTTTCCAGATTTCGTTATGTAGTGAAATATCGTGCTTTTTACATAGTTTCATAATTAATGCATTGGAATAAAGTATTTCGTCACTTACTTCAACAACATCCGTCTCAGCCGCTGCAAGTTCCTCACCATGCTCATTCGTATAGAGCGGGGAGTCAATTTGTTTTTTCATGTGTTCAATCTTAAACTGACTTAATTTATGCCGGATTAAGGGGCGATCAATATTTGTTGTCATTTGTTCATAACAAGTATCACAAATTGAGTTTGTGAAATAATATCCACATAATATTTCTGGGATGACATATTGTTCACTAAGTTCTTTCGTATCTTTTCTGCAAATGATGCATTGTGTCATTTTTATCACCTTTACCTGCAAATTTGTATGTAATCTCATTGTAGTGTATTTATTGGCATTTTGGAATATTGTAAAGGAAAATATTATGTGAAATTGTTACTTATTTTGGTACAATGAAGAGAAGTGCTAGTTTAAAGGAGGACGTTTTTTTGAAATCGAAAGTGCACTTTTGGACATTAGAAGTGCTAATGGTTGTAGCGATCATATTTATTTGCACAAAAATATCGTTTCTATTTCAACCGATTGGTATCTTCATATCAACGCTGTTTTTCCCAATCTTAATCGCGTTATTTTTATACTTCATATTTAATCCGGTATTAGTCTTTTTGGAGGATAAAAAAGTACCTAGAAATTTAGCGATTTTACTGTTATATCTTTTTATCATAACATTAACTGCAGTTGGCGTTGGGGTAGTTGTTCCAACGATCTCACAACAGCTAATGGATTTAGTGAAAAATATGCCAGGCTATATAAAAGAGGGAAAACTATACATACAAGATTTATCCCATCATAGATTGTTTGAATGGTTATCTACACAAAACTATGTTTCCATTGAAACAATTGAAAAAAATGCAATTGAATACTTAAAGGATATACCAAACACAATTACGTCGAGTGCAACGGCTTTATTTGGTATCATAACGAACGTCGCATTAGTTATTTTTACAGTACCGTTCATTTTATTTTATATGTTTAAAGATGGACATGCGTTTCCAGGAAAAGCAGTAAGTTTATTACCAGAGTCATACCGTGAAGAAGGGCTTCGTATCATTAAGGAAACGAACGAAACATTATCTGCATATATTCAAGGGCAAGCGCTCGTTTGTATATTTGTAGGTGCTTTTACTTTTATCGGTTATTTAATTATCGATTTACCGTACGCTTTTGTTTTAGGAATTATAGCTGCATTTACAAATATAATTCCTAACTTAGGTCCATTTATCGGTGCAGCACCAGCTGTTATTGTAGGTTTGTTCGTATCTCCGATGCAAGCGTTGTACGTAATTATTATCGTAACAATTGTACAACAATTTGAAAGTAACATCATTTCACCGCGTATTATGAGTTCAAAATTAAATATCCATCCGTTAACAATTATTATTTTAATTTTAGGGGTAGGTAACTTTGCGGGAATTATCGGAATGATCTTGGCGGTACCAGTTTATGCAGTAACGAAAACAGTTGTATCGAACTTAGTGAGACTGTTTAAGACGAAACGAAGTAATCGAAAATAGTATATGTTTAGAAAGATACACCGCTTTTTAAGTGGTGTATCTTTGTTTATTAATCAATGTTGAAAAGTGTACGAATGCAATCTTATTATATATTTATTACATATCAAATATAACGGTAAAGTTGTATGATATAGACCCGATAAAACTATGTGGAATCCCTCTGAACTATCCAAATCATTTCCCTAGAGCGTGCTATCAACATCATAATCGACTCCTTTCAAGTTTTATATTTTTAAAGGATTATAGGTGAGAGTAGTATTGGCTTCTACGATCTCGAATTTCGTCCATAATCTTTTTGTATTGTTGCTCTTGCTTTAATTCATCTTCAGAAAAGATTTCTTTCTGGATTGTAATTGTTAAAAAGAAAAGGTGAAACTTCATGATACATTTCTCCTTTCGAAAGGAATTATAGATGGCTACAGTAGTGACTTTGACGTTCTTTTACATCTTCCATAGCTTTATTAATTTGATGATCATGCAATATTTCACTGTCGGAGAACTTAGTTTTTTGAATCGTAATGGTTAAAAAGAATACTTTAAATTTCATTACATATTACCCCTTTATAAGTTTATTAGAAAAGACGGCTGTAATAAGAAGCTTGACGCTCTTTTACTTCGTCCATAATAGTTTGAATGTGTTGCTCACGCAAAATCTCATTCTGTGAAAGTTTACGTTTTTGAATCGTAATGGTTAAAAAGAATGCTTTAAATTTCATGAAGGCATTGCTCCTTTATAATTAATTTAGAAAAGGCGTGTGTAATAAGAGGCTTGACGCTCTTTTACTTCGTCCATAATAGTTTGAATGTGTTGTTCACGTAAAATCTCATTCTGTGAAAGTTTACGTTTTTGAATCGTAATCGTTAAAAAGAATGCTTTAAATTTCATAAAGGTATTTCTCCTTAAAAATATATTTTTAATACATGTGCGTATAGTATGAACTTTTAATGTCAGTCATTTTATCAGTCAGTTGTTTTAATTGTTGTTTACGAATGATTTCAGCTTCAGTTAAAGTATTTTTCTGAAGTACAGTCGTAAAAAAGAAAATATGAAAAGTCATAAATGAATTCCTCCTTTCGAAAAGGAATTACATGTGATCACAATAAAGTGCTTGGCGCTCCTTAACATCATTCATAGCTTTTTCTATTCGCTCATTATGAAACATTTCATCTTTAGAAATTTTATTTCTTTGAATCGTAATACTTAAAAACAATACGCTAATAGTCATCGAATGTTGCTCCTTTCTTTAAAAAATAATGTAAGAGACTAAAAAATCGCACAAAAAAGCCACAGGAAGATATAGTTCTCCTATGGCCAGGCGTGAAAAAGCCACAGGAAAGTATACGACCTCCTGTGGCGAATTTATGAATTAATAGAAATAAAGTACGATTTTCAATTCTCCATTAGGGTGGTCGAATTCATATTTAATTGTCCAGAAAACACAGGTGCAGTTAACGCTAAAGTTAAAGCATGTAATTGTAATTTCATCATTTCCTTCGACCTCCTTTTAGAATATTTTTCTTACGTTAGTAAGTATATACAATTAATGGATAATTGTAAACATAAAAAATGAAAATTTTTAATTTTGATTAAAATGCGTATATTTTAAAGGGTTTTGATAAGGTGTATTGTAATTAACGAAATATCGATAAAAATGGGGGATGCTAAATGAAATATATGCATCGTAATGTAGTTGTTATGCTAACAATTTTTTTATGTATTACTGCTTGTTCTAAAGGAGAAAGGATAAAAGAAATATCCGATGTTGAACCTGGTGATTTTAAGAAATATGCGGGGACATACGTTGGGAATAACTCAGATATAGTTGCAATTGTTAATCATTTACCCGGTGGTGAAACATTTCAAAGTGTAAGTTTAGAGAATGAAAGTATAAAGGTGAACTATGGTACAAAAGGGAATGGCCCCCTTACAGAAGACATGGTTGAGACGTATTGGTTTGATGGTAAGGATACGATGGAGAAGAATTTTCTCTTTAACATTATTTATTTAGCGATTTTAGTACCAAATGCGAAAAGCTACGAGTTTCAAGTGGAAAATAAAAAGTTTACGATAAAAAGAGAAGAAATACTACCAACATTGTATGAAAATTTTAATGATTTTCCAAAAGAAGATAATATATGGGATAAAAAGAAAGTAGTAAAGTTCCTTAATGATAATAACGAAAAAATTAATAGGCTTGTGAATGATAAAGATTTCCGAAAATCTTTATTTGTTAAACATCCAGTAAAGTAGTCGAAATAATTGGAGGGACAAAGATGGAGTTAGTATACAAAATTTCTTATCATAGAATGCAGGCTCATTATTTACCTAAGTTAGTACAGGCAATTCAGTTCGTTAGTGAAGAAGATTTATGGAAACAAGGGGATTTTGTGAATTCAATTGGTGGAATTATACTACATATTTGTGAACATATACAGAGAAATACTAGTCGTTATAAAAATCCAAATATAGTCTTTGAAAAGGGAATTGAGGAGTATTTTCCAGTAAAGCGACAACGTACTGAACTTTTGCTACAGTACGTTGAAGAAGTATTTGATGAATGGGGAAAAACATATATACAAGCATGTGGAGAAAAAAGACATATTGACCTTCATAGTTTATTACATTTAGTGGAGCACACAAGTTATCATTTAGGGCAAGTTGTAGATCGTACAAAGTCTATAAAGGGACAAAAATTTAATTTTTGTCAAAATGGTATAAATGAAAAGAATTTAAAAGTTAGAGTTGAAACTTCAAAATTTTAGAAAGAGAGTTATTCTTAAACGAATGACTCTCTTTTTTTATAAAAGAAATTTATGGAAATATACATTTTTATGTGATATGGTTAATTACATAAGTAATGAACCTATGAACCTAAGGTGGTGAAATTATGAAATCTACTCTGGAGCAAAATAAATTAATATACTTGCAAATTGCAGAAACGATTGAATCAGATATTTTAAAAGACATATTACTTGAAGAAGAACAAGTTCCATCAACAAATCAATTTGCGAAGATGTTACAAATAAATCCAGCTACTGCAGCTAAAGGGGTAAACGTATTAGTGGATGAAGGGATTTTATATAAAAAGAGAGGGATCGGGATGTTTGTTGCAAAGGGAGCGAAAGAAGTCGTACTAAAAAAAAGACAAAACACTTTTATGACCGAATATTTACCGAAAGTGTGGGAAGAAGCAAAAGTGCTAGAAATATCAAAAGATGAATTGATGGATATGATTCAAAAAATTACGAAGGAGGGGAACGAGGGATGATTGCACTTGAAACGAAAGATATAACGAAAAAATACAAAAAGAAAGTAGCAGTAAATGAAGTAACGATTTCATTGGAAGAGCATAAAATATATGGTTTGCTCGGTAGAAACGGAGCAGGAAAAACGACACTATTAAATTTACTTGCAGGCCAAATTACTTCAAGTAGTGGAAGCGTATCAATATTTGGCGAACATGTTTTTGAGAATAGTAAAGCGATGCAAAATATTTGTTTTGTTAAAGTGAAAGAAGCTGCTTATTTAAATAATAAAGTTAAAGAAATTTTTAATTTATGTAACATGTTTTATAAAAACTGGGATCAAAAGTTTGCTGAAGAACTTGCTAGGAAATTTCAGCTTAATTTGAAAGAAAAATACCATAAATTATCACACGGAATGCAAACAGTTGTCGGTATTATTCAAGGATTAGCAAGTAGATCACCAATTACTATTTTTGATGAACCAACTACAGGTTTAGACGCAGCGCATCGTGAGTTGTTTTATAGTTTACTACTAGAAGATTACGGTGAATATCCACGAACAATTATATTATCAACCCACTTAGTAGAAGAAGTAACTCATATTATTGAAGATGTAATCATCATAAAAGAAGGAAGATTGGTTGTTCAATCATCAGTGGAAGAATTGCTACAACAAGGTCATATTATTTCAGGAAAAAAAGATAAAGTGGATGAGTTTTCAAGCAATAAAAAAGTAATAAACCGAGAAGTTTATGGAAATAAGGGGATTGCTGTTATATGGAAAGAACTTTCTAATGAAGATTATTACTCTCTTGAAAAAGAAGGTTTAGCAATTGATAGAATTACATTACAAAAACTATTTATTCATATAACGGGTGGTGAAGTGAAATGACGATGTTAATGAAACAGTTGAAGTTACATATAAAATATCAGTATAAAGCCATTCTTACCTTTTGGACTGTAGCATTACTTATAAAAGGGACAATGACAGCAACGGATTTAAAGGGAATAAAGGTAGCATTTTTACACGATATCTTTAATAATTCATCAATTGCAATCGTAATGTTTATTGTGATAAGTATGTTTCTTATTCAACTTGATATTTTCCCTACGGTCGTCTCGTTCGGTGTCACTAGGTTGCAATTCTTGATGGGTTCAATATGTTTTATTTTATTGCAATCAGCATTGTTTTCAGGTCTTCAAATTTTATTTTTACAAGGTACATTTTATAAAACAGAACAGATAAATTTAGGATCATATGCAATTGAACAATTCTTTGTGCAGTTCATATTTTATAGTACATTAGCTTGTTTATTCCAATCAACAATCATTTTTCAGAAAAGATTTAATTGGTTCGGATTAGCCTTTAGTATAATATTTTTATTTGGATTGGCTAGTACAATGTATGCAGGGATAGGAATAAAAGAATTGGTGTTTATTAATAGTAAAATGTTACTAGAAATACCTCATTTTATATCAGTTTCGATAGTACTTATTTTCATATATATTGTAATAAGCGCACTATTTATTCGTAAGGTTTCATTTGAAGATACAATTTAAATACATTTAATTTAAGGGAGAAGGAAGATTAAATGGGAGACACATCCTCACTAATTACAGTCTTTTTATGCATTGCACTACTAATATTTTGGCGTCGTTATCGTTCTATGTATAAGCCAATAAAGGGATCGGGAAAACGTATTTTGTGGCCATTATTATTTTTAACACCAGGTGTTTTATGGTTTTTTGGTCCAGTACATCCAGCTATATTACAAGTAATTATAGCGGTATTCATTGGTGTACTTTTTGCTGTGCCGCTTATAGTTTTAACGAATTATGAACGAAGAGATGATGGGAATATTTATACGAAAAAAAGTGCTGCCTTTTTAATTACTTTTATTGCACTTGTTGTTTTGAGATACGGTTCAAGACAATATATTGTTGACTTAGATCAGCAAACGATTAGTTTATTATTTTACATCGTTGCAGTATCGTATATTATTCCTTGGAGAATTGCCTGTTATATAAAGTTTAGGAAAGTTTGGCGGGAAAATAGTAACCATGCTATATGAAAACTTCTCACTCGAGAAGTTTTCTTGTTTTTACATGTAAGCAAAACAATTTGTTGAAGTACAATGTTGTTGTAGAATATGATAATTATTAAAATGAAGGAAAGTAGAGGGGGATAAAAATGCGTACCATTTTATTCTTTCTAAATAACATGTCCATCGATAAAATAGAGAACATTAGGCAAAAACATGATCCTTTATTTGGATTAATTCCACCGCATATAACAATCGTATTTCCATTTAAGAGTAATATTTCAAGTGATGCATTAAAATCTCATATTTTAAATTTATCAAAAGGGGTAGGGGAAATTGAAGTTGAGTTTGCAAATCATATCACTAATGTAGGAAACTATTTGTTTTTTGAAGTGGAGGGAGGAAGAAAACCAATAGAAGAACTACATGATATGCTGTATACAGGACCTTTAATACAATTTTTGAAAGAAGATATTCCTTACTTACCGCATGTAACAGTTGGGAGAAAAGAAAGCGCGGAGTTAGCTGCTGAAGTAGCCAAGGATATACATAGTTTACCTGAAAAGTTACAATGTGTAATTGATAGAATTAGTGTAGAGCGAATTGGAGAGAACGGGGAATCAATTATTGAATTTGAAGTACCGTTGCAAAAAAGCTGACAAAAGTCAGCTTTTTTTATTCGTAACATGAAGTAAAGCACCAATCGCACCGCTATTACCACCATCTTGTAAAAAAACAGGTGTTTTATTTTGATATTTTGTGTAGCTACTAATAATATTTTGAAGGTGTATGTTATTACATAGAGTTGAACCAATATAAATAATATGGTCAATGTTTTTTGTTTCAGCGAATTGAAGGCTTAATGCAGTAACGACTTCACCGACAAGTCCTTGTACAGTAGCAAGTATATCTGAGTTATTATAATTTGATTCTATAGTAGCGGCTTTACCAAAATTGCTTGCAGTTAAACTATTATCAATAGGGGAGAGAATCCCACCATAAATATCTCCAACTGTAATATCTAAATCTTTTCTAGAACCCACTTTTGTTAAAGGAATCACATCTTCAAAATGATCTATATTTGTTAATAATTTTGAAAGTCCCATAATAGTACCTCCGCCAACACCGGTTCCACCAGCGCGAATATATCGGTCATTATAAATGTAATGAATGGAGGTACCTGTACCGATATTTGTTAAAACAAAGTTGTTTATATCATATTTTTCTTCTTTTAATATGTATCGGACACCTACAAGAGTAGCTTCAAATTCGTTTAGTTCTACTATTTTATATGAGTTTGAAAGTAGTTGCTGTAATTGTTTCGCTTTACCACCAGTAATACATATTTGTTTTATACTAGTTTGCTTCTTAAGCCAATCTATTATTTTATCTTGTTCATTTGAATAAAATTTTTCAAAAGTTAATTTCTTTTTTTCGTTTAAATAAGCAATTTTTGTTAATGTTCCTCCAGCATCGATACCGATCGTACTTTCCATTTGCCTGCTCCTAACTAAGTAATTTATTTACTCTGTTCATGTTGATGAAACGAATTGGTAGGAGATAGATACCCTGGTGAATAAAAAGGTCTCTATTCTGCTTGATATATTAATAGCTTTTCTATCGTTACAATCGGTTGATTATTAACGGTTGCGGTACCTTTACCGAGAACAAAACCTCGGCGATTGCGAGTTAACTCATAATGTAAAGTAAGTTTATCACCGGGATATGCTTTTTCATGGAATTCAGCCCCATCTAACGAGGAAAGGAAGCCTAGTCCGTCAGAGTCACTTGTATGTACAAATGCACTAAGCTGAGCAAGTGCTTCTACAATTAACATATGAGGCATATGTTTTTGACTATCATTTATAAACCATTCTTTATTTGTAATGAGTTTATATCCTGTAACGGATTCACCTTGTTTTACATTTGTTACTTTATCAATCATTAAAAATGGATAACGATGGGGAAGCGTGTCTTTAATATGCATATGAAAGTACCTCCAATGAATAATACCCCTGCTTATAGTTAAGCAGGGGAGTTATCATTAATTTTTAACTAATTCTTCTGCTTTTTCAAGAGAAAAAATACCACTATTTCTAATGTTTTCAACAACTTGTTGTAACACTGCTTTATCTTGAACGAGTGCAATGCGTACAAAGCCTTCTCCGTGAGGTCCAAATGCATGACCTGGCGTAACAACGACATTCGCACGATCCATTAATGCATATGCGAAATCTATAGAAGTCCAGCCGTTCGGAATTTCGGCCCAGACGAACATACTGCCGGCTGGTTTATCAACATTCCAGCCAAATGTTCGGAATCCATCAACTAAAGTATCTCTACGTTCTTGATAAATACCGCGGTTTTTCTCACAAAAAGCAGCGCCATTTCTTAGTGCAACACATGCCGCTTTTTGAATTGGTAAAAACACTCCGTAATCTGTATTAGATTTAAATTGTGTAAGTGCCCCGACAATTTCTTCATTTCCAATCATATATCCAATACGACTACCTGCTAAACTATAACTTTTTGACAAAGAGTTGATTTCTACGCCAACTTCTTTAGCACCAGGCACAGAGAGGAAGCTAATTGGTTTATTACCATCAAAATAAAATTCAGCATAAGCAAAATCATGGACAACAATAATGTTATGCTTTTTCGCAAATGCGATTACCTCTTTAAAGAAATCTTCATGAGCCATTGCTGGAACGGGGTTCCCTGGGAAGTTTAAAATCATCATCTTCGCTTTATCTGCAATTTCTTCAGGAATTAGCGCTAAGTTAGGTAAGAAATCATTATCTTTCTTTAGAGGCATGTAGTAAGATGTTGCACCAGCCATTTGAATTCCTGTTTCATAAGCTGTATATCCTGGGTCAGGAACTAATATAATATCTCCCGGATTCGCATAAACCATAGGTAAATGAACGAGTCCATCTTGTGACCCCATTAATAATAAAACTTCTTTATCGGCATTTAATATAACATTATGAGTGTTGTTGTAATATTCAGTTACAGCTTCGTGAAATTCTTGAATACCACTTAATGTGTATCCATAGCTTTCTTTTTGATTTGCTGTATGTACCATTTCTTCTCTTACGAAATCAGCAGGTGGCATATCAGGATTCCCGATACTTAAATCAATCATTTTGTGACCTGCTGCAATTTTTTCTTTTTTATAGGCCCCTAATTCACTAAATATAGAAGATTGGAATGCTTTCATTCTAGTTGCTAACGTGTAAGTCATCAAAACCCCTCCTAAAAAACAGTGTTTTCTTTCTGCGTTTTTAATTATTCTGAAAACACATGAGTACATTTTATCATTTTTTTATGAAAATTAAAACGATTGACAAATTTAGAGGGAGGATAAAAATAACGCAGAAAATATTTTCTGCGTTTTAAATGAAGAGCAATCATTTCTTTTTATATGTACATAATTTTTCCACTGCATAAAAGTATACATTTAATTTGCCATCGACAATTTGTAAAGTTTGATCCGATGTAAATGAGTTACCATAATCTATGTGATATACATTAGAATTCTTTACAAATGAACCTTTGTATAAATCTTCTTTTTTCTTTGTTGTTTGCATTTCTACTAAATATTGAATAATTTTTTCTTTCTTTTCTTCTTTTACAACTGTTTCAAATTTATACGATATAGGACAAAGACCGTTTTTGTTGTCAACGACTTCCCAAGAACCGTATATATCATTATTGCTACATCCACTGAGTAGTATAATGAATAATGGAATAAGTAATAGAACCTTTTTCATTTTGTACTCCTTTCTTTTCATTGTCGATAAACGTGCGAATGCGATAGGAATATTGTAATAAAAAAAGTTTAAATTTTTATAAAGAATTATTTAATTTCATATAAAAATTTAGGGGAATTGAAAAAGCATGAATCAAGTGTATAGTCAGATTCATGCTGAGTACTGTAGCTTATGTTATGTTTCTTTTGAGGAAAAATAAAGAGGAAAGTAGGACCATTATTCCGTTTCAAATATATACAATTGCAACAATAAAGGCTAATGTACCTGCGCCAAATCCAGCTTTATCAAATATAGAAGCGAATGCTGTGGTAGTCAAAAAGACAAGGGGAGTCAGTAGTGAAAATATAAAACCTGCGACAATTCTTCTTTTAAAGTTATGCTGAGAAAGGGAAATGGCTAAAAAGTTTAGGATGCTAAACATAACTATTACAAAAATAAAGATAATAAATAATTGCATACCATCAGACATTCCTACACCGCCTTGTTGTAGATAATAGTTTATAGAATGTATTCGAAGATAAGAGTGTTTACTCCTTTTAATAATTTCAATAAACGTAATAAATAAGATTATATAAAACAAAGAAGCATGGATTAGTTTAATACTACTAAATCCATGCTTCTTTAATTATGTTATAAATTCGCAGATTGCGAAGGTTGTTTTTCATACTGTTTCTGTTTAGATAGCGATATGAAAATAATTAATAATGAAATAACTCCGAAGATTAAAACCATATATTGCAATCCAATCGTATCTAAGAAGAAGCCTGTGCCAAGTAAGACAATTTGGAACATAACTCTCTCAAACATATTACGGAATGAGAATAGACGGCCGTGATAGCTTTTTTCCACTTTCGTTTGGAAAATTGTCGACATAATAGGGAAGAAGCAACCGACACTAAAACCAAATAAACCAAATGATGTAAGAGACATCCATTTTATATCGCTAAAGAACAATGATAGATGTGCAAAAGCGGTACAAACTGCGAAGAAATATAGTAACTTTTCAGGTTTGAAATGGTCCGATAAACGTTTAATAACGAAGGCACCTAACATAAATGCGATACCTTCAATCGTATATATAAATCCTTTAATCGTTGGATCATGTTGCATTTCGCTAATATTAATTACCATTAAATTAAATCCAGCTATAAATAATAGAGGGATAATACTTAATATAAGTGCTGTAAAAGCAATAGGAATCCCTTTTAAAATACGAAATACTTCCATAAAGCTATTATCTTTTGCCGCTTGTTTACTTGGTGTTATTGATTTCTTATCTTCGAATTGAAGGAAGAAAGTTGAGAGGAATAATAAAGCGTACGCTGCCATTGAGAAAGCATACATATACTGTAAACTCATTACAACTAAAAGAATTCCGCCTAGTGAAGTACCTGCAATACGAGCGATTGTACCTACATTCATATGTACACCGTTCATTTGTAATAACTCATGCTCACGTACGATGAGTGGAATTACAGATTGTAATGCAGGAAAATAAAATGCTGCTGAAATTTGAAGCGCAACCATAAATGCAATCATAAAGGCGATACTTTCAAATTGGATAGCGAAAAACATAAAAATAACACTAATAACACGACCAAAACCAGCATAAAGAAGAACTTTTTTCTTTTCATATTGATCGATGATACGACCAGCCATAGGTCCCACTAGAACACCTGCTAATAGTCCGATAAACAATATAACTGATTTCATGAAATCAGAAGGGACATATTTTTGCATAAATTCAAGGTTGCCAAGAATTCCAAGCCATAACCCTAAACCAGCAATAAACTCCCCAATTAAAACAATCCAAACATTTTTATTACGCCACATAATATAAAACCTCTCCGTCTTTTAAAATGAAAAACTCGTATATAAAACCTCCTTTTTTTATGTATTTTTATTAACGAACTTTTTTAGAGTCAGAGTCTATATTACGTGTTTCATCAGCGGATTTCAATCTTTTTGATTTGTCAAAAAATCGATTCGTTAATTGATAAAATAAGCAAATCAAAATGTAAATACTAAATGATTAAAACATAATGAATAGTAGGGATAAATATTAAAAAAATAAAAAAGCAAGAACATATAACTATGTCTCGCTTTTCTCAATTGCAAAATTAAACATTAGATTCACTTAGCAGCATTTACGCTCTTGTCCAATAGCTAAAGCGCTAAAAGATAGAGGACCAACAACTTCTGCGCTTGCACCACTAGTAAGGTTTTCTACAGTTAATGAATATTGGTGTGTTCCACTGCTAACATTTTGATCTATAGCTTGAAATGTTTGAGTGTAGAATTGCTCAGAATCTGTAGATTCAATACCTGCTTGTGCATTGAAAATTTCAAAGTTATCACGGAAAATTCGGAATAAAATTTGTGAAGTCCCAGATATACCTTCTACACCAACTGTAGCAATTAATTCTACTCTATTATTACGTGAATCTCTACTTGAAATTCTCAATTTCAAATTTGCTAGAATTGCTTTATTTGGAGCAGCTGGGATTGCAAAAGTTGTTTCACCCGTTTTACTTATAGGCTGAGTAGCTTGATAGTCAATGATATGAGTCATATTCTTCACCTCCTCATATGCTAAAATATGAAATTTACGATAAAATAGATTGGACAAATAATAGAAAGTTTTAAGAGAATTGAGCACAATTATTGAAAAGAGGAAGATTAAATGAAGGCATCAAGAAAATAACACAATTAGGTGATATTTTTCTTGATGCTTTTTGTAGTTATGCAGAATATTCTTCTTTGCGTACTTCAAAAAATTCATTTCGACGTAAGTAATTATAAACTTTCTCGGATACCTCTTCTTCTTCATACATTAAGAAACGGTGGTCAAAAGCATAGAATGATTGACCTTTAATTAATTTTACGTAGTAAATTTTACACACCTCCTTTAGCATAATTAGAACTTACCTAATATTATGATGGTCTATATGCTTGTGAATCATACTTAGAGTTTCAAAGGATAGAAGCTACGTAATTTGAATAAGCTTACAAAAATGTAATGTTGTTGTCATGTTTTCCGATAGTTAAAAATAACCAATCTCTTCTATACTACAAATAAGCTATAAAAAATAAGGGGGTAAAAAAGATGGATGAAGTGATTGGAGAAGTTGTAGCAGGTATTTGTGAATTTGTAGTTGAAGTAACAGCTGATGCTATTGGGAATTTAGTTTCCGGGAACGATGAGGAAAAAGAAAAAATATAATCATTTATAAAAGTATACAGATATTCAAAGTATTAAGGCTGACTTCTAAAAGGGAGTCAGATTTTTTATTTTTTACATTAAATTAACTGTATTTAAATATTTAAATGTTATTATATTGGTAAAACTCATAAAGGAGGTGAATAAATAAAGATGTCGAATTTAGAGGCTGATTTATCTGATTCTCGTTTAATTGTGGCGAATGTGGAGGAAAAGGAATATCACTTTATTGTTCGTGAACACCCGATTGTAGGAAAAATTATATCGCTATTGGAAAATGGAAAAGAATATGGTTTAATAGATAAACAAACCGCGAATAAAAATAAATTTATTAAATCGGAGCTTACTAAATTAGAGTATTTTAACGTAGATGTTCTCTATCATACACCTGGATGGATATGGATTGGTATGGATCAATTTGGTTTACATGCTCGTGAGGCTACTTATAACGAAGTAGACGTTATTATGAAGTTGAAAGAGGATTTATATTATATAGATGTATATGAAAAAGTAAAAATGTAATTGATATTTAGTCAGGTTAGGGGACAAGTTCCCGTAGCCTTTTTTGTTTTATATGTAAACGGAAAATCGATTTTATGTTGATGATAGGACAGCATGATAAGAAGTGAGCTGAAAAGAGGATTTGAAAATACATAAAGAGAACTTTAATTATTATATGAATTCTATATGTA
The DNA here is from genome assembly GCF_022663775.1 of Bacillus cereus group sp. BfR-BA-01350. Taxonomy (NCBI): domain Bacteria; kingdom Bacillati; phylum Bacillota; class Bacilli; order Caryophanales; family Bacillaceae; genus Bacillus; species Bacillus cereus group sp. BfR-BA-01350. The sequence continues at coordinate 301,331 of NZ_JAKUGD010000002.1, forward strand.
AATAACAATAGAAAGAAGATGATAAAATGAGTAAAGAAGAGCTTGTGAAACAACAGTTTGGTAATAATGCGGAGAAGTATGTAAAAAGTAAAATTCATGCTAAAGGACCGGATTTACAATATGTAGTTCAACAAGTTGAGTCTCGTCATAATAATCGTCTTCTTGATATTGCTACTGGCGGAGGACATGTTGCAAATGTATTAGCGCCATTGTTTAAAGAAGTAGTTGCTTTAGACTTAACAGAAAAAATGTTAGAGAATGCAAAAAAATTTATTATAAGTAACGGCCATGAAAATGTGTCTTTTGTTGCTGGAAACGCTGAGAGTTTACCGTTTTCTGATAGTTCTTTTGATACAATTACGTGCCGAATTGCAGCACATCACTTTACGAATCCAGCTCAGTTTATTTATGAAGTAAATCGTACGTTAGAAGATAATGGATTGTTTATTTTAATAGATAATGTTTCACCGGAAAATAATGAATACGATACATTTTATAATTTTATAGAAAAAAAGCGGGATCCGAGTCATGAACGGGCTTTGAAAAAAACAGAATGGATTACCTTATTAGAGAAAAATGGTTTGCAAATGCAGTCATGTCTTACTTTTGACAAGAAATTTGATTTTGACTGGTGGTGCGATATGATGAATGTACCTTTGCAGAAGCGGGTGAAGTTAACAGAATGTATGATGAAAACATCAGTTGAAATGCAAGAATTCTTTAACATTCAATATGAAAATAATAAAATCATATCGTTTTATACTGAAATGGCATTGTTTGTATGTAAAAAAAGTTTAACATTAAAAAGATAAATTTCTTGCAGTCTTTCCAAAGTACGTTATACTTAGTAACAGAGAAAATGAGAATTGAGGAAATGTAATAATGATTCGCGTACGTATTGAAGGAACTGAAGAAGAAATGCTTGAATTTATGGAGAAAATGCCGGATATTCCTGGATTTGAAAAAACACATACGAGAGAACCAAGAAAAGGAAATAATCCAAAATATGATTCAAGTAAAAATGTACTAGCATATTTATCTTATAAAAAGATTGAAGTCGCCAATAAATAGGCGGCTTTTTTAGTTTGCACCGTTTCACAGCCTTGTCTTTTTTACATACTAATAATAGTAGATAATGCTGAAGAGGGGTGAGTATAGTTAATAAGAAAATCATCTTTTTTGGAGACTTTGGTATTGATGATGCTGTGGCGTTAATTTATGCAAATAAAACATGTAAATTAGATATTTTAGGTATTGTTGCTGAATATGGGAATGTATCGCGAGAAATCGTAACAGAAAATGTGTATTTTTTAGAAAGATACTATGCTACAGAAGTAAAAATCATTGAGGGTGCAGCAAGACCGATGACAGCTGAAGAACCTTTGTTTTTTCCTGAAATTCATGGAGAGCACGGCCTAGGTCCCATTATTCCACCTGAAATGAGGATTTGTAAACGGGAAAATTTTTGTGAATTAATTAAATTAATTGAGCCTTGTCCAGAAGATATTATTATCGTAGCGACAGGACGATTAACAACATTGGCAACATTATTTTTATTATATCCAAATGTAATGGATAAAATATGTTCGTATTATATTATGGGTGGTGCGTTTTTATTTCCTGGTAACGTTACTCCTGTATCGGAGGCAAATTTTTATGGAGATCCAATTGCTGCAAATATTGTAATGAAGTACGCAAAGAATACGACTATTTATCCATTAAATGTAACGCAACAGGCCCTAATTACGCCTGAAATGGTGGATATTATTAATAAAGAAGGAACAGGGCAGGCAAAGCTTATTAAACCAATGATTGATTTTTATTATGAGAACTTTTATAAAAAAGAATACCCGGGTATTGCTGGAAGTCCGATTCACGATTTGCTTCCGTTCATTTCATTTATAAATGATGATATTTTTGAATATAAAAAATCTGCAGTTTGGATTAGTACGACAAATGACGTAACAAGAGGACAAAGTGTGGCTGACTTTAGAAAAATAGCTGAGCCGACGAGGTTTGATGATCGGCCGATACAAAGAATTGCGGTTGGTTTTAATTATCCTGCATTTAAAGAAGAGTTTATGCGGACAATATTGAAGCCCGATTGTCCATAATAAGTGTAATATCTCAAGCTGCATAAATCGTTAGTCTAAAAAGTTAATTAACATGCATTATTTTTACAAGAAAATACAGTTATGCTCCATGAATAACTTATGAAAAATGTAACATAACTAATGGTAAGCAATTGTTTCTAATTATATTTTGATTGGTGAAATATAAAGGAGGTTATCATATGATTTGGTCTTTAATCGTTGGTGGTATATTAGGGTGGCTTGCTAGCTTAATTACTGGTAGGGATGTACCAGGCGGTGTAATTGGTAATATTATTGCTGGTATTATTGGTTCTTGGATTGGTGGGAAATTACTTGGTAGTTTCGGCCCAGTAATCGGCGGATATGCAATTATTCCAGCTTTAATTGGTGCGATTATTTTAATCTTCATCGTAAGTTTCTTATTGCGAGCAATGCGAAAATGAATGTAAGGACTGTTTACATTTGTAAGCAGTCCTTTTTATATGTTATGCTAGTATTATACAATCAGGAGGTGTCAGCATTGAAAACATTTACAGTAAATTTTCATCAAGAAGATAATGCTAAAGCGACAACAGTACATAAATTAAGTGAAGAGGACTTCAATAAAGCGACAGAAAAAGGCACTCGTCATCTATTTGATTTAGATACAAATGTTGGATTCTTCGTATTCTTTGATGCAGAAGATGCAGAAGGAAATGATCAATACTTAATGTTACAATATGAAGGAGATCATGAAGAGCCAACTGCGTGCTACGGATTTGATTTAAAACTATACTATCAATTTTTAGCACTATACTTAAATGATCTTGAATTCCAAGGTGAAACTGATGAAGAAGAGGAAGAGTATGGTCCAATTCATCATTTAGCTCACTTACTTTATCATATTGTTGAAGATGGTAAGTCAATCGAAGTGTAAAATACATATGTAAAGCTGTCCTTTTTGGACAGCTTTTTTCTATTTAAGGAAGGAGTGCAGTGTAAATGGCGAGAAGGGATATATAAGGAGATGGAAAAATGATAAACAATACAATTCCAAGTTTTTTAAAATTATGGGAAAGCACCGACGTAGAATTAGCGGTCCTCAATCAATACTTCACTTTGCATCCAGAGATATTTGAAGAATACTTTAAGTATCATTGTCCTAAAACGAAAGAACGTCTTTCTAATGCCATTAACCTATATCCCGCAAAAATAGAAGATATTCGTATCATTGCAGAAACATTACCGACTATTATTCAAGAGATAACGAATGAATATCGTAATAAATATAGCTTTGATGTAAATATGAAATTCCACATATTTATTGGAGCTTTTGGATCTAATGCATTCGTAGAGAGGGAGATCATTGGAGATATATTTTTTGCGGTAGAAAAATTATCTCCAGATTTAAATCACCTTCGTGTTATTGTCGCTCACGAAATAGGACATATATATCATAATGTTATGTTACAAAATGATGGAATGGACTGGGGGAAAGCCGAGTGGGCCGATGCGACAGTTAATTTGTATCGTGAAGGCGTTGCAACATACTTATCAAAGCAAATTATAAAAGGATTAAATGAATCAGTATATTACTCATATGACAATGATGGTGAACGTTGGTTACAATGCTATATAGAAAATGAAGAACATATAAAGAAACGTTTTTTGAAAGATTATATAGAAGGATGGACGTTTGAAAAAGAGAAAGAGTGGTTTCGGTTATCTGGTGGACAGTATTTTGGATACAACCGACTCGGTTATTTTTTAGGAACTGCTTTTGTAGAATATGTTGTACAAGCATTGGGAGAGAGTGAGGTATTTACTTTTTGGAATAAATACAATTTAAAAAGTAGTGTGTTGGATTGGTTATCGAAATGAATAGCATTTAATAGGGAGCTGAAATGTATGAAAGTGTATGTAAAGATAGCTTTATTATGTCTTACTTTTACATGCATATTTGCCTTAGCGGCATGTAAAGGAACAGATGAAAAAAAGGAAACAAACCAAACTTCGGAAAATAGTAAAAACGAACAGAATACTTCTTCTGAAGGAAAGAAAGAGCCTGAGGTTAAATCAAATACCGATTCAAATTCGAAGGATACAGTTATAAACCAAAAATCAATTAACCACGTTAAAAACTTGTTTGAACTAGCGAAAGAAGGAAAAGTACCTAATGTTCCGTTCGCAGCTCATACAGGAGATATTGAAGAAATAGAAAAAGCGTGGGGAAAAGCAGATAAAACAGAACAAGCAGGAAACGGAATGTACGCAACTTTTACAAATAAAAATGTCTCCTTCGGTTTTAATAAAGGATCACAAGTTTTTGATGTACGCTCCTATCATGCAGAACTAAAATCAATTACATTACAAGAAATTGAAAAGGCATTAGGAAAACCAAACTCAGTTAAAGTAAATGGCGAAGATAAAATATATGTATATAGAGTAAACAATCAGTTTGAGTTAAAATTTATTATTCCAAAATCGACTGGTAAGGTAAATCATATTTCGGTATTTTCGCCAGAGGATAGTATAAATAAAATGGCAGGGTAGGATAATAAAAAAAGGATGTCACAAAAGTCGAAATCGATGACTAGACTATGTGACATCCTTTTTTGGGTGTAAATAAGAAACTTCCTTTTATAAAATATGATGGGGATGCTCTAAAACATCTTTTTGAATAACTTCTCTTCTGTTCTTACGCTCTAAATTTCGAACAAAAAGAGCTTGGATAATGCCTCCAATTGTTAAGAAACAAGCACAAATATAAAATAGCATACTACCGTTTAGTTTACTTAATAAAACCGCACCGATAACAGGACCGCAAGTTCGAGATACATCCCAGTGTAAACCGTAAATTGAAAAATACAATCCACGTTTATCTGAAGGAGCGATTTCTGAAACAAATCGAAGTAAATGGTTTAAAGCAATACTTTCGCCAATGACTAAAAAGAGTAACGTGAAAAATAGTGACACGATTGTTGCTGAAAGGCCGTAGCCAATTGCAGCTACTATATAACAGGCATAAGAAATAATGATGATTTTGGCCATGGAAAATCTTTCAGACCACTTTACGAGGAAAATTTGTAGAATGATTTCCATAATAGCCCGGCATGTTGAAATAAAAGCGAGTATGAAAATGAAATTCTGAAATACATCTTCTGCGAAAATACGATAATTTGTCTCAGTTTGTGCATAAAAAAAGCTAATAGGCAGTGTAGAAACCATAAGTCCAATTACGGCGGAATGATTGCGTACAAACTGTTTTGGAGATGATACTTCAAGTTTTTGCTCGGGCATTGTAATTGCCGGAGCGGTTTCTGGGAGCTGAGTCCAAACAACTACTGCATAAACCATAAGTGTAATACTTTGCATCATAAATAAATATTCAGGATGAGTGTTATAAAAGACTGCACCAATTAAAGGGCCAATTACGGTACCAATTGCTCCCATCGTTTGCAGGAGGGCAAAAATTTCCGCTTGCTGCCCTTGTTTTGTTAAATCAGCAATTTGTGCCCGTTGAGCGGGAATATATAAGGAACGGCCAATACCATTTATGACGTATAACAATGCAAATATAAAAACGGATTGAGCGAAAACGAAACTACCGATTGCAACACCTTGTAGTAACAATCCTAGTAACATGATTTTCTTTCGTCCATATTTATCAGTAATTCCACCAGCAATTAGTGTAAATACGATGTCTGAAAGTGGTTGTAGCCCGAAAATAAGCATAGTAATCATTATATTACCGTTTAACATTTTATTAACATAAATAATCATAATGAGTGCTAACATGGATTCTGTTGTTCGAGTTAATAATTCACCGCCCAGTCTAATAATGATTGGTTTATTGTAACGTAATAAGAGATGATTCAATATTGTTTCCTCCTTTCTATATTGAAATGATAAGATAAAAGGAGGAATGGAAAAAGGGTAGAAACAAAAGGGGGTATTTTTCACCTTTTAGGGGGATTATAATGTTCATTTTAGATCAATATATTGAACTATGGTGTGCCTATGGTAAAGGGAGACAAGAAGGCGAACAATTTGAAGTAACAGTACAAATGATTGCAGAAACATTATTTTGTACAGAACGGAATAGTAAATTAATTATCAAAAAGTTAGATGAACTAAATTGGATTGCTTGGTTTCCAGGTCGGGGGAGAGGGAATCGTTCTAAATTAATATTTCAAAAGCAACCAATTCCACTAATTTTAGAAAGAGGAAAAGAATTAACGAAAAAAGGAGATGTGAAAAGTGGAATCTCATTTGTGGAGCGCTACAGCTCGCAATTTCCGTCAGTAAAGAAAGAGTATGAAGTTTGGATAGATTCCATATTTGGGCATCAAATAGAAAGGACATCCGAAGGGAGAAGAGATGTACTTCGTTTGCAGGTTCAAATGAATTTAGATATTGCATTAGATCCGGTTTACGCTACGATGCGATCGGAATGTCATATGGTTAAACATATTTTTGATACACTCGTATATGTAAATGAGGAAACAAATTCTATAGAACCAAGACTTGCTTTTCAATGGGAATATAATGATGCTGAAAAAGTATGGACTTTTTATTTACGAAAAGGCGTTCGTCTTCATAATGGAAAACGCCTTACTGCATATCATGTTATACATTCATTAAATCGATTTATGAAAGCTGAAAACAACCCACACGCATGGATGTTACAACATGTTGAAAGTTTCCGTGCAGTGGATGAATTTGTTGTTGAAATTCAATTACATACGGTAAATAGGATGTTTTTACATATGCTAAGCGCAGAACAGTGTTCTATCGTAATTGAAGATGAAGCAGGAAACTTCATAGGTACAGGGCCTTTTATATTACAAGAGAAGAATACACATTTATTTGCATTAGAAGTACATGATTTATATTATCGTGAAAGACCTTTTCTTGACCGAATTGAACTATTGAATGTAGAGCAAAATGTAAATACATATGACGTATTAGTAAAGGCGCAGTATAAAGATAAAGAAAATCTTAATAAAGAACTTTCACGGCTTGAATCGAATGTGACATATGTAACGTGTAATCTTGTAAAAGAAGGGCCAATGCAAGATGAGCTGTTTCGAAAAGCGCTATATAAAATTATTCATGGTGATAAAATCGTTCAAGAACTTGGCGGAGAACGTGGAGAAGTGGCAAAGAAACTAATATTAGCAAATGAAAGTATAGTAGAAATTGAGGAAGATATCGAAAGTTTAATTAAAAGGAGTACGTATCATAGTGAAGTGCTACAACTATACACATTTACAGGACGAGATCACGTTGAAGATGCACAATGGATACAAAAAGAGTGTGCGAAGTACGGGATTCGTGTAGAAACTAATTTTCTTGAAATAGAAGATCTTTTAGAAATTAGTACGATACAAAAGGCTGATATGATGCATGATAGCGCAACAATTAGCGAACGAATAGAAGATAGTTTGTTATATATGTTTCTTACAAAAAACAGTTTTATTCATGGGCAAAGCAGCGTGGATTTTCATAAATCATTGTCCCCTTATTTTAAACAAGAACAAGTAGAGAAAAGAGTTACACTGTTACGCGATATTGAGGAGACATTGTTACGTCAAATTCAAGTTATTCCTTTATACCGTAACAAACAACAAGTAACTTCTCATGAAAAAGTACAAAATATAATGATTAATTCACAAGGGTGGATTGATTTTTATGAAATATGGTTTACATGTTGATATATAAGGGTTTTTACGCATTTTATAAGATGCGTGAGAACCCTGTTTTTTTTGTGTGAAACAGGGTTGTTTTACACATTGTTACGCTACTTGTTATAAAAGTCTATTTACAGCGTAACAGTGTTATGTTACATTGTTATCAGGAAGGAGTGTTATACAGTTGAGTACAGATTTAATTTCAAAAAAAGATTTATTAGAACTTACTGGTATTTCATATGGACAGTTATATAGGTGGAAAAGAAAAAATTTAATACCGGAAGATTGGTTTGTACGAAAGTCTACATTCACGGGTCAGGAAACATTTTTTCCGAAAGAAAAGATATTAGAGCGTATTGATAAAATTCAAACGATGAAAGAGGATCTATCACTTGATGAACTAGCGAATATGTTTTCGCCGAGTGTGAGGGAAATTCTTTTAACGAAGGAAGACATTTTACGTAAGGGGATTGCATCAGAACCAGTTTTACAATTTTTCATAGAACAAACGAATAAAACAGCGGAGTTTCAATTTGTAGATATTCTTTATGTGTACATGTTAGAAGAATTACTACAATCGGGAGAGATTAGTTTAGAAGAAGGAAAAATGGTCTTGCAAGTTTTACGTGAAAATTATGAAGCGATTAAACATAAAACGTGTGACTTAATTATTATCCGAAAGTTAGGGATTTCTACATGTTTATTAGTTTCAAACGTGGACGACTTAATTTTTGAAAAAGGCACCAAAATCGTTTTACGCGAAGCGATTATGAAATATACCGAAGCATTAAAAACTAAATTGTTGTAATGGAGGAGTAAGTATGCGTACAGATAATTTGATTATAAATGGTTACGGTTCATCGAATGGCGGTGAGTTTCATAAAGTGCAATTAAACGGAAAAGGAACTGTGAATGGAAATGTCGAATGTGAGCAATTTGAATGTAACGGTTACGGAGCAGTTACTGGCGATTTGAAAAGTAACAGTGCACGAATTAGCGGATCTGGTAAAGTCGATGGCACAGTTCATGCTGAAACGATGCGAATTGATGGGAAAGCTACAATTACGCAAAATGTAAAGGCAAACAGTTTGAAAATTGCAGGAAAAGGTACGATAGGCGGAAATGTCACAGGTGAAGAATTTAAAGTCAATGGTCAAGCAACCATTGACGGTAATTGCGAAGTAGATACTTTTTCTTCAGAAGGACAATTTACAATTGGCGGATTATTAAGCGCTGATGAAATAAATATTAATATTCACGGTACATGTCGCGCGAAAGAAATTGGTGGTCAAACGATTAAAGTAAGACATAGATCAGGTACATTAAGTAGGCTATTTAAAACAGTATTTGGCTTGCAGTTAGAAGCTGAACTATTAGAAGGTGACAATATCGATATTGATTATGCTCACATAAGAACGGTAAGAGGAAACAATATTACAGTAGGACCGAACTGTGAGATTGAACTCATTGAATATACAGGTGTTCTAACTGTTGATAAAAGCGCAAATGTAAAAGAAATTAAGCAGGTTTAATGGGAGGGAGAAAGCACTATGGAACATCCACATAGTCTCACAGTAAATGGTTCCGGTAATTCAGCAGGCGGAGATTATAATAAAGTGAAGATACGCGGCGAAGGAACGATTTCTAATGATATGAGCTGTAATGAATTTAAAACGTACGGCACGAGTGATGTACGGGGTAATATGAAAGTAAAAAATTATGTTGTGTATGGAGATAGTGAAGTACAAGGAAATGTAGATGCAGAATATGTAAAAGTATATGGTAATACACAAATGCATGGTGATGCACATATTGAAAAAACAAAAGTTAGAGGTATGATAGATATTGCTGGGAAGTTTTCAGGTGATTTTGTCGATGTAAAAGGTGCTTTAAATGTGAGGGGAAATATTGAAGTAGAAGATTTATCATTAACTGGTGGTCTTGAAAGTGATGGATTACTTAATGCTGAAAATATTCAAATCTCACTTCGTTATGAAGGAAGTAAGGTAAGAGAAATTGGTGGTAAAAAAATTACGATTCGTAAAAAAGCGAGATTTCTTCCTTTTATTAGTCATGTTGGAAACCTCCAAACTTCAATTGTTGAAGGAGATGATATTTATTTAGAACATACGATTGCTGACGTAGTGAGAGGAAACAACGTTACAATTGGCCCTGGGTGTGAAATTAGTGTTGTAGAATATCATACTAGTTTTTATCAAAAGGGTAATACAGTCGTAAAAGAACATAAACAAATATAAGTAGTATGAGGGAGAGCAAGGTTATGGTTGAGAAGAATAATAAGCTCGGCTTTATTGTGGCGGGCTTATTGCTAGGTATTTTAATGGCATCAATGGATAATACCATTGTCGTAACAGCGATGGGAACGATCGTTGGTGACTTAGGAGGTCTTGAAAACTTTGTATGGGTCGTTTCTGCCTATATGGTCGCAGAAATGGCAGGTATGCCGATTTTCGGTAAACTATCAGATATGTATGGAAGAAAGAGATTCTTTATTTTTGGTTTAATCGTCTTTATGATTGGCTCGGCACTTTGTGGTACTGCTGAAAACATTACACAGTTAGGCATTTATCGTGCCATTCAAGGTATTGGCGGCGGGGCATTAGTACCGATTGCATTTACTATTGTTTTTGATATTTTCCCTCCTGAAAAGCGCGGGAAAATGGGTGGTTTATTCGGAGCAGTATTTGGTTTATCAAGTATTTTTGGACCGTTGCTTGGCGCGTATATTACAGATTATATAAGCTGGCACTGGGTATTTTACATTAACTTACCGCTTGGCATTTTAGCACTTATTTTTATTACATTCTTTTATAAAGAGTCACGAGTTCATAGAAAGCAAAAAATTGATTGGTTTGGTGCAATTACTTTAGTTGGTGCAGTAGTTTCGTTAATGTTTGCTTTAGAACTTGGCGGACAAAAGTATGACTGGGATTCTAGCTTTATTTTAAGTTTATTTGGTGGATTCGCTATTTTAATTATTGCATTTATATTTATTGAACGAAAAGTAGAAGAGCCAATCATATCATTTGAGATGTTTAAGCAGCGCTTATTCGGAATGAGTACCATTATTGCTTTATGTTATGGTGCTGCGTTTATGTCAGCAACTGTATACATTCCGTTATTCATTCAAGGTGTATACGGAGGGACCGCAACAAACTCAGGGTTATTACTATTACCGATGATGTTAGGATCAGTTGTAACAGCGCAATTAGGTGGGTTTTTAACGACGAAGCTTAGCTACCGAAACATTATGATTATTTCTGCTGTTATTATGCTAATTGGACTATTCTTATTAAGCACATTAACGCCAGAAACAAGTCGTGTATTATTAACAGTGTATATGATTATTATTGGATTTGGAGTTGGTTTCTCATTCTCTGTACTAAGTATGGCGGCTATCCACAACTTTGGTATGGAACAGCGAGGGTCTGCGACTTCAACGAGTAACTTTATTCGTTCATTAGGCATGACGCTTGGTATTACAATCTTCGGAATGATCCAAAGAACAGGTTTCCAAGATCAATTAGAAGAAGCATTTAAAGGTATGAACGGGGGAATGAATACAAACGCTTTAGGAGATTCAAGAGCTATTTTATCAGAATCGGCAAGATCTCAAATTCCACCGCAAATATTAGATAAAATTATTGATGCTCTTTCTAGCTCAATTGTCCAAACATTTATGTGGGCATTGGTACCAGCTGGTTTAGCATTCATATTTATTTTCTTTATGGGAAATGAGCGCATGGTAATTAAAAAACAACAAAAGAATAAAAAGAGCGAAACATCAAAAGCGTAATGAAAAAGCTCCCTTCCAATTGGAAAGGAGCTTTTTCGTATGTACGGATTTAGATTAGCCTTCGATGATTTCGTATTCTTCGTCTGCTAATAATAAAATTTGTGTTTTCTTACCTTTGTTTTGAACTTCGATTACATCGTAAGCACCTAAGTCTCTTATTTTGCTTTGAGAAGCGTTAACCATAACTTCAATAGAATCAATTAAGATATCTTCTTCAATGTATGATTCAGGCAATGCCATATCTTCAGTATCTAATACACATGCGTATAGATTTTGTAAGTTTTCAGCAGTTGGATTTTGTTCTTCAACATCAATGATGTTTTTTACTGCTTCCATATTTTCTTCTTTTGCTTGGTATACTTTAATTTTAGCCATTGTTTTAATCTCCTTTATAACGTAATCGTAGAGGCTACACTTCATTATAACGTTTTTTTCATGAAAGATGAAATTGTTATATGTATTTATAGGGAAATTTATGTGTTAGTACTCATTTTTAATGCGATAAGTAGGCAAATATATTCCTACGTTAAAGTTATATTGTCCAAGCTTTTCTCATATCCCGCTCATATTATGTGTATGAGATAAAACATATAGAGAAGGGATGGAGTGTAAGTGGGTTGTGAGCCGAAACGAAATGATCGATGTTGCCAAAATAGTATTTGTGAATTTTTGCGAAGTCTAGAGCCTTTTACAAAAGTTGAGAGTATTGTAATTGCCGGAAATGAAATTGTTGTATCTTATTTTCTTTCATTTAATAAGAAGAATGGTGTCGTATCCTTCGTACAAGAGGACGATGAGGTTATTTTTGTAGATTGCTCTAAGATTGATGCAATTCGAATAGGAAAAGTTTGTAGTTGTAAAACGAAAGTCAAATTTATTGAAGAGGATTTCAGTCTACTTGGAAACGTTTGTCCGCAATGTTTAACAGAGGGAAGCACACTCTTTTTTGACTTTCACAATTCAGAATTGAATTTATCACTTCAAGCAAAAACAATTGATGCGCCTAGTTGTACTGAGTTTATAGATGAGATGGGAAATGTAGTAAAACAAATTACTATAATAGGTGAAGCAATTGTTTCTAAAGATTTTGTTCAAGTGCCTGAATTATTAAGTTTCCGACTAGTATTATCTGATACGGCTACGAATCCTTTAAAGTTTGGAATACTGTTCATTCATTTCCCTGATCTTACGTTTATTATTCTTTTCACATCGAGTGGATACCTCAACATTTCGAATTGTTTGAGGATAGAGAGTGGAACTGGTAATGCTGAAATAGAAGAGATGAAAAAGATAATATCGAATGACGATAATACGTACACATCAGTTGTTAAAGTGACTAAAGTATATAAAAACGGAGGAACAGAATCATTTGTTTATAAGAATGAGTTATAACATATATATTTAAATGAACCCTTAAACTAATGTTGAGGGTTTTTACATAATAAAAGATTATAGATTGTGAATTTTTATTAAGTATATTATCTGTAAACCTATACACTAGAAAGTCATTTACTTTTTGATTAAATGTTATAATAATTTTATATTTATGAATAATTTATAATTATATGGAATGTAGTAGACGTTTGCTTATATGTAGAAAAGAGTAGAAGTACATTAATTCTAAAGAAAGCAGGAATGTAAATGATATATGAAGCGAATATACATACAAGAGAAAAATTAGTTACTATGTTCGAAGATTTCAATAACGTTGTTTTACTTTCTTATTTACAAGGACATATGGGTACCGCTTGGGTAAATGATCTTGAAAATCCGACAGTAGCGCAAATTACGGTAGGGATCTTTACATTTTACGCTGGGGATTCAAAGATGAAAGAAACAGAAGAATTGCTTCGAAACATTCCTGATAGAATGTTAGTCATCGTAAATAGTGTAGAATGGAAAAAGCGTTTAGAAACATTTTACGAAAGAAAAATAGATAAGTTTTTACGATATAAATTTAAACGTAATGCAGAAGTTTTTGATCGTTCAAAATTACAATCTCTTATATCAGCGCTTCCAAAAGGATACGAGTTAAGAAGAATAGATGAAAATATCGTAAATAACCCTACATTACATAAAGTCTCTAAAGATTTTACAAGTCAATTTCAATCAGTAGAAGATTATATAAACCGAGGTATAGGGTATTGTATTTTGTATAAAGGAGAAGTTGTATGCGGTGCATCATCATATAGCATTTATGATAATGGCATTGAAATTGAAGTTGCGACTGATCACAATTATAGAAGAAAAGGATTGGCGACTATAGTTAGTGCAGCACTCATCTTGGACTGTTTAGAAAAAGGGATATATCCAAACTGGGATGCAGCGAATACTACATCTGCAAAACTAGCTGAAAAACTAGGATATGTTTTTGATAAGGCGTATGATACTTATTTTGTGGATAATAGTTCAAATAAAAGAGCAGTTAGCCAAAGCTAACTGCTCCTCTCCAAAGGGGGAATGGAGAGATACAATCATGTTATTTACATTATTGACGGGAGGTTGATTTTTAATCAATCTTCTATAAAAGTTGAGATAAAATATTTTTAATTAACCCTGAGGATCCAATTAAGAGTACTGATAAAAAAACGATTGAGAATATACTTTTTTTAGGTTTTTTAAATTCTATGTATATGTTAATAATGGCACCAATTGCAACTACAGTAAAGATAACGAGTCTTATTACATCTATCATAAATAACGCTCCTTTTAATTACTTAATTGTATTATATAGGAATTGGCCTTTCGATTAGTTTATTTGAATACGATTTAAGGTAATTTTAAACAAACTAATCTTTTATACAAAAGTAAGGTTAAGAAAAAAGACAGCGTAAGAAGTAATAGTATATCTTGTAGAAGCTGATGTTGACCAAATAAATTAGGGTTATTATCTATGCGGAAAAGTATAATTAATATTTATATATACTCACTTTAGGTACCTTTACAACTTAAATAATAAAACATGCTTTTCATAATGATCCAAACACCAATTATATTTTTCTAGAATAATTGGATGAACAACTTCTTTCGTAGTATCGACCTTAGTATAGCCATATTTCTTATAAAAGTTTTCTAATTCCTCAAAAGGAAGACAATATACATTTGGAACTTGTAATTTCTTCGCAGTTTCTACTAAAAATGAAACAAGATCCCCAGCTAATTGTAGCCCTCTAAATTGAGGAAGAATATAAATTCCACCCATTTCTAAAGTATCTTCATCTATTTGGACTAATCGTCCAACACCCGCATACTCATTGTTGTGTGTAATAATTGCAACTTTATCTCTTTTTAAATCACTTCGTACAAATCCTATTGAGTCATATTGATTATTAATCCATTCTAAATCATTAGATGTAGCCATTTGAATACTCATTTATATCTCCCCTTTATAAAAAATGTAATTTTCCTATTATATAGAATATAATATCAGGAAAAAAGTGATTATACTGGCATGATTTTTATTATCAGTTCAAGTTTTGAAGAATAGTGCATACAATATAAAGTGTTTTCCTTTCTTCATTTAAGTTTTACGTATATAATTTAAAAGTACTATTTTTATTTTATTATTTTATATTTATAACAGAATAGAGGTTTAAAAATGGGTGTTAAAATCATTACGGATAGTGCGGCGGATTTACCGGTAGAATTGCTGCAAGCATATGATATTGATTTAATTCCACTCCGTGTTTATGATGAAGCAGAAACAGAGTATTTAGATGGAGTTACATTAGAGTCAGTTACATTATTGCAAAATATGAGAGAAGGCGCTGTTTATAGAACGTCATTGCCTTCACTTGAAACTTTCCAAGAAAAATTTGTTTCTTATGCAAAAGAAGGTAATCCTTGTATATATTTAGCTTTTTCATCTGAACTGTCTGGTACATATCAATCATCAGTTCTCATTAAAGAGGAAGTAAAAGAAACATATGCTGATTTAGATTTAGAAATCATCGATACGAAATGTGCTTCGCTTGGTCAAGGGCTTGTCGTATTAGAAGCTGCTAAAATGGCGAAAGACGGTGCATCAAAAGAAGATATTTTAAAACGTGTTGATTTTCTAATGAATCATATGGAACATATCTTCACTGTAGCTGACTTACAGTACCTTGTGAGAGGTGGACGCTTAAGTAAAGTAGCAGGTTTTATCGGTGGTTTACTAAACATTAAGCCGATTTTAAACGTGGAAGAAGGAAAACTTGTACCACTTGAAAAAGTACGAGGGAAAAAGAAAGTATTGAGTCGTATTGTTGATATTATGGAAGAACGTGGAAAAGAGCTTAAAGGTCAAACAATTGGTATGACTCATGGCGATGACTTAGAAACAGCTGAAGCATTAAAAGCATTAATTACAGAAAGATTTGGCTGTGAAGTATTTATCGTAAATACAATTGGTGCAGCAATCGGAGCACATACAGGACCTGGCGTTATAACGTTATTTTTCTTAAATGAAGTAGAGTAAAGGATTGATCTTTTGATCAATCCTTTTTTAATCTCATTTATATGTAATTATTTATTCACTTTCTCTTTAAAAGGTAAGAAGGTAGATAGGAAAATGATAATCGCTAGTCCAAAGCCGAATCTTTCAGTTTGATCAATTACTAAGTCATTTTTCCACTGATAAATGAAAGAAGCCAATATTAAAAGTAAAGCAGCGCCTCCAGCATATCTAACTATTTTTCGTGAAGATTCATCTTTAATTCTTACAAACATTTGTATCATCCTTTCATTTTTATTGAATAATTTGATAAACTAATTTCTAGAATTTGATATTAATAATTCGTCTATTAAATTTATTTAATTTTTTCGGTTTACAATAAATATCTTCTATGTACTAGGTAAATGTAATGAACTATAACTATCTAAATGAAGAATGATAGTTTACATGTAGTTAAATCCTTTTCATTAGTTTTATCGTAATTCAAGTATATGATTCTGTTTTTGTTAATAACAAGTAGTAAAATCACATAAAAAAATGGGTGAAAAACCTAAATTTTAACGATTAAATTTAACAAGGCATCTAGAAATAATCATTGTATGAATGTAAAATTAAAATGTGTGATACATTTTTTTACATTTTTGAAGTTATACATTTCCTTAATATGAAAGATTAAGCAATACATAATGGCTTATTTAGTGAAAAGTAAGAAATGGTTAAGCAGGGAGAGTAGAAAGATGGAAATAGGGGAACGTATTCGCCATGTTCGAATGCATAAAGGATTAACACAGGGGGAACTCGTATCAGGAATATGTTCAATAACATATTTAAGTAGAATAGAAAGTGGAAAAATAAAACCGTCATCTTCTTTTATAAAAAAGGTTTCTAAGAAGTTAGAAGTTAAGAGTGATTATCTTATAAATGGAAATTTCGAGGAGATAAAGCTTACTATTTTAAAAATATGTAATAAATATAAAAAAGATAAAAGTATTACAGAAGGTGACTTATCTTTGTTAGAATTATACGTTCGTGAAGTGGATTCAATCCCTTTATTACTAAAGGTATATGGTGTACTTATATACTATCATGCCCGACAAAAAAACGTGTTATATGCGAAATCGCTTATAGATCAAGCTTCGCAAATGATACCAAGTCAGGTCGAAATGCAAGATCCTGAAGATTATATTTATTATTTAAAAGCTCGAGGTTTATATTTTTATAATCAACAAGACTACAGTGCTGCGCATGATATATATGTACAGGCTGAGAGTTTACTTGGCGTAGAAGAAACTGAACAACATGGTCATATATACTATAATTTATGTCATGTATATAAGGAGCTTTATAAAGATAAAAGTATTAGTCGTTTGTATGCCTTAAAAGCTTACAACATATACAGAAAAAATGGTATGCAGAAAAACGTAATAAATACACTTTTAATGCTTACAATATTGTATATTATGGATGAGTTATATGAAAAGGCACTTGAAATTTTACAGCAAGTAGAAAATAGTTTGGCTATTAATGGTGAGTCAAAGTATTTACCTGTAATTTCTTATGATTACGGGAAAATTTATCAAGGTTTGAAAGACTATACGAATGCCATTAAATACTACGAAAAAACTTTGGAATTAAGTGAATTTTTATCACAGAAAGATCAAAAAGTATATGCGTTACGAAACATGTTGGAGGTTTACATAGAACTTAAAGATTGGGAAAATGTTAATAAGGTTATGAATGAAGCATTTCATTTTTTATCAATTTATGATGTACCAATTGCACATGTTCAACTATATGGTTTGAAAGCTAAAGTATTCAAAATACGTGGGGATTATTATGAATATGAGAAAAATATGCAAAAGGCAATTGAAGTGGGAGTAGGAAAAAAACAACATCGTTTAGTTGCTGAATTATCCTATGAATTAGGTAACTTTTATAATGAAAATCGCTCTTATAAATTATCTGCGAAGTATTTTAAAATATCAGCTGAAAATAAAATGGATTTATAGGGAAGTTTAGTGAAAAACTCAAATAAATTGTAAGGGGTTATCCAAAAGAGTAGTATATTTTATACTTTTTGGATAACCTTTTTCATTGCTATTCTATAAGTATTGGTCGATATGGTATCGGTGAAGATAAAATCATCGAAGTTTTGACTGTTCCAAAGGGTATCACGATATCAATTAATTCCTCTAATTCCTTCATAGAGTGAACTGCTACTTTTAAGTAATAGCTACTTTCACCTGTTACGCGATGACATTCGAGTATTCTATATTCTTCGTAGATTTTCTCCTCAAATTTTTTACAAGGAATCTTTAGATTTTCAATTCTTAAAAATGCTTGAATTGATTTTCCAACTGCATCTAATGATATCCGAGCTGTATATTTCTCGATTATTCCAGTATCTTGTAATCTCTTTAGTCTTTCTGTAACACTAGGGCGGCTGAGGTGTAAGTGCTCAGTCATTTCTGTAATTGTCATTCTGGCATCTTCTTGTAGTAATAACGTAATTTTCTTGTCAATTTCATCCATGAATTATGCTCCTTTGCAAAATTGAAAGTAAATTTCTGAAATGAATACATAATATAAAATCTAATGTTAAATTACATACACTTTTGTATATTGAATAGAATGATAAATTTCTATAATTAAAATATAAATGGAGGTGCATGTAATGTCTAATCATTTTGATGAAACAATTTCTATTAAAAAGGGAACAGCCTTATACGTCGGAGCGGTTCTAGGATCAGGAATTCTTATATTACCTGGTATGACAGCGAGTGTAGCAGAGGGGAATGCAATGGTTTCTTGGCTTATTATGATATCACTTAGTATTCCACTTGCATTCACATTCGCATTTTTATCGATTGAGCATCCAAGTGCTGGTGGAATAGCTACTTTTGCAGAAAAAGCTTTCGGTAAAAATATTGGTGCCATTATAGGATGGTGTTTTTTTATTGCAGGTAGTGTTGGACAAATTATTGTCTCAATGACTGGTGGAATGTATATAGTGAGAGTGTTTGATTTATCATCATATTTTTCTTACGTTATAGCGCTTATTATTTTAAGTATTTCAATTGGTTTCAATTTATATGGGCTAAAAATGAGTGGATTGTTTCAAGTATGTATAGGTGTATTAACTTTCTTTATTTTGCTAATAACAATTATTAGCTCACTACCTTATATTGAAATGAAAAATATAAATGTACATATTTCTATGCATGAAATAAATCCAATTTTAGAGGCATCATTATTAATTTTTTGGTCTTTTTTCGGCTGGGAAGCTATTGCAAGTTTAGCTCCTGAATTTAAATCACCTAGAAAAAGAAATATTATTTTATCTACGGGATTTGCGATTATTATTATTGGAGTTTTATATATAGGTATTGCATTATCAGTAATTGGAACGAAATCCTATCATATCAATGCTGATAATACTACAGCTCTGATGCTTGTAATGAAGCAAGCATTAGGCGACCAATTTGCATGGATAATTGGATTTGTAGCTTTTATCATTTGTTTAGGGACGACAAATGCATTTATCGCAAGTATGGGGCGCTTAGGTTATTCACTAGGAAAAGAAGAAGTTGCACCGCGTTATTTAGCGCATATAAATAAAAAAAGAGAAACCCCAACAAATGCAGTAAAGGTTGTTGGTTACATTGCAATAATTGGTTTATTAATAAGTTTCGTTTGTCATATTAGTATAGATAAAATTGTTTTAATACCGAATTCGTTAGGAATTGTTACATATATAGTCGGTACTGGGGCTGGGATGAAATTAATAAAGAATAAGTTAGGTAAAATTTTTTCTATAGTAGCTTTTACATGTTGTGTAGTTGTTTACCCTTTTATTGGAGGAGTAATACTGATTCCAGTAGCCGTAGCATTTATCTGTTTATGTTATGTGCGTTTTAGTAGCGTAAGCAAAGAGCATAAATAAGAATATTTGTATAGAAATCTAAATATTTAAAGATATTAAAAATTTTTCATTTCGTTTATAATTGTGAGGGGGGAAATTTCTGTAACTATTTGTAAAAATAGGAGGCGGCTATAAAAATGCATGAAATTGCTAGATGGAATTTAGATCGATTGTATCCGGTTGAGGATATTCTAAATCCAATATTGGAATTGAAAGAACAATATTATGAGACAAAGGATGTAGGGGGCCTTTCAAAACTTATACAAGCTATTGAAAAAGCAGAATACTATTTGTACTGTCGATCGGCTGAAGAAAGTGTTGCATCGGATAATACTAGATTGACTGTGAAAGTAAAGGAATTAAAAAGTGAAGTGCAGCAAGTCATACAGCAAAGTGAAGTGGAAATTACCGATAGTACTAGGCTAATAAAAGATGAACTAAATGCGTGGGAAAATATGTACATACAATTAAGGAATAGGATAGAAATAGAGCACAATAATAAGCAATTATCATTTGGACAAGCAAATCATATTGCAATGAATAGTGATAATGAAAAGGAAAGACTAGAAGTATTCGAGTCATTAACATTTGCTTTACATAAGGAGAAAGAAATTTTTGCTACTGTATTAAATCAAATAGGAAGATTGCGTAATACAAAGGGTAATGAATTAGAAGATAGAGAGATTTTAGCAAGGTCACTTCATGCGAATGGTATTTCAGAAACTGTATTATTACAAATATGGAATACGACAGAAGAAAATCTAGACAAATTAGTTAGTGCTTTAAATGTGTATAAGAAAGGCAGAGCTTCGATTACATGGCATGAACTTATGACAGTAAAGGAGAATAATGAGGTTATTATTCCTTTTTCAGTAGCAGTACAAAACATATACGATGTATTAAAAAATATAGATGAAGAATTAGTAGAATTTGCACGTAATGCAATAGAAAGTGGTTGGCTAGATGCAGAACCGAGAGAGAATAAACCACCAGGTGGATTTTGTGCTCCTTTTTTCAGTGAAAAAGAATCTCGAATCTCTATGCGTTATGACGGAAGTATCGATAGTGTAAGAATACTTGCCCACGAACTAGGACATGCTTGGCATTTTTATAATATGAGTTTTGAACCATCCTCTTCTTTTTTAGATGATTATTTGCCAATGAGTACAGCTGAATCAGCATCTATTTTCTTTGAAACAGTGCTTATAAATTATCTAATTCAAACAACAGATAGTATAGATATAAAAAAGTCATTGCTTAGCTGGAAAATAAGAAACTGTTTTAATTATGTAATGGCAATTCGAGCATCGTTCGAATTTGAGAAGAACTTTTATGAAAAATGTAAAGAAAGTCCTTTAAGTGCTGATCAAATCGAGAAATTATCTATAGTAGCGCAAGAAAAAGCATACGGGAATGCATTATCAGAATATCAGCCGTTTGTTTGGATGAAATATGTTCAGTTTTATTTAGCAGATGTTCCTTTTTATAATTATCCATACACATTTGGCTATTTAGTTAGTTTTAGTTTATTAGAAATAGCTAAAGAAAGAAAAAGTACTTTTCACTTGAAATATAAAGAGTTTTTACGAGAAACAGGAAAAGCCCCAGTGGAAGAACTTATGAAAAAACATTTTGAAATAGATATAACGAGCTATGAATTTTGGGATAAAGCCTTTAAACAAATTTCTAAAGATATTGATGAATATTTGCGACTTATGTAAGGAGAGAGTATAGTGGATCACCAACTTATAAAGGGAATACCTTTTTCAACTTTAGAATATACAAAAGCTATAAGTTTATTAAAAAGTTGGCTACATGAAAAACAAGAGAAACCAAGATTTGTAGTAACTGCAAATCCTGAGATTGTTATGTCTGCAAAGGAAAGCACAGCTAAATCTAAACAGTTTAAAAAGATGTTACTATCTGCGGATTTAATAACAGCGGATGGAATTGGTGTCATAATTGGCTCGAAAATATTAAAAGGAACGTTGAAAGAACGCGTCACAGGCGCAGATATCACTCACGATTTAATAAAATATTGTAACGATAATAGATACCGCGTCTTTCTTTTTGGTGCTGCTCCAGATAGTAATAAAAAGGCATTAGAAAAATTAAATGGGCAGTTCCCGGGAGCACAGTTTAAGGGACAGCATGGATTTGTAAATGATGAAGAAATAGAAGGAGTAAAAATGAAAATAAAGCAATTCAAGCCGCACTTACTGCTAGTAGGACTAGGTTCACCAAAACAAGAAGAATTCATCTATGAAAACATACAAACATTAAACATTCCACTATCTATTGGTATTGGAGGTATGATCGATATATTATCTGGTACTGTAAAAAGAGCACCAAAAATTATGAGGGATACTGGAACTGAATGGCTGTATAGGTTACTCTCACAGCCGAACAGATTAAAGAGACAACTTGTACTTCCAAGATTTATATTTTCGGTTATGTCTGAAAGAATTAAAGGGATTAATTAATAAAGGGGACAACATACATGAATAAAATCGGCATTATCGGAGCAATGCAAATTGAAATAGACTTACTTTTAGAAAAATTAGTTGTACAAGAAGAACAAACAATTGCGGGAATGCCTTTTTACATTGGCGAATTCATGGGAACAGAAATAATTGTTACAAGGTGTGGCGTAGGAAAAGTAAATGCAGCCGCATGTACGCAAACATTAATTCATAAATTTGATGTAGATGCTATCATCAATACGGGTGTTGCTGGCGGGTTACACCTAGATGTAAAAGTTGGTGATATCGTTATTTCAACGAATGTTACCCACCATGATGTAAGTAAAACTCAAATGAAAAACTTATTCCCGTTTCAAGAAGAATTTATCGCAAGTAAGGAATTAGTAGAGCTAGCGCGTAAAGCATGTAATAGTAGTTCTTTACATATGGAAATTCATGAAGGAAGAATCGTAAGTGGTGAATGTTTTGTTGAAGATTCCAAACTAAAAGCGAAATTAATAGACGAATACGCACCGCATTGTACAGAAATGGAAGGTGCAGCAATTGGACATGTTGCCTACATAAATGAAGTACCGTTTCTCGTTATAAGATGTATTTCTGACAGCGCAGACGATGAAGCTCAAATTTCTTATGATGACTTCGCGAAAACGGCCGCAAACTATTGTTCAGAAATTATCGTTGAGATGCTTAAAAATATATCAAGTAAAACTGTATTATAGTTCAAAAGGAGAGAATGGAATGTTAAAAGCATTAATTTTTGATATGGACGGAACGTTATTTCAAACAGATAAAATATTAGAATTATCGTTAGATGATACTTTTGATCATTTAAGATCACTACAATTATGGGATACGGTAACACCTATTGATAAATACCGTGAAATCATGGGTGTGCCATTACCGAAAGTTTGGGAAACTTTATTACCGAATCATTCTCTTGAAGTAAGAGAACAAACAGATGCATATTTTTTAGAAAGACTAATTGAAAATATTAAGAGCGGAAAAGGTGCTTTATATTCGAACGTAAAAGAAATTTTTACATATATAACAGAAAATAATTGTTCAATTTATATTGCTAGTAATGGTTTAACTGAATATTTACAAGCAATCGTATCTTATTATGAGTTAGAGCAATGGGTTACTGAAACGTTTAGTATTGAACAAATAAACTCACTTAATAAAAGCGACTTAGTAAAAAGTATTTTGAACAAATATGATATAAAAGAAGCAGCTGTAGTTGGGGATCGTTTATCTGATATAAATGCAGCAAAAGAAAATGGCTTAATTGCGATTGGATGCAATTTTGATTTTGCACAAGAAGATGAGCTTACTCAGGCAGATATAGTAATAGATGATTTAATGGAGTTGAAGGGAATATTGCCTACTGTGCAAAGATTATAAAGTGTGTGCAGTTTTTGCCAATCCCTATATATCTTATTCCACGGAGGAAATATGCTTAAAGATAATTTTAACATTAATAATATTCCCACGGTTTTGTGGGGAGATAAAAGTGAAAAAGTTTTTATTGCAGTACATGGAAATATGTCAAATAAGGAAGATGCAGTTATTCAAATACTAGCTGAAGAAGCTAATCAAAAAGGTTATCAAGTATTAAGCTTTGATTTACCTGAGCATGGAGAAAGAACAAATGATAATACACTTTGCAAAGTACAAGTTTGTGTTAGTGAATTATCTATAATTATGAATTACGCAAAAGAACATTGGAAAGAGGTAAGTGTGTTTGCATGTAGTATAGGAGCTTATTTTAGCCTTTTAGCCTATCAAAATGATGTGATTGAAAAGGCATTATTTTTATCACCAGTAGTTAATATGGAACGAATTATCGAAAATATGATGAAATGGTTTAATGTAACACCAGAACTTTTGCAAAAAGAAATGATTATAGAGACACCGATTGGTCAAAAGTTATATTGGGATTATTTATGCTATGTAAAAGAACATCCTATTAATACATGGAACATAGATACATATATTATGTACGGAGGTAAGGATGAACTGTGTGAATTTGAAATTATTAACGATTTTACAAAAAAACATCGTTGTGCATTAGAAGTCATGGAGACAGGTGAACATTATTTTCATACTGAAGAACAGTTAAAGATATTTGAACTGTGGTTACACAAGCTTATAGATTAACAAATTATAACTTAACTTGAACATGTTAGAGTAGAATGATAAATTTATAAACTGATATTATATTTGAGAGACATTATAAATGTAAATCTATTCATTTAAGCAAACAGCTACTTTAGTTCAATAAGACTTAAACAACTATATTATCGATTTAAAACTGAAGTGAAGAATACACATACTACGAATTGAATAAGATAACAATCATAAAAATGCTCAGAATAAATGATTCTAGAGCATTTTTATGTGTTTCCATATTAAGGGGGGGATTTACTTGAAAGATATACATATTCAACAAATTGAAGATTTAATGATATACGAATCCGATTATCTTGTTCAGGAAAGCAAAGATGAAGGGTTTTATTTCCTAATAAAACTAATAAGTGAATATGAAAATAAAATAAACACATTTAATAAAACTGGAGAATGTTTATATGGTATTTTTCAAGGGGAAAAGTTAATTGGAATAGGTGGGCTAAATGCGGATCAGTATACAGAAAATAATAAGATTGGCCGATTAAGGAGATTTTATATTGCGAAGGACTATCGTCGTATAGGACTAGGGAAGTTGTTATTAAACAAACTATTATCTCATGCAGAAAAGTATTTTAAAGTGGTGGTTTTACATACAGATACGAAACAAGGTGATGTATTTTATACTGCAAATGGATTTGTGAAGAGAGAAGTATATAAAGGATCTAGTCACTATAAAGTATTATAGAAAAGGCTATCAAAACAATATTTTATTAGTCTCGAGTTCCTATATTTATAAAAAGAAAATTTAATTTCATTTACCGAAATAATAGTATAAAAAAGAGACCTCAGCTTCTAAAAATAAGCTTACGAGATCTCTTTTTTTCTAGTCAATTATGTGCTTACATTCATTTGCTTCAATAATCTCTTCGGATCACCTTTTACATAATAGAAATGTGGATTATTTTCATCATCGTAAAGCATAATATAAGGTTTTTCGTTAAGCGGGAGAAGAATAAGTACTTCATCAATTGTTGTATGTAACCATTGATTTGTAATAGAAACTGGTTTAGATAAAGGGATTTTTATCATGTGACCATCTTTTGGAACGACATTTAAGTTTTTGAACGGGCCAGTAATGGATTTAGCATATTGAACAGCTTTTTTTTGAATAGCTGGATCTAAAGATTGTTTTTGAACGACCATTTCTTTTTGACAATCAAATACTTCAATTTGTTGATTTGTATTTGCGAACGCATTTGTTGATAATAAGAAGAAAAGAAGAGTAATGACCCCGATTTTTTTCATCATAGTACAACACCTCGTTTTTACTATACCCTTAACTGGTTCAAATATTTTTCTGTCACATACATGTAACAAAGAAGTTGTATGATACAATTGATTTTTGTTTAAAAGCAATGGAGGATAATGTATGAAAGTATTAATCGCAGATGATGAACAAGATATGCTAAGGATTTTAAAAGCTTATTTTGAGAAAGAAGGCTTCGAAGTTTTCTTAGCGAAAGATGGAGAAGAAGCACTTCAAATATTTTATGATGAAAAAATTGATTTAGCTATTTTAGATTGGATGATGCCGAAACATAGCGGTATTACTGTTTGTAAGGAAATAAAGAAAAACTCAAGCGTAAAAGTATTAATGCTTACGGCGAAAAGTGAAAGCGAAGATGAATTAGCAGCTCTTCAAAGCGGGGCAGATGAGTACGTAAAAAAACCATTTCATCCAGGTGTACTCATTACTCGAGCGAAAAAGCTAATACAGCACGATGATGTCATTCAAGTTCAAGATTTGAAAATTGATTTTACGAAAAATAAAGTTTATAAAAATGACAAAGAATTAGATATTACAAAAACAGAGCTAGAATTAATAAAATGTTTTTTAAATCATAAAGGGATGATTTTAAATCGTAAAAAATTGTTAGATATCGTATGGGGATTTGACTATTTTGGAGAAGAGCGAACTGTTGATACACATGTAAGGAGATTACGAAAAAAAGTTGGAGAAAATATTATAAAGACGCACCGCGGGCTAGGATATAGTTTGGAGGAACAGAGTGAATAAACTTGGAAAAAAGCTATTTCTTAGTATATCTTTAACCGTTATTCTTATATTTACGATCTCTTTATTATTAATTAACTATCTTTTACCGAAATATAATATTTACAAAACACGAGAAAGCTTAGAAGGTATTACAGCGCAAATTCAGTCCATACCGAGAGAACAATTGGATGAAGCAATTACGAGCATTGAAAATGAGGGGAATGTTACGATTGCGTATACATCCATAAAAGACTCAGAAGATCATATTAATGATGAGTTACGTGTGCAACTTACAAAAAAAAGAGTTGCCCTTAATAAAATTTGGATTACAAAAGAAGAAATAATGAAAGTAAAGAAATTCGGACATTCGAATAAAATATATGATCAAGAGAAAATCAAATCTAGTTTTTTTGTGAAATACATGGCGAAGGATGATATGTTGATTTTAGTAGGAGTTTCTATCGCACATTCAAATGAAATAATAAAAACGTTAAACTCATTTTATTTATTCATTTTAGTTATTACGATTTTTCTCATTATCGTACTTGTATGGATATTGTCAAAAACAATTACGACACCGCTGAAAGAATTAAGTGATGTCGCAGAAGATATTTCACGTTTACAGTTTAAAAAGACAAAAGTGAAAACGAATGATGAAATAGGAGACTTAGCTACTAGTATTAATATCATGAGTGAAAAACTACAGGGAGCGCATCAAGATTTAACAGATCGTAATGAACATTTAAAACGATTTATGGGTGATGTGACCCATGAATTGAAAACTCCAATCGCGTTAGTGAAAGCATATTCTATGGGAATAAAAGATGGTCTAGATGATGGTACATACATAGATACAATCATTAAACAATCGGATCACATATCAAACTTAATTGAAGAGTTATTACGATTTTCTAAACTAGAAAGAGATCTGTTACAAAAAGAAGAATTCTCTATTAAATCACTAGTCCAAAGTATATTAGATAAGCATAAGATTGAACTGGAGTCGAAAGAAATTAATTTGCAAGTGAACTATAATGTTGGCGATGCAATTGTTTATGCAGATGTAAATAAAATGAGAATGGTGTTCCAAAATTTAATTTCTAATGCGATAAAATATACATCAAATCAAAATATAAAAATTACATTAGAAGATCGAAATGAGAGTGTATATTTTCAAATTCAAAATGGTATGAATGCTGAACATATGAAAGATATCGATAAAATTTGGGAACCTTTTTACGTCTTAGAATCTTCTCGTAGTAAAGATCGTTCAGGTACAGGACTAGGCTTAGCGATCGTGAAAAGTATTTTAGAAAGACATGGTTTTGACTATGGAGTATTTACTATAGGGGGAGAAATACGATTTTATATTCATATGAAGAATGACTAATTCAATACTAGTAGAGCATCGTCTATTAATAGGCGATGTTTTTTATTGATATATGTAAGTAGTAATTCAAAATATATAACCTTGAAAGCCCGTTGGAAGAGTGTTCTACAAATTTCTCAAGTTGTTGTATAAAATATAAACTGAATTTTCCGTAATTTTATTGTATAGTAAAAAGAGAAATATATGGGGAGGGAAGGGTATGGGGAAAAAGAAAATAGCAACATTATCAGCAATATTATCTTTATCAATTACATCAGGAGTTTCTAGTATGACTGCGTATGCAGACAATAAAGAAACAAACTACATAAATGAGAATGACGTGAAGTTAAATAAAAGTGTTTCAGAGGCGTTACAATCAAACACGAAAATTGAATTAGAAAATGGGATGACAAAACCGATTTATTCGCTTGATGAAGCGATTATTGAAAATTTATTTGTAGAAACGGAAGTAGATAGTGATCGAGATGGAAAAAAGGATCGTGTATCGGTAAAAGTTATGCGTCCAAAAACTGATTCGAATGTGAAAGTTCCTGTTATATATGAAATGAGTCCATATCGAGCTGGTTTAAAAGATGTTCCTGTATATAACGTAGATGAAGAATTGTATGCGTATGAAGGGAAACCGTATGGAGCTGTTAATCTTGGTTCGTATGGAAATTATTATGTACCAAGAGGCTATGCAGTCATTTTAGGTGAAAGTATTGGAACTGGGAAATCAGATGGATGTCCGACGACTGGGGATGAGCAAGAAATATTAGGGACGAAATCTGTTATTGATTGGGTAAATGGACGTGCGAAAGCATATACAGAAAATGGTGAGGAAGTTAAAGCCGATTGGTCAACGGGAAATGTAGGTATGACAGGAGTTTCGTATAATGGTACGTTACCAAATGCTGTTGCAACGACAGGCGTTGAAGGGCTAAAAACAATTATACCAATCGCAGCGATTAGTAGTTGGTATGATTATTATCGTGCAAACGGTGCAGTGATTGCGCCAGGTGGATACCAAGGAGAAGATACAGATAATATGGCCGAAGCAGTATTAACAAGGGAAAACCCTGAAGTTTGCGGACAAGTAATAAAAGAGCTAACAGCCGGACAGGACCGGAAAACTGGTAATTATAATGATTTTTGGGATAAACGAAATTATGTAAAAGATGCCAAAAACGTAAAAGCGAGTGTGTTTGTTGTTCATGGTTTAAATGATTGGAATGTAAAGACGAAGCAGTTCGCGCAATGGTGGGAAGCGCTTGGAGAGAATGATGTTCCTCGTAAAATGTGGTTACATCAAGGTGGACACGGTGGAACATCAACGAATGACTGGCAAAGAACACAAAATAAATGGTTCGATTATTGGTTATACGGAATTGAAAATGGAATTATGAATGAACCAATGGTCGATGTACAACGTGAAAATAAAACTTGGGATAAAATAAAAAATTGGCCGGATCCATCAGCTGTGCCATCAAAAGTGCGAATGTATTTAAGTAATAAAGCCGTTAATTTACCATTAAGTATGGGTTCTGTAAATAAAGTTTTTTCATTCGCAGATGATGCAAAAATAAAATCAAACCAATTAGTTGCAAACCCAGAATTAGAAGTAGCCAATCGATTAGTGTATACAATGCCTGTACTGCAAAAAGATACGCGTATAAGTGGTACACCAAAGATTTCAATTACGGGAAATATTGATCGATCTGTATCAAATTTAACCGCTTTACTTGTTGATTATGGAGGAGCGAAGCCGGAAATCGTAACGAGAGGCTGGATGGATCCACAAAACGTAAAGAGTATAGAAAATTCAACGGCGATTCAACCGGGCAAAGATTATACATTTACATGGGATATGCAGCCAGATGATTATGTATTTAAAGCTGGGCATCAAATAGGGGTCGTTTTAATAGCTAGTGACTATGATTATACAATTAGACCGAAAGCGGGCACGAAGCTTACAGTAAAATTAAGTGAAGTGACATTGCCAATTGTGAAATAAATAGTATGAAGAGCTTACCGTATAGTAAGCTCTTTATATTTTGAAAGGGGGGAGTTTATTATGAATTTTTATTGGTAGATACAAAAATACTTACAACAAATAAGAAAATTGCATTCATGATCAATAGGCCACTAAATATAAGGGCCGCAAAACCTCCAGCGAAGCCATCGCCTACTTTTTCGCCAATTATGTGTAAAGTGGCGAAGAAAACAATGGGGGCAGCAAGAATGAAAATACCACTAGATATTTTCCGTATTTGCCTATATTTCTTCGCTATAAAGAAAATTAGAGCATTACAAGCAATAAGAAGTAAAAGAAATATAATGAATGAATTCATCATATCCTCCTTTTGGTGAAGAGTTTGAATTTTCATTATTTACATTGGCATTTCAAAGGAAATATTATACAATATGATTATATTCTATGGAAAGCGAGTGATATAGTATGACAGTCAGCTCTTTCGAATTTTCATTAAAAGTAAAGGTACAGGAAGATTAATTGAATGAAAATCTTCCGTACGTAAAAACGGAGGAGAAAATAAATGTTTAGTTTTTATAGTTCACTTTGCACGGAACTTTATGATTACACAAAGCCTGTCGGTTATTCTTTAAATGGTGATATTGAGTATTACGAAGAACGTTTGAAAAATTGTAGAGGTAGAATTCTCGAAGCAGCAGTAGGGTCAGGTCGTGTCATCATCCCGCTTCTTGAGGCTGGTTTTACAGTAGATGGGATTGACTATTCACCTGAGATGCTAGAATCGTGCCGTATAAGATGCAAAGAGAGAGGCTTACTCCCTAATTTATATGAAGGAAGCTTACAAAAATTTTCACTTCCGCATAAATATGAGGCAATTATCATTCCTACTGGTTCTTTTTGCTTAATTGAAAATCGAGAGGATTCTATAAATGCATTGAAATGTTTTTATGAACACCTTAATCCAGGCGGACGATTAATCGTAGATATTATGCTTCCGTATGACTGGAAGACGGGGGAGATTCATACATCGACTTTTTCTTTGCCAAATGGAGACGGAATTACATTAGAAAATAAATCAATTGAAATAGATTGGCTGAATCAAACTACTCTATCATATTTAAAATATGAAAAATGGAGTAAAGGGCAGTTAGTACAAACGGAATTGCAACGCTTTGCGGTGCGTTGGTATGGAATAGAAGAGTTTAAACTTCTTTTAGAAAGTATTGGTTTCTCTAATATTACTTGCTCTGCTGACTATGTTTTTGAAAAAAAACCGTCAAAGGCAAATCAAATGTTTACTTTTGAAGCAGTGCGAAAAGAAAAATAAAGAAGTATGTAAGAAAACAAGGCAATCGATACAATATCGATTGTCTTGTTTTAATTGTATATTACGTACATGTTATTACGTTTTCATTGTCCAAGCATCCTTCTACTAACTACATATACTATTTATATTAAAGACAGTCACTATTTTAAATAGAACTGTAATGTTTCTATAAATGATATTTTAGAGAGGTAGGGGATAAATTTGGCAAACGAAGAACAAGATAGAATTGAAAATCAAGTGTATTCAAATCGTGTATTAAGATCAGAATTTGATGCGAATTGGGAAACTTGTATATCAAAAAGTGGTTATGTAATTTATGTAGCAACAAGTAATAATGCTGAAGTAATAGTACTTCTTGCAGATGGTTCAAGTAAATTATTAATTTTCGAACAGGGCGGTAAAGTAGTAGTAGGCGGTGGTGGAACAAGTCATTACAGTAAGCCGCACATCGCAAGAAATATTTAAGGTAGAACAAAATGCCGGAAAATGGTTAACTCATTTTAGTAGAACTTGATGTACTACAAATACTTTTGAATGATCAGAGAAGTTTGTAGGGAATTGTACGGATCAATATTTGAAATATAATGTATGGTTTGAAGAATTCTATAAGCAATAAAAAAGCATTTCCTATTTCGGGAAATGCTTTTTCTATGTTATAGTATAATAGTGTTTTAAAACAATGTTATTTTAATATATTTCAAATTTTGTTATGTATTATTTTTATATTAAATTAGTTGCGTAAGTATTTTTTTATATAAGGAGTAATAATTAGAGAAATGAAAAATATAGACTTTATACTAGAAAGTGATGAGGCATTAAAACCGTCTGAACGATTAGTACTATTATTATTAGAGAAGCATAGAATGTTATATACGAACGATCTATTGGCATTATCTAATTTATCATATAAAACATTAACAGATTCATTAACGTCGCTTGTATTAAAATCATATGTGTTAAAGGAAACAGGTAAGGGAAGAAGACAGAATTGTTATAGATTGGTATGATAAGACTGCTGATTTTAGAGATTTTATATTCATATTTATCGAATGTAAGGAGAAAGTGCATTTTTATTTTCAAATGAAAAAATGTAATAAACTTAAATGTTTTTAATTTCATTTTTGTTAATGATAATTTAATTATTTTAAAAATAGAAAAATAAAATAAACTGCATAAAACAGAAATAAAAAAACAACCCGTTTTTAAAACGGATTGTTTTTTTATTGGAATAATATTATAAGATGAATGGAAAACTGGAATAATTATTTTACTTCACTTGTATACTTTTCAGCCGCTGTAATTAAATCATAGTCTTCACTATTTAAAGGTATTACGTGTAACATAATTTCTCCTCCATACTAAACATGATTAGCATTATTTTAGCAGAAAATTTTAATATTTAAAATAAAAGATAGATGTTTAAATAGATAATATTATTATGTAAACTATAATTAAAAAAGGAATATATAATAATCAACAGAACATATAGAAGAGTGTGATGATGAGAAAACAGCCTATGATATAGCCTTAGAAAAAGGTCATGCTCACCTTTTACATTATTTGCAACAGGGAGTGAACGTGTGATGAATAAATGGAGTGTAGGGATATTTTTATTTAATGAGGTGGAAGTGTTAGATTTTGCAGGGCCATTTGAAGTTTTTTCTATCACTAAAGTACATGAAGAGAAACCATTTACTGTTTATACAGTTAGCCAAAATGGAGAAATGATTACAGCAAGGAACGGATTAAAGGTACAGCCTGATTATAGTATTGAAGATTTACCACCAGTTGATATATTAATCATTCCAGGTGGTAAAGGCGCACGGGAAAATGAAGTGAAAAATGATATTATAATAAATTGGGTTCGTCAGCAAATGAAAGAAGTAAAGCTAATGACTTCAGTTTGTACCGGAGCGTTATTACTCGCGAAAGCTGGTTTACTGGAAGGGTTAAAAGCAACAACACATTGGGCTAGTATTCAAACTTTCAAAAAAGATTTTCCAAATGTAGAAGTAATGGAGAATGTGAAATTTGTAGATGAAGGGCACATCATTACATCGGCAGGTATTTCAGCTGGTATTAACATGTCATTTCATATTGTGAAAAATTTGTTAGGTGTGGAGGTTGCTGAGGATACGGCAAAAAGTATGGAATATGATATTGATTTACAAAATTAAAAAAGCCCAAATTGGGCTTTTTTCTTATTTTAAGTGTATATAGGTATGATCTATGCTCTAAACTTAAGCTCTTAAATAGTCATTCTGGTTTTATCAAATATACGACAATGCATCTCTTTTCTCCTTGTAACCATGTTAAAACAAGGAGAACTTTGTATGTAAAAAAACTCTTCTACAATAGTAGAAAAAGAATAACAGAAACTACTATTTTATGCCAGCATACATAAAAAAATGCAATGTAAATATGGAAATGT
This sequence comes from Bacillus cereus group sp. BfR-BA-01350, assembly GCF_022663775.1. Taxonomy (NCBI): domain Bacteria; kingdom Bacillati; phylum Bacillota; class Bacilli; order Caryophanales; family Bacillaceae; genus Bacillus; species Bacillus cereus group sp. BfR-BA-01350. The sequence goes on from NZ_JAKUGD010000002.1 coordinate 335,056, forward strand.
CGTCGAATGCTATCTTTAATTGGTTAATTAGTGAGATATTTTTGTGAAGGAGCTTATTTTATAAGAATAGAATTAAAGTTAATAAGAAATCATGCCGATGGTAGTGAAAATATATGTGTTAGGGGGATTTCATAATGAGGAAACTCAAGCGAATAAATGTTCCTAATATACAAGAACAACTATCACAGTCTAATGAGAATCAAGCAATTAATAAGAAAAAACTAAGGCGATTTATATTCATGTTTATATTTATTGCGGCGGCTACTTTGTACGTTCAATTTATTTTAACGAAACAACAAGAAATAATTGTAGAAAAAAAAGATACAATAACGAATCAAAAAAAACAATTGGTTTCTTTAAAGAAAGATGAGGCTTCTTTAAAGACTAACATAGAAAATTTAACAGATGATGAGGAAGAAATTTTGAAGTTTGCGAGAAAAGAATATCAATTCTCTAAATCAAATGAAACTATATTTGTGTTGCCGAAGTAGTGTAATAGAACAGTTAGCGATAGCTAGCTGTTTTTTCATGTAGGAATGGCATGGTACAAGAAACAATTACATATTGTAAAAATGAAGAGCTTGAGCTGTTTTTATACTTATGGAATATATACGAAAATAAATGTTGTTAAAATTCTGTCAATTGTATTATAATACAAGGTAAGCGGATACACTTTTTAATCAATGTTGAGTTTATAACTCATACGCCTATTAAGAAAACCGTTATCCCGTATTAGAAAGGAAGAGAGCTGTGTACGCTTCAAATACAATTTATGTCGTAGGGGATGCGAAAGCACCTCAAAATAATCCCATTACCGAAAAGTTTAAAAGCTATTTTGTAGCGTTTGTACTTGTTAAGGAGACTGGGGAAATTGTAGATGCAGATTGCTCAGCGACAATTGCATTAACATCTCAATTTGTTAAATATTTATTTCTACATAAAAATATTAATGACCCAGCGTTAGTAATGGAAATAAAAGATCGTTATTTCGGTTCGTCTCAAAAAGCACTACTTGTAGCATTAAAAGATGCACAAAAAAAATATAATCAAATCGCTGCTTTGTCTACCCATTCATAGACAAAATCCAGCCGTAAGAATCTTCTTATGGCTGGATTTTTTTATTTCACATGTACCTTCTACATGAAAAGTAAGCACAAGCGGAGATCTTTTGATCCAAAAAAGTTAAGAATTAAGGATCCATTTTGCTAGACAAAGAAAGGATGAACAAAATGAAAATTACCGATGTAAAAGTAAATCGTAGACGTGTTAATCTTCATACACCGTTTAAAACAGCTCTTCGTACCGTAACCGAAATAGAAAGTATAGATGTATATATTCATACAGATGAAGGAATTATCGGTAAGGGAGCTGCAGCTGCAACACCGATTATTACGGGAGATTTCGCTAACGGGATTGAAGAAGCAATTTTAGGGCCGATGCGTTCATGTTTAATCGGTCAAGATATCATTCAATTTCAGCAGTTACTACAGCACATTCAAGTGAGTTGCATTGGAAATCCAAGTGCGAAAGCAGCGGTAGATATCGCATTATATGATGTGTATTGTCAATATCATAACGTTCCACTTTACGCATTATTAGGCGGGAAGAAAGAAATTCATACAGATATTACGGTGAGTGTAGATGAGCCTTTCACTATGGCGAAAGAGGCAAAGCAACATGTAGAAAAAGGATTTCAAACTTTAAAAATTAAAGTAGGGAAATCTGCACACTTAGACTTAGAACGTATTGAAGCGATTCGAAATAGCATACCAAAAAATACGACGTTACGATTAGATGCAAATCAAGGGTGGAATCCAAAAGAGGCAGTTTCTATCATTAAAGAGATGGAAAATCGCAATTTAAATATTGAATTTATTGAACAACCTGTTCATGCGAAAGATTGGGATGGATTAAAGTACGTCAAAGATCATGTACAAACACCTATTATGGCAGATGAAAGCATATTTTCAGCGAGTGATGCATTAAAAATTGTGCAAGGAAGATATGCAGACTTAATCAATATTAAATTAATGAAATGTGGTGGCATTCGCGAAGCGTGGCGTATTGCCGATATCGCAGAAGCAGCTGGTGTGAAATGTATGGTAGGAAGCATGATGGAATCTTCTCTTTCTGTTAGCGCTGTTGCACATTTAGCTGCTGCACATCCTAATATTCATTACTTCGATCTTGATGCACCGCTTTGGTTAATGGAAGAACCGGAAGGAATGACTTATTCTGGATCAAAGGTAAACCTTCAATGGACAGTGAATAGTAAATCTTAGGAGAAGAGACTAGTAAATTATCTTTTAAGGGGGATATGTATGAAAAAAGTAGGAACTGCATTTTTAACAACTTTATTTATATTTTCATCGTTTACATCAGCAAATGCTGAAGAAAAGAAAGATAGTAAGGCTTTTATCGATGTATCTGCTGCAACACTTTGGACCACGCCTGATTCATTACGGCCAATTGATGCACCAAGTGCTACAAATCCAGTTGATTTGTGGAAGTGGACGAAATCGATGACGCTTGATGAGAAACTTTGGTTAACAAGTGCAAATAAATTAGAAACGCAAGCGTTATTAGGCCAAGAAGTAACAGTTGTAGATAAAAAAGGGGATTGGGTGAAAGTGTTAGTCCATGGTCAGCCAACACCTCGAAATGAAGAAGGCTACCCAGGATGGATGCCTGAAAAACAGTTAACATATAATCAAGAATTTGCAGATAAAACAAATAAACCTTTCGTATTAGTAACAAAACCGACAGCCATTTTATATATAAATCCTTCTGAAAAACATAAATCGCTTGAAGTGAGCTATAATACGCGACTGCCGCTACTTAGTGAAGATACGATTTCATACCGCGTGTTGCTACCAAATGGGCAGAAAGCTTGGCTACGAAAAAATGATGGAACGGTTTACCGTTCTCAAAATGATATTCCAACCCCGACGGCCGATGATTTAATAAACACAGGGAAAATGTTTTTAGGATTACCGTACATTTGGGCTGGTACAAGTGGCTTCGGATTTGATTGCTCTGGATTTACACATACGATTTATAAATCGCACGGTATTACCATTCCGCGAGATTCTGGTCCGCAATCGAGAAATGGAGTTGCAGTGGATAAAGCAAATTTACAAAAAGGAGATCTAATCTTCTTTGCACATGATCAAGGGAAAGGTAGTGTTCATCACGTTGCTATGTATATTGGTGACGGAAATATGATTCACTCACCAAGAGCTGAAAGATCAGTAGAGATTATACCGCTAAATACACCAGGATATATAGAAGAATATGCTGGTGCCCGTCGTTACTTACCTTAAAAAATAGAGGGGGTTTTCAAATGAAAAAAGTTGTTCGTTACTCATTAGTTAGTACTCTATTCGTTTCTTCAATTTTAGTTGGCTGCGCAAAAGAAAAAACAACGACAAAGCCAAAAGATGAGAAGAAAGTATTACAGTTACTAGAAACGGGTGAAATTCCGTCATTAAATTCAGGGAAAGTAACTGATGCAGTATCATTTAACGTTTTAAATAACGTAATGGAAGGATTATTCCGCTTATCGAAAAATGATGAAGTAATTGAAGCTGGCGCACAAAAATATGAAGTGAGCAAAGATGGAAAAACGTATACATTCCACTTGCGTGATGCGAAATGGTCTAACGGAGATCCAGTAACAGCACAAGATTACGTATATGCTTGGAAGCAGCTTATTAATCCGGATACTGCTTCTCAATATGCATACATTGCGTACGATGTGAAAAATGCGGAGAAAATAAATAAGAAACAGCTAGGATTAGAGGAATTAGGGGTAAAAGCGAAGGATGATAAAACGTTCGTTGTAGAGTTAGAACATCCTGTACCGTATTTTACGAAACTACTTATTTTACCGTCCTTCTATCCAATTAACGAGAAATATGCGAAAGAGCAAGGTGATAAATATGGATTAGAAGCAAATAAAGCGGTATATAATGGGCCATTTACATTATCTGCTTGGAAGCATGAAGCTAGTTTTACGATGAAGAAAAACGATAAGTATTGGGATAAAAAAGAAGTGAAGCTAGATGAAGTAAACTATCAAATTGTTAAAGAAATTTCAACTGCGGTAAATTTATATGAAACAGATAAAGTTGATAGAGCTGTCATTTCTACAGAATTCGTAGATAAATATAAAAATAATAAAGAGCTAAAACAATATACAGATCCAGTTATGTACTTCTTCCGATTTAATGAAAATGTGCCGATTCTTAAAAATAAAAATGCACGTCTTGCACTAAGTACAGTGTTTGATAAGAAAGGACTTGCGACTTCATTTTTAAATGATGGTTCGGTTGCTGCAAACTATTACGTGCCAAAAGGATTTTTAAAAGGTCCAGATAAGAAAGATTTTAGAAGTACGGCAGGTGAGTTTAATAAAACGGATGTAAAACAGGCGAAAGAATATTGGGAAAAGGCGAAGCAAGAAACAGGTACAAATGAAGTAACGCTTGAGTTATTAAACTATGATTTAGAAAACTTCAAAAAAGTAGGAGAATATATTAAAGAGCAGCTTGAGAAAAACTTACCTGGCTTAAAGGTAAATGTGAAATTACAACCACATACGCAAAAATTAGCGCTAGAGAAGAAGAAAGAATATGAAATGTCGTTATCACGCTGGTTACCAGATTATCCAGATCCAATGACTTACTTAGAAGTATTCCTTTCTGGAAGCAGTGTGAACAATACTGAATATGCGAATCCAGAATATGATGCGTTAATTAAGAAGATTAAAACAGAATTAGGTAATGATGAAAAAGCTCGTTGGAAAGCATTGCAAGATGCTGAAAAAATGTTGCTGGATGATGCGGTAATTGCTCCGGTATTCCAGCGCGGATTATCGTACTTACAAAAGCCATATGTGAAAGATTTATACGTACATCAATTTGGACCAGCAACAAGCTTAAAGTGGGCAGATGTACAAAAATAAAGGATGAGAAAACAGACTCCACGTTTGTGGTAGTCTGTTTTTTAGTTAAAGTCGGGTAAATAGTACATGGTATAATTTACTAGTCTGTATAAAATTTTGGAGGGGAATGAAGTTTTATGTTTGAAGAAAAGAAAGTAATACATACAAAAAGGTTATTCATGAGAAAGCCCATTATAGAAGATGTTGATCAATTTTATAACATAGTAAAAGAAGAGGCTGTTGGCAAATGGCTTGCTAAATCAAAGGGAATGTCAAAGGAAGAAGCAAAGGACTATATTATGCAACTAATATCACATTGGGAACAGTATGGTTTCGGGGTATGGTTATTAGTTAATAGAAATACAGGAGAGCTTTTAGGACATTGTGGTTTAAGAAAAATAGATGAAACAGGTGAAATAGAAATTATGTATTTACTTGATCCGGAATATTGGGGAAATGGCTATGCATCAGAAGCAGCAAAGGCTTCCATTCAATATGCAAAAGAGATGATGAATGTAAAAAGAATAATTGCTAGAGTAAAAGTAGCAAATGAGAACTCGAAAAAACTTTTACGAAATCTAGGGTTTATATATACTCATGAAGTTGATTATAGCGGGCGCTTATTATCATATTTTGAACTCAATACATCATCCGAAGAATTCTAGACATTTCATATGTTTTTTCATTGTTAAAAAATAAAATTATTACTAAAATTTCAGTGTGAAATGTATGTAGAATCTTGTATAATTAACGTGTTTCTATGGAAACATTTTCTTGCGCTATATATAGGTCTTAATAGAACAAGGAAAGAAATACATACATGTATATAATAGATAAATAGAATGGAACATGTATAGAGAAAAAGGAGAGAAATGATGACGTGTCAAAGACAAGGGTTACAATTTAATTGCGATAGGAAGAGGAATAAAAAATGAAAATGAAGCATGCCTTTGGTCCGATAATTTTAGCGTGTGTGCTTTTTTTCATTATCATACTCATCCCATCGAAAAGTTTAGTATCACTTATTAGTGATAAGAAGGTAGAAGATGCGGCAACTTCTTTACAAAAAGAAAAATTACAAAGTGTATTCTTGCAACAGAAAATGTTAGAGAATTCGCAGTATTTACCGATGTACGGTTCATCTGAATTTTTACGAATGGATGCATATCATCCGTCTAATTATTTCAAAGTAAATCCCGCTGGTTTTACGCCATATTTAATCGGAATTGGCGGTACACAAAGTTTAGCTCATATATTAAATATGACATCTACAATGGATGAGTTAGAAGGTAAAAAAGTAGTCTTTGTTTTATCACCACAATGGTTTACAAAGACTGGTGTATCGCAGGGGGATTTTACGAACAATTTCTCTAAACAACAAGCATATCATTTTATTTTTAATGATAAAATAAATGTAGAAATGAAGAAGCAAATTGCGAAACGACTTTTAGATTATAAAGTTGTTCAAGAAGATGATATATTAAAAAATTCCTTAGAAGGTATTGTATTTAATGATACGAAACATAACGTAAAAGCGGGCTTAGTTAAACCACTTGCTTATATGCATCGAAATATTTTAGATCATAGAGATTTATTTAACTCCATATTTAAGATTGAGCCGATGAAAGAAAAAACAAATGTGGGACTACGTTCAATTTCTTGGGTAGATGCACGTAAACATGCGGAAGAAGAAGGGAAAGCGGAATCTACTACAAACACATTCGGAATTGAAAATCCATATTACTATAAACATAATTTGAAGAAAAAGTTAAAAGGTTTAAAAAACTTTAGAGCAAATGAATCGTATGAAGAATCACCAGAATATGATGACTTACAAATTGTTTTAAATATTTTTAAAGAGAAAAATGTCAAGCCGCTCTTTATTTCTGTACCTGTAAACGGACCATGGTATGATTACGCTGGTTTCCCTAAAGAGCGCCGTGAAGTGTATTATAAAAAAGTTAGGGAACAAGTTGAGAAAGCTGGGTATCCAGTAGTCGATTTCTCTGGCCATGAATATGATAAGTATTTCTTAAAAGATACAATTCATTTAGGTTGGAAAGGCTGGATTTACTTTGATGAAGCAGTGCAAAACTTTTATACTGAGAAATAAGTGTGGAGAAAAAGGAACGGCTATAAGCTGTTCCTTTTTTTAGTATAGAGGATTTTGATGTGGGCAATTCGGAAAGGCATGTATATCTTTAATTTGTCTAAAATCATAATGCTTCATTGCGAACTGCGCTTGATAAAGGTATTCATACACATATAATTGACCATCATGTGCTGAACATAATACACCAGAGGTTCCTTGCCCATTAATGAAGGAAATACCGATAGGGCGTCCGATTAAGTATTGTATTTTTTGTTGCCAATGCATAGGGGAATCACTCCTTTTTGAGATAATATACGAAATGAATGAGTGAATTGTAGCTTATCCACATAAGTATGAAGGCTTTTTATACAATTTCTAGAAGATATTCATATGAATGAATTATAAGTGCGAGAAAGGAATGAATAATGAAGAAAGAGAATGTTTTGGAAGAAAAATTATATTTAATAGAATGGTGTCAAACATTACAGCGAGTACCTGATGATATATGGTTTCAGGCATTAAGAGAAGGTTCATGGGCAATTGCGGATGTAATTTCACATTTTATCGTTTGGGACGTGTTTTTAATAAAGGATAGAATTCCATACTTTATAAGTGGACAATCTGTACCAAATGTTCCAATAGATGTTGAGGAAATGAATAAGGGAGCAATTAAATATGCGAGATCTGGTATTTCAAAAGAAGGACTATTAAATCAATTCAGTGTTACTCGTAAACAGTTAGTGGATGAAATTGAGCGAATTCCCACCAAATATTTTTATAATGTCTACCAATTTGGCACTAAAAAAGTGAAATTAAATCATTACTTTTCATCACTCATTCAACATGACTTAAAGCACAAAGAAGAAATAATACAATTTCTAATACAAAATCAAGCCTATAATAAAAACCGCTAACATTCGTAATGAATGTATAGCGGTTTTTATTATATATTTTTACGCAAGATTTTTACGTTTTTTTGTCCATTTTTTTATAACGAAGTATAAAACAATAAGTATGACGCCACCAATTGCGAATGATTTCACATATGGTCCAGCGATATCATTAATATTCTCCCAATTTTCACCTAGTTTTTCACCTAAGTAAATGAAAATGATAGACCAAGGGATGATTGCGAGTGCTGTTAACGTAGTGAAACGTAGGAATGACATTTTTGTAATACCAGCAGGAATTGAAATCGCATGACGCACTACTGGAATGAAGCGTGCTGTAAAAATGACGCCAGTTCCGTAACGATTAAACCAATCTTCTGCAGCATCTATTTGTTTTTTATGTATGAAAATATATTTTCCGTAACGTTCTAAAATAGGGCGTCCGCCGTATCGTCCAATCCAATAAATAAAGATTTGAGCAATAACACCACCAATTGTACCAAACACAACTGCACCTAAAAATGAGATACTACCATTGAATACTAAGTATCCCGCATAAGCAAGGACAATCTCACTTGGAATAATTTCAATCATAAGTCCAAGCATAATGCCCCAATAACCTAACCCTTCAAAAAATGTTAATACTGAGTGAATAAAACTACTTACCATTGTTGCACCTTCTAGTTTATGTATTTTTGAATAGGTGAACCTTATAGTTAATAATATAAAAGATTCACTATGTGTAGATTATACCTTATTTGTATAGAGGATTGCTATTTCAATTCTTTTATGTCCTTTATAAGTATTATAGTAAAATATATAAGTTCAATTTTCATGAAGAGATAATGAAAAGATTATTAAAAATTTCTCATAAAAAAATAGGAGCATTTCTGCTCCTATTTTTTACGGCTTCACATCTAAATTCTGTAAAAATAAAGTTGCTGTTACGTAACGTTTCGCTAACATTTGTACATAAGCGGTATGCACAGAGAGTGTGGCGATAATAATGGCGTTACGAATTGCTTCGCGTTGTTCATTATTAATTTGATCGAACTTGCTTGCAATTTTATCAGCTCTTTCTTTTACGATGTTTTCAATTGTATGGATTGTATCTGTTGCATTTAATTGTAAGCAATTCCCTTGATTGAGTTCTTCAAATAGAGAAGAGTATGCTCCATATAAATGAACAGGATTGATTAAGTCATCACTTCGATCGGCTGGGTCATTTACGATAAGGCGTAATAGCTTACGAATGGATTCGAAATCAAGTGCTGTTTTTAAATCTTCAACAATGAATAGTAAGGCTGCTTGTTCAATTGAATATTTTTTTCCTTTTTGAGGAGAGCCAATCATTTCTTTTATATCTCGTTTCACCCAGTTCTGCATGGCTGTTACTGAGAAACTTGTATTTTCAATTTGATTGCCAAGCGCAACTATTTCATTTAATGAAAAACCAACGTCCGTATCTTCAATCTTAATTAGTTTTTCGAAAATAGGTGAAAGTGCGGTAGTAATAAAAGCAGTAACGCTTTGTCCGCTTTCAATATCTTTTTTATGTGACTTTGCCCAAGCTTCTTGTAAAATACCGAGAGGCTTTTTCGTATTCCAACCTCTTAGTGATAGAAGAAGGGTAGCCATTTCGTTTCGTGTGAGATGAAATGTTTCCATCTTTTCACCTCCATAAATAATAAAAAGTTCTTATGAACCTATAATATGTTTTGTTTCATTTAAAGTCAATTCTGTTTTGCTTAATTTTTCCTTATGTCATAAAACTGTCGGAAGTAAATAATACTTGCATATTTCGACAAAAGTTCATATAATAAGTTCATAAGAACCTTAAAATGTTCTTAAAAATAAATCTATCATTCTGAATTTACTAGAGAGATAGATTTCACATATATCTATATAAAAGGAGAATGGATATAATATGTTGAAAAAACTTGTAGCAGTCATGACAGCATTCATGGTAATCTTTGGTGCTAGTAGCTTTATGTTCGTAGATCATGCGGCAGCGAAAAGTTACAAATCTGGTAAAAAATCATTTTCACCAAGTTCAGGCCAAAAATCAAAAGTTGATTTAAACAAAAAAGATTCAAATGTAAATTCTCAAAAAACGACTCCAGATTCAAAAACGAAAGCAACAAACACAGCACCAAAAAGTAATAAAGGAAGCTTTATGAAAGGTTTATTACTAGGTGGTCTTGGTGGTTTACTAATGGGTAGCTTATTTGCAAATATGGGAGCTCTTGGTTCTGTATTAGCATTTATGGTAAATATGTTAGTAATGGCTGGTATCGTAATGTTAGCAGTTCGTGCATTTAAATACTTCAAAGATCAACGTAAGAAAAAGGAAGATGAAGTAGCATGGAAACGATAAAAATTTCTGAACAAGAACTGATTAATGCACTTTGCGTATATATCGCTGAAAAAAGACAAGTTGGTCCAGAAGAAGTTTTAGTTGAACTCATGTACGACGATGACTACGGTTTCTCTGCTGAAGTAGAGGTAAATGGTCGCCAACAAATTTTAATTCAAGCGAACTTAATCGAAGCACTACGCTTATTGCTTGACAGAGAATATAATGTCAATTCATTTGCGGCAAGATTACAACTTGAATTAGATGATGAAGAAGGCATTTACGCATTAGCGAAATTTAATAACTCAGATGAGTAGGAAAAAGAGCTGCTGAGAGTAATCTCAGCAGCTCTTTTTAGTATGGGCATATGCAAGGGAATAATCCTGCCAAATTTCATTCATCTTCCGTCTACCGACATCAACACCTTGGTTAAATTGAATAGCAGCTTGTTGACGTACCGCATGTACATGTTGGATCGCTTGTTGTAAGTGTTGTTCAACCGAATGAGATTTTTTATTTGCTTGTTTTACAATTGAATATCCGGCAACAGTTCCTTGTGCCATTGCAATTTTCCCGCTTTCAATGCCAGTTATATTGCCGGCTACAAATAAACCAGAAAGAGGGGTTTCCATTGTTTCAGAATGGAGAGGAACATGACCGCCTAATTCCGGAATGTAACGGAAAGGGCAGCCAGCTACAGCAGCTAGTTCAGCAAGAGGATATAAGCCGCCGGCAATACAAACGAAGTCTGCCTCATATATTTGTTCCGATCCAGTTACGATATTTCCTTTCGTATCAATATTAGCAATGCGTACACCTTCAACTTGATCTGTTCCGATAATTTCAAGCGCTGCTTTTCGAAGGTGAAGAGGTGTACCGTTTATTTTCATTCCGCTGTTTGGATAGAAGGTTAATCCAGCTTGTTTAGCCCAATTATATTTCATCAATTTACTACCTATACGTAATAAAGGTGACGGGGCAAGGTGTGCAGCATGTAATAGAGAATTTAAAACTTCTTCCGGTTCTCCAGCCTGTTGACTTAATTCACTTTTTTCAGGAAGGACGATATGTTCAACTTTGATGCCTGCTAATTGTAATTCATTCAAAATAGCGAATGACAAAATGTTAGCACCAATAATGATTCCTTTTTCCCCAACTTGAACGCGATGAACATTTGTCATTACTTGGGCTGCCCCGATTGACATGACTCCTGGAAGTGTCCAACCGGGAAGGGGAATGGAGTACTCAGCAGCGCCAGTAGCAAGTAAAACGAACGGTGCTTCTAACGTACCGATATTCGTATGTACGAACCAACAACTTTCATCTTTATCTAAATTATAGACGGAAATACCGCATCGAATATGAACTGAAAGTGATTTTGCTTCATCGTGAAGTCGCTTCGATTCTTCTATTCCGTTCCACCATTCTCCAGAAGGCTCTTGATGTAATTGTCCTAACAATCTCCCGCCAGGCTTCATAAATTCATCAATAACAAGTACATTCAGTCCAAATCGAGCGCAAGAGATAGAGGCTGATAAACCCGCTGGTCCAGCTCCGATAATTATGACATCATTCATCGCTTTTTCACCATCTCTCTAACGATATTTGGATGCTGTTTACCACTATCAACAACCATACCGTTTTCTACAACAGTTAAGCATGATCGTACGTTTGCTTGATTGTTTACAGTGACACGGCATTCAGAACAATGTCCGATATTACAGTAAATACCTCGCGGTGTCCCGTTATCTTCGTGCACTCTTAATGTTCTTATTCCGTTTGCAAGTAAAGCGGCCGCAATCGTTTCATGTTCATATGCTTCATATTGTTGACCGTTAAATTGAAAAGTAATGCGATTACTATTATGTAAACTTCCTAAAATAGGGTGATGTGTAATTCTACTCATTTACTTTCACCTACCGATCCAAAAGTAACTGCTCGTACCGGTGGTTGATATTTCAATGGAATATCATTTGTAGTTACGCCTGGATTTGCATGTTCAATCATTCGATCTATCATCATTCTACATGTGCGGCCACCGCAAAATCCCATGCCAGCACGTGTTCTTAGTTTTAATTCTCTTGCCGAGCATTTATAATCAGCAATTGTCGATTGAAGTTGACCGTATGTAACTTCTTCACATCGACAAACAATTAAGTGGTCTTTATTCGTCATATGTATTCCTCCTCTAGTTCGGTTTGCACAAATTATATAATGCAAAAACTATGCCAATATAGAGGAGGGAAGGTTTATTGTAATCCAAGTTTTTTTAAACGGTTATATAAAGTAGCCCTCGTAACACCAAGCTGTTTCGCACATTCTAATTTATTCCCATTCAAAATGCGTAAAGCCCTCTCAATGACTTTTTTCTCATGTTCCTCCATCTCTTCTTGTAAAGAGAGGATTGTATTATTGTTGCTGAGTAATAGGGAATGAGTCGAATGTTCGTCTAACGTTTCAGTTGTATGGAATGGTAAATATTCTTGTTTTATAATACCGTCAGTCGCAAATACGACAAGTCTTTCAATAACGTTACGGAGCTCGCGAATATTACCTGGCCAATTGTAATGAAGCAGTTCATGCATAATGCTTGAAGGTAAGTCGCGAATGGGTCTGTTATAGTTTATTGAAAAATCGTTTAGGAAAGAATAGGTTAATTCAATAATATCTTCGCGTCTTTCGCGCAGCGGTGGAATATGCAAACTAACTACATTTAGGCGATAGTATAAATCTTCTCGGAACGTGCCTTTTCTCATTTCTTCTTGTAAATCACGATTGGTAGCAGCGATAATACGGAAGTCAATATGAATCTCTTTTTCTCCACCAACTCGGTAATATTTTCGTTCTTGTAGTACGCGCAAAAGTTTCACTTGCATATCGAGCGGCATTTCTCCTATTTCATCAAGAAATAATGTGCCGCCTTGGGCGAGCTCTATTTTACCTTTCTTACCTTTACTATTTGCACCAGAAAACGCCCCGCGCTCATACCCGAATAATTCGCTTTCAAATAACGCCTCTGGAATGGCACCACAGTTAATCGAAATAAAAGGTGCCTTCGCTGCCTCACTAGCTTCATGAATTGCTTTCGCAAATACTTCTTTTCCAACACCACTTTCACCGAGTATTAAAACAGTTGATTTCACCGAACAAACTTTTCTAGCTAATTGTATTGTTCTTTGTATAACAGGACTCTTTCCATTCATCGCAAGAAAAGGATCTGATTCATCTTTATACTTTGCTACTTCTTGTTCTAAACGGTGCATTTCATGTGACATATTGAATAGTTTTTCATTTAATGCGACTTGATTTGTAACGTCAGTTTCTGAAACGACTGCTCCTATAATTTCACCGTTACAATAAACTGGATTTGAGTTAATTAATACGAATAAATCTGGACGAGGTTGATGGAACTGAGCGATTATACTTTTTCCGTCATGTAATGATTGCAAAATTTCCAAATCTTTATAGTCAAAAAAACGAGTGATAGGTTGCCCAATAATTTCATTATGCTTGACTGAAAAGATCTTCTCGGCGCCATCTGTCCAGGTGCAAACGCGTTCTTTATCATCGATGACTGTAACGGAAGAATCCGTTGTTTGTATTACGGTGTTATAAAAAGAATGGAGTTCATTGTATGACTTAACAAGAAACGGGATGATTTGCTGAGCTGTTATACAGCATATAGGCTCTTTATTTTCGTTCATTATGATAACGACTATTTCATTGGAAAACGCGTCAATTAAAGCGGTGAATGATTCATCTTCATATATTACTGCGCAGTTATATTTTTCTGTAGTAGAAGGGCGGTAATAATACTTTCCGTTAATTTGCTCAATATGTTGCAAGCAGTATGTATGATCAATGGATAAAATTTTTAGAAATTCTTTTATTGAGGGAAATGAGAATGCCATATTGTCCTCCTATTATGTATAAAAATTTTGACAGTGATAAAAAAATAATACACTTATTTGCGATAAATTTAAAATATTTTTACAAGTAAAAATATTATTTGTAAAAATTGTATATATGTACAGTTGGCACGTCAATTGCATAAAAGAAAGTGAGAGCTTTAGGGGAAGGAGGAGTATTTTGTGAGGCACTGCGACGTTTTAATAATTGGCGGCGGTATTATTGGCTGCTCGATCGCTTATTACACTTCAAAATACGGAAGAGACGTAACAATCATTGAAAAAGGAGAATTTGTCAGCGGGACGTCTTCACGCTGCGATGGAAATATTTTGGCTATTGATAAAGACCCAGGATTTGATAGTCAAATGTCGTTAGTAAGTCAAAAATTAGTAACGGATTTAAGTGAAGAGTTAGAGCACTCATTTGAATATAGGGCACCAGGAAGTATTCTCGTATGTGAGTCGGATGAAGAGATGGAAGCAGCGCAGCAATGGGTGAATCGTCAAAAAGAAGCGGGTTTACCGTTTCGAATGCTTGATAGGCAAGATATAAGAGCGGAATCGCCATTTTTTGCAGATGATTTATTAGGCGGGTTAGAATGCGCAACAGATTCGACTGTAAATCCATATCTTCTTGCTTTTTCACTTCTTGCAGAATCGAAGAAATATGGTACGAAGGCTTTTAATCATACGGAAGTAAAAGAAATGAAAAGAGATAAAGACGGTTCCTTTATTGTAGAAACGACAAATGGGACGTTTACTGCGAAGCAAGTGGTGAACGCAGCGGGTGTGTGGGCTCCGAAAATCGGACAAATGTTGGATGTAAATATCCCAATTGAACCGAGAAAAGGGCATATTATTGTAGCTTCAAGGCAACAACACGTTGGTTGCCGTAAAGTAATGGAATTTGGTTATTTAATTTCTAAATTTGGCGGAAAACGAAAAGTGGATGCTTTAACTGAAAAATATGGGGTAGCTCTTGTGTTTGAGCCGACAGAAAGCCAAAATTTTTTAATTGGTAGTAGTAGAGAGTTTGTAGGGTTTCATACGAGGATAAATAACGAGGTTATTAAATGTATTGCGAACAGAGCAATACATTTTTATCCGAAAATGGCGGATATGATGGTGATTCGTTCATATGCTGGATTACGCCCGTGGACAGAAGATCATTTGCCGATTATTTCACGTGTGGAACATATCCCAAATTACTTTATAGCAGCAGGGCATGAGGGGGATGGCATTAGTCTTGCCGCAGTTACAGGAAAAGTGATTGAAGAGTTATTAAACGAAAAAGAAACAATCATTCCTATTGAACCACTTCGTTTGAGTCGTTTTACAGAAAGGGTGTTAAACGGATGAGGTCACAAAGAGTCTTTACGACGATTGATACACATACGGGTGGGAATCCAACGAGAACATTGATTAGCGGCCTGCCTAAGTTAATAGGCGAGACGATGGCAGAGAAGATGTTACATATGAAAAAGGAGTATGACTGGATTCGCAAATTGTTAATGAATGAACCGCGTGGTCATGATGTAATGTCCGGAGCACTATTAACAGATCCGTGTCATCCTGAAGCAGATATTGGTGTTATTTACATAGAGACAGGTGGATATTTACCGATGTGTGGTCACGATACAATTGGTGTATGTACAGCTTTAATTGAATCAGGTTTAATTCCGGTAGTTGAACCGATTACCTCGTTAAAGTTAGACACGCCAGCCGGCTTAGTTGAAGTGGATATCTTTGTTCAAGATGGAAAAGCGAAAGAAGTCTCCTTTTGTAACATACCAGCTTTTTTACTGAAACACATTACTGTAGACGTCGAAGACATTGGAACTGTAGAGGCGGATATTGCGTATGGAGGGAATTTTTATGCCATTATCGATGCGAAATCAGTAGGGTTAGAGTTAGTACCAGAAAACGCATCTACAATCATAGATAAGGCAATTCATATAAGAAATATCATTAATGAGAAATTTGAAATCATTCATCCAGAGCATTCGTTTATTAGAGGATTAACCCATGTGGAGTTTTATACAGATCCTACACATGAAAGTGCGCATGTGAAAAATACAGTTGTCGTTCCGCCTGGAGGAATTGATCGTTCTCCATGTGGTACAGGAACATCAGCAAAGTTAGCGGTATTATATGCTAACCAAAAAATTGAGATTGATGAAGAGTTTGTTCACGAGAGTATCGTTGGCTCTTTATTTAAAGGTTGTGTCATAAATACGACAAATGTTGAAAATATTGAAGCTGTCGTAACGAAAATTACAGGTTCAGCTTGGCTTATGGGGATGCATAGATTTTTTTACAATGAAAAGGATCCACTGAAAGAAGGCTTTTTGCTAATTCCGCCGATGGAACATGAAACGGAGGATGTAAAATGAACATTCAAAAAATGTATACAGCAGTAGACGTACACGTAAATGGAGAGGCATTCCGTGTAATCAAAGATGTACCATGCAAGTACTACTACAATTTAGAACAATTAAACGAACAATTTTCAGGTGAATTAGCAGAAGAAATGCAGCTTTTATTAAATGAACCGCGTGGTTTTATCGGTTTAAATGGATGTATCGTCGTTCCTTCTATTCATCCGGAAGTCGATGCAGCTGTATTATTTTTTAATCATGAAGGGTCAATTCCTCTCCATTACGGAGGTATTGTCGCAGTCATAACGATGTTACTAGAAAGCGGCTATTTAAAAAAGAGAGAGACGAATCAATACAAAATCGAAACGTTATCTGGCATATTTTCAGTCCATGCGTATGTAGAGAATGATGAAGTTGTATCTGTTTCGTTTGAAAGTAAACTATGTTATTTGATTGAGAAAAATTTACAGGTTGGTAATATAAGTTACTCTCTTATACAGGCAGATAAAGTATACGCAGTTGTAGAAAAAGGTGCGTATTCTCCAGAAATTTGTATTGAAAACATTTCTGAGTTGAAAAAATGGGGAGAAGCTACACTCCAAACTATACAAAAACAGTCGCTAATAAAAAGGCTTATTTTAGTAGAGCCTTCGCAGAAAGAGAAGAACCATATAAAGTCGATTACCTTTCATGAAGATAGCTTTATCGTACGTTCGCCGGGGTTTGTCTCTACTATTGTGTCATTTGTTCATACGTTATTTAAAAACGATAGTATAGCGGATAAACCTTTTATAAATAAAAGTATATTTAATAGCTTTATAACAGTTGAAAAAGTGAAAAGGGAAGAAACGGGTTACATTTTCCGTTTTGAAAGTAGAGGTTTTATTACAGGGGTGCAGACATTTCTACTAGACCCTACAGATCCATTTCCAGCAGGATTTTTATTAAAATAAAATGGTAAGGGGAGAGATAAATATGAAAACAATTAAAGGGGCATTTCCAGTATTAATCACACCGATGGATGAGTTTCAAGAAATTAATTGGAACGGTGTAAAACAAAACGTAAACTACTTTATTGAGCAAAAAGTGGCTGGCATTATTATAAACGGAAGCACAGGAGAGTTTGTTAGTTTGTCAAAAGAAGAACGATTTAAAATGGTAGAAACAGTATTAAAAGAAGTTAATGGCCGTATTCCGGTTATTGTTGGAACTGCAGCAGAAACGACGAAAGAAACGATTGAATTTACAAAACATGCAGAAACGCACGGAGCGGACTGCGCATTAATTATTAACTCATACTATTGTAAGCCAAAAGAAGAGGAAATTTATTTTCACTTTAAAGAAATCTCAAACGCTGTAAATATACCAATTATGTTATACAATAATCCGTTTACATCTGGTGTTGATATGAGTACAGAACTCATGCTACGTATTGGAAAAGAGTGTGAAAATGTTACACATATTAAAGAATCTAGCGGAGATATTCGAAAAGCAAGAGATTTAGTAAGACAAGGCGAAGGTGCGTTTCAAGTATTCTGTGGATCTGAAGATTTAGTTATGGAATCTTATTTAGTTGGTGCGACGGGCTGGGTTTCAGTAGCAGGTAATATCGTACCGGGACTTGTTACGAAAATGTATGAGCATTTTCATAATGGTGAATTAGAAAAAGCTTGGGAAATAAACGACGCTATTTTACCTCTTTGCGAGTTTCTTGAAGGATCAGGAAAGTATGTGCAAATTGTGAAACGATCAATGGAATTACACGGGCAAGCTGGAGGACCTTCACGTTATCCGAGACTCGGATTAACTGAAGAAGAAGATCAAAAACTTCAAACGATTATTTCAAAAATTGCAGCTCATGCAGCTGTTTAAATAAGGAGGAGAGCATAAATGTTAACGAAAAACATTGAACTAAAACCAAAAGTGAAAGCGTTTTTAAATGAAGAAATTAAAATGTTTATTAATGGTGAATTTGTTCCTTCCATTAGTGGAAAGACATTTGAGACATACAATCCAGCAACTGAAGATGTTTTAGCTATCGTATGCGAAGCACAAGAAGAGGATATTGATGTCGCAGTAAAAGCGGCAAGATCTGCATTTGAATCAGGACCTTGGGCAGAAATGACTACTGCTGAAAGAGCACATCTTATTTATAAATTAGCAGACTTAATTGAAGAGCATGGAGAAGAATTGGCGCAGTTAGAAGCTTTAGATAACGGGAAACCATATCAAGTAGCACTGGATGATGATATTGCAGCGACTGTAGAAAATTATCGCTATTATGCGGGATGGGCTACGAAAATTATCGGGCAAACCATTCCGATTTCAAAAGATTACTTAAATTACACACGCCATGAACCTGTTGGCGTTGTAGGTCAAATTATTCCTTGGAATTTTCCGCTCGTTATGTCTTCTTGGAAAATGGGAGCTGCACTAGCAACAGGTTGTACGATCGTATTAAAACCAGCAGAGCAAACTCCTTTATCGTTATTATATACAGCGAAACTTTTTAAAGAAGCAGGTTTTCCAGATGGTGTTGTAAACTTTGTGCCAGGTTTCGGCCCTGAAGCGGGAGCTGCAATTGTAAACCATCATGATATTGATAAGGTAGCCTTCACAGGTTCAACAGTTACAGGAAAATATATTATGCGTCAATCTGCAGAAACAATTAAACATGTAACGTTAGAACTTGGTGGTAAATCGCCAAATATCATTTTAGAAGATGCTGATTTAGAAGAAGCGATTAACGGTGCATTCCAAGGTATTATGTATAATCACGGCCAAAATTGTAGTGCTGGATCTCGCGTGTTCGTTCATCGAAAACATTACGAAACAGTCGTAAATGAACTAGTAAAAATGGCGAATAACGTGAAACTTGGAGCAGGTATGGAGAAGGAAACGGAAATGGGTCCACTCGTATCTAAAAAGCAACAAGAGCGTGTACTACATTACATTGAACAAGGAAAAGCTGAAGGCGCGACTGTTGCTGCTGGTGGTGAACGTGCATTTGAAAAAGGTTATTTTGTACAGCCAACCGTATTTACAGATGTTACGGACGATATGACGATAGTTAAGGAAGAAATCTTCGGTCCTGTTGTCGTTGTACTTTCATTTGATTCAACGGAAGAAGTAATCGAAAGAGCAAATCGTTCGTCATATGGGCTTGCTGCGGGCGTATGGACACAAAATATTAAAACAGGACATCAAGTTGCCAATAAGTTAAAGGCAGGAACAGTATGGATTAATGATTATAACTTAGAAAATGCAGCGGCACCATTTGGTGGGTTTAAACAATCTGGAATCGGTCGTGAGTTAGGTTCATATGCGCTTGATAATTACACAGAAGTGAAGAGTGTTTGGGTAAATATAAAGTAATAGAGAATCTAACTGTTAATAAATAGAGGGATGAAATAATAAGAGATACGGACAACTGGAAGATTTAATAATAGTTGTCCGTTTTCTTATATATAAAATAGTTTTCAAAAGAATGATAAGGGGGATTTGGATGGAGCAATTAGTAGAGTGGTTAGTAGGGCAAGTATGGAGTATAGGGCTAGTTATTTTCGCATTAGGGGCAGGGGTGTATTTTACTATTGTAACTCGTTTTCTACAAATTCGTTATTTTAAAGAGATGATTAAACTATTATTTGAAGGGAAGAGCTCGGAGACGGGAATTTCATCCTTTCAAGCATTTTGTTTAGCCTTATCAGGTAGGGTCGGAATAGGTAATATTGCAGGGGTCGCAACAGCTATCGCTTTCGGCGGGCCTGGAGCTGTATTTTGGATGTGGGTAATGGCTCTTTTAGGAGCAGCTAGTGCCTTTGTCGAATCAACATTATCTCAAATATATAAATGTAAAGTTGGAAATGAATATCGCGGTGGTACACCGTATTTCATTGAAAAAGGCTTAAACATGAAATGGTTTGCTGTCATTGTAGCGGTCGTTGTAACACTTTCATATGGTGTTTTATTACCAGGTATTCAATCTAGTAGTATCGCAGTTGGATTCGAAAACTCTAATGGGATTAGCAAATATATAACTGGTATATTGTTAGTCATATTATTAGCAGCAATCATTTTTGGTGGCGTAAAGAGAATTGCAGGCGTTTCTCAAATGCTCGTTCCATTTATGGCAATTGGTTATGTAATTGTTACATGTATCGTATTAATTGCGAATGTAACAGAAATTCCAAGTATGTTCGCTTTAATTTTCTCAAGTGCTTTCGGTGTAAATGAAATGTTTGGTGGAATCGTTGGTGCAGCAATCGCATGGGGCGTAAAGCGCGCTGTATTTTCAAATGTAGCTGGCGTTGGAGAAGCGACGTATAGCTCTGCTGCGGCTGAAGTATCTCACCCAGCAAAACAAGGGTTAGTTCAAGCTTTTTCTGTATACATTGATACAATTATCGTATGTACAGCGACAGCTCTTATGATTTTAATAACAGGTATGTATAATGTTATACCGGAAGGGAAAAGCGCTATTGTAAAAAATATAGGGAATGTTGATGCTGGTCCAATCTATACACAACAAGCAGTTGAAACTGTTATGACTGGGTTTGGTCCATTATTCATTTCAATCGCAATCTTCTTCTTCGCATTTACAACTTTACTCGCATACTACTATATCGCTGAAACGACACTTACTTATTTAGATCGTGAGCTTAAATATAGCTGGTTAAAACCAGTTTTGAAAATTGGATTTTTAATTATGGTTTACATCGGTAGCATAGAATCAGCGTCGCTTTTATGGAATCTTGGGGATTTAGGAATTGGTAGTATGGCATGGTTAAACTTAATTGCGATTCTACTATTAAGTAAAATCGCATTAAAAGTGTTAAAAGATTATGAAGCACAGAAAAAAGAAGGGAAAGATCCAGTATTTGATCCTAAAAATGTAGGGATTGAAGGTTTAACATTTTGGGAAGAAAGAAGTAAAGAGGTTCAAAGAAAAAACGTTAAAGAACAAGCGGTAGTGGATGATAGTCTGAAACTGTAGTTTAAATAAACTGAATATTCATTCCATTTAACGAGGTATATTGCCTCCTTTTCATCACATACTACAGTAGGTACAGATAATTTGAATGGGGGTAATAATAAGATGGAACACGAACAACATCATAGTTCAGTAAATGACGTTCTACATCATTATAAAGAAGGAATCGGTAGTTTTACAAACCAAATTCCTGAAATTGCTGAAACATATAATGCTTTCACGCAAGCTTGTTTTCAAGAGGGTTCTTTAACAAAAAGGGAAAAACAACTTATCGCATTAGGAATTAGTCTAGCAACGCAAGATGAATATTGTACCGTTTATCATACAAAAGGTTGTCTTGATCAAGGGTGTTCAGATAAAGAAATTCTGGAAGCGTGTGGTGTATCAGCAGCATTTGCTGGTGGAGCTGCAATGAGTCAAGCAGTAACTTTAGTGCAAGAGTGTTTAACAGAACTGAAAAATCATAAGCATTGAATAGAAAAGAACGTTTTAAACTTTATGTTTAAAACGTTTTTTATGTGAAGTTAAATTTGTATTCATTTTAATATTTTATATCTTCATAAATCGAATTCTCTACATCAGGAAGAACTGTGTATATGCTTTTACCGATTAAAGCTTCTAATTCTTTCTTAATTGCATAAAACCCTTTCCAATGTAATGATGTAGTATGAGACGTTGTACCATGACGTAAACCAACGGAAATCAATCTTCTTTCCAGTGTAGTAAAACCATCCGCGTCAGCAAGAGCATCACAAAGAGTAATTACTTTATTGTATAAATCGTAGTTACAATGTTCATTCAATATTTCAACTAACTGGATTCTCATATGGTCAGGAACGAGACTCCACTCCGCTGCGATATCTATATGTTCATTTTTGCATGGGAATGAGTGTGTAACACAAATAACAGCGTTTCCTGTATACCCTAAATCATTCATATACATATAACCATCATAGGAATGAATGACCGATTTGGTAAAACCTTTGTATCTTCCGATATCATGCAAAAGGGCAGCATTATATGCTATATCAGCATCTAGGTTATACCCATTTTTAATAAGTTCTATAATTATGTTTTCAGTTGCCTGAGCAACATTTATTGAATGTTCAAACCAAGGACCGGGGTTTTGTTCATATGCCCATTCGAGTACTTCTTTTGCATATGTTCTATCTACTATATATTTCATATCGTTATCCTTTCCCTAAAAAATCATGTTTTAAAGAATTTCATCTTAGTATATCATTATTCCTGCTTTAAAAATTGGTACAATGAAACAAAAGGGGGATTAGTAATGCAAAATTTAGTAATTGAAGAGGTTAAGCAAATAAAAGATGATATGGAAGAGCTTTCTAACCTTTTGAAAACGGTTGTAGATGATGGAGCGTCAATTGGTTTTTTACCTCCACTGGAACAAAAAGAATCAGCGAAGTATTGGGAAACTGTTTTAGCACCAGAAGTGATCTTATATGCTGCTAAAATAAATAATGAAGTGGCAGGGAGTATTCAATTACAT
Organism: Bacillus cereus group sp. BfR-BA-01350; assembly: GCF_022663775.1. Lineage (NCBI taxonomy): Bacteria > Bacillati > Bacillota > Bacilli > Caryophanales > Bacillaceae > Bacillus > Bacillus cereus group sp. BfR-BA-01350. The sequence goes on from NZ_JAKUGD010000002.1 coordinate 358,131, forward strand.
TTAGTTACAAAGCCTAATGGGATTCATAGAGCTGAAATTTGTAAGTTAATGACTCATCCAAACTTTAGACGTAATGGCATTGGACGTTCACTTATGCGCAAAGCAGAGGAACGAGCGAAGCAAGAAAACAGGACTCTTTTAGTGCTAGATACTAGAGAAGGAGATCCTTCGAATAAATTGTATAGATCATTAGATTATCAAGAAGCTGGAAAAATACCAGAATACGCAATTTCTCCAAATGGTAATTTAGATGCAACAGTTATTTATTATAAAATTTTATAGCTATTATGCTCAAATTCAAATAACACCACTATATTTATCTAGCTGTGCTATTTGAATTTGTTTAATGTACGAATTGAATTTGAGAAAGTTTTTAGAGGGTTCTTTTCGTAATGTTCCTCGACTTATAATGGATGTAGAGAAGATGACTAGGCAACTATAGTTATTTTCGCTTTATTATGGGAAAGGGGATGACGAGATGAAAACGAAAGGTTTACAGAAGGTGAAGAAAGTTATATTAAGTGGTGGGATATTACTTACAGGATTGTTAACATTCGGCTTTTCAGAAAAAGCTTCAGCTCATGGATACGTAGAATCACCAGCGAGCCGTTCTTATTTATGTAAGCAAGGGGTAAATGTAAATTGTGGTCCGATTCAATATGAGCCGCAAAGTGTAGAAGGAATAGGTGGATTCCCGCAATTAGGACCTTCTGATGGACAAATCGCAGGAGCTGGCCATTTCCCTGCTTTAGACGTTCAAACAGTTGATAGGTGGAAAAAAGTTACGTTAAACGGCGGGACGAATACATTTAAGTGGAAACTAACCGCACCTCATAGTACGAAAGAATGGAAATATTATATTACGAAAAAAGATTGGAATCCAAATAAACCACTATCACGATCTGATTTAGATTTAGTGCCTTTCTATGTGAAAAATGATGGAGGAGCTAGACCTGGAACTTCTGTAACACATGAAGCAAATGTGCCCACTGATAGAAATGGATATCACCTTATTTTAGCTGTGTGGGAAATAGCGGATACTGGAAATGCATTTTATCAAGTTATAGATGTTAACCTTGTAAATAACGGTTTAGCATCAAATAACGTGCTAAATCATGTAGTGCAAGTTCCTACATTATTTTAAATAAAGTATACATTTCGATCATCTAATTCACTTTAGATGATCTTTTTTATAAAAAACGATGAAAAATATAGAAGAAAGTGCAATTATTTATAAAAAATTATGCTTTAAATATTGTCATATTTGCTTCTTTAAGATATCCTTTTCATGAAGAGGTGGAAAACATGGAAAAAGTACTAGTTTTCGGGCATAAAAACCCAGATACAGATGCAATTTGTTCTGCAATTGCTTATGCAGAATTGAAAAAAGAATTAGGAATGAATGCTGAGCCTGTACGTTTAGGCGAAATCAGCGGTGAAACTCAATTTGCGTTAGACTATTTTAAAGTAGAAGGACCGCGTTTTGTTGAGACAGTAGCAAACGAAGTGGACAACGTTATTTTAGTTGACCATAACGAGCGTCAACAAAGTGCTAACGATATCGAATCTGTTCGTGTGTTAGAAGTTATTGACCATCACCGTATTGCTAACTTTGAAACAAGCGATCCTATTTACTACCGTTGTGAGCCAGTTGGTTGTACAGCTACAATTTTAAACAAGATGTACAAAGAAAACGGCATTACAATTCGTAAAGAAGTTGCAGGTTTAATGTTATCTGCAATCATTTCAGATTCTTTACTATTCAAATCTCCAACTTGCACAGAGCAAGACGTAGCAGCAGCTCGTGAATTAGCGGAAATCGCTGGTGTAGATGCTGATAAATACGGCTTAGAAATGTTAAAAGCTGGTGCTGACTTAAGCGGAAAAACAATGGAGCAATTAATCTCTCTTGACGCTAAAGAATTCCAAATGGGTAATGCGAAAGTTGAAATTGCACAAGTAAACGCTGTTGATACGAACGACGTTCTTGTACACCAAGCAGAACTTGAAAAAGTTATCTCTGCAGTAGTAGAAGAAAAAGGTTTAGACCTATTCTTATTTGTTGTAACTGATATCTTAACTAACGATTCTGTCGGTCTTGCAATCGGTAAAGCAGCAAACGTTGTTGAGAAAGCATACAATGTATCCCTAGAAAACAATACTGCTACATTAAAAGGTGTAGTATCTCGTAAAAAACAAATCGTACCAGTATTAACAGAAGCATTCCAAGCTTAATATTATTGAGTATGATTTAACAAAAAGACAAGTAGTCAGATTGGCTACTTGTCTTTTTCTTTCTCTAAAAAACAGAAAATTAGAATTTTAAAAGGAGAGTTGCGTATGTTTAATGATTTGGAGAGTAAATTACAGTCACTTTTAGAGCGAAATATTACTTCTGTTTTAGAATTAGAAAATTGGCTTTTCGATGAATTGCGTGTAAACGCTGAAATAGAAGAGAAGATAACAAGTAGTTTAATCGCCACGTATAGAGATACAGATAACAGAAATATGCGTGATTTACATATGTATAATCAAAATACAATTCAACCACTTTTAAAAAGATACAATGCAAAGTTTGACCAAAAATTTATAGAGTGTCCGTTTTCTGACTTATTAGACGAGCGAAAATATGGATTTATGAAAAAAGCAAGATTTGTAAAGAGTAAAATGTTTAATGAAAAAAACATTGCTCTTTCTATTAAAGGGCAAGAGTGCATTACGAAGTATAGAGAAATAATGTCTAACATAACAATTAATTGGGAAGGCGAGCAAAAGACGTATGCACACGTTAAAGCAAAGCTAGATAACCCAAATAGAGCTATTCGCGAAAAAGCTTGGTACGCTTTATGTGAAGCAAGGAGTGTAGTGAAACCAGAAGTGGATCGTATTATGAATGAACTTATACAATTGCGGAATGAGATAGCTTTAAATGCAGGGTTTAATAATTATAGTGAATATGCTTTTAAACAAAAAAACAGAGATTACAGTGATTGCTATAAGCTCCATGAATCTATAGAAAAGTATGTTGTACCAATTTGGAAACAGTTAGGAAGTATTTCTAAAAAGAATCTCGATGTAAAAACGTATCGCCCTTGGGATCTTTCTCCATGTAATTTACCAAAAGCCCCATTCCAAAATGCTATTAATTTATTGGATGGGGTGGAAGAAATGTTTCGGACGACAGATTTATATTTTTATGAGAAATTTATTCATATAAGGAAAGCTGGATGCATTGACGTAGAAGAACGTGAAAATAAAGCACCAGGAGCTATTTGTTTTACCTTGCCTCATAGTAAAGAGGTTTTTGTGTATTCTAATTTTAGTCCTTCATTTTATGCAATTAATGCACTTATACATGAAGTGGGGCATGCATTTCATTTTTATAAACAATTTAAAAACGATAGTAGTATGCAGGAAAGATATCTGCGCGAAGAGGTGGCTGAACTTTATTCCCTCAGTCTTGAGTTATTAGTAATGGATAAGCTGAATGTTTTTTATAAGCAAGAGGATGAATATAAAGAAGTGCAACGCGTACAAATATATCGTGTTTTGTCTTTATTAATGTCGTCAATTGCGGGAGATGTATTCCAGCACTGGATCTATGAGAATCCAAACCATACACCAGAAGAACGTGATAAGAAATACGCCGAAATATGCAAAAGATATCAATATTCAACAGTCGACATTGCAGGATTAGAGGATGAAATTGGTGCAAGTTGGATAGAGTCATTTCACTATGTTCAGTTTCCTTTTTATAAAATTGAATATGCAATTGCACAAATAGGAGCAATGCAATTGTTTCAAATTTACCGGGAAGACCCAGAAAAAGCGATTGCTTTCTTTAAAGAAGGTGCGAGTGCAGATTGGAATTTATCTATACAAGAAATATATGAAAAAACAGGTGTCACGTTTGATTTTTCGGAAGAAAGGATAGAAAGTACTGCAAGTGTTATTTTGGATTTAATCAATGAATTAAAATAAGGATAGCATTCGCTATCCTTATAACTGTTTATTCGTAGATTTTTTCTTGTTTATATAAAATGTAATAATAGCTGTAATTAGGAAAATAGGTAGGGCATACGCTTGCCCAACAAACAATTTCCAGCCAATATGATTATAGCCTTGGGATGATGGAGCAATCATAGCGATTATGCAAACAATAATATAAAGTACTAGTGCAGGGGTTATATTTTTCATTTGTTCACCTCCTTTTCATAAAATCATCACATGTATATTTGTATAATACATTATAGTTTGAGATAAAATATATGTTTTTCTAATAATTATGTAAATAAAAGGGTTGTTTTTAAGTGGAATAGAATAGGTGTATGTAGAATGATATAGGGGTGTTACATATAATGAACAATATACTAAACCAAATAAAAAAAGAAGTAAATATGGATTTATTAAATGGGCTATGGCCTGGTTTTAAGAGGGCTGCATTTGCATTATATGATGATGAACATGTGTATGTATTTCATCATCCTCTATTTTTGAAAGATAATGATGAGTATAGAGTTTTAAAGTGGGAGGAACAATTTAAAGGTGATACTTGCATTCTATTCAAAGATTATCCAACTGCCATCGTAAATATGAATAGATATAAAGATTATGCAAGTTTACTTGCGATTGTGGTGCATGAACTTTTTCATTGCTATCAATATTTGAATAAAGAAAGTAGATTTCCAAATGAATCTCTAGGATTTCAATATCCTATAATAGAAGAAAATATACAATTGCGAAATAAAGAACGAATTTGTTTATATGATGCGGTTCATTGCAAGTCACAAGCTGAGAAAAATAATTATATTAAGCAATTTATTGAATTAAGAGAGCAAAGAGTTAGTGTTATGGGAGAAGCTTTTATAACATATGAGTATATGGTTGAAAGTATAGAGGGGCCTGCTTGGTATGTTGAAATGAATGCCTACAATGCAGTATGTAAAAGTGATGAAAGCGACACATTACGAAAATATAGCGGCCTCATTTTAGATGTATATGATGCTAATTGTAACATGAGAAAGAGCTGCTATAGTTCAGGAATGCTTTTATGTTTATTATTAGATGAAATCCTCCCTGAATGGAAAATAAGTTTCTTTAATAGTGATAAATCGTTATATGCTTTTTTAAAACAAAATATAAATGTGGATTTGAGTTTAAATAATGAAATTACAATAAGTAAAGAAACGAAGCAAATCCTTCATTTTGTTCAAAACGAAAGAGATAAGGAGATTAAGCAATTCTATGGTGAAGAAGGGTATGATCTGTATATTGTAGGGGATATAAAATTAAATTCGTTTAATCCAATGAATGTAAAGTTAAACGGAAATAAAGTATTACATAAAACATTTTTAAGTGTAAGTATACATAATAAAACATATATGATAAATCAGCCTGTTTTAGCATCATTTGAAGAAGATTTTAAAAATATGACACAAGTTCATATTATAATGAATGAAAAACCGATAGAAACAAAAAATGGTTGGAACGTAGTGGGGATTGGAGAGATAGAAGCTGAGTATGAAGAAGTAGAGAATTCTCTATTTTTATATTTAAAAAGTTAGAAGTGAGGTAAGTAAAAACGATGAGAAGGTTATGCATAATTCCATGCGGAAAGAAGAAAATTTGGGATAAGTATCCTGATTACGGACCGATGGAGGCAAAAGATGTATATATTAGCCCGTTCGGAAAAGCATGTCAGGCATATGCAACAATGTTTTTTGAGAGTTGGGTTATATTATCGGCGAAGCATGGATTTTTAAGGCCAAATGATATTGTACTAGAAAACTATGATCTTGCGTTTGATTCAAAGAGCGATAAGGTAATAAGTATAGAGCAATTACAAAAACAGATGGTAGATAAAAGTTTACTACAGTTTGACGAAATCGTCTTACTTGCAGGGAAAAAGCATAAAAAAGTAGTAACAAAGCTATATCCAGAAGAAATGATTACATATCCGTTAGAAGGATGTAAAGGGATTGGGTATATGTTGCAGAGGTTAAAAGGGGCAGTGAAGGAAGAGGAGGAAATATAAGTATAGTTTCGGTCACCATGATCTTAAACTGTATTTAGGGAGCTAAAACGTAAAATAGAGTTTTTAAGCATCGCCAAAAAGGTGATGCTTTTTGTTCGTGTCACCACTTTTTATAACGAAAACGAATTGCCTTCACTTTTAGAAAATGTAGGATGTATGGGTACAGTTAAGATTGTAAGTGGGAATAGCAATAAGACAAGTTTTGAATATGATATTAAGAAAGGAGATGTTGATAAATAATGGCCAGATATAGTTTGCACGGAGGACACAATAGTATTGTTCAAGGTGCTAATTTTGGGAATCGGAAAGAACATGTTCTAGATAGGCAAGTTAAAGATGCTGTGGCGGCTAAGTTAAGATCCCTAGGACACACGGTTTATGACGATACGGACGAGGTAGGGACAACTCAATCACAAAATTTAAATAATATCATTCGGAATAGCAATTCCCATGCTGTGGATTTAGTTATTTCTTTTCATCTTAATGCAAGTGATGGAAATGGACAGGGTGTTGAGGTTTTGTATTATGATCAGAAAGATTTGGCGGCTAAAATATCAGCTCAACTAGCAAAAGATATTGGATGGCGTGATCGAGGTGCGAAACAACGTACAGATTTAGCGGTATTAAATGGAACGAAGGCACCGGCTATTCTTATTGAATTAGGATTTATTGATAATGAATCCGACATGGCAAAATGGAATGTTGATAAAATCGCTAATTCTATTGTATTTGCTCTTACAGGACAAACTGGAGGAGGTGCAACGGACTTGCTCAAAGTAAAAACTGGTGGTGTAGCATTTAGCAATTTACAAGCTTTGGCTCAGGCGATGGTTGATGCGGGTATTGATGGACAAATTGTCGTTCAGAAAGATGGCATTGGTTATGCTATAACGAATGGCTATCCGTCCGGAAATATCGATAAATTTACAGCTTGGTTAGATGCACGTAAATGGTACTATGAGTATTTGAGATAAAACGAAAATTAGTTTGATTAAAAACTAAAAATTGTCTTATTTTTAGCTAACAAGTATATTAAGTAATTAATAATTATGTAACTATAAATATGGATAATGTATATGTAAAGTAGTACACAAAACCACCTATCAGAAAGGTGGTTTTGTGTATCCCGCTTTAATGGGCAGTAAAATTCATACCTCAAAATTCGGATGAAGCTAAGAAATTAGCTGGGAATTGCACTGCTTGTGGCCTCCTACTGATTATAGTTTAGAGCTTTGTAAGTCTTTACTTATTAAACCCGTAATAATATTTTATTTTCTCAATACATAAGCCGAATTTTAAATTATTACTAAATAATACAATACTTCTCATACTATTTATTAGATGATAATAGCAAAAAAACAAGCTTTGAATATAATAATGAAAAAGAGGATGTGAAATAATGGGTTATATTGTAGATATTTCGAAATGGAATGGCGACATTAACTGGGATATTGCAGCACCACAATTAGATTTTGTAATTGCACGTGTGCAAGATGGTTCAAATTATATAGATCCTTTATATAAAAATTATGTACAAGCAATGAAAGCAAAAAATATTCCGTTTGGTAATTATGCGTTCTGTCGTTTCGTTTCAGTAGAGGATGCACGGATAGAGGCGAGAGACTTTTGGAACCGTGGTGATAAAAATGCAACAGTTTGGGTAGCTGACGTAGAAGTAAAAACAATGAACGATATGAGAGCGGGTGCACAAGCTTTTATTGATGAATTACGCAGATTAGGAGCTAAGAAGGTTGGTTTATATATTGCTCATCATATGTATGATCCATTTGGAATGGCAAATGTCAATTGTGATTTTGTATGGATTCCTCGTTATGGTGGTAACAAACCAGCCTACCCATGTGATATTTGGCAATACACAGAAACAGGGAATGTAGCTGGCATAGGAAAATGTGATTTAAATAAGTTAGTGGGAAAGAAGCCGTTAGTTTGGTTTACTAATCAAACTGTTGAACAATCGACAAAACAAGAAGGAGTTGGAATTATAGTGAATAAATTTAGTAAAGTTGTTACGTATGAATTTGGTACAGCGTTAGTAGTAGAAATGTTAGGAATGATGGATGCTCTTGGGTATGAATCTCGTATTATCTCATATGGAGATAAACAAGGATTAGTTAGATTTGAAACAGCATATCGCCAAGGGAATGAATTAGATCGAGCGACAGCGTGGTTAGATGCTAAAGGACTTAAATATTTTTATACAAAAGAATAGTTTGCTAAATAAAAAGCCGTCATGTGACGGTTTTTTATTTTTATGTAATCTTTTAACTCTACTTATAATATGGAGAAAATAGACTAATAAACAAGCCTTTGTATACTTTCAAACATAGAATATGATGAATTCTATCAAGGAGGAAGCATATTTATGAGAAATACTTGTCATTGTGGACATTTTCAAGATTGTAATAAATTTTGGGATGATTTGATGTTTGGGAGATGTAGATGTAAACGCAATGATTTTCACGAGTGTTGTTGCAAAGAGAAACCAAAGTGTGAGTGTGAAAAATGTCATTGTAAAACAAAAGCGAAATGCCATTGTATGCATGAAGAGGAAGGGTATTAATAATAAAAAAGAGTACGATACGTACTCTTTTTGGGGGAGATTATATTCCATCTTGAACAGATTTCTTTACAATTATCCATGTGTCTTTCTTTTTAACTGTTATAGCTACATTAGTTCCATTAGATTCCTTATAAAAGATATATCCATTGTTTGAGTTTACATATGTGACTGGTTCGCCTATGCAATCTCGCGAGCAGGATTTGTTGACTAGTTCAATTAGGGATAGTTCGCTTGGATCTGTTTTACTTGCTTCTATAACAGCATCAAGGTTCGTTTTTCGATAGCCTTGTAAGTTGATATGAAAAAGCTGCTCTATTTCTCCTGTAATGCTAGTGTTCATTACTTCTACTGAATTCTTTTTTTCTTGAAGAAAGCCTTTTTCATAAAGTAATTTTGTATATCCAATCCATGCTATTAACACTAGCATGAAAAACATACCCGTCATTTTAAGCATTCGTAGTCGTTTACTTACAATAGTTTCTGAGTATTTCATTCAGTCTAATCCTCCAATGTTTTTAATTTAAAATATGCTTGGATACATACTTTTAGAAGAGGATGAAATTTAATGAGTTTTCAATAAAAAAGAAAACATCCAGAGTTAGATGCTTTCTTTTTTTGTTTTTTTTTGCTATCTGTTAGTTACTTGTTTCATAAGTGGTCTTATTTCTTTAACTGGTGGTTTCTTATCATAGGCATCAACATAAGAAAAGTAGTAGTTTAAGTTTCTTAGAAGTCCTTTTCCTATTTTAGCACTTAAGAATGGAAAGACTTGTCCAGTATAATCATCAAGAGATTTACAGTAGTATTTTTCATCTAAATATATACTGTATTTACATGTTAGTTCTACTAGCGGGTACCCTTCATCATCAATTACTTCCTTAGAATCAATAATGTCTATTAATGCAAATTTTTCATTCAGATATACTTTCTTCTTTTTCTCATGTTTATTTGTAAGTATAAATACGAGACCAATGGCGTTAATCAAACTATTTCCTCCTATAAAAAACGGATATTAATAAAATATATCGATATAAGCTAAATGTAAAGAGCATGGTGAAATATCCTTAATAGAAAGCTTAACAAGCCGATTTGTTTTTTCAAACCGGCTTGTTGTTATTGAAATACTTGCGGGAATTGCTGTACGATTGCGTTTGTTATCATGTCGGACATTTCTAAAGCTTCTTTTTCAATTTTATCGTACAATTTTACTCCTGCTTCATAATCTTTATTTAGAAATGCCAGTGCTTCTGCTTTTGTTAATGCTAGATGTTCATAAAACATTTGTGTAAATTCTTCTTTTTGTATATATGGGTTGATGCTAGTAAGAAACGCTACAATTTCATCACCGTTAGCGTACCATTTTTTCTCTATAGCGGCAGCTGCGTTTTGGTCACCAGCTTTTGCGGCTTTAACAAGATCCGCTGCAATTACTAAGTGGTCTTTAATTAATGCACTATATTTTTTCACTGCATCTTCACCATAGAATGGTTCAAGAGATAGTCCCATATGTGTTGCATTTTGAAGAAGCCGTCCAACAGTAACGTTTACGTCAGGTAAATTGAAAACAATACTTATAATAGCTAATCTCGTCCAAGCGACATGTTGTTCCCATAAAGAACGCATGTAACCTTTTAAAAAATTCTCGTTTTTACTAATTCGGTAGTTACGTACAGATACATCAAAGTTTACATAAGGATTATGATAGGGGGAGTAATACGATTGCCAATATGAATACATAAATAGTAACACTCCTTTGAACATGTATAACTCAAAGTATGATGAAAATTTATTTTTAGTTACGTGTCCTAGATTAATTTCAAAAAATGATATGGAAAAAGATGAGTAATTTTATTGCGTTATATATAAATAAAATGAATATAAAGTAAAAGAGGCTCTGCAAGGGAAGTTGCAGAGCCTCAAAAGGGTATTGCCGAGATGTCGGACTCGACTACGTAATATTATCATAAAATTCTATTAAAAAAACCTGGTAAATGTGTCCAATTGAAAGTGAGTCTTTAATAAAGTGAAAGGACCTGCTTCCCGCGGCAGAGCCCTTTCACTAGATAATGTCGATGAGCAAAAACTCATCTGGAGTACTTTTATAATAACAATTGAAAATCGTTTTGTGTATTGAGAAAAAAAGAATTGAATAATTAAATATTGAGCATTTATAGTTTACTTTTGTGATTATCACCATTTGTTGTGAGTGGAGTATGGTTATAAAATGGAGAAAAGATTTAGAAGCACAACAAAAAGTGTACTGAAATATAAGATAATCAAAAAAGACCTGCTTATATAAGCAGGTCAACTTAAGGGGTTTATCCAACAGAATATTTCATATGATATCAACGGTATTGTATAAAGTCTATAAGGTTTATATTGAGAAAATTTTTGTGAATGGATACATTTCGCCCACGTATTAACGTTTAAAAAGTTGAGAAAGAAAGTGAAAAAGTTTTCTATAAGACAATAAAGGCTGGTATTTATAATATGATTCATATTTCCACGCATCATGATTTGAGAATTGGAGTTTATTCGGTACTGTTTTCTGTTTGATGGAACTAATATTATGGTGCTTCATATAGTAACCTCCTGAATTCATATGTATAAGATTAGTAGTATTCAAGGAGAATTAATAAAATGTGTATTTATTTTAAAATTTATTATAGTACTAATCATTCTCTAAAACGTAAAGAAGCATAAAGTAATGAAAAAGCAGGCTGATAGTCATGTATTCATCACTTTCATGATGCATAAGAGATGATATAATAGGAGTAGATGAAAGATAAAGAAAAGCAGGTGACTCTTTTTTGTTTACAAAAGCACAAGAACTTTTAGCGTCTTATTTCGGTTATTCGTCATTCCGAAGAGGACAAGATGAAACAATTAAAAATGTATTAGATGGGAAAGATACTGTCTGTATTATGCCTACAGGTGGTGGTAAGTCAATTTGTTATCAAATTCCCGCATTAGTATTTGAAGGAACAACGTTAGTTATATCGCCTTTAATATCACTTATGAAAGACCAAGTAGATACATTAGTACAAAATGGTATTTCAGCTACATATATTAATAGTTCTATTTCGAGTACAGAAGCGAATCAACGAATTCAATTAGCGAAACAGGGCCATTATAAGTTACTTTATGTAGCGCCAGAGCGACTTGATTCAATGGAGTTTGTTGACCAACTGATCGATATGAAAATCCCGATGATTGCCATTGATGAGGCGCACTGTATTTCGCAGTGGGGACATGATTTCCGTCCGAGTTATTTACATATACACCGTATATTAGATTATCTTCCAGAAAAGCCGATCGTATTAGCATTAACTGCTACGGCAACACCACAAGTTCGTGATGATATTTGCAACACGCTTGGAATTAATCAAGAAAACACGATTATGACAACGTTTGAGCGCGAGAACTTATCATTTTCTGTTATTAAAGGACAAGATCGTAATGCATATTTAGCGGATTATATTCGTCAAAATCAAAAGGAATCTGGGATTATATATGCAGCTACTAGAAAAGTAGTTGATCAGTTGTATGAGGATTTAATGAAAGCGGGAGTTTCTGTATCAAAATATCATGCCGGTATGAGTGATAACGATCGAAATGAGCAACAAGAACTCTTTTTACGTGATGAAGTGAGTGTAATGGTAGCCACATCTGCGTTTGGGATGGGTATTGATAAATCGAATATTCGTTACGTTATCCATTATCAACTTCCAAAAAATATGGAAAGTTATTACCAAGAAGCAGGACGTGCTGGCCGTGACGGATTAGATAGTGCATGTATATTGCTTTATTCTTCTCAAGATGTACAAGTACAACGCTTTTTAATTGATCAATCGACAGGAGAGTCTCGTTTTTCAAATGAACTTGAAAAACTGCAAAATATGACTGACTACTGTCATACAGAACAATGTTTACAATCATTTATTTTGCAATACTTTGGAGAAGAACCAAAAGAAGATTGTGGCCGCTGCGGTAATTGTACAGACGACCGAGAAAGTATCGATGTGACGAGAGAATCGCAAATGGTTTTATCTTGTATGATTAGGACAAACCAACGATTTGGAAAACAAATGATTGCCCAAGTTTTAACTGGCTCGAAAAATAAGAAAGTGATTGAATTTAATTTTCATACTTTACCAACATATGGCTTACTATCAAATCGTAGCGTAAAAGAAGTCAGTGAATTTATTGAGTTTTTAATTTCAGATGAGTTAATCGCAGTTGAACACGGTACGTATCCGACATTAAAAGTAACAGAAAAAGGGAAAGAAGTGTTACTTGGTAAAGAGAATGTTTTACGTAAAGAACGAGTAGAGACAAGACAAATCGTTCAAGATCATCCTTTATTTGAAGTACTTCGCGAAGTACGTAAAGAAATTGCGCAAGGAGAAGGGGTACCTCCATTCGTTATTTTCTCTGACCAAACGTTGAAAGATATGTGTGCAAAAATGCCGCAAAGCGATTCTGAACTTTTAACTGTGAAAGGGATTGGTGAACACAAACTTGTGAAGTATGGTTCTCATTTCTTACAAGCAGTTCAGCACTTTATTGAGGAAAACCCAAACTATGCTGAAACTATTAAAACAGAAGTGGTGACAGAGCGGAAGAAATCAGGGAAAGCGTCAGCAAATTCTCATTTGGAAACGTATGAAATGTATAAACAAGGTATTGATCTAGATGAAATTGCGAAAGAACGTGGCTTATCAAGACAAACGATTGAAAATCATTTAATTCGTTGTTTTGAAGATGGAATGGAAGTAGACTGGAACAGTTTTGTTCCTGCAGAATACGAACAACTGATTGAAACTGCTGTGCAAAATGCTGAGGGTGGTTTGAAATCTATAAAGGAACAACTTCCGAATGAAGTGAGTTACTTTATGATTCGTGCTTATTTACAAATTAGAAAGTAGTGACATGTAAAGGAGATAGGGATTAATGCATCACGTTTTTGTATATGGCACGTTAAGAAAAAAGCAAACGAATGCTCATTATATGCAAAGTGCAATATGCATTGCAGACAAAGCATGGACGTATGGGGAATTATTTGATACAAACGAAGGGTATCCGGCGATGACTTATTCGAATGAAGAAAAGGTGTATGGAGAAGTTTATGAAGTAAATGATGACATATTGCGTAAGTTAGACGAACTAGAAGAATATACAGGTAATGCAGAGACGGATTTATATGAACGAATCACACAAATAGTATTTGATGGTGATAGGGAAATAGAGGCATATGTGTATATCGCTCAAGATAAAAATATGCTAAAGAAAGTTATCATTTCTGGTGATTGGTTGAAGTATCAACAAGGGAAATAATAGCAGCCATAGAGCAGATAGTGGAATTTTCCATTATCTGCTCCTTTATTTTTGGTGCTTTAAAAATTCTTATTATTTAGATAAAATGTAAATATAGGGAAATCAAAAGGAGGATTTTTCATGGGTATCAGAAATTTAGTTTCTCACCTGTAGTAGAAAAATAACGTACAGGAGGAGAATAATAATGAACGAATTAAATGTAAAAGAATTTTATAAAAAACAATTTGAATTACTAAGCTATGATATAAAAAATGAAAATTGGTTAAAGGAAGTTGCGAAAGAAGTACAAGAACAAATTGGATATCCATTTCAAACGATGTTAGAACTAGGAGCTGGAAATGGTGGTTTTGCAAGAGCGATGTCTAATTTGAATGTAAAAATGACTACTGTTGAGCTTGTACCAGAGTTAGTTATGTTTGCTAAAGAACATTCTACTAACGACATTGTGATTCATTGTGCTGACTTTTATAAAATTAACTTTGAAGAAAAGTTTGATGTTGTTAGTTATTTAGACGGATTTGGTGTGGGAACAGATGAAGAACAATTGGTTTTATTAAAGCGAATCCATAATTGGTTGAAAGATGATGGGTGTGCACTTATTGATATTTATCAACCATTATATTGGGAAAAAGCAAATGGACAAGAAATGCCGATTTATTCTGCAATGCGAAAATATGAATATGATAGTGAAAATGCTAGGATGCTGGACCACTGGTGGGAAAAGGATTCTTCAAATGATATCGTGACACAATCTTTACGTTGCTATACGATAGATGAGATTAGTAATTTATGTGCAGAGGCTCGTTTCAGTATAGTTGGGATTTTCCCAGGAGGAGCGTATGACTTTGAAGAGAGGAAATATAAAGAGCAAGCGTCTTTAAATGAATGTTTATCATATCGAATAAAAGTAAAAAAGAGTAAGGATTAATTCCTTACTCTTTTTGCTTCTATAGTGTGAATAATTGATTATCTTTCGTATTTAATTGTCGTTCTTTTTTTATTCTCATAGATCTTAGTACGATCCCAATTCCAAGAAATATAATAGTAGCAACGACTCCGCTAATAGGGTTTAACCAAAAATCACTGCTGTTAGTAAGTGTAATGATCCCTGTTATTGTAACTAAAACAGTAGGAACGGCATCTTCAATTGCATGCATGATAACGCATGGCCATACTGACTTTGTAAGTCTATATATTTCAACATACATAATAGACCAAGAAACCATAAGTATACAGCCTGATAAAAGCATATGTAACCTTGAAATAGATTCAAAATATTCATTTGGTAAAAAGACTAAATAATAAGCGGCATGCCAAAGAGCCCAAACTAAACCAGAAATAATATAAATAAACCAATCGTTTAACTTTAGTTCAATGAGCTTAGGAGTTAAATAACCGCGCCATGAAAACTCTTCAAAAATATTTTTAATAAAGTTACCAATAGTAGACATGAATATGAGTGACAATAACGAATATATTTCAAAACTAGTTATGTTAGCTACTCCAAAAATAAGTGCTAAACTTATCGTTATTACTGTAACGAACGGATAAATTAGTATCGCAACGAAGTACCATTTAAAGTTTGCCTTCAAATTTAGTTTTATACCAAAATCATTCCAATCTCGGCTAATAACTCTAAGGAAAATACATGAGAGGAAAGGTAATATTAGCCACAGTCCCATGCCTAAAGAGTTTCCTTCAGGCTGATCTGTTAGAAAAGAATCTAGAATTACGCCAATCCAGCCACTTGCCAATACAATGAACACAAAAATAAGTAAATGTAACTTAATGGGTTTTCTTTTGGTAGCAGTCATTTTGAATAGACTCCTTTACTTTTATTTTTGTTTTTGTGATTTTAGTTATTTTATAAATGAAATAATAGATATCTAGAAAAGAAGCTGGAGAGTATGTAAGGGGAACTTAGTTAGATAGTATAAAGTCCTTTTATCAATAGAAAATAGCAGCTTTTGTATAAATCACTTTATTATATGTGTAGTTGTATGTTTTAGATGTTATATATTCTTATCATGTAAAAATATCATTTGAATTTCAATATTAGAAAGGTGAAAAGTAAGTTTTTTCAGAAAAAACAAATTAAGTCCTTGACTTTATAATTGGATTTTTAATACAATTATATTTCGACTGAAAAATTAGAACGGACAGGAGGGAATCATCTAATGAACAACATTTTTGAAGAAGAGTTACAAAAAATGAAAGATACATTACGTACGATGGATGATCAATTAGAACAGCTTGAAAAAATTCCAGTTTATTATGGCGATGATTTTAAAGAGCAAATTCTTGAAAGTATGAGGGAGTCTAATAGACAAAACTTACGTATTGGTGTACAAGAACCGTACTTTGGAAGATTAGATTTTCAAGAGGATGGCAAGGAAGAAGTTATGCCGATCTACATCGGTAAGGTAGGTGTTTCAGATAAAGATACGATGAAACCAATTGTAATTGATTGGCGGGCACCTGTCGCAAGTATGTTTTATTCATTTACCGGCGGTGATGAATTAGCGTTTTATCAATCACCAGACGGATTAGTAGAAGGTGATGTTTATTTAAAGCGAAACATCTCTATTCGAAAAAGAGAATTAGAACGTGTTGTTGATACATATGTAAAAGGAAATGAAGATGTCTCGCATGCCGATGATTTTCTTCTATATCGATTAGGTGAGAATAAAGATAATAAACTAAAGGATATTGTTTCGACGATACAATCGGAGCAAAATGATATTATTCGTGCGGAAAGAAACTTACCATTACTTATTCAAGGGGTTGCAGGAAGCGGTAAAACAACAATCGCTTTACATCGCCTTGCTTTTTTAATTTATGAATATCGTGAGCAATTAGAAGCGGAGCGAATGATTGTTTTCGCTCCGAATAGTCTGTTTTTAGACTATATTTCGAGTGTACTTCCTGAATTAGGTGTAGGGAATATTAGTCAAACAACATTTCTGGACTGGGCATTACGTACATTAGATGATTCGGTGAAACTGAAGCAGACAGAAGAAAAGTTGAAAGAAGCATTTTCTATTAATCGTGATGAAAGAAAGGTTATGCTTGGTAAATTGAAAGGTACGCTAGAATTTAAGTCCTTTATTGAAGAGCAAATGGTTCAAATTGAAAAAGAACTAGTACCAACAATTAATTTTGAGGCATGGGATAAAGCTGTTATTCCAGTGGAAGATATTAAAAAGTGGATGCAAGTGGAATATAAACACTATCCATTAAAGAAAAGAAGAGAACGTCTAGTCGGCCGAATGAAACGCTGGATTGAAATTGAACTGAAAAAGTATGGAGAAACAAACGAGAAAAAATTACTCAAAAAAGAAGCAACTAAAAGACTGAACACTTACATGAAGTTTTGGCCGAAAATGAGTGCTCTTTCACTGTATAGTTCAATATTAAAAAGTAAGGAAATACTCGAAGTATTACCTGAAGAACTTGTTAAAGAAACAGAAAAGAATTGTCGTAAAAAAGAAGTGTATGTAGAAGATTTATCTGCTTTAATATACATACATCACCGCATCACAGGTATTGAAATTGGACAAAAGTTTCATCACGTCGTTATCGATGAAGCGCAAGATTTCTCGCCATTCCAAGTTTATGTATTAAAAGAAATTACACTAGGTAACTCTTTCACTATATTAGGTGATTTATCTCAAGCGATTTATGATTATCAAGGGATTGAAGAGTGGAGTGCGTTTAAGGAAGTCTTCCAAGAAACCGGTTATTATGAACTGACGAGAAGTTATCGTTCTACAAAAGAAATTATTGAATTCGCAAATGAGATAATAAAAAATGCAGAAATCCCTGTAGGGCTTGCAATGCCAGTTTTCCGTAGTGGAGAAGAAGTAAAAGTAATTCATACAGAAGATCAGTTTACTGAAATTTTGAAGACATTAAAACAGCTACAAAATGCAGATGTGAAAACAATTGCGGTAATCGGAAGAACAGACGATGAATGCCGCGATATGTATGAGAAATTAACGAATGCAGGATTGACTGTAAACGTCATTGAAGCAGATCAAAGTAAATATGAAGGGGGCATTTCGGTAGTACCTGTATACTTAGCGAAAGGGTTAGAATTTGATGCTGTTCTACTCATTGATGTCGATGAAGAACATTATAAAAATACGAAACACGATGCGAAGTTATTATATGTCGGATGTACAAGGTCGCTTCATGATTTATGGATTTTCCATAGCGGGGAAGCATCTCCATTAATTAAGAAGTAAAAATTCAAATGGTTTTTTAATAGAGAAGCATCTTATTTTATAAAAATATAGGGGACATGATAATGATTACAAAAGTAATAACAAAAAGAAATTGGGAAATCGCAAAAACAACTGGAGAAATTAATGAAAAATCACTAATAGAAGAGAGATTTATCCACTGTTCATTTTTAGAACAAGCTTTAAACGTTGCTCAAAAACATTTCGTTCATGAAGAAGATGTTTTATTACTTACAATTAATCCAGCCGTTGTAAAAGCAGAAATAAAATATGAACTTGCTTCTAACGGCCAAGAATATCCGCATGTTTACGGAGCAATTAATATAGATGCAATTATAGATGTTGTTCCATTCCCTAAGGGAAAAGGGGAATTTATATTACCAGAGTTACAAAGGTAAGCGTGTTACAAGTAAATAATTTAGTTAGAAAAGCACAAATCATATAGTTTGTGCTTTTTATTATCCGTTTTTTGGTAAAATATTGTTGTTTTTTTCACACTAATACTGTACGATACATAGTATAAAACACATACTGTATGACATATAGTAATGGAAATGAGGTGAACACATGGATGCTTTATTAAATTCATTAATTACTGAACTAAGAAGAGGTACATTAACATTAGCGGTTTTAAGTCAATTAAGAACGCCGCAGTATGGGTATTCACTTGTCCAATTATTAGAGAAATCAGGAATCGCAATTGATCAAAGTACTTTATATCCACTACTTCGCCGGTTAGAAAAGCAAGAGCTAGTGACGAGTAGTTGGGATAAAACAGAGAGTAGGCCTCGTAAGTACTATGTTTTGAGTGAATACGGATTAGAGATATTCCAACAGTTGAAAAAGGAATGGATAAAGGATTCGAAAGAACTTTATAACTTATTAAAGGAGGAGGACAAGAATGAATTTAATTGATATTTATGTCGAGGAAGTAGCGAAGAGATTACCTGAAAAAAATCGTGAAGATATTATTCTTGAGCTACGGTCAACAATTGAGGATATGTTGCCTGATGATTATAATGAAGATGATGAAAAAAGAGTTCTTGAAAAATTGGGGAGTCCGGTTTCATTAGCTAATGGATATTTGGATAGACCGATGCATTTAATTGGACCGCGTTATTTTGATGTATATACGACATTATTAAAAATGATCATTCCAATTGCAGTTGTTATCGCACTCATTACAATGGTTGCAGAAAATTTTTTAAGTTATACTGGTGATCAAGCAGTATTAAATGTTATTTTACAATTAATAGGTAAAGGCATTGGAGAAATTTTTGAAGTAGCCCTCCATGTATTTTTCTGGTTAACACTTGTATTTGCTATTTTAGAAAGAACGGATAAAAACAAAGATACCGAGCCGTTGACGACAAGTCTAAAAAAGTGGACGCCAGATGATTTGAAAAACATTTCGTACATTCCGAAGAAAAAAGCAATCTCCAAGTTTGAAGTTTTTGGAGGGTTAATGTGGACGGCAATATGGGGTACACTTTATTTTTATGCGAATCATCTCGTTGGCGTATACAGTGGTACGGGAAGTGGATTGAAGTTTGTCGCGCCAACGTTTAATCAAGATGTGTTACTTCAGTATTGGCCAATCGTTGTGATGATAATTGTTTTTGAAATAGCGATATCTCTTTATAAATTAGTACAGGGACAATGGACAAAAAGATTGGCAATCGGGAATGCTCTTCTTCAAATAGTTGGAACGATAGTATTCATTATAATTGTAGTAAATCCGCACATATTTACCGATGGATTTATTACGTTTGTGGCAAATGTGTTCACTATTTCTCCTGAAGAACTAAAAAAGTGGCTAATTGGTGGGGGTATTCTTATTTACGTTTTATCTGCTGCATTAAACATTTATGATGGCTTTCGAAAAGCTAGTGTTCGTGTAACAAATAGGTAGTTAAAAAGAGAACGTATATGAAAGGAAGAAAACGATGATAAGGGAAGCAACGGAAAAAGATGTACTATACATTTTAGATATTTATAATGATGCAATACTGAATACAACTGCTGTATATACGTATAAACCCGTAACCCTTGAAAATAGAATCGATTGGTATGGACAAAAAAAGGCTGAAGCTTATCCAATCTTAGTACACGAACTAGATAATAAAATAGTAGGATTTGCGACATTTGGCCCATTTAGAGCTTGGCCTGCCTATAAATATTCAATTGAACATTCTGTATACGTTAATAAGGAATATAGAAATAGAGGAATTGGGACATCTTTAATGAAAGAACTGATAGCGATTGCACGGGAAAGAGAATATATGACTTTAATTGCTGGAATTGATGCGGAAAATGAGAAAAGTATTGCTTTACATGAAAACTATGGATTTGTTCATGCAGGGACGATTAAAAAGGCTGGTTATAAGTTTAATAAATGGCTAGATTTAGCTTTTTATCAATTGGAGCTTAATGGTCCTAAAAATCCTTTAGAAGAATAGAGGTTTTTCGTAAACATGTATCTTTTAGGTAGCAAGGAGTAATTCATGCTACCTTTTTCTTATTGTAGTAGCCGATATAATCTGCTAAAAAGGATTTTTACATTCTATATTGAATTATTGAAAGTGATAAAACGATATGAAATGAGGAATGAAAATGGAAACTGTCATTCAAAAAATGAAAGAGATACAATCTGATCATGTTGGGATAGCTATTTATTCTGCAAAAAGTAATCGTTAGGAATATTTAACAAATTCCCGTTTCTTTATGTTATTGGGGGAAAAGATTTACCTAATCGACGTGAAAATAAAGAGGTAGATGAAGCTTTTGCAGTAGCTTTGAAGTACATATACAAAGAATATAGTGAAAGCATGCTAGGAGTGAGTAATTGAAAAGAAACTTAAAGACATCAACAATCATTATGTTAATTGTAACGATTATTGCTCTTGAAGTGGGTATCGCACTATACGATCACAATTTGTCATTAGATACTATTTATTTTGCAGCGATCCTCATTTGTATTGTATTACTTTTTGGTACACGTGTTTCTGAGAAGGAAGAGAGACGAAGAAAAACAGCTCTTTTATTTTGGCCATCTATTTTACTGTCTATCGCTTGTTTTGCAGTTATAAGTTACATAAGAATAGGCTATGTTTCTGTACCAGGTATAATTGGCTTTTCATGCTTTGTTATTTATGGTGGTTTCGTATTTATTAGTATTTTAAAAAGGAAAAGTAAAAATGAGAGGTAGCTTACTAAGTTGAAAGGAAGAGATATATGAAACGCATAGAGAATGGTACTCGCATAGAAGGAGAATATATAAAGAATAAAGTCATTCAATATAACATGTCTATTTTAACAGATGAAGCAAAACAGCCGATGGAACAAGTAAGTTTTGTTCTGAAAGATGAGGCTGGGAAAATCTTTGGCGGTGTAACAGGAACGATGTATTTTTATCATCTTCATATAGATTTTTTATGGGTTGATGATTCAGTTCGTCATGATGGTTATGGTAGTCAACTATTACATAAAATTGAAGATATTGCGAAGGAAAAAGGTTGTAGATTAATATTATTAGATTCATTTAGTTTTCAAGCGCCAGAGTTTTATAAAAAGCATGGCTACCGAGAATATGGTGTTGTTGAAGATCATCCGAAAGGACATAGCCAACATTTTTTAGAGAAGAGGTTATAGTATTCGTGTTTTACAAAAAAGTGGATTTTAAAAGCATCGCCAATAAGGCGATGCTTTTTTTAGTTTATAGAAACTAATCAATCTGATGCAATTATGCGAAGAAATAGTTCGATTCGTATTACAAGGATTTTCTTTTTTTACTATTCAAATAGCTTATTCATTAAATCTTGTATTTCACGTCTTCTTTTATCTGTTTCGTCCTTATCGATCGTATACGTATCATCCTCTATTATAAGAACGTCACCCTCTTTTGCAGTGGAAGGGAGTTTGGATTTAGGTACATCAATTGTTACGTTATTCACTTCAATAACTGCTAGTTCGCCTTCAAAACGGTCAATAATACCTCTCTTCATAATTATCTCTCCGTTCTTACAGAAATGTTAGAACCATCACTATTAATAATTACAGTTCCATTTAAATCAGTTCTATATACTTTAACAGACATTGCATTTAACTTTGCTAAAGTTTCCTGTGTGGGATGGCCATATTGGTTACCTGCACCTGCACTGATCACAGCGATACTTGGTTTCACTGCATCTAAAAATGGCTGAGAAGAAGAAGTCTTACTTCCATGGTGACCAGGTTTTAATACATCAGATTTTAGGTTAGAACCATATGTTGCAACCATATCTTTTTCACTTTTAGATTCAGCATCACCAGTAAATAAGAAAGATTTGCTGCCATATGTTACTTTTAATACAGCACTCCACTCATTTAGATCGTTACCGTATTCTTTAACAGGAGCTAAAAATTGTGAGTTTAAACCATTTATTGGTAAAGTTACTCCAGACTTCGCTTCTTTAATAGTTAACCCTTTGTTAGCTACTGCAGTTAAAAAGTCTTTAAACGTTTGTGTCGTATGGCTTACTTTAGGTGCGTAAACGTTTTTTACATTCATAGCATAAAGTACTTCATCCAATCCGCCTACATGATCGGCATCAGGATGAGTAGCAATCATATAATCGATAGTTTGGAATCCTAATCCTTTTAAATAATTTGCTACTACTTTACCTTTTCCGTTGTTACCACCGTCAATAAGGATCGTTTTGCCACTTGGAGATTTAATAAAAGTAGCATCACCTTGTCCTACATCAATATAATGAACTTCTAATTCGCCTTTAGGATTAGGAAGAGCCGGACGGAAACTAGGTTCTAATACACGAGCTAAAAATGCAGCGAACTGTTCACGAGTTACTTTTACGCCTGGACCAAATGTACCATCAGGAAATCCAGCTGTAATATTATTTTGAGCTAAAATTTTGACATAATTGTAACCCCAATGATTAGATGGAACATCAGGGAAATTGACGTCTGCACCTGTAGGTTTCAAATTAAAAGTTTTAACTAGTACTACTGCCATTTCTGCACGAGTTAATGAACGGTCAGGGAAATAGTTTGTTTCACGTTGTACAATGTTATTATGTGCTAACTTATGTACAGAATCATAGTAATAGATACCTTTGGCTACATCGGAAAAAATATGATTATAGCTAGATGGTTTTTCTAATTTTAATGATAAATCTAGCATTAAGGCCATTTGTCCACGAGTTACATCATCACCCGGTTTAAAAGTTCCTTCTGGTGTGCCTTTAATGATACCTTTATCTGATAAATAGTTAATTTCCTTAAATGCCCAATGATTAGATTGGACATCTGGGAAAGCTTTAGCACTTGTAAGATTTGGAATGAACAATGTTAAAATCATGACAAATGCTGTTAGTAATAAACTAAACTTTTTCAAAAAATCGCCTCACTTAATGTATTTTTTACCTTATTAACTTTACTATTTATTACAAGTGATTCAAAGTTTAATAGGTAAATATTTTATTAGTTGTTTTGTATTTCCATAAATTCGTTAATTTGAAATAATCTAACTTAATAGAGGGGATAGGAAAGGTATTAGAGAATTGTTTGTATTGTAAAATCCATAATATAAATTTATAAAATCGTTTATAATAATTTATATTATGTTAAATGGGAGAAAGAAAATGTACACATATAAATTACAAGATGAGAAACCAATCTGTTCAGAAAAATTAAAGAGGCTTTATGATTCTGTCGGTTGGTGGCCAGAAAGAAAAGAAATCGATATTCAAAAAATGTTAAAAAACAGTATAGCAATTGGGGTATGGAAAGAAAATGAGTTAATCGGTTTTGCTAGAGTTGTTTCAGATGGTGTTTTTCGAGCGTACCTAGAAGATGTTGTTGTGCATGAAAGTGTAAGAAATAAAGGTATTGGTGAGAAGATGCTTACAATGTTGCTTGAAGAGATATCTCATATCAATATTGTGAGCCTATTTTGTGGAGAGAAACTTATAAAGTTTTATGGTCAACAGCAATTTCAAGTGACGAAACAAATTGTGATGCACCGTAATCAAATAGTGAAAGAATAAGAGGTGACAATTAGAATGATTGCGACAAGAGCGTATTGTTTATCGAAAAGAAAAGCGACAGAAGATTCTCCTGATGGTTGGAATGCAACATGTATGAGGCTTAATAATAAAATATTTGCAATAGTAAACCATGAAGAAGGAGAAAAAGCTGCAATTACATTGAAATGTGATCCAGAACTTGCGCTAAGAGTAAGAGAAGAGTATCCAGAAACAATCATTCCGGGGTATCATATGAATAAGGTTATACGGAGTTCAAAACAGAAGACTTGTAAAAATATTAGAACGAAAAATGCATCGCTATTGAACGGCGGTGTATTTTTATCTTACAAAAATGTAATAAAAGTACGATAGTTATTTTGTAATGCCGTGCTTATACTGTTATTAAGGAAACAAAATCACATTGAATGAGCAAGGAGACTAGACATTATGACTGTTACACACATTGTATTTGGAGATTCAGCATTTGGGAATTTAAAGCACGCTTTCCAACAAAGAAATGAAAAAATTATTTGCGTGAATGATGATTTTTCAATAGGGTCGTTAAATTTTACAGACGGAATGCGAGCTAGGAAGAAATGGCTTAAAGAGGTGTTGACATCAACAGGGCAAGAATCAAACTTAGACTATGTGGAATGGGTGGAAGCAAAACTAAAGCAAAACCCAAAAATAGAAGAGGTTCCAAGTAATAGCAAGGTAGTTTTATGGTACGGAGAAAATGCTTCAGACGTTGTTGGAGTGAGTTATGTAGTAGCACTACTTCAAGACAAAGGCATAGAATTTTCAGAAGTGAATGTTACAGATTTCAGCCGCCGCATTGATTACAAAGTTCAAGATGAACAAGGCAAGGAACTGTCTCATACGCTTAAAAGTTTGGCAGAAGTGCCGTCCGAGTTTATCCTAGGTGCAATTCAAATGGAAAAAGAGTTGTCTCAAGAACAGGTTCAAGAATTAGTGCAGGATTGGGAAAACTACTCGCAATCTAACGGATTACTGAGAGTGTTGGAAAACGGAAAAATAGTTACGGAATCAGAAGATTATTATGACACAGCTATATTAGAACAGGTTACCCAAGAGTACCAACAAGCTGTTGTCATCGTTGGAGAAGTAATGGTGAAAAACGAACAACGTATGGGCGATACTTATTTAAACTTCCGCGTGCAGCAGTTAATCAAACAAGGAAAATTGATTTCTAAAGGGAATTTCTCAAAAATGGAAATTCGTTTACCATAAATTTCAAAAAAGGGGGCGAGGCTCCCTTTTTTTTGTGCTAAAATAAATATATTATGCATCCACGGATTGGTATTAATCAAAGGAAAAAAACTAATTAAGTACAGATGAATAAAAAACATTGGAATACAGTGTATATACATAAAGATGTAGAACAAGTGCAAATTAATAAGATGATTGATTGGTCGTATGATTTAGTTCTGCAGTCATTTTCAAAGAAAAAGCAGCAAGAGTTATTAGATTAATATGTATAAGGGGTGGGTGTGTTGAAAGACACGATAAAAGGTACATATGATAAATTAGCGAGTACATATAAAGAAAATCTAGATGTGGCAAATCCATATAACAGCTATTATGAAAGACCAGCGATGATGGAGATGATTCCAAAGAATTTAGACGGGAAGAGTATACTAGATGCTGGATGTGCAGCTGGATGGTATACATCTCAATTTATAGAAAGAGGAGCAAATGTAACTGCAATTGACGTAAGTTCTGAAATGGTAAAAGCTGCAAAGGAATGTACAGGTGATAAAGCAACGTTTCTTTGTCATGACTTACAAGAAATATTACCATTTGAAGACAATACTTTTGATGTTATTGTGAGTTCGTTAACCCTTCATTATTTAGAAAATTGGAATCAAGTATTTCAGGAGTTTCGTCGAGTACTGAAGCCAGGTGGAGAATTTATATACTCCATTCATCATCCTTTTATGGACTTTACAAAGTTTACTTGTAAAAATTATTTCGAAAAACAATTATTAGTAGATACTTGGGTTAAACCAAACATTACAATTGAAGTTGAATTTTTTAGAAGGTCACTTCAAGCTATTATTAATGAAACAACAAATTATTTTATGTTAGAAAAAATGGTCGAACCAAGGCCAGTTGAAAAGATGAAAGAAGTAAATGAAAAATCTTATTACTATTTAAATACAAATCCACATTTTCTTATTGTTAAAGCAGTTAATAAATAGCTAGTAAAATGATTATATTTTACTAGCTATTTTGCAGTTATAAATGAGGAATTAGGAGTTTTGAAATGAATACGAAACGAAATAGATTACTATACGCAATGTTTACAATCCTTGTTATTATTTTAGGGCTTAGTTCAAGAAAATTTGCTTTTGCGCTGCCGGCTCTATTAAATGATTATTTAGGTGATGCTTTATGGGCGTTAATGATTTTCATTGGATTTGGATTTTTATTTCCTAAAATAGAAATGAAGAAATTGGCTTTTATTAGTTTAATGTTTTGCTACGGGATTGAAATGAGCCAATTGTACCACGCGGAATGGATAGATAATATTCGTGCAACGACTTTAGGTGGACTTGTGTTAGGGTACGGATTTTTGTGGAGTGATTTAGTTGCTTATACAATTGGTGTTGGAGTAGGGTTTATTTTTGAGTTTATTTTACAGAGGAAATAAGAGATTTGTAAAAGGGGTATTTGTTTATGGAGGACATATTAGAAATTGCAAATTTTTGGTTTGGAGATAAAGATGTCACAGCTACTGAAATAAAAGCAAACGTAACAAAGATTCATTGTAATAATAAATCTTATATTTTGAAGGAAAAGGGATCGATAAAACAGCTATTAGTTGAAATACATGTATTAGAACAGCTTGATGAAAAAGGGGTTAAAGTACAAAAGTTAGTGGAAACGAGTAATAGTGAAAAGTATGTATTTTATAGAGAGAAGTATTATTGTTTGTACGAATATGTTGCTGGAAGTGTACTTGAAATAAAAGATACGGAAAATTTGAAAGAGCTAGGAAGTACAATTGGAGTAGAAATAGCTAATCTACATCAAGCGCTTAATTCGGTGAATAATAATAACGAGTTAGTAAAAAGAGATTTATATAAAGTAGTATACGGATGGGCTTTACCTATTTTAGAAAAGAATGAGTATGTTCATCAGGATGTAATTCGAAAAATGAATCAAATACATATAGATTTCAAGGAAACAGTTCACCCATTACGAAAACAAATTATTCATCGCGATATGCACTTATCAAATGTAATCTTTAAAGATAATGAATTTCAAGGTTTTATAGATTTTGAAATATTGGAAAGTAATGTAAGAGTATTCGATTTATGCTATTGCTGTACGAGTATTTTGAGTGAGTTATATAGTGATGAAGTATTAAGAGGGAAGTGGCAACATATTATCAGCACAATCTTTGAAGGATATAATAAACAAAACATTTTAACGAGAGAAGAACTACAATCCATTTGGTATGTTATGCTTTCTATTCAAGTTATATTTATTACTTATTTTGTTCAGTTAAAAGATTTATTAAAGTTAAATGAAGAGATGTTCTTCTGGATTTTTTTAAATAAAAAAGCTATTGAAGAATCAATAGAAAGGGGTGTATGAATATGAAAAAAATAATATTAATAGGTTCTGGTGGTTCAGGAAAATCTACATTAGCCAGGCAGTTAAGTAATAGATTAAGTATAAAAGTGCATCATCTTGATGCGTTATTTTGGAAACCGAATTGGGAAGGTGTACCGAAAGTGAAGCAAAGAAAGGTTCAAAATGAATTAGTTAAAGAAGATGAATGGATTATTGATGGGAATTATGGCGGGACAATGGACATAAGAATGAACGCAGCTGATACAATTATCTTTCTTGATATTCATAGAACAATATGTGTTTATCGAGCTATTAAAAGAGTTATACAATATCGGAATAAAACAAGACCGGATATGGGTGCTGGATGTGAGGAAAGGTTTGACTTGCAATTTTTCAAATGGATATGGGAATATCCTAAAACGAAATGACCTTCAATTTTAAAAAGGTTAAATCAATTGAGTAAGGAAAAAGATGTTATTATTTTAAAATCTACAAATGAAGTAAGACTATTTTTAGAGAAGTACAGTGCTATAAATGGTTAGATTATAAAAAGAAATAACCTGGGGGTATAGAATTGGATAGATTTATTAGGCTAGTTGATTCTAATATGGTGAAAATTCCAGCAGGAAAAGTAGAATTAAGAGATGATCGAATAAAGAAAGAATGGAAAGCCCAAGTTAATTCGTTTCTTCTTGCAAAGTATGTTGTAACGATGGAATTATATGATGCGATTACGAATCATACATCAAATTTATCCAAAGATAAAAACAAACCAGTTGTAATTTACATAGATGACCTTGGATTTAGGCTCGCTAAGTCCATTTAGAAAAATTATAAGAGCAAAATAATATAGATAAGATTTAAAGTAAGGAGTGTTTTAAGTGGCACGTGTTTTATTTATTAATGCTGGATCAGAAGGACATATAAATCCAACGTTGCAAGTTGTAGAAGAATTAGTTTCGCGTGGGGAAGAGGTAGTTTATTTTTCAATAGAAGCTTTCAGAGAACGTATTGAAAAAACAGGGGCTATTGTAAGAACAATTGACGACCAAAGGTTTATAAAAGCATTTCTTTCCGGTGGCCGAAATTATTTACAGGAAAGAATAAACGGCCTTCTACATACAGCAGATGTTATTATACCAAGTGTTCTTGAACAAATTGAAGGGGAACATTTTGATTATATGATTCATGATTCGATGTTTGGCTGCGGTCGTTTAATTGCTCAAATTTTAAAGCTTCCAGCAATAAATTCTTGTACATCTTTTGCACAGGATGAAAAATCATTTGAACAAATGTTAGACCATTTGTCTAAAAATATACCAGTGGAAGTTCAAGATAAAATACATAATGATTATGAACGATTAACTAAGGAGGTTGCGGAAAAATATAGTGTTGAAATAAAATCACCGTATGAAGTTTTCTGTAATCCAGCGCCACTTACTATTGTGTATACAATAAGGGAATTCCAACCTTTTGGAGATATGTTTGATGAAACATTTAAATTTGTAGGTCCATCTATCTCTACGCAAGTGAAAAATGAAGCCTTTGATTTTACTGCAATTGAAGAAAAAAGCTTGATTTACATTTCACTAGGTACTGTTTTTAATGAAGCGCTTGATTTTTATAAACTTTGTATGAAGACGTTTGAAAATAGTGAGCATACTATTATGATGTCTATTGGTAATAAAACGAAAATAAGTGATTTAGGTACTATTCCTAAAAACTTCATTGTGAAAAACTATGTACCACAAACTAAACTCCTTGCATATACAAAGTTGTTTATTACACATGGCGGAATGAACAGTACACATGAAGGATTAAATAACGGGATTCCACTCATTGTAATTCCGCAAAGTGCAGATCAGCCAGTAATCGCAAAGCAAGTAGAGAATCTAGGAGCTGGGATTAAGTTATCTATGAAAGAATTAACTGGGGAACAACTACGTGAAAGTGTAGAACTTGTATTAAATAATCCATCATATAAAGAAGCTGCATTGCATTTGAAGAAGTCTTTCCAAAAATCTGGTGGCTATAAGGAAGCTGTTGATGAGATTTTTACATTTATAGGTCAGTGATAAATGAAAGATTATACATGAGAAGAGTGTCTATATGAAATGATATAGACACTCTTCTGTTATATGTTGCAAAGAATCAATTTTATTGAAAGGTTGAATATTCAGTTTTAAAAATTCAGGCCATAGTTTTACAAGTTAGTAATGCTTTCACAGTCTCTGCACAACTTCTGCACATGTTTTTGTGATTTCTATGTCATGATATATTCGTTAAGTGAAATATTTCACATAAAAAGAAATATATTTTCACTGCGGTGTATGTATAACTAACACATACATCGATACAAGATTGTCTCTTGTTATTCTTTTACATCGAAGCCCACATTACACTACAAATTATAACAAGAAGGGGACAGAAATATGAAGAATCGATTATTAAAACAACTACAAAACATGAAAATGAACAAAAAAAGTCTAGGAGCTGTTGCATTAACAGCTGGAATTATTGGCACGACACTTATTCCTCAAAATGCATACGCGCATGGTTTTGTTGAAAAACCTGGCAGCCGATCTGCTTTATGTAGTCCAGCCTATGGTGCACTAAATGTAAATTGTGGAAGTGTTATGTATGAACCACAAAGTTTAGAAGCTCCAAAAGGCTTCCCGCAAGGTGGCCCAGTTGATGGGAAAATCGCTTCTGCAGGTGGTAAATTTGGTGGTATTTTAGATCAACAAACAGCCGATCGTTGGTTTAAAAATACAATCACTGGTGGGGAAAATACATTTACTTGGAAGTATACAGCGCCTCACTTAACGAGCAAATGGCATTACTATATTACAAAAAAAGGATGGAATCCAAATAAAGCGCTCACAAGAGCAGATTTTGAACCAATTGGAACTGTACAACATGATGGGTCTGCAGCCTCAAATCATTTAACTCACAAAATCAATGTACCTACTGATCGTAGTGGATATCATGTGATTTTAGCAGTATGGGATGTAGCCGATACAGCAAATGCGTTCTATAATGTTATTGATGTTAATCTCATCAATGACGTAAAACCAGATATAGAGGCTCCAAGTATTCCAAATGGAATACAGGCACAAAAAGTAACAGCGCATAGTATTGAACTAGCATGGACCACTTCTACGGATAATGTAGGGGTAAAAGGATATCAAATCTTCCGTAACGGAGAGATGATCGACACAGTACCGGGCACTCATTATATTGATAAAAAATTACAACCAAGTACGGAATATTCTTATACTGTAAAAGCGATTGACGCGGCTGGAAATGCTTCGAAAGAAAGTGAAAAGCTTACAGTAAAAACGGCAGTTGAGGCTCCTGATACAGAAGCACCAACACAACCAAAAGGATTACATAGTATGGGAACGACAGCGTCAAGTGTGGATTTAATGTGGAGTCCATCTGACGATAATATTGGTGTAGACCATTATGATATTTATAGAGAAACAGAAGGGGCAATGAAAAAGATTGCAACATCTAATACAACTTCTTATATGGATAAAAATTTACTCTCTAATACTACTTATAAATATGTAGTGAAAGCTGTTGATGTAGCTGGAAATGAATCTATACAGAGTGATATATTCATAATTACTACAAAAACTGAAAGCGTTTCATATGAAGAATGGGATGCAAAGAAAGCATATGAAAAGGGAGATAGAGTTCTATACGAGGGAAAAGTATATGAAGCAGTCCAAAGTTATAAAGGAAATGGGGATCCAAACTGGATTTATGCCTTATCATTATGGAAAACAGTGTAAGCTTTACCTTGGTATGAACTAAGAGATAATGGGCTTTGATGCAAAAGGACATCTTGAGAATTCATTTTTCTACAAATAAAAAAGGGCAGTATATGAATACATAAAGTAGTTTCATATACTGCCTTTTTTATTATGATAACATTTTCGTCATAAGTATATGCGGAATGCCATCTTCCATAAATACATCAGAAGAGGTTTGATAACCTAGTTTTTTATAAAATCCTTCAGCCTGTGTTTGACCGTGTAGTTTTACTTTTGTAGATTCTTTTTCACGAGCAATTTCTTCTAACGCTTGAATAATTACTTTGCCTAAACCGTATTTACGATAGTCTTTTAAAATACAAATACGTTCTAATTTTCCAATTCCATCAACAAATCGGATACGACCTGTACCAACAGGAAGATTGTTATAATAAACTAAAATATGTTTACATTCCTCCCCGATTTCATCAAACATATCGAATTCATCTTCAAGTGGGACATTTTGTTCTTTTACAAATACTTCTTTTCGAATATGAAAGGCAGTTTCTAAATCTGTAAGTTCTGTTATGAGTTTGGAGTGCAAATTGTTCAATCCTTTCTAGTGTGATGTACTTTTGTTTTCATAGTATATCATAATGTTACGTAATAACGAGAAAATATAAAAAAGCTGACTGTAAGAGTCAGCATTCATTATAATTCCTGTATCCCGTTTTTTGTTCCAATAATCGCCTTACTAGTCATATTAACAAACAATCCGGTTTCAACTACACCAGTAATCATTTTTAATCGTTTGTGTAAATCGGAAGGAGTAGGTATATGATTAGGGAATATACAATCGATAATCATGTTATTATTATCGGTGATAAACGTTTCATTATTTTTTAAGCGTAACGTTGTTTGACATCCTAAAGATTGAATTTTACGTTCGGTTTGTTTCCATGCAAAAGGTATGATTTCAATAGGTAATGGAAAAGTCCCTAAACTTGTCACAACTTTTGATTCATCAACGATAATGATAAGTTCTTTCGAGGAGGAGGCTACAATTTTCTCGCGAAGTAATGCACCACCGCCTCCTTTAATAAGCTGTAAATTAGAATCAATTTCATCAGCTCCATCAATTGTAAGATCAAGACTTTGTACGTCGTTTAACGAAATCAACGGAATATTTAGCTGCTGTGCCAATGCTTCCGTTTCCTTTGATGTCGGGACAGCTTGAATTGATAATCCCTCTTTTACACGTTGACCTAATTTTTGTATCGTCCAGTATGCAGTTGATCCTGTGCCAAGACCAATCTTCATACCATCTTTTACGAAGGTTGCAGCATATTCACCAGCTATCTGTTTTAAATCCATCGCTTTACTCCGCCGGACGTGGTCCAGCATCAAGGCCTGAATTTTCAACTGTAAGTACCGGACGAACTACTATATCCTTATGTACACGCATTTGACAAGATAATCGTAAATGATCTTCAATTCCTTTTTCTGTCATCGCATTTTTTTCATTCGCACTCGCTTCACAAAAATCACCGGCTATAATTTCTACTCTACAAGTTGTGCAACGTGCTTTTCCGCCGCAACGATGGAGTATGTTTACACCGTTATCTTCAATCGCTAATACTAACTTTGTTCCTTCTTTTACATCAAAAGTTCCCGCACCTTCAATTGTTAATTTTGGCAAATTTGTTCCTCCTCACGTAAAATTGTACATAACATATTTATGACCGCGAATTATTGAACATAAACATAATTTTTTTATATGCCCCGTAACTTTTTTATTTGTTGAATCGTTAATTAAGTAAGCGCTGAAAAGGAGTGGTTATTTTGTGCACAAAAGTAACTCATATTTTGAAAAATCATATCGATATGAATCATTCAAATATAACTTTTTTAATTGAGCAATACGGAGAGTTGAAAAGATACTGTACATTTTTAACGAAAAATAAATGGGATGGCGAAGATCTTGCCCAAGAAACAGTTTGTAAAGTGCTTCAAAAATATAGTAATAAAGATATTTGTATGACGCTCGTGTATAAAATAGCTAGAAATCGTTGGTTAGATCAAATAAAGTCAAAATCAGTTCATGAAAAAATAAGAGACCAAATTACTTTTGAAGAACCACATGAAAAAATTGCAGATTTGCATGAAATGGTAGGGAAAGTATTATCTTCATTAAATGTACAGCAATCCGCAATTTTATTATTAAAAGATGTTTTTCAATATAGTATCGCTGATATTGCTAAAGTATGTTCCGTATCGGAAGGGGCAGTAAAAGCTTCTTTGTTTCGGAGTAGAAATAGGTTGAAAACTGTAAGTGAAGAAGGGATAGAGATAGTTGAATTCACAGATGATATGGAAGTTGTAGTAACGTCTATTCGAGAAGAGAGACCGGAATTATTAACGAAACTGCTTCCAACAATAGATTTTACTAAGTTACCATCTAAACAGCCAGTCTTATTATTTAATGTGAAACAACCTTCTTCCTACAGTTGTATGCTTTGCGTTGCATAACAATTATTGGAGGGATTTAAAATGAATGCAATTCCATATGTTGTAGAACAAACGAAATTAGGAGAACGTTCCTATGATATATACTCAAGGTTATTAAAAGACCGTATTGTTATTATCGGTTCAGAAATAAATGATCAAGTAGCGAGTAGTGTCGTAGCTCAATTATTATTTTTAGAAGCAGAAGATGCAGAGAAAGATATATTTTTATACATTAATAGTCCAGGCGGATCAACGACAGCAGGTTTTGCCATATTAGATACGATGAATCTCATTAAACCAGATGTACAAACGCTATGCATGGGATTTGCAGCATCATTTGGTGCATTGTTATTATTATCAGGTGCAAAAGGAAAACGATTTGCGCTACCTAACAGTGAAATTATGATTCATCAGCCGCTTGGTGGCGCACAAGGGCAAGCAACGGAAATTGAAATCACAGCAAAAAGAATTTTAAAGTTAAAACATGATATTAATAAAATGATTGCAGAAAAAACAGGGCAACCGATTGAAAGAGTAGCACATGATACAGAAAGAGATTATTTTATGACTGCAGAAGAAGCGAAGGCATATGGGATTGTAGATGATGTTGTTACGAAAAAATAGCAGAAAGCAGGCTAGAGAGTAAAGTATATTCTCTAGCCTGTTTTATTAATCTTTTATCCATTCATCGACTAACGCTTGATTCTTTTTAATCCATTTTCGCGCCGCTTCTTCGGGATCTTTCGTTTTATTTAACTCGACCATTAATGTACCAAGTTGTTCATCGTTCATTTTCCATTTGTCGAAGTATTTTATGATATCCGGATGATCTTTTTCGAAACCTTTACGAACGGAGTAATAAATGTCATCTTTTTCACCATATACTTTCTTAGGGTCTTTTAAATATTTTAAGTCAAATTCTGAAAAACCCCAATGTGGATTCCAAAGCGTAACAGCGATTGGTTTCTTTTTCGTATATGCTTTTTTTAGTTCACTCATCAAAGCAGCTTCAGAAGATTGGACAAGTTTTAGCTTTATATCATATTCCTTCATCGCTTTATTCGTTAAGTTCATAAGACTGCTGCCAGGTTCAATTCCGACAATTTTATTATCTAGTTCATCTTTATGTGCATTTAGATCTTCAATGCTGTTTATGTTTTTCACATAAGAAGGGACAACTAAACCTAGTCCGGTTCCTTCATACCATTTTGATTTTAAGACAATATCATCTTTATAACGATCATTTAGTGGTTTATCCGTAACGGGTAGCCATACTTCTAAATTAGCATCAACATCACCGCGAGCAACACCAGTCCAAATTGCCGCTTTTTCTAAATACATGAGTTCAACTTTGTAGCCTTTTTGTTCTAGTAGTACCTTCCACATGTTTGCAGTTGCAATATTTTCTTTCCAACTTGTTACACCAAGTTTAATTTTTCCTTTCGAATTTGCATTTGTTGTATTACATGAAGTGAAAATCATAGTAATAAATAATGCAAGGCATATAAACCAAATTTTCTTTCGCATCGAAAACCTCCTAAGAAACGTTTGCCTCTTTAAATAAATGTATAAGTAAGCATTCTTATTATGAACGGAAAAAAGAATTTTAAAGAAATCTTATAAATGTTATTTTTATGTAATATTTCTTTGCAAAATCGCAACACTATGTGAATAGATGGGTAGAAAAGGAGTAGTGACATGGATAATACAAAGGTACGTGTTGAAAACGTAACAAAAGTATTCGGGAAACATCCGCAAAGAGCGCTTACCTTATTAAAAGAAGGAAAAAGCAAATCGGAAATTTTGAAAGAGACAGGAATGAACGTTGGTGTGAAAAAAGCAACGTTTGAAGTATACTCTGGAGAAATTTTCGTTATTATGGGTTTGTCAGGTAGCGGGAAATCTACGTTAGTTCGTATGTTAAATCAATTAATTAAACCGACAGCGGGCCATATATACATAGATGGTGAAGATATCGCGACGATGGGCAAGGAAGAATTACGGAGAGTAAGAAGAACGAAAATGAGCATGGTATTTCAGAAATTCGCTCTATTCCCTCATCGTACCGTTTTGCAAAATGTTGCATATGGGTTGGAAATACAAGGAGTTCCAGTAGAGGAACGAGAGAGAAAAGCGTTAGAGTCCTTGAAGTTAGTTGGATTAGACCATCATAAAGA
The DNA here is from genome assembly GCF_022663775.1 of Bacillus cereus group sp. BfR-BA-01350. Taxonomy (NCBI): domain Bacteria; kingdom Bacillati; phylum Bacillota; class Bacilli; order Caryophanales; family Bacillaceae; genus Bacillus; species Bacillus cereus group sp. BfR-BA-01350. The sequence continues at coordinate 394,399 of NZ_JAKUGD010000002.1, forward strand.
TAATTATCCAAGCCAACTGAGTGGTGGTATGCAACAGCGTGTCGGCATTGCGAGAGCGCTTACGAATGATCCGGATGTTTTACTTATGGATGAGTCATTTAGTGCATTAGATCCACTGATTCGAAAAGAAATGCAAGATGAACTGTTAGAATTACAAGATAAAATGGAAAAAACAATTATTTTTATTACGCATGATTTAGATGAAGCCCTTCGAATTGGTGATCGAATTGCATTGATGAAAGACGGAGAAGTTGTCCAAATTGGAACGCCAGAAGAAATTATGATGAGTCCTGCCAATGAGTTTGTCGAGAAATTCGTGGCGGATGTGAATTTAGGAAAAGTAATTACAGCGGAATCTATACTAAAACGACCAGAGACTTTATTAATTGATCGTGGACCACGTGTAGCACTTCAAATTATGAGGAACGCCGGGGTTTCTACTGTGTATGTTGTTAATAAAAAGTATGAATTTTTAGGTATATTAACTGCGGATGATGCAAGTAAAGCCGTTCAAAAACAGTGGCCGATTGCCGATTTATTACTTAACGATATTCCGCACGTGTATTTAGATACTTTACTAGAGGAAACGTATGCAAAAATGGCAGAGATGAAATATCCGTTACCCGTAATTGATGAGAAGAAAAGACTTAGAGGAATCATTAAACGTGAAAGTGTCATTCAAGCTCTTGCAGGAAACATTGAGGAAGAGGTGAAAGACGATGAATAGTATTCCGCGTATTCCATTAGGGGAATGGGTTGATTCATTTGTTGCAAGTTTATATGAGCACTTTGAAGGCTTATTCCGAGGATTCTCTTATATTATTGGAGGATTCGTTGATTTACTCACTAATTTTTTAATAATAATACCGGCCATATTGATGATTATTTTACTGTGTTTCCTCATTTGGTACACAACGAGAAAAGTATCTTTAGTTATTTTTACACTGATCGGATTATTATTTATTTTAAATATTAACTACTGGGCACAGACGATGCAAACATTAGCACTCGTACTTACTTCCGTTATTATTTCAATTATTGTTGGAATTCCAATTGGGATATTAGCATCTCAAAATGAGCGTTTCTCAAAATTTTTAAAACCGACATTAGATTTTATGCAGACAATGCCGGCTTTCGTATATCTGATTCCTGCGATTACATTTTTCGGAGTAGGAGTAGTACCTGGGATTATTGCATCAGTAATCTTTGCAATGCCACCGACAATTCGTTTTACTGATTTAGGAATTAGACAAGTTCCAGAAGATTTAATAGAAGCAGCGAATGCATTTGGTTCAACCGCATCACAAAAATTATTTAAAGTACAATTACCACTCGCAACTGGAACGATCATGGCTGGTGTGAATCAAAGCATTATGCTTTCTTTATCTATGGTAGTAACAGCATCTCTTGTAGGAGCACCAGGTCTTGGGGTTGATGTATACCGCTCTGTAACACAAGTTAATATCGGAATGGGATTTGAAGCCGGACTAGCTATTGTTGTCATTGCGATTATATTAGACCGCATTACACAAGGATTTCATCAAAAAAGAAGATAAAAGGAAAACACACTTTATTATACAAAGTGTGTTTTTTTGTTTGAATAGATTACCTTCAGCTGATACAAAAACTTGGTTTTGTTGTTATTTCATTGATTTAATTCTTCGATGAATAACGATATGTTTATTTAATATAATAGCGACTTGAAAATCTCTTCTTAAGAAGAGGATTATGTGGTGGGAAAGTATAAGTAATAAAGTACATTTTTTTGGAAATTATTAATTGGAATAGCGAATATATTAGGAGACAGTGACGTCATGTAAATAGATATTATTTTGGAAGAAATGATGAGAGGAGATGCTATTTTGTCTAAAAAGAAAAAAAGTAATGATACCTTGGCAATAGGCGTCGGTATAGGGGTTGTAATCGGTGTAGTCCAAGGTTATTTTACAAATAATTTAGTAATCGGAATTGTGATTGGGATTGTAATTGGAGTTGTGGTTTTGAAGAAAAAATGAGCTGTAAATTCAATTCAAAATTGTTGCATTAAAAGAATGAATTTTCGGAATATAAATCCTATTTTTCCTTTTTTTATGATATTATATATAAAAAGGATGGTGATGGATATGTCAACAAATAATCAAGAAGAACAAAATTGCTTCATTTGTGAAAAACATAAAGGAAATATTACAGTTCCAGGTGGAGCTATTTACGAAGATGAACTCGTTTACGTTGGACATGTCCACTGGGATAGCGAAGAAACGTATCTTGGTTATGTAATGATAGATATAAAAAGACATGTACCTGGTCTTGCTGAACTAACAGATGAAGAAGCGAAAAGGTTCGGACTTATATCAAGTAGAGTAAGTAAAGCACTAAAAGAAAGTGAAGGTGCAGAACATATTTACACTTTTGTTTCAGGAAATGGTGTACCACATATGCATATGCACATCATACCGCGTTATGCAAATACACCAAAAGAGTTTTGGTCACCGACTGAAGTAGCGAAATGGATGGGTGCGCCTTATGGTGACGCAGAAAAAATTAAAAAACTATGTGAAAGATTGCGAAAGTATATGGTGAGTGAATATGCATACAACAAATAATAAACAATATTTATGGGTTGGAAGTAGTGAAATGTGTTTAGATGAAGTTTCAGTAAAACAATATGGTGATATCGTGCTCGGTACATATGGTGGGAATATTAGTGCCGGAGCAAAAAAGAATGAAGATGGTGCGTTAGTTTGGTCAAATGGTGATTGGGAATTTGCAGCTATATTAGATGGACATAATAGTGCAGAAAGTGTTGATTTAGTAGTAAATACAATTCAAAAAGAATATGAAAATATAAAAGAAATGATGAATGAATCGATTGATACAGTATTTCGATCTATTGAAAATCATATTCTTACAATCTTACAATCTTCTTCATTTAAGGAAAAGTGCAAAAGAATTAAAGGTGAAACAGCTTGCTTACTATGTGTAAGAAAAGAAAACTACATATGGTGGTTATCTATCGGAGACTGTTTAGTGTATGTATTTCATGATGAATTACACAAATTAGGACAATACGCACTAAATCAACGTCATTTTTACGAATGGATTGGTAACGTAAATACTTTTGATTTACCTGTTCCTTGCTATTCATCAGGAATTCGTGAATTACGTACTGGGAACAATCGAATTGTAATGGTGACAGATGGGGTATTAGAATGCGGGGAACGTCGGTATGAAACTCCTGTAAATCTGTATAGTGATATGAATAGAAATAATAACGTACTTAAAGTAAATATCCATAATATTTTAGAACACGTTCACCAGCAATTAGGAAGAGATAGTGCGACGATTATTAGTTGGGACATAGAGAACAAAATGAGTGCTACGTATCCGAGTGATCAGCCGGAGAAAATAAAAGTAAGAAAATAAAAGGAGAGGTTTTTCTGTCAATTACCAAAATAACTCTATTAATTTTATGGGTACTATGTATATTCGTTTTTGAAAAAATAGCAAGAAAAAGATTAAACATCCCGAAACAAAAGGGATGGGATAATCAATATGTGAATAAAACACATAAATGGGGGAATAGAATTATTATTTTCTCTTATATAGTTGTTATTGCGATAAGTGCTTTTTTTCCAAACCGTATATTTATGGGGTATGTACCTCTTTTGTTTTTTATCACGTTATATGGATTTCAATCATATATGGAGTGGAAATATGATAAGGAATCGCGCGAGTTCTTGATTTCATTATTTGCAGTTACAGGGCTAATAATAACTGGATTAATTATATATTTCTTTCTTTAATAAATTTTCAATTAAAGATTTAAAGGAGGAAAATAATGAATAGATCTGTATTGCGTGTAGAAGTCATTATTGATAATGGAGATAACTCAAAAGTGCTCGTTCAATGCGATGAAAATGAATCATTTTATCGTTTTCCAGGAGGCTCTATTGAATTTGGTGAAACAGCAAAAGAAGCGATAATAAGAGAATTAATGGAAGAATACGATTTGAAGATTGATGTTCAAGAGCTAGCTGTTGTAAATGAGCATATTTTCGAGTGAAACAACGAAAAAGGACATCATTGTACATTGATACATTGGGGAACTGTTAAAGAGAGAGTTACAAATGAAATAAGACATAAAGAATATGAGGATATTATATTAATATGGAGGAGCATAGAGGAATTAAAGGAGAAACCAACATACCCTGAAGGAATTGTAAGTTATTTAGAAGAGAATAAACGTAATATAGTCCACTTTATTACTAAAGATAAATAAGGTAATAGGAGGGGGAGCGATGGGTATTTCTACAATTTTGCTTATTATTATTGGACTTGGCATAGGTGGTTACTTTATAGAACAGTTTTTAAGAAGAAAATTAAATATTGAGAAAAGAGGCTTCTTTGGATATAAGCATGTGAATAGTTTACATGTAAAATTAGAAATAGGACTTATTATTATTTATGTAATAAGTAGTTGTTATTATATGTTTAAATTTGAAAACGCTAAAATGGCTTATGTCATGTTCACTTATTTAGGGATATCATGGACTTTAAGAGCATGGATGGAATGGAAATATGATAGAAAATCAAAAGAATATATACTTTCGATAACGGGAATGGTTTCTTTTATATTGATGCTCTCGATACTATTTTATTTCGTTCCACCAGCAACGTAAAACTTTAATAACGGAATGTAAGAGATATAAGGGGATGGGTTAGTTTGGATTTAGACTTAATTTTAAAATGGGCTGAAGAAAAATGTACAGAACAGTCACTACTAATAATAGGTATTGATGGCTGTGGCGGTGCAGGTAAAAGTACGTTAGCAAATAAAATAAAAAGTAATTTTTCAACTGTAACGATTGTTCATATGGATGATTTTTATTTACCATCTGCAAAGATTGTAAATGAAAATCCTACGAATAAATCAATTGGTGCAGATTTTGACTGGAAACGCCTTTTAAAAGAAGTTTTAAATCCGATTAGTAATGGACTAGAAGGGCGTTATAAGCGTTATGATTGGGAAAAGGATTCTTTAGTTGGATCCCATATTGTTCCTGCCGGTGGTATTGTAATTATTGAAGGTGTATATGCAACACGTCAGGAGCTAGCGGGAATGTATGATTTAAAAATATGGGTGAATTGTCCTCGTGAAACACGTATAAAAAGAGGAATTGCTAGAGACGGGGAAGCTACGCGTGATATGTGGGAAAACAATTGGATGGTTGCTGAAGATATGTATGTAGAAAGTCATAAGCCACATGAATTTGCAGATTTTATTATTGATGGTACAAATAATGAGATAACTAATAAATAAGAAACCATTTACTACTAAATGGTTTCTTATTTAATTTAAGCATGTATTTAAGCATGTATTTAAGCATGTATTTTAGCTAATATCGATGTAATAAAATTTGTTTTATCCTCTGCATATTGATGTTTATCATTAGGATTAGCTTGTGAAAGTTGAATCTTCAATTGTTCATACTGTATACGAGCAGTTTTATTGTCTATTAAGTAATCTCGAAATTGTAATTGTTCTATTAAATATGTATTCCCTTGTTCATACATATGAATTTGATGAGTTCTTGGTTCACCTTTATTAAAATAATATCGTTCAGGCAGTACATCTTTTCTATATTTATAGTTTAGCAGTTCTAACTTGTTAATACAGTTTAAACCATCGTTATAATCTTCTAATTCGATTGCAATATCAATAATTGGCTTTGCACTTAATTGTGGAATAGCAGTACTACCAATATGGTGTATGGCTAAAATATGTTCGCCAATTTGTTTCTCAATGAATTGTTTCTCTTTCATAAACTCAAATTCCCATTCTTCAGTCCACGGAGTTAAAAACACTTTTCCATATGGTAAACCTAACATTTAATTCGCACCTCATTCAAAATGTTTTTTAAGTCTATTACATTTTCTTAAAGCTTCTCAAAACAAGATATTCCCACAATCTCCAAGGAAGAATTTTCTTTGCAAAGATCATAAATTTTACACCTTTACCGATTGGATAACGTAAATTCGTACGCTTAGACTCAGCAATTTCTACAATTTTATTAGCAACATCTATCGGATTACCAAATGTATCACTGCCGCTATTAATATGTTTTTGTATTTTACCCATATATTCTTTGTATGGAGAAGTAGTTTCAGATTGATTTTCTGCTAATTGTTTACCAACTTCCCAAATGTTCGTGTTATAAGAACCTGGTTCCACTAAAGCAACATCTATTCCACAAGATTTCACTTCTAAACGAAGGGATTCACTCCATCCTTCTAATGCATATTTGGAAGAAACGTAAGGAGATAGACCAGGGAATCCGACTTGACCACTAATGCTGCTTATATTAATGATTTTTCCGCTTTTTTGTTCTCTCATATATGGTAAAACAAGCTGAGTGATTGAAATAGCACCAAAAAGATTCGTTTCAAATTGTTTACGGTATTCTTCTACTGGAATTTCTTCTACAAAGCCACCATTTGCATATCCTGCATTATTAATAAGGAGGTCTACTCTGTTTATGTTTTTTAAAAATAATTGAAAGTTATGTATAGAGTTTTGATCGGTTACATCTAATTGTTGAATTTTAATGTTTTGCAGTAAGTTGAATTGAGTGGCCTGAGATAGTAAGTTCACTTGTTTTTCAAGGTTTCTCATTGTAGCGATAACTAAATAGTCTTTTTTTGCAAGTTCAATTGTTGTTAAAAGACCGAACCCACTTGAAGCTCCTGTAATAACCGCGATTTTTTTATTCATTGGTCGCTCGCTTTCTTTTTCTTTTATCATAACGAGTTATAAAAAGAAAATCTATTTTTCTTACATGCATTATGAAACCAATTTGTATGTAAAAAAGGGGATTATAGGAAATTAGCGTATATAGAGTAGTGTATATTAATATGATAATGAAATGAGGGAAGAGAGATGGCCCATGTGAAAGATGTATTAGCAGATCAGTTATTAGCGAATGCGAACGATCCTAGTTGGTATATTCCGTTTTCAGATGCAGTTAAGGGTTTATCTGAGAGGGAAGCTTTCTGGAAACCGAATGAAGAGAGTAATAGTATAGCTGAAATTGTACAACATTTACTGTATTGGAATTCTACGTGGCAAACTAGATATAAAGAATCGAATGTGAATGCTGTGCCCGCTATTGGAGATAATAACAAAAGTTTTATGCTTTCAAATAATCAAACTTTCGATGAATTACGAGAAAAACTACTAGAGAAACTGTTACTATGGCAAAATCTCATAAATGAAGAAAAGGTTGAAAGCGATGTAGTGGGATTTCCTGTTTCTGCAAAGTGGTGGGAAGTGCTAGCCAATGTAACTACTCATAATGCATATCATATCGGTCAAATTATTTACATCCGAAAATTACAGAAGAGTTTTGATGGTGAATAAGATAATAATTTTCAAATTAGGTGAACAAAAGTGGACAAAACGAGACTAATGTCTCATTTTGTCCACTTTTTTATTTTCAACATAGAGAGAAAACCTATTAAATCAAGGATTGGAAATTGGCACGGTACTTGCAATATAAAAGATGAACAAGAAAATAGGAGGGCTGAACATGTTAAAAACAACTGAAAGTAAAGGGAATGGAATTACGAAAGAACAAGCTCGCTGGATGTACGAAAAAATGTTAGAGATTCGTAAGTTTGAAGATAAGGTGCATGAATTATTCGCGCAAGGCGTTCTGCCAGGTTTCGTCCATTTATACGCTGGGGAAGAAGCTGTAGCAGTTGGTGTATGTGCCCACTTAACGGATAGTGACAGTATTACAAGTACGCATAGAGGACATGGACACTGTATCGCAAAAGGTTGTGATTTAAACGGTATGATGGCTGAACTTTTCGGGAAAGCGACAGGATTATGTAAAGGTAAAGGCGGATCCATGCATATTGCTGATTTAGATAAAGGAATGCTTGGTGCAAATGGTATTGTAGGCGGTGGTTTCCCGCTTGCTTGCGGCTCGGCATTAACAGCTAAATATAAAGGAACAAAAGATGTAAGTGTTTGTTTCTTCGGTGATGGAGCAAATAATGAAGGTACGTTTCATGAAGGGGTTAACTTAGCGGCGATTTGGAAGTTACCAGTTATTTTTATCGCTGAAAATAACGGTTACGGTGAAGCAACGACATTTGAATATGCTTCAAGTTGTGATTCTATTGCGGATCGTGCGAAAGCTTATAACATTCCAGGTGTTCAAGTAGATGGAAAGGATCTTCTAGCTGTATATAAAGCTGCTGAAGAAGCAGTAGAACGTGCGCGTAATGGCGGTGGTCCAACAATAATTGAATGTATGACATATCGTAATTACGGTCATTTCGAAGGTGAAGCACAAACGTATAAAACTTCAGAAGAAAAAGAAGAACATTTAAATGAAAAAGATGCGATTGTGAATTTCCGTAAGCATTTAATTCATGAAGCTTTATTAACTGAATCTGAGCTTGTAGATATGGAAAAAGCAGTAGATGAAGCGGTTCAAAAATCAATTGAATTTAGTGAAAATAGTCCATATCCAGAGGATGAAGAGTTATTAAAAGATGTATACGTTTCTTACAAATAAGAGGAGGGTGAAAAATAATGACTAGAACAGTAAGTATGTCAACTGCAATTAATGAAGCGATGAAAATCTCAATGCGTCGTGATGAAAACGTAATTTTAATAGGAGAAGACGTTGCAGGTGGTGCACAAGTTGATCACTTGCAAGATGATGAAGCATGGGGCGGTGTTCTTGGTGTTACGAAAGGCCTTGTACAAGAATTTGGCCGAAATCGTATTTTAGATACACCAATTTCAGAAGCGGGTTACATGGGAGCAGCAATGGCAGCTGCGGCAACAGGACTACGTCCGATTGCTGAATTAATGTTTAATGATTTTATCGGTAGTTGTCTTGATCAAGTATTAAACCAAGGTGCAAAGTTCCGCTATATGTTCGGTGGTAAAGCGAAAGTGCCAGTTACAGTACGTACGATGCATGGTGCAGGTTTTAGCGCAGCTGCACAACATTCACAAAGTTTGTATGCGTTATTTACGAGCATTCCAGGTATAAAAGTTGTCGTTCCTTCTACTCCATATGACGCAAAAGGCTTATTATTAGCGGCAATTGAAGATGATGACCCAGTAATCTTCTTTGAAGATAAAACACTTTACAATATGAAAGGTGAAGTGCCAGAAGGTTATTACACAATTCCATTAGGTAAAGCAGATATTAAACGAGAAGGTTCTGACGTAACAATCGTCGCCATTGGAAAACAAGTTCATACAGCACTTGCGGCTGCTGAGCAATTAGCGAAAAAAGGACTTGAAGTAGAAGTGATTGATCCGCGTTCTTTATCACCACTTGATGAAGATACGATTTTAGCATCTGTTGAAAAAACAAATCGACTGATTGTTATTGATGAAGCAAACCCTAGATGTAGTATCGCAACAGATATTGCGGCAATTGTAGCGGATAAAGGATTTGATTTGTTAGATGCACCTATTAAACGAATTACAGCACCACATACACCAGTTCCGTTCTCGCCACCACTTGAAAAGTTATATTTACCAACGCCAGAGAAAGTAATTGAAACTGTATCAGAAATGATCGGAGACCAATCTTTATTACATGTGTAATGAAACGATGAGAAGGGAGAGAGAAATATGGCTGTAGAAGTTGTAATGCCGAAGTTAGGGATGGCGATGAAAGAGGGTATTATTACGAGCTGGAATATTAAAGCGGGTGATAATGTGGCAAAAGGAGAATTAATTGCTAGTATTAATTCAGAAAAAATTGAAACAGAGATAGAAGCACCAGCTGATGGAACTGTACTTGATATAGCTGTAAGTGAAGATGAGGGAGTTCCACCTGGCACTGTCATTTGCTATATCGGTAAGCTGAACGAAAAAGTAGAAATCAATGAAAGTATAAATGTTGTAGAAGAAAAAGCACCTAATCTAGAGCCTAAAAAGGTCCAACATCCAGAACCATATGCGAAAGAAGTGGCGAAGCAAAGAATCAAAATTTCACCTGTAGCGAAGAAAATTGCAAAGTCTGAAAATCTAGATATCAAAGCATTAGTTGGTACAGGCCCTGGCGGAAGGATTACAAAAGTAGACGTATTAAAAGCGATTGAAGAAAGAGTAACAATTCCAGAAGTACTTGAACAAGAAGAAAGTAAAGTAATTCCTGTTACTGGTATGCGGAAAGCAATCGCAAACCGTATGCATGCAAGTTTACAAAATAGTGCGCAATTAACATTAACGATGAAAGTAGATGTTACAGATTTAGTTGCTTTACATAAAGAAATAGCGGCAGTTGTACAAAAACGATACGATAACAAACTAACTATTACGGATTTCGTTTCTCGTGCTGTTGTATTAGCGCTTGGAGAGCATAAAGAAATGAACAGTGCTTATATGGATGATACAATTTATCAATTTGAACATGTTCATTTAGGCATGGCAGTCGCATTAGAAAAAGGATTAGTCGTTCCAGCTATTCGCTTTGCTAATAATCTATCTTTAGTAGAGTTATCTAAACAAATTAAAAACGTTGCACAAAAAGCAAGAGAAGGTAGTTTAAGTAGTGATGATATGCAAGGGACAACCTTTACAATTAGTAATTTAGGTAGCTTCGGTATTGAATATTTTACGCCAGTATTAAATACACCTGAAACTGGTATTTTAGGTGTAGGTGCAATTGAACATGTTCCAGTATATAAAGGGAAGAAAATAAAAAAAGGCAGTATGTTACCTTTAAGTTTAACATTCGATCATCGTGTATTAGATGGTGTACCAGCAGCTGCATTTTTACGCACAATTAAACGTTATTTAGAAGAACCTGTAACAATTCTTTTATAAAGAGAAGGTGAGAGAATGAGTAAACTAGTCGTTATTGGTGGCGGACCTGCTGGCTATGTAGCGGCAATTACCGCAGCTCAAAATGGAAAAGATGTCACTCTTATTGATGAAGCTGATCTTGGCGGGACTTGTTTGAATGTTGGGTGCATGCCTACAAAATCATTGTTAGAAAGTGCAGAAGTGCATGACATTGTGAGAAAAGCGAATCATTATGGAGTTACACTCAATAATGGAAGTATATCAATTGATTGGAAGCAAATGCAGGCGAGGAAATCACAAATCGTAACGCAGCTCGTTCAAGGAATTCAATATTTAATGAAGAAAAATAAAATAAAAGTTATACAAGGTAAAGCGAAATTTGAAACGGATCATCGTGTGCGAGTTATATACGGTGATAAAGAAGATGTAGTAGATGGAGAACAGTTCATTATAGCGGCAGGTTCAGAACCGACTGCATTACCCTTTGCTCCATTTGACGGAAAGTGGATTTTAAATAGCAGCCATGCAATGTCCATAGATTATATACCAAAATCATTATTAATCGTTGGCGGTGGTGTAATAGGATGCGAGTTTGCAAGTATTTATAGTCGTCTTGGAACAAAAGTTACGATTGTTGAAATGGCGCCGCAATTATTACCAGGTGAAGATGAAGATATCGCACACATTTTAAGAGGGAAACTAGAAAATGATGGTGTAGAAATATTTACAGGAGCAGCTTTAAAAGGATTAAATAATTATAAGAAGCAGGCTTCATTTGAATATGAAGGAAGTATCCAAGAAGTTAATCCAGAATTTGTTCTCGTTTCTGTCGGCCGAAAACCACGTGTACAACAATTAGATTTAGAAAAAGCAGGCATTCAATATTCAAATAAAGGAATTTCTGTGAATGAACATATGCAAACCAATGTATCACATATTTACGCAGCAGGCGATGTGATTGGTGGAATCCAGCTTGCTCACGTTGCCTTCCATGAAGGAACTACGGCAGCATTACACGCGAGTGGAGAAGATGTAAAAGTAAACTACCATGCTGTACCTCGCTGTATATATACAGCTCCAGAAATTGCTAGTGTCGGTTTAACAGAAAAAGATGCAAGAGAGCAGTACGGTGACATACAAATTGGAGAATTTCCTTTTACAGCAAATGGAAAAGCGCTTATTATTGGAGAACAAACGGGTAAAGTAAAAGTCATTGTGGAACCTAAATATCAAGAAATTGTAGGGATTTCTATTATTGGTCCACGTGCAACCGAACTGATTGGACAAGGAACTGTAATGATTCATACAGAAGTTACTGCCGATATTATGAGAGATTATATTGCAGCGCATCCTACTTTATCTGAAGCGATTCATGAAGCGCTATTGCAAGCGGTAGGACATGCTGTACATGCTTAGATGGAAATATAATAAACCACTATTCTCTAAATGAATAAGAGAATAGTGGTTTGAATTTTTACAGAAAAAATTGAATATCCTATTATTTTTTTACGTCAATCGCTGAAGTAATATCGTTCCAATCAGCAGCTAAATTAGCAGTTTTACCGTACCAATCCGCATGTTTGAATACAACACCTTTTCCATAGCCTTGTGTTGAAGTATGCTCCCAAAGTGTCGTTGAATAACTTGCTGAAGGTGATGCTGTACTTACAGAGGAAATTCTGTCGTTCCAGCTAGATGGTAAGTTTTTAAAGCCGCTGCTCCAGTAAATATATTGGCCACCTTTATCTTTATGTTCATAAAAATCAGTACTACCAGCACCGCTACCTAAAGGATTAATTTTATTTTTAAGTACTTTTTTATCCTTTTCAATATAAGCATCTAATGTTTCGCGGCTAGTAAAACCATAAGCTAGCCAATCTCCATTTTCATTTTGCTCTGGTAATACCATAGTAATTTGGATATCTTTCTTATCCTGATCACTTAATTTTGTAAGTGAATTAACATTCTGTTCATCCACTTTTAAATAATCAAAAGACTTAATTGTGTTACCTTTTTCTTCAGCACTTGCTACCCCTAGTCCTCCAGTTAATGCAAATCCCGCTACTAATGTACCTGCTACTAATTTCTTCAACATATAACCATCCCTTTTTGTTTAGATTTTGTACATGTGAATCTTTGTACTAGTAAAATGTATTCTAATTATCTACTATTGTAAATATTCTGAAGTTTTAGAAATAAAAGGCGGAATATTTACAGTTTTGCATTTTTTCTTTAGAAAAAATAGTTATTGGAATGATATAATAAATAGATGTATCGCTTTTGTTGGATGTTAAAATGTTTTAGGAGGGAAGCTATTGAAATATTTCAATAAAGATTGGTATAAAGAAATGCAAGTGTCTGGATTTTTAATTTTTTCAGAAACAGTAGAAGAATGGGAAGAGATGTTGCGAGAGAGCGAAAAGGTAGGAATAGATTATAAGCAAAGTTTGAGAGAAGACGTGGAAGAAAAGAAAGAAGATTTATTAAAGTTCCTCCCTAAATCACTGCATCCATACATTCATGACAATACAATTAATTCAGAATACCCAACGGAAAAATTAAAGAGACTTATGCTTGAGTGGACAAAAGATTATGAGAAAAGAATGAATGATTTAGAGCAAGCCTATATAGATAATTATAAGTCTATAAAAGAAAAGCTCGCGCAGAATGTCGTTCAACTACATGAATACTCACTACATGACAGTGTAGTCAAATCAGTGGAGAGAAAATCAGAATCTACGCTAATTATAACTTTAGATTGCAGTGGTACTTTCAGTGAATTTGATAAACTACAAGTAACTTTTACAGGAGTAACGAAATGTTCTATTCCGGAAAATTTTGAAGGTTCTTGGTGGTTAAGTCATGAAATAGATCTTGCTGGAGAGGGTTTTGAACTAGGGGTTTTATTTGACTATCCATTTAGAGAAGTAACGATTTGCGCAGCCGATGTATTACTTGAAGAGAGATAATTTTGCATGGAGTATTACAAATGTTTGACAGGATACAGAAATAAAGTTATTGTAGATATATGAAGTCTACAATAGGAGCTGTACTATGAAATATTCTAAAGCTACAAATTATGCTCTTCATACAATGCTTTTTCTGGCAAAGGCAACACCCAATAAGTTAGTTAGCGTTCACCAATTAGCAGAAATGCAAAATGTTTCATCAACGTACTTGTCTAAAATACTAACTAAGTTAACAAAGGAAGGGATGATACATTCATCATCTGGTCCAAAAGGTGGTTATTCGCTTAGTCATAATTGGGAAGATATTTCATTTTTAGATATTATACATGCGATTGAAGGTAAAACATCATTGTTTGAATGTTGTTTACATGAAAAACCTGGATGTTTAATTAATGAAGCAATGCTCGCAGCAGAAGAGAAAATGGAAGAAGAGTTACGAAATCAAAAAATTGTAGATCTTGCGAAAAAAATAAAAGTGGATTTTTAATCCGCTTTTATTTTTAAAGATATTAAAGATAAAAGAACTCTTTAATATCTTTAATTATAGTTAAATTTATTCATTCATGGAGGATATTTGCTTATGAAATATATAGACTGTGCAGTAATAGGTGCAGGACCAGCCGGACTTAATGCGAGTTTAGTTTTAGGAAGAGCTCGTAAACAAATAGCGTTATTTGATAATAAAACGAATAGGAATCGTGTAACACAAAATTCTCACGGATTTATTACGCGTGACGGGATTAAACCTGAAGAGTTTAAGGAAATAGGATTAAATGAATTGATGAAGTATCCATCAGTTCATTATTATGAAAAAGCAGTTGTAATGATAACAAAACAATCCACTGGTTTATTTGAAATTGTGACCAAAGATCACACGAAATATTTGGCAGAAAGAGTTTTATTAGCGACGGGTATACAGGAAGAATTCCCATCTATTCCTAATGTTCGAGAATACTATGGGAAAAGTTTATTTAGCTGTCCGTATTGTGATGGATGGGAATTAAAAGATCAACCGCTCATTATTATTTCTGAAAACGAAGATTATACGTTGCATATGACAAAATTAGTTTATAATTGGTCTACCGATTTGGTAATCGCAACAAATGGTAATGAGCTAAGTCAAGCTATTATGGATGAACTGTCTAATAAAAATATACCTGTTATTACAGAACCTATACGTGCACTACAAGGCGAAGAAGGTTATTTAAAAGAAGTAGAGTTTTATTCAGGTTTACGGATTGAAAGGGCTGGAGGATTTATAGTACCTACTTTCTTTAGACCAAATCAATTTATAGAACAACTTGGTTGTGAGTTGCAAAGTAATGGAACTTTTGTAATTGATGATTTTGGACGTACTTCAGAAAAAAATATTTACTTAGCAGGAGAAACAATGATTCAAGGACCATCCTCATTAATTATTGCTGCATCACATGGGAATAAAGCAGCAATAGCTATTAATAGTGATATTACAGATGAGCGGTTCTAACTAGAAAATGATATGAAGAAGGAGAGATGATGATGAATAACTTTTGGAATGATCGATATAAATCAGATGAATATTTTTACGGGGAAGAACCTAATACATTTATTAGAGAACAAGCATTTCGTTTAGCAAATCATAATAAAGTAATAGCTTTCGCAGAGGGAGAAGGTAGAAATGCTATATTTCTAGCAAGACAAGGACATAAAGTGACAGCTATTGATTACTCGGAAGATGGATTAGAAAAGACAAAAAAATTGGCTATGAAGCATAACGTAGACGTACACACACAAAAAGTAGATTTATTAGCTGATAGTTTGCCAGTAAATGAATATGATGCGGCAATTATGGTATTTGGACATTTTCATAATGATCATCAAAAAATGATATTAGATAAAATGATACAAACGATAAGGCCTGGTGGATTAATAATGTTTGAAGTTTACTCCAAAAAACAAATCAATTATGGTACTGGTGGGCCAAAAGATATTGATATGCTGTATGATCCAATTGATATTCTTACTTGGTGTGAAGAACATGAGGTAATTCATTTCTTTAATGGGGAACAAGAGCGAGTTGAAGGGAAAGGGCACACTGGTTTAGCTGATGTAATTCAAGTTGTTATTAGTAAATCAATGTAAATGTTAATGAAAAATAGATACATGAGTGTAAAAAGACCAGTCATTTAAGACTGGTCTTTTTATTTAGATACTAAATGATCCAGCTTCCAATATGTATCTGTTAACGGTGCAGCTTTGCTATCTATGTATAGATACATATTATTTAAATCTTTTGGTGAAGTTTTCAGTTCAAATACAACGTCAGTAGTTAAAGAGAATTCATGTGGAACATTTTTATAGTGCTCGTCATATATCGGATGTGCTTCACCTTCATATTTCTGACCAGTTTTTTCATCTTGTATGAAATATTTTATTTCCGAAAGATCAATAGTTTGTCCATCGTCTCGAACATTATTAATCATAACACGAGTAGTAATGCGCCGTTCTTTGTCTATTTTTTCAAACTTTGCATTTTCAACAGTTGCTCTATAGTATTCGTTTTTAACTATTTCACCATAACGCATTGCATTCTTTTCAAGAGCGCCCTTTTCTTGTTTTGGTGCAGTATTCCCATTACATCCTGCCATTAGTCCTGTAAATAATAGTGCTGTACAAGTTACTTTCATTATAGATTTCATAGTAATTCCTTTCTGTGTTAAAAAGTAAAACATAGGAATAATTTTACATCAATAGGAAGATAAATGGAAGTGTGTTTGTGGAATATGTAAATATACATTTATTTCGTTATCCAGTTAAGAGAATAGAAAGAGGGAAAAAGCTGAATAAAACGGAGTGAATAAGAATTGAAAATATTGTAAAGCGGAAGAGACATGCATATAATTAAAATAAGGATAAGATTTCAGAGTCTTCAATAATGGCGGTGAACACATGTTTACTGAAGAGCGTAGAGAGAAAATTTTAGAGTTACTTAAGAAAAATGGAAGGGTAATTGCAAAGGATCTTGCGGAAAGTTTCGATATGTCTATCGATTCAATAAGAAGAGATTTGTCTATTATGGAGAAGGATGGCTTATTAAAAAGAACACACGGAGGTGCAATTGAACTTGCTAGAGTAAGGAATTTAGCTGCCAAGCCATTGAAACGTTATAGTAATGGTTCTGTATATGAAGATGCAATTGCAAAAATCGCAGCTTCTTATATACAAAAAGGAGATTCCGTTTTTATTGGTGGAGCTTCTATTCATTATGCCATGTTAAAATATTTACCTGAAACATCATTTACAGTTATTACGAATGCTTTAGAAATTGCTAGTACGTTACGGGAATATAAGAACATTGATACGTACTTAATTGGTGGAATGGTGAAACCATCAGGAAATATGACAGATACACTTGCCTCAGAGTTGATAAGTAGATTTTCTATTGATCTTAATTTCTCTACAGGTGGTGGCATTTCATTAAACGGTATAAGTACTGCAACACCGGAAGTTGCTTTTTTTAGTAAAACAGTAAGTAAGATTGCTAGAAGAAATATTTGTTTAGCTCCTCATAATAAACTTGGAATAGACTACTTTATAAAAGGAGAGTCACTGATTGAAATCGACCTTATAATAACAGATTCGGAGGCTAGTAAAGAAACGATTCAAGAATTTGAGAAACAAGGTAAAGAAATTATAATAGCATCAATAGACTGCATTTAAAAGGAGTTTAACATGATTATAAAAAGGCAAGAGTTTCACATAAATGGATTAGTTTATACAATTCGTTCTGCAGCTGAAACAGATGCGGAACAGTTATCGGAAATTAGAGTTCAGATCGATGGAGAAACTGAAAATATGGATAGAGAAGCTGGAGAGGGATTTATAGATAAGATAGGATTCCAAAACATAATAAAAACAGATAGTGAAGAGAGTAAGAACCTGTTTTTAGTTGCGGAAGTACATGATCGAATCGTTGGATTTTCAAGATGCGAAGGCTCAAATTTGAAGAGATTATCTCATAAAGTAGAATTTGGCGTTTGTATTTTAAAAGAGGTTTGGGGATATGGAATAGGTAAGAGTCTATTGCAACAATCTATTCATTGGGCTGATGAAAATGAGATTAAAAAGATATCATTACAAGTATTAGAGACAAATGAAAAAGCCATTCAGCTATATAAAAAATTAGGTTTTGAAGTAGAAGGTATTTTAAAAAATGATAAAAGGCTGTCGGATGGGAAGTATTATAATACGGTAGTAATGGGAAGGTGTATTTGAGTCTGTTCATAAAAGAGGTGAAAATATATGTTTTACAGAAGAAAGTACTATATAGTAAAGAATGAATTTGTAGAAATATTTAATGAGCATTTTAATAACACGAATTTACCTAATCAGTTAAAGTATGGTTCCAGGCTAATAGGACGCTGGATGAAAGATAATAAGAATGGTACGAGCGAAGTGTTTGCCATATGGGAATATGATAGTTATGAACAGTATAAAGAAATAGAATCAAAGATTAGAAATGACGAGAAGCATGCTAGAAGAATACATGAATGGTATGAAAAGCATGGCGGAAGAGAATATGTTTTACAGGAGTACATAGTAGAGATGAAAAATGAAGAGTTAGTATGTACTATAAAGTGATAGAGAGGTGAGAGATGGTGGGAATGAAAACAAAATTATATTTTAGTGTAGCAGCTACTATTTTATTTGCAATAGCCGTAATTATTTTCTTTATAAATGGTAATCCACAAATGTGGTTTTGGTTATGTATTTTCTTTGCGTCCATTGTACAAAACATAGTGCTACTAAAAAAGAATAAAGAAGCGTATTAAGATATTCAAATTATTAACATATTTGTGTCGTCTTTCTAGTTTTGTTGAAAACGCTTTTATTCAGTTTTATAATAAAAGTATGTTTTTTACAGATCTCCAAAACAATAAGTAGGGAGATGATACAATGTTAGCTTCACCGTTTTACTTACATACATGGAAAAAGTTTGTTGATGAAGGTGTCCTTGATTCGAACCGTATAAACGAAAGAATTTCAGAGTCATGGTATCGATGTAAACAAGCAAATGTGAATCCTCATATGAATAAAGGTCAGAAAATTTTGTCTTCTGATATTTTTCAAGACCAAAAGAAAAAGAGTGAAATCTTCTTAGATATAGCGATACCTCAAATACAAAATATGAGAAAAACCATTGATGAACTGCAAATGATGGCATTATTAATCGATCCAGACGGTTACGTTCTATCGTTAAGTGGAAATAAACAAACGTTGCAACGAGCGAAACAGATTAATTTCATTGAAGGTGTGAAATGGACGGAAGCGGCTGTTGGTACAAATGCGATAGGAACAGCGCTTGAGATTGAAGAGGCTATTATGATAAGTGGTACAGAGCATTATTCTGTCGCATCTCATAGCTGGAGCTGTGCGGCTGCTCCCATTCATAACGATGATGGGAAATTAATTGGTGTTCTAGATTTCTCCTGTCCAATTGAATTTTCGCATCCATATATGCTCGGAATGGTAACTTCGATTGCACATGCGATTGAACGTGAATGTAGTATTCGAGTACATCAAAATGAACTGCATTTAATCCATCGTTTTTTAGATGTAATTGATAGTGATGAACAAGTTGTAATTTGTAATCATCGTGATGTTATCGTTTCTGCGAGCAAGAGGGTTCGGGAACGAGTATGTAATTGGTCACGAATGAAACTTGCAGATTTAATGCACTATGGATTGAAAACTAAATTAGAAGTTCCAGTATACAGTAATAATAGAATGATTGGGAAATGTATTTATGTAAAGGAAAATAAACAAGTAAAATCATTTTCGACGTCCCCATTTATAAATGGCATCACTTTTCCTGGAGTAATTGGGACAAGTAGTGCATTTCAACATACATTAGAAGAAATTAAGCTTGTATCACCAACTGACGCAAGTGTATATGTTTGTGGTGAAACAGGTGTAGGAAAAGAATATGTAGCGAGAGCGATTCATGAAAATAGTCCAAGAAAAAATGGCCCTTTTATAGCTGTTAACTGCGGTTCATTACCGAAAGAATTAATGGAAAGTGAATTGTTCGGTTATGCTGAAGGAGCATTTACAGGTGCACGGCGCCAAGGATATAAAGGGAAATTCGAACAAGCAGACGGAGGAACAATATTTTTAGATGAAATTGGTGAAGTGCCACCAGAGATGCAAATCGCATTATTGCGTGTTTTACAAGAACGAACAGTAACCCCAATTGGCAGTTCAAAAGAGGTACCGGTAAATATTCGTATTATTACTGCGACACATAAAGATTTATTGCGATTAGTAGAAGAAGGGAAATTTCGTCAAGATTTATATTATCGTTTACATGTTTATCCACTATATGTTCCATCGTTAATAGAAAGAAAAGAGGATATTCCGTACTTCATACAACAATTTTGTGAACGAAAGAATTGGAATATTGTATTTCCAAAAAGTATTTGTAATCAATTTGCGCTGCATACATGGCCCGGAAATATTCGGGAATTATTAAATGTATTAGAACGCATATACATTTTGTCGCAAGGACGGGAAATATGCGAAAAACAAATCTCTTTTTTATTACAAACAATGATGGGAAATCAACATCAGCTTGAATTGCAAACAGAAAATAAAACAGAGAATACATTGAATTTCCGTGAAAAAATACAGCGTGATAGTATGATTGAAGCGCTAGAAAAGACGAATGGAAATGTTTCGTTAGCTGCAAAACTTTTAGATGTACCTCGAAGTACATTTTATAAACGGATGCAAAAATATAAGTTATAAAGTAGATTTTTGTAATCTACTTTTTCTTTATGGGCTCATGTTCTGTCGGAATGTGCGCTTACCGGGGAAATAATAGAATAGTTAGAAATTAATTTCCGAAAGGGGTACTTATGTGAAGTATATTGAAATTGGCATCGGAAATAAGTGGTTCGTTCGAACAGAAACTGAAAATAAAGATGGAACTGAATTTGAAGAACGAGGAATTATAAAACCTATTTATTTTGAGTCGTTATATGTACGAATATGGTTTCGGAAAACGTGTTTAATTTTAGATACGAAAGAAGGATTTAAAAAGGTTAAAAAGAGGAGGATTGAATATAAATTTATTTTTGGAATTGTAAGTAGACCGAATGAAGAAAAAGTACGCTAGTTGGCACCTGTAATTTAAGGAGCTATCAATATACAACTGATGAACCAATACCGCGATTTCTTAAAATAGATTACAGTATTACACTCGATGTAATTTCGTCATGAAAACCTCTTAAAGAGTGTGAAATGTTTGAATGGAGAGGAAGCTATTCGTCTTCAGTTGTGCTTATTGTTTTTAGGAGAATACCATATTTTAAACCGACTAACTTTTTAGATGTGTATGCAATTGAAGCACTAGAACGTTTTATAATCGCATATGAAGGAACGATTGAATAAACCATTACTTAACATTTTGGGTAATGGTTTATTTTTATGAAGATTTCTCGTTAAATATTTCAGTAATTGGGGATTTATCTTTCTTATCTTGATAGAAATGTGGCGGTACCCCTTAAGGTAATGATAAAAAAATAGGAGAGATTATTATAAAAGATTAAATTTTCAGAATTATTATTGAATTTTTTAGTAATATGTGTTAATCTTCTATCAATCGCAAATGTGAAGTTTAGACTTCGTGTTTTCGATTGATAGAAGTTTTAAATTCATTTAGGAAGGATGACATGTTTGGATCTGAAAAAAATTATTCAACAGGAATATAATCAACTTTCTAAAGGTCAACAAAAAGTTGCTAAATATTTATTAGAACAACCAGGCGAATTTGCTGTTAAATTAGCAAGTGAGATTGGTGAGCAAGTTGGAGTCAGTGAAACAACGGTGATTCGTTTTTGTTACTCTATAAAACTATCGGGATTTTCTGAACTTCAAAAAATGGTTCGGGAGCAACTGCTTTTAATGCAAAGCAGTCTTGGACAATACTTTTCTAGCAAACTCGAGTTAGCTGAACAACCTCATTTTTATGCAAAAGTCATGGAACGAGATTGTCAATATATACAACAAACAATCAATAATATTGATGAAAATGAGATTGAACAGGTTGTTGATCAATTAATAAAAACGGAGAAAATCTATGTTTTAGGGTTAAAATCTTCTTTTTCTGCAGCTAATTGGCTTACAATGACTCTTGGTTTAGTGAGGGGAAATGTTCAAATTCTTCATCCGGAAACAAACGATTTGCTTTGTACTTTAAGCGAGATGGATCATCGATCAACTTTAATTACTATTTCGTTTCATCGTTATTTGAAAGAAACAATTAAAGTGGCTGAGATGGCTAAGGAGCAAGGAGCTTTTGTGATTGGAATTACTGATTCACCACTTGCTCCAATTAGGGAATATGCAGATGCTATTTTTTCCATGTATTCATCTGAGAGGTCAACGATTGATGCTACTCCGGTACTGTTTTCGTTTTTGAATGCTATTGTTGCCGGTGTTTCTATCAAAGATAAAGAGCGATTTGAAAAGCGTAAGGACCGATATGAAAAGCTGAATGGAGATTACTTTTTTGTATAAAGTGAGGAGAAGAAAAATTGAAGGAATATATACAAGAACTTAAGTCGACGATTGATTCAGTCTACGAATACTTACATAATCATCCAGAAATTAGTTGGAAGGAATATAAAACAACGGCATATATCCAACGTTTTTTACAAGAACGGGGCTTTATTGTGCAAACCTTTGATGATTGTCCAGGTCTTGTCAGTGAGGTAGGAACCGGAGACTTTTGCATTGCTTTACGTACAGATATGGATGCGCTCTGGCAAGAGGTTGATGGTCAATTTCAAGCGAAACATTCTTGCGGTCACGATGCACATATGGCCATAGTTCTTGGTACAATGCTTTTATTTCAAAAGTTAGATGTTTCCACTGTTAAACTTAAATTCATTTTTCAACCTGCGGAAGAAAAGGGAACAGGCGCATTAAAAATGATTGAAAAAAACGTGTTGGATGATGTGCATTTTTTATATGGTGTTCACCTTAGACCAATTCAAGAATTACAAGATGGTCAAGCTATACCTGCAATTTATCATGGGGCAGCAAAATTTATAGTAGGTGAAATCCATGGTGAAGATGCACATGGAGCACGACCACATCTGGGGCAAAATTCGATTGAAATTGGGGCTTCTATAATTAATGAAATGAAAAGCATTCATTTAGACCCGATGGTGCCTTACACCGCGAAAATGACAAAGTTCTATGCCGGGAGTGAGGCAGGAAATATTATTCCAGGTAAAGCATCATTTAGTATAGATTTGCGTGCGCAAACAAATGGAGTCATGAATGAACTTACCGAAAAAATCGAGAATATTGTTAAGAGTATGGAAAAGATTTATGGGGTTGAAATTGAGCTAGAAACAAAAGCGAGTGTAGCTGCCGCTGAGGTAAATAAAGAAGCTCAGCATTTCATGAAAAAAGCGATTGTGGAATCCTTAGGTGAACAACTGCTTCGAGAGCCTATAATTACTTCAGGTGGGGAAGATTTTCATTTTTATACGTTAAAAAATCCAACCGTTAAAGCAACTATGTTGGGATTAGGGTGCGATTTGCAGCCAGGACTTCATCATCCGCAGATGACCTTTAATCAAAATGCTATATATACTGGTATAGAAATTCTAGCAAGGACAGTATTAAATACAATAAAAGCATATAAAACGGGGGAGTTAGCGTGAATTCACCAATTGAAATACGTGAATTAAACAGTTATCACGAGATGAAGTTTGTGCAAAATCTTGAAAAAGATGTATGGAATATGGAACCAATTCCTCTTCACCAAACAATTACAGCTTCCCAAAATGGAGGTCTTTTACTAGGAGCTTTTATAAATGAGGAAATGATTGGATTTTGCTACAGTTTTCCTGGTTTTCTTGAAGGACAAAACTATCTATGTTCCCACATGCTTGGTATTCATCCAAGTCATCAAGGAAAAGGAGTTGGAGTTAGACTAAAACAAGTTCAAAAAGAACTTGCTTATGAAAAGGGATATAACTTAATCACATGGACGTATGATCCACTTGAAACACGAAATGCTTATTTAAATTTATCGAAGTTACGTGCTTTTTGTTCTACATATATGGAAAATTGCTATGGAGAAATGGAAGATAACTTGAATCGGGGACTTCCTTCGGATCGTTTTAAAGTTGAATGGTGGATTAATAGTTCTCATATTTCTAAACGGCAAGAGGATTATATGAAACAAGCGCAACATATTTTTCAGTGGATACAATCGAAGAATCATTTGCCAAAACTTATAAATATTGAGCAAGGTCTACATTGTATTGCTACTATGGATCAACCTATATTAGTACCGGTACCATCTAGCTTTCAACAAGTGAAAAATAAAGATTATGAACTTGCAATTGATTGGCGTTTTAAAACGAGGGAAATCTTTCAAACTTTATTTTCATATCAGTATGTTGCTGTTTCATTAATAAAAGATACTAATGAACTTGTGCACTATTATGTTTTTGTCAAGCAACAAGACTTAGAGAAGAACGGAATTATGAGAAGGATTCAATAGCGGAGGATAAAAATACACTTATACTTATCTAAATATAGAGGGGGAAATGAAAAATGATAGTAAAAGAGATTATTTTACGACGTATAAAAATGCAATTGAAAGCGCCGTTCACGACAAGTTTTGGAACATTCCAAGACAAAGAGTTTCTCTTGCTTGAAGCGAAGGATGAAAACGGTATTAGCGGATGGGGAGAATCGGTTGCATTTCATTCGCCCTGGTATAACGAAGAAACTCTAAAGACAAATTGGCATATGTTAGAAGATTTTATTATTCCTAGTATACTCAATAAAGAAATTGAACATCCACAGGAAGTATTTGAATGCCTATCATATATTCGTAAGAACAATATGGCAAAGGCTGCTATTGAGGGTGCTATTTGGGACTTATATGCAAAGCAAAAAGGAATTCCGCTCGCATTCGCCCTTGGTGGAGAGAAGAAAGCAATAGAAGTTGGGATTAGTATTGGCATCCAGGAAAAGGTTGACGATTTACTTCAATTGGTTGATGAGTATGTTAATGAAGGATATAAAAGAATGAAAATAAAAATAAAACCGGGTTGGGATGTCGAGGTGATCAGGGAAGTCCGGAAACAGTTTCCTAATGTTCCATTGATGGCTGATGCCAATTCTGCCTATCGACTAAAAGATATAGAACGATTAAAAGAGCTTGATGAATTTGATTTAATGATGATTGAGCAACCTTTAGCCTCAGATGACATCGTTGATCATGCGCAGTTGCAAAGGGAACTTTTAACTCCAATTTGTCTGGATGAGAGTATTCATTCTTATGAGGATGCTAGAAAAGCAATTGAACTAGGAAGTTGTAAGATTATCAATATAAAAATTGGAAGAGTTGGAGGGCTAACTGAGTCTAAACAAATACATGATTTGTGCCAGGAACAAGGTATTCCAGTTTGGTGCGGTGGTATGCTGGAATCGGGTATAGGGAGAGCACATAATATTGCTTTAACAACATTATCAAACTTTATTATGCCTGGCGATACTGCAGGATCTTCTCGCTATTGGGAGCAAGACATTATAGAACCTGAGGTAGTTGTTGAAAATGGAATGATTATCATTCCAGAGCGACCAGGGATTGGCTATGAACCAGATCGAGAAATGATTAAGCGATTTACAGTTTTTGAAAAAAAATATATTTAATATAGCTAAAGGGAGGACGTGTTCCTCCTGGTCTTTATTCACATTAATTTATCAGAAAATTCAGATTAAAAAGGAGGTAAGTATGAAGGAAAGTACTCGAATTGCAGGGGCATTTATTGGTTTAATTGTCGGAGCAGGATTTGCTTCAGGACAGGAGGTTTTACAATTTTTCACAAATTTCGGATGGGTAAGTATTCTGGGAGCATGTGTTGCAACTATTCTTTTTGCATTTTTAGGAATGAATTTAACTCAACTGGGCAGTCGTTTACAGACAAATTCTCATAAAAATGTGATTTACTACATTTGCGGCTCATACCTCGGTATAGTTGTTGATATAATCATAACATTTTTCTTATTTGGTGTAACAGCTGTCATGATGGCTGGGGCAGGTTCGATTTTTGAACAGCAGTTTGGTATTCCAAGTATTATCGGTAATATCATTATGACTGTATTAACTATTGTAACAGTTTGTTTTAATATTCAAAGGGTTATTTCGATAATTGGGCTTGTTACACCGTTTTTACTTGTGCTTGTTATCATCATTGCTGTTTATTCTTTTATTACAATGGATATGGGTTTTAATGAATTGCAACAAATTGCAGATAAACAAAACGCAGCTGCATCTAATTGGGGATTAGGAGCGTTATTATACGTTTCATATAACATTGCCGCAGGTGCTGCTATGCTTATCGTGATGGGAGGAACGATAAAAGATGAAAAAAAAGCGGGACTTGGAGGGATATTCGGTGGTATAGGATTAGGCATCCTTATTTTACTTATTAATCTTGGTATGCTCACTAAACTAAATAAAATTACAGACGTAGATATGCCTATACTATTTTTGGCTAATGAGATTTCTCCAATATTTGGCATGCTGATGTCTATTGTATTATTAGGTATGATTTACAATACTGCAGTAGGAATGTTATATGCTTTCACAGCAAGGGTTATAAAACCAGAATTACCAACATTTAAAATGTTTGTTGTTCTATTTGGAATTGTGGCATTTAGTGCTAGTTTTATCGGATTCACTAAATTAGTAGGAACTATATATCCTATAACGGGCTATCTTGGATTCATTCTTATTGCCTCTATCACCATTACCTGGCTTAGGGGTAAAAAGCGAATGAAGAATGCTATTACTAAAATAGACGCTTAATTACAAAATATAGATATTATACGTGAATTTAAGTATTAGAAAGAGAGGATTATTTATTTCATTTAGAAAGAGAGGATTATTTATTTCATTTAGAAACAAATATCCTCTTTTCTATGCATAGTAGAAGTCTTATAAATAAAGTTTGCACGAATGCAAACTCAAATAAATTATAGTACTGTATTTGGTTTTGTTGAAAAAAATTATGTGTTTTATGCAACATCTTCTTTCTTATCATTACTTCTACCGTTTTGGCAAAGTTAAAAACACCTAGCCAGGAGTCTATGAATCAGTATTGTTTCGAATTGGATTTAAAAGGGGTGAAATATATGTCAATCTCATTATATTATAGAAAGATTCGCGAACAATTAGGCCATGAACTAATTCTAATACCGAGTGTAGCTGCTGTTATTAAAAATGAGCAAGGGGAAATCTTATTTCAATATCCTGGCGGAGAATACTGGAGCTTGCCAGCTGGAGCAATTGAGCCTGGAGAAACTCCAGAAGAAGCGGTAGTTCGTGAAGTGTGGGAAGAAACAGGATTGAAAGTGCAAGTAAAAAAACAAAAAGGGGTGTTTGGAGGAGAAGAGTATCGCCATACATATCCGAATGGCGATCAAGTAGAATATATTGTTGTTGTGTTTGAATGTGAAATTACTAGTGGGAAACTGAAATCAATAGATGGTGAATCTTTAAAACTACAATATTTCTCATTATCTGAAAAGCCTCCTTTAGCACTACCATACCCTGATAAAATATTTTTATAGATGTAAAATAGCACACCTTATTTATTGAAGGTGTGCTATTTATATAACCCGGTCGTATACATCTCAGTTAACGTATGCACAATCTCCTCTAAGTCGATCTTTTTATCATTTTGCACAATAGTCCAAAGAAACATCTCATTCATAGCGAACCAAGCACGCGCTACAATTTCTTTATTTAATTCAGTATGTGCTAATCCACTTTTTTGAGAGTGCGTAATATCCTGCGCAATACTGTTTATAAATCTTTCTCGAATCTCATCCCATTTTTGACGTATCTCTTTTGATAACCCGATCGCTTCTTCTACAACTTGTAAAATTGCTCGTTCTTTCTCTGCTAATTGTAGAAATGCTTTAACTTGATTTTGAATCATTGTACGTGCTTCTTCTGTCGTTTGAGGCGAAAAAGAGCGCTCAGCGATATTATAAAATTGATTCATAACATCTTCCATTAAAACGATGAGGAGATCATCTTTGTTTTTAAAGTATACATATGCCGTGCCATAACCGGTTTCAGCGTATTTAATAATTTGTGTAATTGTCGTTTTTTGAAATCCGTTACGAATAAAAATAGTGTAACCAGAGTGTAATAGTTTCTTCTTTGTTTCTAAGGAGCGGTGTTTTCTTGATGAAAGAGTAGTGTTTTTCAAAGAATCACCTCTTTATACTGAAATATCTGAAAATATAACTGTATTGTAAAAGAAATTCATATATAAAGTCAACTGACATAATATCATTGACGTTATATCAACTAAGGTGATATATTTCAATTAGTTAGAATAAAAAGAAAATTAAGAGAAGGTGACACCATGTATAAAGAACCATTTCAACCAACTTATGAGTATGCGCTTGAATGTGATAAACATGATGAACTGAAAGATTTTCAAACTGAATTTTATAAAAAAGAAGGAACAATATATTTAGATGGAAACTCATTAGGGCTACTTTCAAAAAGAGCAGAGAAATCGTTACTTACTTTGCTAGATTCATGGAAAGAGTATGGCATTGACGGCTGGACCGAGGGTGAGCATCCGTGGTTTTTCCTTTCGGAGAAATTAGGTGAATTGACTGCACCTCTTATTGGAGCTTTACCAGAAGAAACTATTGTAACCGGTTCCACGACAACGAATATTCATCAAGTAATCGCAACTTTCTATGAGCCGAAAGGAATTCGGACAAAAATTCTTGCTGATGAATTAACATTCCCGTCCGATATATATGCACTTCAAAGTCAAATTCGATTAAAGGGCCTAGATCCAGATGAGCATTTAGTACGAGTGAAGAGCCGAGACGGTAGAACACTTTCTGAAGATGATATTATTCATGCGATGACAGATGATGTCGCTTTAATTTTATTGCCTTCTGTACTGTATAGAAGCGGCCAAATTCTTGATATGAAACGTTTAACAGCGGAAGCACATAAGCGTGGTATTCATATCGGGTTCGATTTATGTCACTCAATCGGTTCTATTCCGCATCATTTCAAAGAGTGGGATGTTGATTTCGCGATTTGGTGTAATTATAAATACTTAAATGCGGGACCTGGTGGCGTTGCAGGGCTTTATGTAAATAAAAAGCATTTTAATAGACTTCCTGGATTATCAGGTTGGTTTAGTTCTAGAAAAGATAAGCAGTTTGATATGGAACATACATTAACAGCTGCTGATCATGCAGGTGCTTATCAAATTGGTACACCACATGTATTAAGTACTGCACCTTTAATCGGTTCTCTTGAAATTTTTAAAGATGCTGGTATAGAACGTTTACGCGAAAAATCATTACATATTACAAGATACATGCTTAATTTGATTGATCATGAATTAAAAAATTTCGGATTTACAATTGGAAATCCATTTGAGGATGAAAAACGAGGCGGGCATATTTATTTAGAGCATGCAGAAGCAGCACGTATATGTAAAGCGTTAAAAGCAAATGGAGTAATTCCAGATTTTAGAGCGCCAAATGGAGTGAGACTTGCGCCAGTTGCTTTATATAATACGTACGAAGAAGTATGGCAGTCTGTTATGATTTTAAAGAAAATTATGAAAGATGAAGAGTATAAGCAATTTGAAAATAAGCGAGAGGTTGTGGCATAAGTATGAAAACATCAGAGTGGATTGATATTTCACAACCGCTAAATAATGATATTGCTACTTGGCCAGGGGATACACCGTTCTCGTATGAAGTATCATGGTCAAAAGAAGAGAGTGGCTCAGTAAATGTCGGAAAGTTAACTATGAGTATTCATACAGGCACTCATATTGATGCACCGTTTCATTTTGATAATGATGGAAAGAAAGTGTTAGATTTAGATATTCAAGTTTATGTCGGACCTACGCGAATCATTGACGTTTCTAATCTTGAAAGCATTGGGAAAAAGGAATTAGAGAAATTTCATTTAGAAGGCGTAGAACGCTTGTTGTTACGCACATCTTCACATTGTAAAGCGAATGAATTCCCAGATATAATCCCGCATTTACGTGCGGATATAGCACCGTTTCTTTCAGAAAAAGGTATACGTTTAATTGGGGTGGATGTACCATCAGTTGATCCATTAGATGATAAAGAATTAGCAGCGCATCATCAATTGTTTAAACATGGTATACACATTTTAGAAAATGTCGTACTAGATCATGTAGCAGATGGCGATTACGAACTAATCGCATTACCACTTGCCTTATCAGATGCAGATGGAAGTCCAGTTCGAGCAGTTATTAGACCAATATAAGTAGAAATATATAAAAGGGGCGTTTGGCTAATATGAAAGAAAATGAAAAGGTAATTATGGAAAAAGGGATTCATACGGACTTTAAAGAGAATATGACGTACGGGGAATATTTACAATTAGATAGTTTACTATCTTCTCAAAAGAGATTGTCAGACCACCATGATGAAATGTTGTTCATCGTTATTCACCAAGCAAGTGAGCTTTGGATGAAGCTTATTTTACATGAGTTACATGCAGCAATTGAATCTATTAAACAAGATAAATTACAACCAGCTTTTAAAATGTTAGCACGTGTATCAAAAATTCAGTCTCAAATTATTCAATCTTGGGATATTCTTGCGACATTAACACCATCCGAGTACATTGAATTTCGTGACTCGCTCGGTCAAGCTTCAGGTTTTCAATCGTATCAATATCGTATGATTGAGTATGCACTTGGTTATAAAACGCCGCATGCATTGAAAATTTATGAAAAAGATCCAGAATTACACGCTCGACTTCATACAGCGCTACATGCACCAAGTTTGTATGATGTCGCAATTCAAGCTCTTGTAAAAGAAGGATTCCCAATTCATAAAGACGTGTTAAATCGTGATATTACGCAGCCATACGAAGAAGATGCAACAGTAGAAGCAGCATGGTTAGAAGTGTATGCAGATGTGAAAAAATATTGGAATTTATATCAGCTTGCTGAAAAACTTATCGATATTGAAGATTGGCTACAACAATGGCGTTTCCGTCATATGAAAACAGTAGAACGCATTATCGGACATAAAATGGGAACAGGCGGCTCTTCTGGTGTATCTTATTTAAAACGAGTACTTGATCAACGTTTCTTCCCAGAGCTTTGGAATGTTCGCACGAAATTATAAAAACAAACCTGTCAGTTCATTACTGGCAGGTTTGTTTTTTTATTTGAACACAAGTATGTTTTAATTAAAGCTACAAGATATAATAAATTAGGTAATGATTTAATTGGAGGTAAAGTATTGGATTTCAAGCAGCTAGAAAATAAATTTGAAAAGAAAAAAGTAAATACATTTCTTGTTTATCAAAAAGGGGAATTAACAACTGAGTATTATAAAACACCCGAGTGTGCAAATAACTTATATAAAATAAATTCGATTACAAAAAGTATCGTATCTTTATTAATTGGTATTGCAATTGATAAAGGCTATATAAATGATATACATACACCGATTACAGAGTGGATTGAAAATGTACCTGAGGGAAAACATGATTTGACGCTTTATCACTTATTAACAATGACTACTGGTGAGGAGTGGAAAGAGTTTGGAAATGGAGTAGTATTCCCGAATGACTTTGTAGAATCAGCGAACTGGGTGCAATATATATTAGAAAAACCAATAATTGAAGAACCCGCTACAAAAATGAATTATAACTCAGGTTCTTCGCATTTGCTTAGCTACATTATCCAAAAAGCTACTGGAATGTCGACAGAGCAGTTTGCGAAAAGGTACTTATTTAATCCGTTAGAGATTACAGAATATAAGTGGCAACAAGATTCCCAGGGAATATATGTCGGTGGTTTCGGTATGAAAATGAAATCTAAAGATTTATTAAAACTCGGAATATTATGTTTGCAGAATGGAATTTGGCAGGGGAATGAAATTGTATCATCGAAATGGTTAGAAGAATCAAGTACACCTCTATTTGAAACGTATGAACATGTCGGGGCATATGGATATCACTGGTGGGTATTGAATAACGAAAGATTTCACATACCGTATTGTATGTACTTTGCTATGGGATATGGAGGGCAATACATCGTTATCATTCCGCAGTTAGAGGTCATTGCTGTAATAAGTAGTCATATGCCTAAACGTGGGCTCGTTCCATTAAAGTTATTTATTGAGCATATACAAGAGAATTGCAATTTTCAATAAGGGTACAAGTAGATCTATTCAATCCATTTCAATTGTTTCATTTCTTCACAATTGAAAGTAATTTAGAAATAAAAACCTCACTGTTTATAATGTAAACAGTGAGGTTTTTATTTTATCTACTCGTCTTCTGAAACGATACCTTAATAAATTTCTCTGTCTTCGTTTCAAACTCTACATCAACAAAAACACCATATTCTTTTCCGTCCTCACGTAGCCATAATTTAAATTTTTCAACTGTTATTTGAACGGTTTTCGGTTTTCTACCTATATGAAGATAATCAATTATATCAGCTTTCGGGTATTGTTCTTTCGTCTTTTCTACAGCAAGCTTACCCCATTTTGCATATGGCGGCTGTGCATGAACAATTGATGAGCCTGTATATACATTTGAACATGTTGTCAGGAACAGAAGGACGAGTGCGACACGCTTTAACAAATTCTTCATAATGAACTCCTTTTATCCTTTTTTATATTGTTTACATTTTCTTTCTACGATATTAGTTTGGATTTTTTTGTCGTCTTTACATAAAAGCGAGGCTTTTACAAAACATAACCAAGAAATCATTTCCGTAATTAAGGAGGGAAAATTATGCGCCAAAAAGCTGTTTTTAAAATAGCAGTTTTGCTTGCGTTCATAGGACTGTCTTTCATGGTCAGTAGTATACAACTAAAAAATGTAGAAGCCTTTTCTAATCAAGTCATTCAAAGGGGAGCATCTGGCGAAGATGTCATTGAACTGCAATCTCGTTTGAAATATAACGGATTTTATACAGGAAAAGTGGATGGTGTTTTCGGCTGGGGTACATACTGGGCACTTCGAAATTTTCAAGAGAAATTCGGTTTACCTGTTGATGGTTTAGCTGGAGCTAAAACGAAGCAAATGCTCGTGAAGGCAACAAAGTATGATAAGTCAACTGCTAATAAAGGAACGACAACGAATAAAGGAAATAGTGGTGGTACAGTACAAGAAAATAAACCACCTCAAAATAAAGGGACAAATGTTCCAAATGGTTATTCCCAAAACGACATTCAGCTCATGGCAAACGCAGTATATGGAGAGTCTCGTGGGGAGCCGTACTTAGGACAAGTTGCAGTCGCTGCGGTTATTTTAAATCGTGTTACAAGTGCATCATTTCCAAATACCGTTTCGGGTGTAATCTTTGAGCCAAGAGCATTTACAGCGGTAGCAGACGGACAAATATATTTAACGCCAAATGAAACCGCGAAAAAGGCTGTATTAGATGCAATTAATGGATGGGATCCAACAGGAAACGCATTGTATTATTTCAATCCAGATACTGCAACAAGTAAATGGATTTGGACTCGTCCACAAATTAAAAAGATCGGGAAACATATTTTCTGTAAATAGAGCGGAGGTGGAACTATGTTACGAGGTATTATAATCGTATTATTAACAGTTGGTGTAGTTGGAACTGGATACTGGGGCTATAAAGAGCACCAAGAAAAGAATGCAGTATTAATTCGAGCAGAAAATAGCTATCAACGTGCGTTTCATGATTTAGCGTATGAGGTTGATTTATTGCACGATAAAATTGGAACAACGCTTGCGATGAATTCTCGCGCATCTTTATCGCCTGCATTAGCAGATGTATGGAGATTAACATCGGAAGCACGTTCGGATGTAGGACAACTTCCTTTAACATTAATGCCTTTTAATAAAACGGAAGAATTTTTAGCGAATATCGGTGATTTTAGTTACCGTGCAGCCATTCGTGATTTAGAAAAAGAACCATTAAATGATCAAGAATACAAAACGTTGCAAACTTTATACTCAAATGCCGGAAATATACAAGATGAACTAAGAAAAGTGCAACATCTTGTTTTGAAAAACAATTTACGTTGGATGGATGTTGAGATGGCACTCGCATCAAATCGTGATCCTGCAGACAATACAATTATTGACGGATTAAAGACAGTAGAAAAAAATGTAACATCGTATTCATCTACAAACTTCGGACCGACCTTTACAAGTGCACAAAAAAATAAAAAAGGTGGATTTGCAGCAGAAGGAAAAGCAATTTCAAAAGATGAAGCGGCGAAAATTGCAAAATCGTTTTTAAATTTAAAAGGAAATGAAAAAGTAGAAGTCGAGAAAAGCGGAAAAGGTGCGAAAGAATCTTTCTATAGTGTGAAAATTAAAGACGAGGCAACTAATAATGAGTTTTATATGGATATTACCGGAAAAGGCGGATATCCAATTTGGGTTATGAATAATCGAGAAATTAAAGAACAGAAAATTAGTTTAAACGATGCAGGAAGTAAAGGTTTGAAATTCTTAAAGGAACATAAGTTTCATAATATGGAGCTTTATGATAGCTCACAATATGATAATGTTGGAGTATTTACGTATGTAGTAAATGAGAATGGCGTACGAATTTATCCAGAGGCAATTCAAATGAAAATTGCTTTAGATGACGGTTCTATCGTCGGATTTTCGGCGAAAGAATATTTAGCATCACATCAAAAACGAACAATCCCTTCGGCAAAGCTAACCGCAGCAGAAGCAAGAAAGAAAATAAACCCTGATGTAAAGGTAATGGAAGAGCGAAAAGCAATGATAGTAAACGATTTGCATAACGAAGTACTTTGCTATGAATTTGTAGGTACGTTAGGGAAAGATACGTACCAAATCTTCATTAATGCAAATAGCGGAGCAGAAGAAAAAGTGAAGAAAATGCAAGCTGTTGAAAAAATTTATGATTAAACTTTAATGGTGAAGTGGTGAGAATAATGAAAATCTTAATATATATATTGATGGTTTGTTTTTTAATAACTGGATGTAGTATTGGAAAAAAGGATAGTCCAAACGAAAAGTCAGAGCAAAAAAATGTTTCGATGAAAAATGTTAATTATACGAACAAGTCAAATAAGCCAAATGAAAAAGCGGCGGACCATCTAGCATCTTTAGCAGCAAGTGTGCCAGGTGTGAATGATGCGACAGCGGTAGTAGTTGGGAAATATGCTATCGTAGGAATTGATGTAAAAGCGAAACTTGATCGAACTCGTGTTGAATCCATTAAATACTCTGTTGCAGAAAGTTTGAAAAACGATCCTGATGGTGCTAATGCAGTTGTTGTAGCAGATGTTGATACGTATGAAAGACTGAAACAAATTGGAAAGCAAATTAAAAAAGGAAAAACAGGTGAAGGTATACTGGATGAGTTAGCAGCAATTGTTGGCCGAGTAATGCCACAAGTTCCAAATGACATGATTGAAAATCGAGAAACGAATCCAATAAAAGATAATGATAAACAATTACCAAAAGATGAAGAGCAAGAACTGAGAAAAGAACAGAATGACCAATCAAATAATCATTTAAATAAATAAATTTAACAGTAACCCTGTACTAAATTGTACAGGGTTTTTCAATATAATATTAAATATTCAGTTTATTTTTAAGGGAATATATGGTTTAATTATGATGGGAGGGACAACTGTTATGATGAAAAAAAGCACATTAATATTATGTAGTTTATGCTTAGGTTTCAGTATGACAGCATGTGAACAGAAGAAAGAAGTAAAAAAGCAAACAGCGACTTCTTCTACTGTGATGGAAAATCAGAAGAAAGAATATATCAATATAAATCATTTTTCAAATATAAATGAAGGAATGACTTATAAAGAAGTGAAAGATTTAATTGGTTTTGAAGGGGATTTACTCATAGAAGAAGGTGTAGAACATTCTACACAAATTAAGCAAATTTTTGCTTGGAAGGGTAGCAATCCAACTGCATTAGTTGAAATTACCTTTTTAGATGGAAAAGTACATTCTAAAGTGCAGCAAGGCTTAAGTTAATAAGTTGAAAATGGGAGAGTTTAGCATGAACATACATACAGGGGAGATTCAATTAGTTCCGTATAAAGAGGAATATAAAGAAGTTATAGAAACATTTACTTTACCAAGTGAACAAGTTCAATTTACGTCGGACCCAGCTGAATTATTGAAAAAAGCAAAAAATGATCCTACAAAAAATGTCATTGTTATTTTAGATTACAATGGGGTACCTGTTGGTCTTTTTGCATTGCAAACAGGAGATAGAGTACAGGAATTCACAGAAAATGAAAACGCTTTACTTTTAACTTCGTTTTCTATAAATCACAATAGGCAAAGGAAAGGCTATGCTAAAAAATCACTGGCATTATTACAAGAGTTTGTACAACGTTATTTTCCGATAAAAAATGAAGTTGTACTTGCTGTGAATGAAAAAAATATTCCAGCACAAAATTTATATGAAAAAGTTGGTTTCCAAGATAAAGGGCTTAGAAGAATGGGACCAATTGGTCAACAAATTATAATGCATTTACCTATTATGAAATAACAATAAAAAAACTTACTCTTGCATAGCAAAGTAGTAAGTTTTTTTATTTAGAACAATATATGTTGTAAAATATATAAATAAACGAAATAGAAATGAAGGAAATACAAATGAATCAAGTTAGAAAATGGAATATTATTGGTGGAAGGGTGATAAAAACAGGAATTGCGGTTTTTCTTACAGTTCTAGTTTGCGAATTTTTCAATATACCAACTATTTTTGCTGTTATTACGGCAATTGTAACGATTGAACCAACAGCAACGGATTCTATAAAAAAAGGACTAGTTCGTTTTCCAGCTTCAACAATTGGATCGGCGTATGCAATGACTTTCACATTTTTCCTAGGTCATCAGGCTCTTTCTTATGCGTTAGCGGCAATGTTTACAATCGTTACATGTCAAAAACTAAGGCTACACGCTGGAACGTTAGTCGCAACTTTAACTGCTGTTGCAATGATTCCCATTACGGCAGATCATTATTTTACTGCATTTTTAATTCGATTAGCTACTACATCTACTGGTATTATAGTGTCTACTGTAGTCAATTTTTTTATTTTGCCACCACACTATGTTAAAACAATTTCGGGATGTACAGAGGAGCTATTTGTTAAAACGGCAAATGTTATGGAGGAATGGCTTACTGCGTTAATGGATGGGAAAGTTATAAAAAAGGAGACAACCTATAATCTTTCTAAATTAACTGTATTATTACATAAAGCAGTACAATTTGTTCAATATGAGCAAAAAGATTGGAAATACCATCGACATACAAAAAAAGAAATGAGAAGCTTTTTACTTGTACAAAAGCAACTTCATTTATTACAGCAAATTATTTATCATATAGATAATTTAGCTCGAGCACCAATTGAAACATGTGATTGGTCACAAAATGAAAAAGAAGTTTTGCGACGAACAATTCATTCTATAATTTCTATATTAAGAAATCATTGTGAAAAAATAGATAAGGAACATTTTAAACTGATTGATGAATTAGATAAGCAATTTTGGACTAATAAAAATGATTTAGCACATTGTAAACCGAATCAATATCATCATCATTTTTCAAGCGAATCTATCATTTTATTTGAGATATTATCTATACATGATATGTTAGAGGAATTAAAACAAATATTCGAGAAATATGAGAGTGAAAATCAACTTAATTGCTCAGTTCATTAAAATGTGGAGGATTGATATGACAATTTATATTGCATTACTAAGAGGAATCAATGTAGGCGGGCATAAGATAGTCAAAATGGCTGATTTAAAACAAGCTTTTGAATCAATAGGGTTGAAACAAGTGAAAACATATATTCAAAGTGGGAATATCGTATTTAAATCTGAGGAAGATATAACATTTCTAAAGGAACGAATACAGTCTGAAATTAAAAGTGTTTTTGGTTTTGATGTTCCGGTTATGTTAAGAACACATGAGGAATTTATAAACATTACAAAAAGATGCCTCTATGAAGTCAATTCATTGCGAGAAGGCGAAAGTATACATATTGCCTTCTTAGCACATGAACTTTCTAAAAAAGAAAAAGATCAGTTGCTTATATATAAAAATATGAATGAAGATTGTTATATACATGAAAAAGTTGTGTATTTATTTTTCAAAACTAGCATTCGAAACTCTAAATTAATGAACCAGTTTCAGAAGTTGCATACACCAGCTACAGTAAGAAATTGGCGGACTGTGAATAAATTAAAAGCGATTGTAGAGAGTATATAACTATAAAAAGAAGAGGTTTTCCGTCTATAGAAAACCTCTTCTTTTTATTTATATTGTTTCGCTACAATGAGTTCAATGATAGGATAAATAAAGAATGAAGAGCACAGTGCAATAAAAAGAGGGAAGTTTTTAACCCCATCTAAATTAGCTCCCATAGAAAACCCTTCAGAGAAGAGTAATATAAGAAACATTACAACTACGAGCGTAAAATATGCAATTTTAGAGCTTTTATATGTAATTTGTTGTCCCATTTCATCCTGACTTTCTTTTGATACACCGTGGGGATCTCCCCATGTAATATGATTGATAAGGTAGCTAATTATTATAGCACTAGTGAAAATTGTGCCACCTAAAATTTCACCTTCAGTGATGTATTTATAAACTCCATGTATAAGCACTCCAAGTAATGATAAAACGGTAATCATGAAAATAAATTTTTTATGGTTCAATTTAGAAATGACACCTCCATTTTTGTAAAAAACTTTTTACATTCATAGTATAAAATTGGAAAGGTTTTCTGTCAAATGTTTTTTACATACAGGGGTTAAGAATACAATATTTTGTCTTTAAGATTAATAAAAAATTACATTACATTTGAATGTAAAAGAATGGGCTCGCATATATTTGGAAGGGATGTCAGATTAATTTAGGGGGTAGTTATGTCTATTCTTTTAAAAGCTGGTGCTGATGCAGGAAATAACGGTTTGAAGTTAATGGTGAAAGGGCAAGATCCTATTTTTATTCCGAGTATATATGCTTTATATATAGGAGAGCCTACAGGATTGTTAGATGAGGGAGATGTTTCATTATCTGAATTAGAAAATCACATTGACGTGACCATTAGTTCTCCATCGTTAATGTTAAATAATGTGCGGTATATTGTTGGAGAAAAAGTCATTCAAGATCAATTAAAAGGTACTGAGGTTGAGAAGAAATCGAATAAGTCAACTGATGAGTTAATGGTTATTACGATTCTATCTGGTTTAGCGGTAAGTGCTATGCGTCAAAGTCCAACTTCTAGCCATATTAACATTCGATATGATTTATCTGTTGCTCTCCCTATGCAGCTTATTACACAAGAAATAGCGGCGGAAAATGCGAAACGTTATATGGGGAATCATAAGGTTGTGTTCCATTATCCAAACGGACGTGATGTTACAATTAATATTTCCATCGAATATTGCAAATGCCTACCTGAGGGTGCTTCTGGGACGTGGGGCATTGTATATGATGAAGAAGGAAATGTTGTAAAACATAAAATAGAATGTGAACAAAATAAAGTGTCAGAAATTGATTTTGTTGATAAAACATTATTATCTTTTGATATTGGTGCAGGAACGACAGAAGAAGTCGTTTCACTAGGTGTAAACTTTAGACCACAACTAAGTAAGGGTTTATCGTACGGTGTGAAAGAAACGTTACTACAAATTATTACGAGATGGAACCGGAAGTATCCAACAAAGACAATTGATAGTATTACAGAATTTAATCAAATTTATTTAAATGATAAACACCCTAGAAATGCATTATTAGTTGAGGAATCACAACCAGCACTATTAGGTTTAGCAGCGCGCGTTGCAACGGATATTATTAACAAAATTGATGATATGAAAGACGATCCATATGTTTTTATTTATGGCGGGGGCGCAGTTATCATAAAAAATAGCCTGAAAATGATTTTAAAACAAAAAGGGCGTTTAACAAATGTAATCTTTGTAGATAATCCATTATTTACAAATGCACGTGGATTATTAGTCTACACTTGTTCGCCAAAATATAGAGAGCATAAGCAAAAAGAGTTAGGATTTACAAACTTAACAATAAGTTAGTTGGTGGAAGTATGCGATCTAGGCGATATAAACGTGGTGACCGAGTAAAAATTAATATTCATAAGTCAGTATCACCTGAAATGCTTGCATGGCTGAATAAACAATCAAATCCAACCAACTTCTTTTTCTTTGCAGCGCAGCAACTTTTTAAACAAGTAGGAGATATTGATGTGTCAAAAGCTATACCAAGTAGCCATGTTTTCTCGTTATACGTTGAGCCATCATCTTTATTAAAAGTAGAAGTTAATCCTTTTAAAAGCTTACCACTAGAA
The DNA here is from genome assembly GCF_022663775.1 of Bacillus cereus group sp. BfR-BA-01350. NCBI lineage: Bacteria > Bacillati > Bacillota > Bacilli > Caryophanales > Bacillaceae > Bacillus > Bacillus cereus group sp. BfR-BA-01350. Next base: position 434,659 of record NZ_JAKUGD010000002.1, read on the forward strand.
GCAAATAAATCCACCGATAATATAAAAAAAAAATCATGGGAAGCTGTTGATCAATTAGATTGTCCGTTTTTTTAAACATAGAAAAATATAAGTATTGCCCATCACTATACATACGGATACAGTGATGGGCGTTTTTACATGTAAAGATAGGGGGGACACAAATTGCGGCGTGCCCCTCCTATTCATTATTTTTCTATTATTTTAGCTGTATGTTCAGTAACAGTATGAATGATGTCTTCCCAGTCATCAGGATGAATCTCATGTCCAGCGCCTTCAAGAGTTAATAGAGCTGAGTTAGGAATCTCATCGATAAGTGCGAGACCATGTTCAAAAGGGAGTGCGGTATCGTCTGTTCCGTGAATGACTAATGTAGGTGCTTGTATGGAGTGAAGCACCCCTTCATATGCATCATCGCCTTGAAGTAAAGCGTGATTAAACATGCTTAATAAATTGTTAGCTCGTTCAATTTCTTGTTTTACTTGATTATAGACTCTTTTTTCATCAAATGTGCGTTTGGACCCGCATAATAGACGGGACCCTGAAACTAAATATTCTGCTACAATATTTTCATTTGTCCAATCTAAATGCGTGCCATTTGCGTGATGTGTTAAAATTCTTTCATCCATCGGGGGTAAGTCAAGTGTGTTATTGTCAGAGCCTATCACACTTGTAGCTAGTAATGTTAATGTTAATATTCTTTCGGGATGTTTTACAGCAGCAATTTGAGCGATCATACCGCCTAAAGACATACCAAATAGATGCGCTTTGTCAATATGATAAGCATCTAGTACCCCAATTGCATCTTCAGCCATATCCGTAACGGAATAATTAGAAGTTCCAGGTTCATATGCGACAGAGCGTCCCACATCACGGTTATCAAAACGAATAACAAATTTACCGCTGTTAGCCAACCATTCACAAAACTCTTCATCCCAATAAATCATTGAACATGTTGCACCCATAATTAATAAAATAGCTGGGTTTTTAGGATTCCCAAAACTTTCTGTACATATATCAATCCCGTTTATTTTAAATATCTTTTCGGTCATAGAGTTCTCTCCATTTCTTTTGAATTTAATTTAAAATACAATTTTGAATGACTCTACGTTGCATAAGATTTGCTTTGTTTTTTTCATAATTACCCCCAAAAATAAGTTTATGATAATTTAAGGGGAAAAATTTTGAGAAATAATTGTATGTTATTAAAATAAACAGCAAGGGAGAGGACATGAAAGCAATTGTTATAAATCAATATAGTAGTGTTGAAGAATGAAAAGAAAGACAAATTTTAAAACTGGTTGTTAAGAATAACGAGGTATTAAAATGAAGAAGGCGTTAGAGAAGCTTATATTTTGAGTGAAGATAAACATGTTAGAAGTAAGGTGGTAATGAAAGTGGAATAGTAATGACTTAGCATACTTCAAAATTTCTTTATACCCCAAAATAAAAATATTTTGGGGTATTTACTTGTTAGCTTACAAGGATTGTGCATATGCTTTTAAAGTGTATAGTTTCTTATTGTATCGTGTAATTTCTCTAAACCAATCAACATATCTTTTTCATTTAACATAGAATAGCTAATCCTGAATTGGTTATGAGTTATATCGTTATGTAATAGACAAGCTGTTCCCGGTAAAAAAGAAACATCTACTTCATTTGCTTTTTGTAATAAAGTAAAAGGATCTATCGAATTAGGAAGAGTAATCCATAAATTAAAGCCGCCATCAGGTATTTCAAATTGTATTTCTTTAAGTGGTGATAACATATCAATCGTTATATCACGTCTAATTTGTAAAGCTGTACGTAATTTTTCTAAATGATGTTTCATACGTTCTGCACGTAAAAACGGTAGAAGTGCTTTTTGTGTTAATAAAGGGCTACCGATATCCATCGAACCTTTTACAGCATATAACCATTCGAAAATAGGGCCATCGGCAATAAGAGATGCGATACGCAGTCCTGGTGCTAACGTTTTACTAAATCCTTTTATATATAGTACGTGACCGTTTGTATCAAAATTTTTGATAGGAGGGGGAACAATAGCATCTTCAAAATATATTTCTCCGAAAGAATCATCTTCAATTATAAAAAACTCATATAGCTCCGCTAGTTCTATAAGTTCCATTCTTCGTTCTTTACTCATTACTGTACCTGTCGGGTTCTGGAAAGTTGGATTCGTATACAATAAAACGGGATTTTTACTTTGACAAATATCATCGATTAAATCGGATCGAACCCCATGATTATCTAGAGAAACAGGTATAATTTGAGCACCTTTATTGATGAAAATATCAAGCGCAGCACTATAACACGGACTTTCCACTAACACAATATCACCAGGTTTTAATAGTGTTTGAGCAATTAAATCAATTCCTTGTTGTGCTCCGCTTGTAATTAATAATTGAGATGGGTCTGTCACTAATTTCTGGTGTTCATGTAAGTATTTTGTTATTTCAACCCGTAGTTCATAATCACCTTGAACTGGCCCATAGGTTGCTAGGATCATCTGGTCTTTATTAAGTATTTTATGCATTTCGTCTGCCAAGAATGGATTTGGCAATAGACGTGGATATAAAATCGCTTGTGAAAAATCGTAATATTTCCGGTGCTGATTCATTGCATATTGAGATCGCATAACATTAATGGTTTTCGTTTGTTGCCATTTATACGGAATTGGTTTGGAATCTTTCTTTACATGTTTATGTATATAAGCACCTTTACCTTGTTCAATGCGTATATATTCTTTCTTTTCTAGCTGTTTATACGCCTTACGAACAGTTAATAGGCTAATCTGTAAATCTTCGGCCATAGAGCGTAAAGATGGAAGTGAGTCACCATGCGAAAGCATGCCACTTTGTACTCTTTCAACGATTTGCATATATATTTGCTTGTAGTACGGTATGTTGGATTCTTTACGCAGTACAATCTTCATGGTTTCACCTTTTTCGTTTTTATTTAATTTAAGCGAAAAATATAAAGAGAATCAACTACAATTTTAGGCAACTGTTATATACATAGATACACTGTTATACACTATACCTTCTATACTCATGTTAAGAGTAAAAAGGAGGAAGAGTAATGGTCATTTTTAATTATATTTTAGTATGTATTATTTTCGGAACAACATTTTTAACAATAAAAATCGGAATTGAAGCAGGAGCGCCCCCATTATTTTCAGCAGGAATTCGTTTCTTTTTAGCAGGTGTAATTCTGATGATTATATTTAAGTTAAAGCGAAAAGAAATTATGCCACATGTATTTTCAAAACGTATTATGTATGCTGGTTTTTGCTTAACGTTTATGACATTCGCTACTTTGTACTGGGCGGAACAATATATTTCTTCAGGGTTAGCTGCTGTGCTTTCTGCTACGGGACCGATGATGATTTTGTTATTACAAGCGAAGCGAAATAAGTCAAAACTACAAAAGGAGCAACTGCTAGCTTTAATTATTGCACTAATAGGCGTTGTTTTTGTTTCTTTACCAGGAATGCACCAAGAAGTAAGTTTCATATGGAGTATCGCTTGTTTTGTATTAATAATAGGAGAATTTTTTTACGGAATAGGCTCTATTCGCTCAAAAGAAATACTTTCGGATTTACAAAGTGTATCACCATTTCTTATTAACGGTATTCAAATGTTTTATGGAGGGATTTTACTACTAATTGTATCAATAATTGTAGAACAGCCAAATGTAACTATATTAACTTCATGGAGTGTACAATGGCCTATTTTATATCTTATCTTTATCGGATCAATTGGTGGGCACGGATTATATTATTGGCTCTTATCAAAAACAAATCCTGTATTCCCGTCAACTTGGTTATATGTCTCTCCATTAATTGCTATTATTGTAGGATATATCATATTAGGAGAACCTTTAAACCCTACAATGGGAATAGGTGCTTGTTTCATTTTGGTTGGTGTATTTTTAGCTAATCGATCCACACTCCGGTCTTATTTCAAACAAGGAAGATTATTTGAGAAGGAAATGTAGTTGTATAAAGTAGCAGCCCTGCATATAACAGGGCTGCTTTCATTTTATTCATGATACGGATTGACTTTATTTATTGGAAAGGCGTAATACTATTAAGCTATATGAAAGAGATCTGTAAGAAGAGGGGAGTTATTATGAAAATAAATTGGACTGAAGTAAAGGAAAAAATTCGACCGCAAATTTCAAAACCATCATATGAAACTTGGTTTACTAATACTACTGTTTATTTAGAGGATGATATATTAACAATTTATTGTCCAAATGAATTTGCACGTGACTGGTTAGAATCTCATTATAAAGAATTAGTATTTAATACATTAAGAGAAATGTTTAATACGACGTTTGAAATTCAGTTTGATCTATGTAATGGCGAACCATCTAACTTGAAAGATGTCCAAAAAGAAAAGCTTAGTAGCTGGGATGAAGTAAAGAAAGCATTAAGAACTAAAATAGCAGAGAAAACATTTATGACATGGATTAGAAATACAAACGCTACGATAAAAGATAATAAAGTAATAATCTTTTGTGAAGATGCGTTTCATCGTGATTTGCTTGAAGGGGAGTATAAAAATATAATTTCAAGTACCATACAGAAAATTACTAATGAAGAATATCAAATTTGGTTCGAAATAGGATCAAGCGCTACTTCTAAAGTACAGATCCATCACGCGCAAAATAATCAACGTACTTCCGGACAAGAGGAATCAAAAACAATTTGGAATAAAATAAAAGATAAAATGCAATTAAAAATTTCGAGACCGTCATATGAAACTTGGGTCAAAGAAACGACAGCTAGAATAAATGAAGATTCATTGATCATTTATTTTGAAAACGAATTCCAACAAGAGTGGGTTAAAAAGTCTTATAAAGATTTAATTTCGCAAATAGCTAAAGAGTTAACTGGAAATACATATGAAATTCAATTTGAATTAAAATCAAATACAACCAGTAATAATGAAAAATCAACAATTGAAGATATCACTTCCGAATTAGGAGAGCAGTTCAAAGTCTCTAATAACAGTTTGAAATATAATGATGTAGATGAGAGCAATAAACGTATTCGAGCGTTAGAAGAAAAAATAATGAACTTGGAAAAGGGCATTGGTACATTAGTAGAAAAATTAGATGCAGTAGAATTAAAAACACAGTTGGAAAAATAACCAACTGTGTTTTTTTACTTAATTCGCTTTTTTTATAAACCCTTTATAATGACGTTTTACAAGCTGACTTTCTAACGTTTTCATTGTTTCAAGTGCTACACCGACAATGATTAGTAAGCTTGTACCACCAATTTGTGCAGAAGGTGGTAATGTAGCAATTTTCGTAAATACGAGTGGTAAAATTGAAATTGCACCTAAGAAAATCGCGCCGATAAATGTTAAACGGTATAAAATTTTAGTTACATACTGTTCTGTTGATTTACCAGGACGAATACCAGGCACATATCCATTTTGCTTCTTCAAATTCTCTGCCATTTGTTCAGGATTTACTTGAATAAATGCGTAGAAGTATGTGAAAGCAACGATAAGACCGACATAAAGTGTCATTCCAATTGGATGTGCGAAATCAAGATTTGCAACTAACCATTTTGATACGCTTGAATCAGGGAAGAGCTGCGCAATTGTACGCGGCGTCATTAAAAATGCGGAAGCAAAGATGACTGGAATTACACCAGCACTATTTACTTTAAGAGGTAAATGAGTGTTTTTTGCTCCTTGATATTGATTGTTTCCTGAAACAGCTTTTGCATATTGAATTGGAATTTTACGTACGGCTTGTTGTATGTAGATAACGCCAACAACGATCGCTAAAATTACGAGACCAATTAAAACCATTTTTATGATGTGCATAAATAATTGATCGCCTGCATTTTGAAATTGTTGTAAATAAATTTGATTCGCAACATTTGGAATCGCTGCTACAAGTCCTGCGAAGATAATCATTGAAATACCATTACCTACTCCATTAGCGGTAATTTGTTCGCCTAACCAAAGTAAAAATGCAGTACCTGCAGTTAAAACTGTCGCAATAAATAAGTATGTAGTCCAGCTTTGATCTGTAATTAATTGTCCACCTGCTATATTATTAAAGCCATAAGACATCCCAATGGCTTGTATGAATGCGAGAATGATTGTAAAGTATCGAGTGAATTGAGCTGATTTCTTACGGCCCATTTCTCCTTGCTTTGCCCATTCCGAAAATTTAGGTATAACGTCCATTTGTAGTAATTGTACTATGATGGAAGCTGTAATATATGGTGTAATACCTACAGCAAAGATTGAGAAGTGTTGCAGTGCTCCTCCGCCAAATACGTTTAGCATACCTAAAACGTTAGCTTGATCTTGTACTTTTAATACCTCTGCGTTAGTATGAGGAACTGGAATAAACGTGCCAATTCGAAAAACAATTAACATCGCTAATGTAAAAAGGATTTTCCTTCTTATCTCAGCTACTCTCATGAAATTTGAAATCGTACGAAACATAATGTCGCCTCCTATATTTTTATCAGTTTAAAACTGATTATTATATCCCGATGAAGTAACCACAAACCTCCTTCCGCATTAAATTCATTTGACAAATGGAATTTTATACATTTTGTAGTTTTCATGGATATAAAAATATAAGGTGTTTTTTAGCGACCTATAAGCTTTTCGTAATCATTCAATACACATAATATATCGAATAAATTAACAAATGTACATACATACGCATGAAAAATGAATGAATAGAGGCATTTTTTACATTTATTTAATGATAAATTGATAGGACATTATTAGTCGGGATTGTTATACATGTTATAAAACAAGGGTGATCCATTATGATTTATAGTTAATATTCATTCAAATGTGTCAGCTAATAGTGTCTCCCAATCTTTAAAGGATAATTTATCAGTTATATGTTTTAGTGCATTAGGTACAACAATATGACAAATAAGTTCTAAGCTATTACCATCTGGATCAATAAAATAAACAGATGCATTACCTTGATGTGGACGGACAAAGGGTTCAATAGATTCATTACTCCCAAACGGAACAGCTTTAATTTGAAGTGAGTGTAACCAATTTAATGATTCTTTTAAATTCTCATATGAAACTCTAAATGCAATATGACGTAAAGAAGGATGATATTTCGTTTCACATTCAGAGCCCGCCCATAATCCTAGCCAACTTTTCCTTTCCTCAATCCAAAAGAATGCTGTTGATTCATCGCTCCAAGCTAACTTCAATCCTAGTTTTTCATAAAATTCAATTGAGTTTCTTAAATTGCTAACCGGTAAGTGTGCTTCGTATATTCCTTTAATCAATTTAAATCCTCCTTTATTCTTACAATTTCTTATCATTACTATAGCTGTTAAAAAAGAATATAGAATCGAGTAAAAGTATGAAAGTACATACAACTTTAGTAGTAAATAATCTTATTTCAATTAAGATTTATGCAATTAAGAAATTTGTTTATTTAAAAGGGATTTATCAAATTGAAAGATAAATAAATTGAATAGATACTTAATAAGGGGATGATATAGATGAAAGTAGTTGTAAAAGAATTACGACCATTAGAAGTGGCATTCATAAGAAGAACTGGTAGTTACTTTGAACCACAAGATCATTGGGGGAAGTTATTGAACTGGTCTATTGAAAATAAGCTTTATCCACCGGAGCAATCATTTATCGGAATCTCATTAGATAATCCTGAACTTGTTGCAAGCCATATGTGCCGACATGATGCTTGCGTGACCATACCTGAAAACTTTGAAAAAGAACAACATGAGGGTGTGCAATTTAAAAGTGTAGATGGAGGTCTATACGCTCTATACCAATTCTATGATGAACCTCATAAATTAAGTGAAGTGTATCGATATATGTACGCAGTGTGTTTACCAAATAGTGAATATAGTGCAGATTATGATAGGGATAATTTAGAGTTTTGTATGAACAATGTTGCAGAAGACCTAGAAGGAAAATTAAAGGTTGATTTATTTGTGCCAATAAAAAAGAACAAATAATAAGTAGTATAAATTATAAGCGGTATTAAAAAATTGTTTTTTAATAGTATTAAACCCACTCTTAAAAATAGTTGAGAGTGGGTTTTATGTTGTTATTGAGAAAAATTTTTACTTTAATTAATATGAATATTCGTTTATATCATGAATGTACGTAGTAGTACATAATAAAAAATATTATTTTTTTGTCACAAAAATGAGCATTCTGGTTTCTCTATAATGCAGGCATCAAAAGAGAGAGAGGTTTTATTTACATGCAAACAATAAAAAGTGAAGAGAGGAATGTTTCACATATAACATTTGAAGCGTTGTTTAAACAAAACTATGCGTATGTTGTTAAACAAATAATATGGATCATTAAAGAACAGACAGTTGCTGAGGAATTAGCGCAAGAGGTGTTTTTGCAACTGTATCATTCAGATTGGAAATCAATAGAAAATTTACGTGGTTGGCTTATAAAGTCTTCTACTTATGTCGCCTATAACTACATTCGTTCTGAAAAGAGACATCAGGCAAGAATCGATAAAGAAACCCAGTATCAAGAAGTTCAAATTGATTCGTCACTAGATGATGAATGGATTAGAAAAGAAGAAATTACAAAAGTACAAATGGTGTTGCAAAAAATGAAAGAACAAGATCGAACAATATTATTAATGAAATTTTCAGGGTTTCGATATAAAGAAATCGCGCAAGTACTTCAGATTGACAATTCGTCTGTTGGAACATTGTTGGCACGAGCTAAACTTAAGTTCCGAAAAACTTTTGAACAAATGGAGGGGAAATAAATGACTTGTTATGAAATGGGATCCATTCAATCATATATTGATGGCGAACTTTCGCGTGAGGAAAGAAAACAATTTACAAAGCATTTAGACAAATGTAAGAAGTGTCAAAATTTATTAATTGAGCTAACAGAATTAAATCAATGGGAACATTCAACACTAGCCGAGGAGAAGCTTCATGAGACTCCAGAAATAAATATTGATGTCGAAAAAGCATGGCAAACATTTAATGGTTATAACCAGACTAATAATGTACTTAGTACAAATCAAACAATAGAAAGAAAGCAGGGAGTATTTTCAAATATGAATAAAAAATCAAAACGGTTCATGTATACGTCGGTTGCTGCGGTAGGCATTTTTACTATAGCTATGATTCCGCAAGTTCAAGTTGCAGCAACTAATATTGCTTCTTACTTTGCTAATGAAGTATTAAATGATACGGTTGTGAATGAAGGAAGTAAAGATGAAAACAGTGTACAACAAGAAGGTATGTTGAACGGGCAGTTTATACCTATTGATGAAAAGATAACAGATCAAGGGATAACTGTACATTTTAAAGAATTATATGTGGCAGATGCACGTATATCTGTTCATTATAGAGTGGAGAAAGCCGATGGAACTCTAATGCCATTTGAATTTGATACAAATGGATTAGATATAAAAAGCGATGGAAAAGTAAATGGACAACAAGAAGAAAATCCTGAATATAACACAGGAAATGGTATGTTTTCACAATTATCATTTATTCAAGGTGAAGACAATTCACCATTTGAATTATTGTCAGAAGGAAAACAGTTAGAGCATGTAGGCATTCGTGATAAAGACAGACCAGAAGGCGTCATTACATTTGTTGAAGGTCCTGAAGGAAAAGGTTCCTTTAAACAGCCTTTAACATTAGATGTAAACATAAATAAAATAGGAAAAATAGCTGGATCTTGGAAAGGTCAATTTCAAATTAATCCTGAAAAAGTAAATAAGTAAAACAAATTTATATGAAAAAAAGAATAACACAATACATGTCGAGTGATATCTTTATCTATTGGTTTGCTTTTATAATGCTTATTTCTTACATTATTTTAACTATCTCTTTTATTTACTAATCAAATAGTAACGAAGAATTTCAATGTATGAGATAACTAATTTTTATAAGTTATTGTGCAGCGAAATCACCAAATAAACAATTGAATGAGACGAGCATATACTAATAAATGACACAATGCATAATTTATAATCGTATTTGAAGAGCACCTTAAAGTGCTCTTTTTTTTGAAATTCATGCACATATATAAGTTGTTCTTTATTTGTATTATCGCCCTTACATTATGTAATTTTGCATAATGTTACATAAATTGTGTATTTTCCCTTTTTTTCGACAGGAGCAGGCAGTATACTTTGTACAAGCTTTCTATTTCAAAATTATACGAGGTGAAAAAATGAAAAACAAAAAGACGTTAACTAAGGTAGCATTAACAACAGGTTTAGCTTTAACAGCAGTAGCACCATACGGAGTAGGTCATGCAGAGGAAACAGATCAACTACAAGTTCAAATTCAGGAGGAATCATTCCGTTCAGGTGAACTTACACAACCGTCACAAAAGGCACCAGAGAATGTAGTAAAAGATGCTCTTAAGGAGAAAACAGAACAAGCCCTTTCTTCAAAGCAAGTCAATGGAGAAACTGGAGTAGATTATAAAGTTCTTCAAAAACGTGATTCATATGATGGGACTACACTTGTACGTATACAACAAACATATGAAGGAAAAGAAGTATATGGCCATCAATTAACTGCACACGTAGATCATAACGGTGTTATTAAAAGTGTTTCAGGTGATAGCGCACAAAATTTAAAACAAGAAGAATTGAAAAAACCTATCAATCTATCAAAAGATGAAGCACAACAATATATTTATACGAAGTACGGGAACGATATCAATTTTATTTCTGAGCCAGAAGTTAAGGAAGTTATTTTTGTTGATGAAAATAATGGCCAAGCTAGCAATGCGTACCAGGTTACATTTGAAGCTGCCACGCCAAACTATGTTTCTGGAACATATTTAGTAAATGCACAAAATGGTGATATGTTAAAAAATATGGTGCAAGAGTCTAACTTGAAAGCAAGCGAAAAACTAGTTGGAGCCTTAAAGAAAAGTAAAAAAAGCAGTCTTACATCATTAACGGGCACTGGAAAAGATGATTTAGGGATCTCTCGTTCATTTGGTATTTCTAAACAAAGTAATGGCAAATATGCTCTGGCTGATTATACAAGAGGGCAAGGGATTGAAACATATGATGTGAATTACAGAGATATTACGAAAGAAGAAAGCTATTATCCTGGTACATTAGCAACTAGTACTTCAACAACATTTAACGATCCAAAAGCAGTAAGTGCTCATTACTTAGCAACAAAAGTTTTTGATTTTTATAAAGATAAATACAACCGTAATAGCTTTGATAATAAGGGACAAAAGGTAGTTTCAGTTGTACATGCTTGGGATTCTGGAGATACGAATGATCCGAAAAATTGGCAGAATGCGTTAAGTGCTAATAATGGTAGTATGCTTGTATATGGGGATCCTATCGTCAAAGCATATGATGTAGCTGGGCATGAATTTACACATGCTGTTACTTCTAGTGAATCTAATCTTGAATATTACGGTGAATCTGGTGCGATTAATGAGGCACTATCTGATATTATGGGAACATCTATTGAGAAATACGTAAATAATGGAAGCTTTAATTGGACGATGGGAGAACAAACTGGATCTGTCTTCCGTGATATGGAAAACCCAGCTTCTGTTCCATCTTCACTTGGAGTACCTTATCCAGATGATTACAGCGAATTCAATGATTTTAATGGATGGGATCAAGGTGGCGTTCATTTTAATTCAAGCATTATTAATAAAGTTGCGTATCTCATTGCAAAAGGCGGAACTCATAACGGAGTAACTGTTAAAGGAATTGGTGAAGATAAAATGTTTGATATTTTCTATTATGCAAATACAGATGAGTTAAACATGACTTCTAACTTCAAAGAATTGAGATCAGCATGTATTCGAGTGGCAACTAATAAATATGGTGCGAATTCAGCTGAAGTTCAAGCGGTACAAAAGGCATTTGATGCAGCAAAAATTAAGTAAGTTAGAAATATAGTTCTTATTCATATATTATTACATTATGAAAAACAGCTAATGTCGTTTTAAGGATATTAGCTGTTTTTTTCATACTAATGTATTTGAAAAATAAACTTACTAAGCAATAATTAGGCACTCTACCTTTAAGAAGTTGCGACAAAGATTTAAGGTTTATAGTATATAAAAACAGAAAATTAATAATATATTGACCTCTTGATGGAAAGTGCTATAAAATGAAAGCGATAACAAACGGTTGCTTTAAAATAATTTCCCTGACCTTTTCGTATTTACAAATATATGAAGACACAAATAAACTATTTTTTTAACAATTAATGCAAACGTTTTCGTATCGAAAAGATCATTGAAATACATATGTGAAAATAACTAATACGGGGGTGAAGCAAAAGAGATTTCTAGATTAATTTAAATTGTGTAATGTAGTACAGGCATAATAAATCGTTCATACTATTTAAAGAAAGGGTGTATGTGGTGCAAATGACAAAAAGATTAATTAACAAATCAGTTTTATTGCTTACTATAATCGTTATGTTATCATCTGTTTTCTCTTTTCAAAGTGTAAAGGCAGTTTCAAATTCAAAAACAACTGAAGTTATCATTCATTACAAAGAGCAGTCTGGAAATACAAAAGACTGGAACCTTTGGATATGGGGAGAAAATGCAAATGGAAAATCATATGAATTTACTGGTGAAGATGAATTTGGAAAGTACGCAAAGATTAATATAGATGGTGATTATAACCGTTTAGGATTTATCATTCGTACAAATGAGTGGGAAAAAGATGGTGGGGATCGTTGGATTGAAAATATAAAAGACGGTCGTGCTGAAGTATGGATTCTTTCGGGTGATGAAAAAGTGTATAATTCTAAGCCGTCATCGGATCTCTCAATTCAAAAAGCAACTATTGATAGTTTCCATGAAATTACTGTAACGACGAATGTCCCGTTTCATATTAAGGAAAAGAAAATTGAAATGGAAGGCATTAAAATTAAGAGTATTAGTCCTTATGATATAAACAGTGGAGATATTACGAATAAGGTTAAAATAATTACGGACCAGAAAATTGATTTAAAACAAACATACAAAGTTAAAATAGAAAACTTAGCTGATACGAATACTGAAATCGGTAAAGTAATTCGTACTGAGGAGTTTGATAAATTATTTTATTACGGTGGCAACGATTTAGGTAATATATATACACCACAACATACAAAATTCCGTGTATGGGCCCCTACTGCGAGTGAAGCAAAATTAGTTATATATAAAAAATGGAACGATAAAATAGGTACTGAAATAAATATGCAACAAGGTGAAAAGGGCACCTGGAAAGCAGAACTTAAAGGAAATCAAAAAGGTCTCTATTATACGTATAAGGTGAAAATTGGTGATAAGTGGACAGAAGCCGTTGATCCGTATGCACGTGCTGCTTCTGTAAATGGAGATAAAGGTGCGGTTGTTGATTTAGAAGAAACAAATCCGAAAAGATGGAACACTAACAAAAAGCCTAAATTAAAAAATCCGGAAGATGCTATTATTTATGAATTGCATGTACGCGATCTTTCTATCCAACCTGAAAGTGGGATTAAGCAGAAAGGGAAATATTTAGGAGTAACAGAAAAAGGAACAAAAGGGCCTGAAGGTGTGAAAACGGGACTTGATCATATGAAAGATCTTGGTGTTACACACGTTCAGCTTTTACCGATATTTGATTATGCTTCAGTAAATGAAGAGAAGATAAACGAACCACAATATAACTGGGGATATGACCCAAAAAACTTTAACGTTCCAGAGGGGTCCTATTCTACAAATCCATATGAGCCAACTGTTCGAATAACTGAATTAAAACAAATGATTCAAACACTACATGATAATAATCTTCGTGTTGTGATGGATGTCGTATATAACCATATGTATAACGCTGCTGAATCTAATTTCCATAAGTTGGTTCCAGGTTATTATTATCGTTACAATGAAGATGGAACATTTGCAAATGGAACTGGAGTAGGAAATGATACGGCTTCAGAAAGAAAAATGATGAGGAAATTCATGGTAGATTCCGTCACATATTGGGCAAAAGAATACAATTTAGATGGATTCCGTTTTGATTTAATGGGTATTCATGATTATGAAACGATGAATGAAATACGTAAAGCTGTTAATCAAATTGACCCTTCTATTATACTGCATGGAGAAGGTTGGGATTTAAATACACCCCTTGCAGCTGAGTTGAAAGCAAATCAAAAAAATGCAGCGAAAATGAAAGGAATTGCCCATTTTAACGATAATATACGTGATGGATTGAAAGGTAGTGTGTTTGAAGAGAAAGAAAATGGATTTGTAAATGGAAAGGAAAACATGGAAGACCGTATTAAAAAAGGCATTATGGCAGGCATTGACTATGATAGAAATACGTCGACTTATCAAGATCCAGAGCAGGTACTAACTTATGTGGAAGCGCATGATAATCATACATTATGGGATAAACTTGAGTTGACTAATCCAGGTGACAGTGAAGAAGTGCGAAAACAAATGCATAAATTATCTTCTTCAATTTTATTAACATCACAAGGTATTCCGTTTTTACATGCGGGACAAGAGTTTATGCGCACGAAATATGGTGATCATAACAGTTACAAATCTCCAGATTCAATTAACCAGATGGACTGGTTGCGCCGTGCAGCGTTTAATAATGAAGTAGATTATATGAAAGGTTTAATAGAATTACGCAAAAAGTACTCAGCTTTTCGAATGACATCTGCAGAGCAAATAAAAACACATGTATCATTTATTGATGCTCCGAAAAATACTGTAGCTTATACAATAGAAGGGAATAAAAATGAATACTTTACGGTGGCTCATAATGCAAATAGGGAATCCGTTGAAATCTCACTTCCATCGAAAGGTCCTTGGAAAGTACTAGTAGACGGGAAGCAGGCGGGAAGTAAACCACTTTATGTTGTCCATGATAATAAAATTAAAGTTCCTGCGCTAAGTTCTTTAGTTTTAAAAACAGGGAAACCGATTAAATAAATGCCAAAAGCGGAGTGAAGAAGGTTGTTTTCACTTCGCTTTTAAAGTTAAAATAGTATAATTTCACATACTGTAATTATATTACAATTCAATAAAAAAAGAGAAGAACTTATCAAGGTTCTTCTCTTTTTTATGTGTAATTATCGTTTCCTTAGTTGTAGATATAAGAGTTTATGAATATAGCAAGAGGCAAGACGATGAACCTATTTACAAAGTGACGAAAAAATGACAACACTGTAAGAATGCACGAATATTTGTAAGGAAATTCGATGTTTTCCTTTTTCTTTTTTTATTAAAGTGAAAAAGAAGAAAGCGATGTCATAAGAAGTTTTTATTTCTAGATGAGTACAATAACCAAAACTATTCACGTAATGAAAGTATATGGCATTCAGTAAAACACCTTACTAAAAGGAGAGATTTAAAATGTCTTTTTCTCAATTCAATATTGATATTTTTCGAGCCATTAATGATTTAGGTAAACAATATTCATTCCTAAACCCAGCCATAGTATTTTTGGCAGAATATATGGTATATATGTTTGCTTTAATTATTTTAGCTTATTGGTTTACTAGGTCCAGAAAAAGTAGAATGATGGTTATTCAAGCGATGGTTGCTTTTGTAATTGCTGAGGTGATTGGAAAAATAGCAGGGAAATTCCATCTGAATTATCAACCGTTTGCAGTATTGCCTCATGTTAATAAACTTGTCGACCATGCTGTAGATAATTCATTTCCTAGTGACCATACAATTCTCTTTTTTTCGATTTGTTTTTCGTTTTGGCTTGTTCGTAAAAAAACTGGATGGTTATGGCTTATACTTGCATTTTGTGTAGCGATCTCACGGATTTGGGTAGGGGTTCATTATCCTTTTGATGTTGCAGTAGGGGCTTTAATAGGATGTATTTCAGCGGTATTTTCGCATTGGTTAGTACCGAAATTATCTTTTATTAGGCAATTACTTACTCAATATGAAAGAGTAGAGAAACATGTTTTACCATCCAAAAACAAATCAAAAGGATTGTGAGTACAATCCTTTATCATCCTCATTACTATTCTTCACAAGCTGAATGGGCCGAGATATCAATACACTTATTTACATCCAAGAAGACGAAAAGGAATAGGTAGTACGTCTAGGTAATAAAACAGTTTATTACCTACTATTTAGATAACAATGAAGACCATATCGCAAAACATTTAGTTAGCACCGACGTGTATTTTTATCGTTTTTGAGGTAACTTATTTTCTTCAGTTGATAGACATGTGGCGTGACCCCAATATATAAATTTGGAACGATGTTAATTTTTCATATAGGATACCGTCATATTGATATAAAGGCGTTATCCTTTCCTATGATTTCTCAGAAAGAATAACGCCTTTTTCTTTTTAGGGGAGATTTTGTCTTATTACCTTGATAGTGATGTGGTTCTACCCCTTTTAATGGTTACAAAAATCTTTCGAATAGATCTAACTTGCACAATGCTTCCCGTTAATATAATACGCTGATTCTGTGAAAACCGTAAAAACAACCTCTACTTCTGGAAGTCCAAAATCCATTACATATGTAGTAATGGCCTTGGCAAATCGATCACGAATTTCCTGTCCACGCTCGAACCATTTCACTTCAATAAGAGGAAACGCTTCTATTTCTTCTCCATTAAATACAAACGTAGAACTTGGTAGTTCCAATGTAAAATTATCCGTACCACACTCACAAATCTCTGCGAGCTCTTCTACTAATGGCTTGCTTATGTGTTTTAATTGTTCAGTAGTAATTCCACGAAACACAACATGCGGCATGTGAACCCCTCCGTTAGATAGCTTTATATTTGTTCACATCATAGCACAATTTATTTTGCTGCACTAGAATCTATTGATACATTTCAATGACATTCTTCAGAATGGGGTCCCGTCCCGAAAAGGCGGATTGAATTTTGAAATGAGTCATATGAGACATTCAAAAGCCTTATTCCACGTTATATTAGCCTTGTCTCAATAGGCTTTCCTCTATTGGAACTAACTAAAAAACATTGATACAAAAGACTTTTTATCTTTAACTTTGTAAAAGCGCAAAATCCTGGCGCTATCCGATCACTATCAAGCTAAATTTTTTAGTACCTTCAGAACGGAATTTTGTGTTAACTTGTAACAAAAAGTGCATTTTTTTGTTTTGGGGTAATTCTGAATTCTTAAGTTGATGGATATGCGACGGTACCCTTATAAGGGCTAGTTTGTATCTTATGTGGTGAATTTTATAAATAGCGAAAAAGAGTCCTATATAAATGGGACTCTTTTTCTTCAAGTATTAACTTACTGGATATGCATTAGAACCTAGATAACGTTCTTTTATAATTTGTAGATGATGAAGCTCATGTCCAGCTATGATGTATGCTAATGCACGAACTGTAACTTCAGATTTGTTCGCATATCCTTTTTGTAACCAAGTGTCTTGATCTAAGCTTTTCAGTAAATGCAAGGTAGATTGGCGAACAACTATTAAATTCTCAAGAAGATCTTGCATAGATTGCTTATCAAAAGTAGCTTTGAGAACATACATATCATCGTTATAGCCTGGAAGTTCTACTGTCTCGCCTCGAGCGATAGATAACAAGCGATACGCCATAACACGTTCTGTATCTGCAATATGGCCGATTACTTCTTTTATACTCCATTTAGTAGGAGCATATCGAAAAAGTCCCTCACTATCAGAAATCTCTTTTAATAAAAGATTCGTTTCCTCTATTTGTTGTGCTAAAATTTGTATGATATTTCCGTCTAATACTAAGTTAACATACGTTGCATAATAGGAGTTATATTCACTTGCCTTTGGTCTAATTTGCATACGAATCATCCTTTATATTGAATCTTTAAGTATAGCTTATCACAAAATAGTTTTGAATTAATCTGAAAGTTCTAAATTAAAACAAAAAAACCATCTACTACTTTAGTCGAAATCGTGTACTTTCACATCAATTAACAAACAGAAAAAGGGTTTTGATTTAACTCTTAGAATATTGTTCTATTACAAGTAATTGGATATTAATTACTTTTTTATTACTTTTGATAATAACTAGGAAAAATAGAAAGGTTGTGAATTTGTTTGATGAGTTATAAAGCTATGCTGTTTGATTTAGATGATACGTTACTTAATAGGGATATGGCAGTAGATACATTGTTTTTATTTGTTTTAGAAAAGTGTTATGAGGATGTTAGTGATACAGTTAAAAACAATATGCTACGGAAATTCAAAGAATATGATAAAAGAGAATATGGCATGAGTGATAAAACGATAGTTTTAGAATCGTTGTTTGATGAATTTCCGCCGAAGTATAGATTGCCACGCAATTATATCCAAGATTTTTGGAATAATAATTTCCCTAAATGTTTTTTACTTGATCAAAATACTATTCATTTCTTAAATCATATAAAGAAGCACTTTGAAGTTGGAATTATAACAAATGGCTCAACTCAAAGGCAAAAGGCTAAAATAATTAACACAAATTTAAACAATTACTTTGATACGATCATTATTTCTGAAGAAGTAGGATTGAGTAAACCGGATAAACGTATATTTGAACTAGCATTAAATAAACTTGATGTGCAACCAGAAGATGTATTATTTATTGGAGATGACTTAGAAAAGGATATTGCTGGTCCTCAAAATGCAAATATAAAAGGTGTATGGTTTAACCCTCAGAAAATCAAGAATACTACCAAAATACAACCATATGCCGAGATTAACACTTTGGATAGCTTGTTAAGTTATGTTACGCCACAATATTTTTTTAACAAGTAAAATTAATTTCATTGACCGTATTAGTAATAAAAAATAGAGGCGATTTTAATAGCTGCGGCTAATATAATCTATGATTAATACGAAGTTTGGTAAAACAATTTTACTTATACTGTGTAAATTATAAAGGGGTGAGACTATGGAAATAAAGAAAGTGGTAGTTGACGGAATAAATATTGCGATCATAAGACATGATAGGGTGTTAATATCCGATGTTCAATCTGCATTAGATACTATGGCAACAGTTCAATATAAGGTAGATGCAAAACATATTATCATCCATAAATCATTAATAAGTGAAGATTTTTTCGATCTAAAAACACGCCTTGCGGGTGATGTTCTTCAAAAGTTTATAAATTACAAAGTAAAGATCGCAATCATTGGAGATTTCTCCATGTACACTAGTAAAAGTTTACAAGACTTCATTTATGAATGTAATAAAGGAAATGATATTTTTTATTTATCAACTGAGCAACAAGCAATTGAAAAACTAAGTACATTAAAGCAATAATAATACCTCAGTTAAATTCCCCTCTTTTTCATATGGCTTATTATTTAAAACATATAAGAACTGATGTTTGTGTTAAACTAAGAAATGAATAAAGGGGGAGTTTTCTTGAACAGTTATAATGATACGATACAAAACTTAAACAACATAATTTACAAACCTAACAATTTAATAATTACGAATCTAAAAGAAGAAAAGCAAAACGCAGAATATGCAGGATGTTTATTTCACTTAAATAACAAAACCATTCGTTTTAGAAAATCAAAAATTACTCCTAATAAAATTGGACAATTTGTTTCTTTTTGGGAGAAAGATGACAATATGCAAAATCAAGCATTCTCTTATGACGCTGCTCCTGACTTATTAGTTATTACTTGTATAGATGATAACAAACTAGGACAATTTATTTTCCCTAAAGATATTCTTCTTAAAGAAAAAATCTTGAGAACACAAAATCAAAAAGGCAAGATGGCTATGAGGATTTATCCTATATGGGATAATCCTGTCAGTAATCAAGCTAAAAAGAGCCAAATGTGGCAACTTCAGTATTTTGTTGATTTAAGCGATCATAATAATTTACCTATAGACAAACTATTACATTTGTATTCGTAGCTTCTTATCTTAAGTAATCTTGTTGGTTAGACTTTTTGTACCGGTACAGTTAAACGAAATGTACATTGTTTCAGTACCCCATCAAAATTACAATCAGCATATACTAGTTTAACTTATACATTTTAAGGGGTGCTGACTATGACAAGTCTACAACATAAGCTTTTTACAAGATTGAATCTTGCAAAGCGTACTAAAGTGAAGTTTGAAGAATTAAATACAATTCTTTTTGCATTTGCACACACTATACCATTTGAGAATTTAGATGTTATAGCAAGTAACACGAATACAATTACTATGGAAAATTTACAGAATAAAATTTTAAGCAGATCCCGCGGTGGACTTTGTTATGAATTAAATACGCTTTTTTATTACTTTTTAAAAGATTGTGGTTATGATGTACAACTCGCATTAGGTACCGTATATAAAAATGATATAAACGCATGGGCACTTGAGAATGGACATATAACTATTATTCTAAATTATGATAAAGTACGATACGTAATTGATGTAGGTATTGCTTCACTAGTACCTCTAGTCCCTGTACCTTTTACTGGTGAGTCTGTTTCTTCTAAAAATGGTACGTATCGAGTGAGACGAAAAGATACGAGTAAAGGGAATTACGTTCTAGAAAGAAAAGATACGAACGGTGAATGGAAAGTATGTCACGCTTTTTATAATCGTATCATTGATGAGGTAGTAGTGAATGATGTTCAAAAAAGAGTAGTAGAAGATGAGAAATCTATTTTCAATAAAGGACCAATTGCAGTCAAATTGACGAACTCTGGCCATGTCTCTTTAACAAATACTAGTTTAACTGAAATGATTCATGGTAAAAAAGCGAAACGTGAAATTACAGAAGATCAATATAAAGAGCTTTTATATACTTTATTTGCTATTGAGTTATGATAAAACAAATAGCTAGCCGGTTCTTATGAAGAATCGGTTATTTTAATTTAAAACAATTATTAAAGTTTGATTTTCTTAATAGATATAATACACTAGAACAGTATAAAAAAGGATAAACAATGAATTTTAAATGTAAAGGAAGATTTTTATGTCAATAATCGATAAATTAAAGCTTAATAAGTATACAAATATGGTCGTAATTAATGAACCAAGTGATTATGACATTTTTACCGGGAAAGAAACTACTTTTTCAAAAGAACACGATGCTATTTTTATTTTTGTAGAAACACTAGATGAAATGGTGAAACAAACAAATTTTATTATTAGTAATGAAGAATTACTAATTGAAAAATGATACATATTCTTCGCATATCCGAAAAAGGGTAATTCTCGCTACAGTACTTTTATTCACCGTGATGAGATGTTTCCAGCATTAAACGTTGGAGAAGATGGATATGTGGGCGAAAGCGAAATTAAATTTGCTCGAATGGTAAGTATGGATGACATCTTTACCGTTGTAGGTTTAAAGCGCGAGAAGAAAAAAGTGACGAAAACGCCTGCAATGAGCCAATGTGTAGCTGATTATGCAGATCGAATTCAAGATGTCGAAGCATTGCTAGCAAATCATCCAAATGAACTTAGGTTTTATCAAAGTTTAACACCTGGATATCAAAAAGATTGGGCACGTAATTTATTTTCTGTAAAACAAGAAAAAACACGTGAAAAACGTCTTGAGAAAATGATCGAAGTTCTTTCACAAGGATATAAAACAATTGAATTATTTCGTAAAAAGAAAAAGTAAAACTAGGTAATTCACAATGATGCAACAATTAATTGAGCTTGGCACATTGTAAAAAGGATTCCTTTCAGTATACTAAAGTATGTTCTTATATTTAAATAATTAGCAAAAGAGAAAAGGTGTTTGAAATGAAATCGTATATTGTAGTTGGAGCTGGTATTTTAGGAGCGTCTACTGCTTACCATCTTGCTAAAGCTGGCGCAAACGTTACTATCGTGGATCGTCAACAAGTAGGTCAAGCAACAGATGCTGCAGCAGGTATTGTCTGTCCATGGCTTTCACAACGTCGTAATAAAGCATGGTATAAAATCGTTAAAGGCGGTGCACGTTACTATTCTTCGTTAATTCAGCAATTAGAAGAAGACGGTGAAACAGATACAGGTTATAACCGTGTAGGTGCAATTAGTTTACATACTGATGAGAAAAAACTAGATCAAATGGAAGAGCGAGCTTATAAGCGCCGTGAAGATGCACCAGAGATTGGTGAAATTACGCGTTTATCAGCTGAAGAAACGAAAAAATTATTCCCAGCATTATCAGAAGAATATAGTTCTGTTCATATTAGTGGTGCTGCACGAGTAAATGGAAGGTTATTACGTAATGCATTAATAAGTGCTGCGAAAAAACATGGTGCAACTTTTATAAAAGGCAATGCAGTATTAGTCCGTGAAGGTAGTCAAATTACGGGAGTTAAAGTAAACGATGAAACAATTTTAGCAGAAAAGGTTATTGTAACTGCAGGTGCATGGGCGAACGAAATCTTAAACCCATTAGGAATTAACTTCTTAGTTACATTCCAAAAAGGACAAATTGTTCATTTGCAAATGGAAAATACAGCAACAGAAAATATGCCCGTTGTTATGCCGCCAAATGATCAATACATTTTAACATTTGACAATGGCCATGTCGTAATTGGTGCTACCCATGAAAATGAAACTGACTTCGATCATCGTGTTACGGCTGGTGGTTTACATGAAGTATTCCATAAAGCATTAACAGTTGCACCTGGCTTAGAAAATGCTACTATGCTTGAAACGAGAGTTGGATTCAGACCATTTACTCCAGGGTTCTTACCTGTAATTGGCCCACTTCCTAACTTTGAAGGTATTCTCGTTGCAAACGGATTAGGTGCTTCAGGTTTAACTGCAGGTCCATATTTAGGTTCAGAACTTGCTAAGTTAGCGCTGGGACAACCAATTGAGTTAGATTTAAATGATTATGACGTTGCGGGCGCAATTGAATAACATCGGGTATGAAAAAATACACTAAGCAAATTCGATAGGAAATAAGTAGTTTTTTCTCCGTTAAGAGTAAGACTGTTTACGAAAAATGAAATTCTTTAAAAATAAAGAGCCGACACCATAAACTTGCATTATTAATGTAGAATTGTGATGTTTGCTCTTTATTTCTATTTATTTAAAGCTTTTTTTGGAGAGGAGGTTAAGCAATGAGAGCACCATATCAAGTATTAATATTCCCCTATATAAAAACTGACGATTCTATTCAATATGCGATTTTCAACCGAAGTGATTATGGTTATTGGCAAGGGATAGCTGGTGGTGGAGAAGATGGTGAGATTCCTATTGAATCAGCAAAACGGGAAGCGTTTGAAGAAGCTGGTATTACAAGAGAATGTTCATATATACAATTAGATTCTGTGTCTTCACTACCAGTAGAGGATGTAGTTGGAGGATTTCTTTGGGGAGATGAGGTTTATGTAATAAAAGAATTTTCCTTTGGAGTTAAAGTACCTACCAAAAACATCTCATTATCTAAAGAACATTTAAATTATAAATGGTTATGCTTTGAGGAGGCAGTAAAGTTTTTGAAATGGGATAGCAACAAAACAGCATTGTGGGAATTAAACAAAAGACTATTAAAATAGTAAAAATATTAGCAAAGACGTTAGTGGAATAAGAATTGAACAATTAAAAAACTTGCTATTCTTCATATGTAGCAAGTTGTTTTCTATACAGTTACCCCTGGAAAAATAAAAATAGTTAGAAATATTTTTTTATTGTATGGTTTTTGGCTCTGTATAGCGGAATACATATTAAGTATTCAACAGTTCAAATAAAACGAGTCATCTTTTTATTTGAAGAAGAAAGATGACCAGTTTTATGCTAAAATTCGCTTAGTGTATATTTTCGTTAAAATGTGGGCAGGCCCACTTTTAGCAAAACCGGAGTGGAAATGATGAGTATAAATTGTTTTGTGGGATTGATAAAGAATGAATTATTAAAAGAGATAAGCATAAGAAGCGAGGATGAATCCGAGCCTGTAGTAGTTAAAGATATTCCCATACTTTGGAAGTGTTTAGGGAAAGGTAATTATGCCGCAGTATTCATGCACAAAGAATACAAAGATTGGGTAGTGAAAGTTTACGCACGAGAAGGAGAAGGCATTGAAAAAGAATCAGAAGTATACCGCAGAATCGGAAATCATCCTTCTTATTCAAAGCTTATTTATAAAGGAGAAAATTTCATAGTATTGAAACGGTTAAAAGAAATTACCTTATACGATGCTGTTCATAAAGGGATTAAAATCCCTAAGCAGGTGATCCTTGATATCAATAAAGCTTTAGAGTATGCAAGAGAACAAGGATTAACCCCCTGCGATGTTCACGGGAAAAATGTGATGATGGAAAAAGGAAGGGGATATGTAGTCGATGTATCTGATTTCTTAAAAACAAAAGAAGATAGTAAGTGGAAAGATTTAGAAAAGGCATATTTTACATTTTATTTGCCTTTCATTTATAACTTTCCTTTCCCTGTTAAAATACCGTATTTTATGTTAAACATTGTTAGACGTTCGTATAGAAGATATAAGAAGCTTAAAAAGAAATTCAAATTGTAAAAGGATTACATACTAATAACTGAACCAATAACAAACGAAAGGACCGTACATTTTAGATATGTCTAATATGTACGGTCCTAATCTTTTTATGTATACATATTTTTATTAGTTAGATCACTATCAATTCCAAAACGGGATATTTTGAATAAATGAAACCGTTAAAATAAATGTTGATGCGCAACCAGCAGTTAATAACATTACTATTTTTCGTCCATTCTGTTCTTTTGAAGGTTTTATAAGTTCTGTAATCAACATAATCCATATTATTATAGAAACTATAGAAATAATATTTATAGACATATGTAACACATCCCTTCGTGTTTTTACATAAATATTTCTTTTTTATAAATTAAAAGCAGTTTAACAATAAAATATGTACAGCATTATAAATCAATATTTCCCTGTTAAACCACCTTTTTTAAATAGAAATACGACTGATAAAATAATAACAACAGCCTTCAAACTGCCCCAATATGGATAAATAGTATGATCTGTTAGATTAGCATGCTGAAAAATGTTCTCTAATCCAAAAATCCCAATAATGACCGCTAAAAGAAAAGCAGCTTTTCCAATAGTTGTATTACGATAGAGGGTAAATAAATATAGTGCAAATATAAGCGGTAAGATGATTTGTAGTAAAAGTGTCATAAGTAGCCCTCCTAGTTTATTTATAATTATATTATATACAAAATTGTAATAAAAAGGAATTTCTCTTTTTGATACTAATAAGATCCCTCTAATCATACTCTTCTATTAAAAAGAATAAAAAGGGGTGTAAAGTTAATTGACAAAAGTTAAAGTTCGTTTACGACCCATTGTTCATAACATAAATTTACCCACAGTAATAAAAACAGCTATTCTTCCAGGTGAATCGGCTGAAAGGCTATTTATCGCAACGCAATTAGGAGAGGTTTTCTACATAGGAGATGGTGTCATAAAAACATTTTTAAATATTCGTCAACGAATTATAAATTTAGGTACATCTGAAGAAGGCGTTTCTAGTAGTGGTTATGATGAACGAGGATTGCTTGGACTAGCATTTCATCCACAATTTTATCAAAACGGTTTATTTTATCTTCATTATTCTGTCGCTGGAACCCAAGGACCAGGTGCACTTTCTGAACAATTTAAACCGAATCCTTGTGACCCGAAAACTTTAAATTTAAAATGGCTAAATAGAGATACGAAATATGATCATATCGATACAATTGAAGAATGGATTTTACAATCAAACGGTCACCCTCAAAAACGTAGAACATTACTTAATATAAAACGCCCATTTTTTAATCATAATGGAGTAAATACTTTAAACTTTTCTCCAGAGACGGGGAAACTTGTCTTTACAAATGGAGATGGTGGCTCGGGTTATGATCCGTTCAATTTAAGCCAAGATGATTTAGAAATAGCAGGTAAAATTATTGAAATCGATGTAAGTAAAAATACATTCATAAATAATCCTCCAGTCGTTACACGCTTTAATGAACTTCCTCTATCTATACAAGAAACACTTACATTAATTGCGAAAGGTGTTCGTAATATAACCGGTATTTCATTCCAAAGATTTTATAATCAATATATCAAATACGCCGGTAATGTCGGGCAAGATATTGTAGAGTCTATTTTTTCATTTGTTCAATATAAACCAATACCGGTTACCGAACTTGTTCAAATGCATGTAATGAGACTCACTTCCAATCAACATAGATTTATTAATTTTGGTTGGAGAGGATGGGAAGGAGAATTACCTACTTCTTTTATAAGGCACTGTACAGAGAATCCTACTTTAGACGAAAGAACAATGACTTATTATAATGAAACAATAGAAACATCAGTGAAGCGAATTCAGCCACTCATTAGTTATTTTCATAAAGACCCGAGACCAGATAAGTTTGGCGGGACTTCTCTAACAGGAGTTCAGCCATATATGGGAACTGCAATCCCGAATTTACATGGTAGCGTTGTGTTTACCGACCTTGCTAAGAAAGAAGAGTCTCGGCCGCCAGTTAAAGGTGTATTAGCATATACTAGAGCAGGTACAGATGGTAAACATACTGATTTTCATGTTATTGAAACTGATTATGATTTTGGTGCGCAAGCAGCTTATTATATGAGTTTAGGAACAAATTTGGATCAAACTAGGTTATATTTAGGAGTTTACGGTTCTATGAAAGTAACTGATTTTAACAAAGGTACCATTTTTGAGATTATCCCTTAATACGATATACACTCGTAGTTTAATCATACAAGGAATTCACTTTGTTTTAAAACGTACAAGTTCTCCCCCTAAAAGCCCTTTATTGTATAGTACTCATAACAAACAAGTAGAAAACAGCTCATAAACCAATAGTGTATGAATAAAATAGAGAGTGATGAATTAAATATCTTTAGGGGGTATTTTGATGAATCGATTTGTACGTTATTGGTGTCAACTTATGATAAAGAATAATGGGGACTTTGTTCATATAAAAAAATTGTCCCTAGCAAATAAAGTAGTCATTACAGCTTTGATGAGTGCTTTGGCCACCATGTTTCAAGCAGCAGGTAACTTAATTCCTGGTATAGGGTTATTTATTAGCCCTTTTGCGACGTTACCAATTTTTTTGGCGATTTGCTACTCTATTCGTGAGGGAGTACTTTCTTATTTCCTTACTATTCTCCTATTATTTATTATTGAGCCAAGTGAACTAATTGTTTTTCCCTTTACTACAGGTTTATTAGGTATGGCCTTAGGGCTTTCCTTTATACAATTCAAGAGGAGAATTTGGGTTGTTTCCTTTTCTGCAATTTGTCTACTTATAGGAATTATGATAGTTCTCGATATTTTCCGTTTTCCCGTACTTGGTCCTACTATTCATACAACTATGGATATAAAAATTATTTTATCAATATTTATACTGAGCTTTCTATACTGCTGGATCTATGCAGGGCTTTGTAGAATATTGTTGAATAGAGTATATAGAGTATGGTTTTAACACTTGTATAGAATGGAGACTTAAAACATGTATAACGTTGCAATTAGGAGACCAAATTCGGATGATTTAGAGGAACTACACTTATTTTTCCGTATAGTTATTACGAATACATATAAAGACGAAGGATTATCACAACTATTGGATGACATAGAAAATGAAATTAACATGAAAAAGCAATATTTGAAAACAGATTTTGATAGTAATGGAGAAAAACGTTACTTTTTATTAGCAATAGATACAAATAACGATAAAATCATTGGTACAATCGAAGTTGGTCCAGCAAGTACATTGATTAATAGTTGTACAGGCGGTGTACTTAAGGATTTGTATGAAATAGGAACTGTTTTTATACTGCCGGAGTATCAAAAAAAGGGTATCGGGAGTTTACTACTAAATGCAATATTTCTTACGTTACTTAGCAAAGGTATAACAGAGTACTGTTTAGATAGTGGATACAAAAAAGCGCAAAGTATATGGACGAAGAAGTTTGGAGAGCCTAGTTATGTACTGAAGGATTATTGGGGAGAATCAAGTGATCATATGATTTGGAAGAAGAGTTTATATGATACACCTATAATATTTGAATTATAAAATGAAATATGGCTCTGAACGTAGCTTTTCTTACATATGTATGCTATTATTTATCTTTATAATAAAAGAGGACGTGAATGAACTTGATTAAAATTAGTATCCCTGAAGTTGATGTTACAATTACTGAACGTAAACAAGTTATTAGAGGAGACGAGCCAAGAATTACGCCAATCAATGGTTTTATCGACTTCCACTTGTTCCCTAGAGATAAAGGCGGCATTTTTATGTTTTACAATATTAATGACGAACTTCTTTTCGTAGGTAAAGCTCGTAAAATTAGACAACGTATTAAGAAGCATTTCGAAGACAATGTTTCACCAATTAAAAATCACCGTGATGAAGTATACCGCATTGATGCATGTATCGTAGAAGATCCAACAGAAAGAGAAATTTACGAAACATATATCATTAACGAATACAAAGCGAAATATAACGTTGATAAAGTATTCTATAAATAAGTAATAAAAAAACAATCCTAGTACATATACTGGGATTGTTTTTTATTTAGATTTAGTCCTCATATTTTTCTCCTTTTTTTAAATGATTAGCAGCAATAAAACAAACTACACCTATACATATAAGTACAATTCCAATTGTTTTATGTTTTCCAAAAAAGAAAGGAATATCAGAAATAACATTTGTCATACATAACCCTACAAATACAAGGATAGGTCCTATCCACAGTAATACATTGCCGAATTTTGTATGTTTCCACATAGTAAGCCTCCTTATCCCTTTTTACATATATATCCATGAATTAAAAGTAAATTCATAGAGAAATACAGTTTTTTTCATATCGAAAATTTAACCTTCATATATTGGTACAAGCAAACAAGAAAGGGGACCATCATGAATTGGTTAGAAGCTTTTATATTAGGGATCATACAAGGTTTAACAGAGTTTTTACCGATAAGTAGTACAGGTCATCTTTATTTAGGAAGGCATTTGTTTCAATTAGATGAAGCAGGCTTATTTTTAGATACGATGCTGCATATCGGGACTTTACTTGCGGTGTTTATTTATTACAAAAAAGAATTTATATATTTAATCAAAAATCCGTTTTCAAAGCTGATGTTTTTACTTATTGTTGGGACGATACCCGCAGTTGTAATTGGTTTATTGTTTAAAGACTTCTTTGAAGATATTTCAAAAACAGGAATCACAATCGGTTGGGAGTTTTTAGTGACCGGATTCTTTCTCTACATGGCAGATAAACAAAAGAATGGTCGTAAAAAAATGGATGACATAACATATAAAGACGCATTTATCATCGGTTCATTTCAAGCGGCAGCTATTTTTCCGGCAATTTCTCGTTCTGGTATGACAATCGTCGCTGCATTATGGAGGAAGTTAGACCGCGAAACTGCGGCTTACTTTTCTTTTTTACTGTCGACACCAGCTATTGTTGGAGCTATCATTTTGCAATTTGCAGATGTTTTTCAAGGGAAAGCAGAATCTATTTCTAGTACATCTTTAATTATTGGAGCGTTATCAGCAGCGTTTTTTGGATACATAGCCGTTTCATGGATGATTCAATATTTAAAACGTCACTCCTTAAAAGTATTCGCGTATTACGTATGGGGATTAGGTATTTTAATTTTAACGTTGCAATTTACTGATGTATTTTAAGTATAATGATAAAGAAGTTAATTCGTTTAAGATCCTGTTTCATTCATACAAGGCAGGGTCTCTTTTTATTAAGGGGGAAAACATGTTTAATAAGGCTATCGTTATTGGTGGAAGTATGGCAGGAAAGTTCGCAGCAAAAGCATTATCAACTTCTTTTAAAGAAGTAATTATTATAGAAGCTGGTGAAAGATGGGATGGAAAGTCTTCGAGAAAAAGAGTTCCACAAAGTAATCATCCTCATGTGTTATTAAAAGGTGGAGAAAACGCAATTGAAGAATTGTTTCCTAATATTACGGATGAATTAATAGAAGCAGGTAGTATCGTAAATAACTTTACTCGTGATTTAAAATGGCATCAATTTGGTTTATGGAAACAGCCATTCATAGGGGAAGTACATATGATTCAACAGAGTCGTCCTTTGCTAGAATGGCATATTCAAAAACGAATACATCAAATTTCAAATATTACTATTAAATATGAAACATTAGTTAAAGGGTTATTGGTAGATGGAAAGCTTAACAAAATGTGTGGAGTAAAAGTTAAATATTTAGAGACTGATACACAAGAAGAAGTTCATGCAGATCTTGTTGTTGATGCGAGTGGATTTGGCTCAAAAAGTATAGAGTGGTTACGAGAATACGGAATTGAAATACAAGAAGAGAAAGTTCGTATTGATTTATTTTACGCAACGAAAATGTTCAAACTTAAAGAAAATGAGAAATTAGACTGCTGTAATATGCTAATGTCTCCGAGTTTCCCTGATAATCCTTATGGCGTTCTTATTCAAACGATAGAAGATAATCGTTATTTTGTTACTTTCAGTGGATACGCAAATGAGAAAGCACCACAAACAGATGATGAGTTTTATGATTTTGCTGAAAACTTATCAATTTCTAATGTTACAGATTTTCTTAACAAAGCTGTGGCAATTTCAGATATCAAAACGTATAAAATTCCTTATCAAGTACGTCGGAGATTTGATCTCACTACAAATATGCCAGAAGGATTATTAGTCGTTGGAGATGCACACTGTCGTTTTGATCCCGTTTTCGGCCAAGGCGTATCAGTTGCTGCTATGGAAGCTCACCAGTTGCAATTGCTTCTGCAAGGTAGAAAACAACTTGATAAAACATTTACACAACAATTTTATAAAAAGGCAGCTACTATAATAGAAACCCCTTGGGATATGACAACAACGGAAATATCACGTCACCCGCAGCTACAGAGAGCATTAACTACAAAACAAAAATTTCAGCTATGGTATACAAAACAAATATATCGACTATCCGCAAGTAATTCTGATGTTTATATTCGGTTAGTACGAGTGATGAATTTAATTCGTAGTCCATTTCACCTATTTCATCCAAAAGTACTACTTGCTGTGTTACTAAAACAAAAGAAATAGCAGGAAAATAGTTGATTAAAAAAGAATATATAACAGTTAGTAGATATAGAAGGGGTAATCGAAATGAAAATATACATAGAACAATTAAAGAAACACGATGCTAAGGATTTATTTACGTTTGAACTTACGAATAAATCTTTTTTTGAAACAATGGTACCAAATCGTGGCTCAAAATATTTTGAATTTGAATATTTCCAAAAACTACTAGACGATTTATTAATAGAACAGGCAGATGGAAATTCTTATTTTTATTTAATTCGTAATGAAGAAAAAGAAATTGTAGGACGAATAAATTTAGTAGATATAGATACAGAAACTCGAATTAGCTCGCTAGGGTATCGGGTCGGAGAAAAATTTACTAAAAAAGGAGTTGCAACAGCAGCCGTAAAATTAATTTTAGACGTAGCGAAAAATAATAAAATTAATGAGGTTCATGCTAAAACAACTTCTAATAATCTTGCATCACAAATTGTACTAGAAAAAAGCGGATTTTCTTCTTATCAAAACGAAGCAGATACAACATCTGTACAATTAAATGGGGAACAGGTGAATTTTGTACATTATATTTGGAGAAATAATTCGCGCTTATAAGAAGGGGGACTTATTCATGAATGATTTACGATATCCAATTGGGCAATTTACATACAAACGTCCTATAACGGAAGAAATGATAGATACATGGATTCAAGAAATTGAAGATTTACCTAATGAACTAACGAAAGCTATTAAAGATTTAGATCAGAAGCAGTTAGACACACCGTACCGCGTTGGTGGATGGACAGTTCGTCAAGTAGTCCATCACGTTGTTGACAGCCACATGAATAGCTATATACGCTTTAAATTAGCACTAACAGAAAAGAATCCAACGATTAAACCATATAAAGAAGAAAAGTGGGCAGAATTACCTGATTCTAAATTACCAGTAGATGTTTCACTAGTAATGTTAGAGTCATTACATAAAAGATGGGTTAACCTTTTATATTCTTTAGAACTTGAAGATTTAGAAAAGACATTTAATCATCCAGAGACTGGTGAAACAAAACTTGCTGTTGCAATTGGACTATATGCATGGCATGGTCGTCATCATACAGCTCATATAACTTCATTAAGAAAACGACTAAATTGGTAGATGGAGATTACATTAGAGAAGGCAACAGAAAGTGATGCAGCAGTTTTATTTCAAATGCAAATAGACTCATTTAGCTCTTTATTACATAAATATAAAGACTACGAAACAAACCCAGCAAATGAATCTATTGAAAAAACTATTTTTAGAATAAATAATCCCAGCAGTAATTTTTATAAGATGATAATAGATTCGAGACTTGTTGGAGCGATATGTATATCCCAAAAAGAACTACCTTATAAATTTTGGATTAGTCCAATGTTTATTCATCCAATCTATCAAGGGAAAGGAATTGCTCAGAAGGTACTTATTTTAATTGAAGAGATGTTTCCAGAAGCACGAAGTTTTGAACTTGCTACGATTTTAGAAGAAGAAAGAAATTGTTTTCTATACGAAAAGATGGGATATAAAAGAACAGAAGAAACTAAGAAATTAAATGATAAAACTACACTTATTTATTACAAAAAAGAAAGGTAAAGCGTTTAAAATACGCTTTACCTTTTTATGTTATTTTAGATTAAATATACAAAAACGATGAATATTCTTCCAAAATACTCGGGTTAGTAATTTTATATATGAATAAACATACAGAAAAGCGTTATTTCGTCGTATATGTTACTAACGCTTTTTGAATGCTTAAAACACTATCGTCACCTTTAAATTCTTTCGTAATTGGTGTACTCAAACTAGATACCCAAATTTTAAGTTCTGCATCTAAATCAAAATGCCCAGCTGTTTCAATGCTAAATTGTGTAATGCTTTTATAAGGGATTGAATGATACTCAGTTTTTTTACCTGATATTCCTTGTTTATCTACTAAAATAAGACGACGATTTGTAAATACAATTAAATCACGAATTAATTTATAAGCATGTTCAACTTTCTCATCGTCTAACATAATCTTCTCTAAATCACGTTCTACACTTTCTGTACTCGTATTTGATGCATTTCCTAAAATACCGCTAAATAAACCCATAGGAAATTCCTCCTCCATTATTTGTGGAATGTGTTACTTATATTGTACCATGCTATTTACTAAGAAATTATGATATTACTTTAGTAGTTTCTGGTTATTATTGCAATTCATTTATATAACCTCATCTTAATATCTTATGCTAATATGAAAGTAAGAAAAAAGAAGCAGAGGGATATAGCATGAAAAATATCGGTTTAGTATTAGAAGGCGGAGGAATGAAAGGTTTATATACGGCAGGCGTACTCGAATATTTTATGGAAAAGAACTTATTCTTTCCTTATGTAGTTGGCGTATCCGCTGGAGCTTGTATGGGAGCAACGTATTTGTCACGTCAAAAAGGGAGAAATAAAAAAGTAAATACAGAGTTAGTTGCAGATCACCGTTATATATCTTATCGAAATTTGATTCGAAAACGTGAATTATTCGGAATGGACTTTTTATTTGATGAAGTACCTAATAAAATTGTCCCATTTGATTTTCAAACTTTCTTAAACTCAAATGAACAGTTTGTTATAGGGACGACTGATTGCGAATCAGGACAAGCTATTTATTATAATAAAGCAGAACACGGAAATGACATTTTAAAAATCATTCGTGCATCTAGCTCAGTGCCGTTTATAGCGCCTGCTGTAGAATATGATAATCGCAAATTACTAGATGGAGGGATTATAGATCCTATACCAGTTTTAAAAGCTCAAACTGATGGTTATGAAAAGAACGTTGTAATTATGACAAAACCAGAAGGATATGAGAAACAGCGAAATAAATTTTCTGGCCTAGCTAAAATTTTATATAGGAAATATCCGAATATCGCAGAATCTTTAGTTGAACATTATCGTTTTTATAATGAGACGATATCTTATATGAATCAAATAAAACAAAAAGACAACTTTTATATTATTCAGCCTAGCGTACAGCTTCCAATAAGCGGAATAGAAAGAAGTAAAGAAAAGCTCGTTAATTTATATAATCTTGGCTATACAGATGCTCAATATCATTATAAAAACTTACTAAATTGGATAGATAAATAAAGGGGTGGAAAGTTGAAGTTAGGAAAAAGGGTTATTTTTAATGAATTGCAGAAAATGCCTAGTCTGCTGTATAAACCGTTTCCGAATTGTGACATTCGAAAAATACGAAAAGATTTTAATAATATGTTTACAGAAGATGATTGTATAAGCGCTGATTTAAATTATTATTGGATGCATACAGCAGGTACTTTAAGTTACGTACTTAATAACAATGAACAGGAGATTGTGTTCAATCAAATAAAATGGCTAAGGAAATCGTTTTTTGAATGGTTTCCACAATATTGTTTTCTAGAAACAGAGATTATGAAGTATCCCATTTTATATAGAGATTTCATGAATTATGAAAAGACCCGTAAGCTATTACTTTATTATCTTACTGAATAAAAATTAAAACGTACAAGTGATGCTGCTTGTACGTTTTTTGTTCATAAAATATACAATATTTACAACTTATCCATGTAGGTATTTTAACGAGAAAAAAGAAGTACATATAGAATAGGTGTGAGGGAGGAGAGAGAAGTTTGTTAGTTGTTTCCCTTTAAATTCATGTCCAACTCAAATATTTCGAGTAAAATTCATTTCTTAATGGTATGATCAAATATCAAGAAAACTAATTTAGCAACAAAGAAGGGACAGGTTTAATATGGAAAACGTATCAAATGTAGATAAAGTAGAATCAATTAAATCTTTACAGTCAACAATCCGTAAACTTGAAAATGCGCTATCTCAGATGACTCAAAAAGGCTCAAACACTACTTTAGTGAAAAAAAGACTCAAAGCAGCTAGTATCGGCTTAGCTATGTTAGAAAGTATTTGGAATCAAGAAACCCACCATTACACGCAAGAGGATTTAGCAGACGCTCGAAATGTTCTAATTGGTTTGCTTCCATCAATTGAAAAGATTTATGTTAAGTCAAAGCTCGGGAGTCCTCAAAGAACTCTTTTAGAAAGAAGAATAAAATCATTGGAACTTTCTATTCAAGCAATTGATCATTTTTCTAATCAATAACTGCTCTAAACACATAAATTACGACTACTTTTATATAGGGATTCTAATGAAAAAACTTACATATAGAATACTACAAAGGAGGAGGAGAGGTGACTACAATAATCAGCCCTACGTTAGAGAAGCTTAAAAATCAATTAAAGAATGGAAACGAAAAAGCTCTTTATACTTTTTTGGATGAAATCAAGTCAAATCATACACCACTTGTAGAACAATGTCCTATAGATAATCAGTATAAACTTATAACGTATATATGGTTAGGTGATCAAAATACTGAAAATGTTTATGTAGTCGGTAGTTTTCCTGGTTGGGATCTGTCTGTAAATCAATTACAACGATTGTTACAGACAGATATTTGGTATGTTACGTTTAGGACGAATAAGAGGTTCATTTCAACTTATTATTTTACAGTAAATGATTTTTTCAAAAATGATTGGATAAAGCGTAGTGAACAGTACCGACTAGACCGATTCAATGAAAATGTATTTGGAGAAGGTGCCAATAAAGCGTCTGTGTTAAAAATAGATATAGAAGTGCAGTATAGCAGTCGTTTCCCTTCAAATCATTATCCATCCGGAAAGATTGAAACATATTCTTTTTATAGTTCAATTTTAAATAACACACGTAAACTTCATATTTATACGCCTCATGATTATTCTCACACTTCACATCTTCAAGAACTTCTCATTGTATTTGATGGGAATTCATTCATTAATGACCTTTCAATCACAAAAACACTTAATTATTTAATTTATGAAAAAGAAATCCCATCGTGTATTGCTGTTGCTATAGATCCTGTTGATCGATTAGAAGAGCTAACTTATAACGATAAAATGAATACATTTTTAACGAAGGAATTACTTCCATGGATTCAAACTAAATATCATGTGTATCAAAAAGCAAAACATACAACAATTGCAGGTTTCAGTCTTGGTGGCCTAGCAGCTTTTTATGCAGCACTTCAAAATCCATATATTTTCGGAAATGTGTTGTCAATGTCTGGATCCGTACATTGGAAAAAGGATGATTATGAAAATACAATTCCTTGGATTGAAAATCAAATTTCATCAATAAATTCTAATGCGACTCATCTATATTCTTACATAGCAGTAGGTGAACTTGAAAATGAACCTCTTTTAACGGCTAATAGACGCCTATATAAAGCTTTAAAAGAAAATAGATACCAAACCACTTATGAAGAGTTCCAAGGCGGACATGATAGCGTGTGATGGCGAGAAAAACTATTCGATGGATTAAGGGCATTAGAACTTACAAAAACGACACTAAAAAATAAAAAGGAGAGAGAATCTATGAATCAAGAAGAACTAGATAAAAAACTAAAAAAGCAAGAGATTTTAGTAAAAGATGAGAAAGTTTGGTCCTATACGTATGAGGATCATATTAGTTCTATCGTTAAAGAAGCGGAAAAGAAAGGGTCTTTTGATCATTTACCTGGCAAAGGGAAACCACTGAATCTTGATAAAGATCTTTCGTACAATCCTGAAAAACAACTGTATAGAACTTTGAAAAATAATCATGTTTTACCTAGGTGGATTGAGATTTCAAAGGAAATTGATGACTTAAAAGAAAAACTAAAAGAAAATACAAATACTGCAGAAGCAGCGAATTTAATTCGAACTATTAATAAAAAAGTTTTAGAACATAATCTACTTTGTCCACCAAGTGCGCAAAAAACGAGGGTGAAAACGGACTTTTAACAATTTTTAATGAAGCTATCTCTTGCTATATAATTAAGTAAGGCATTTTCAATTCATTATGAAAGGGAGGCAAATGTGATGAAAAATACGTATCAACTTCAAATTCCGAAAGAACTAGAACAGTATCGTACTATTTTAGAAGAAAGTGTAAAACCGTATATTAAAGTGACTGGAACGAAAGCAGAGACAACTCTTTTTGAGAGTAAGTTTGGTGGTTATCCGTATTTACCTATAGATCAAGAGCATCCTAAAGATTCAAATGGACAACCTATGATGTTACTTGCGCAGTTAAATTTTGAAGAAATTCCGCATATTGAATATATGCCCCAAAAAGGAATATTGCAGTTTTTCGTAAGTACTGATGATGAGCTTTATGGAGCAGATTTTGATCACCCAACAATCCAAAAAGACTTTCGAATTATTTATCATTCTACAATTACTGAAGATTTAAATAAGGTAATTACTGATTTTAGTTATTTAAACATTTTAGAAATAGAAGACTTTATCATACCTGAAGCAGCAAAATTACAATTTGAATTAGATTATCAACCCATAACATCTAGAGATTATCGATTTGAAAAGATGTTTAGTGAGGATATTGATTGGGAAGAAATTGTTGATGAAGAAAATAATACAGAATTAGGCGAACTGTATGATGATTTATGTAAAGATTTCGGACATAAAATTGGTGGTTATCCATTTTTCACACAGACAGATCCAAGGGAATGGGAAGAAAAATACCAACAACATGATATATTATTACTACAAATCGATACAGACGACTCATTAAATATTATGTGGGGAGATTCTGGTGTTGCTAATTTCTTTATTAAAAAAGAAGATTTGTTAAATCTAAATTTTTCCAATGTTATTTACAACTGGGATTGCTACTAAAAAGATATAAATGAAATACTAGCAAGCTAAAAAATCTTCCTGAAGGTGAGGGAGATTTTTTTATGTTAAAAATAAACGTTATGTTAACTAGAGTGTAAGATAATACGAATAATAAAAGTCAAGCGTAAATAACAGAAATAACAAGAAATAATGTAAAGTTGTAAAACGTGTGTAAATAGCAATAAATTTATAAAGTACAACATAAAATAAAATTATTAATTTATATTTTGTAAAAAGATTTTTCCGCATAAAAAAATTGTTACTGATCAAAAATGTTTTTGATTCGTTAAATCTTAATCAATAATCGATTAAGATTTGCTGTGATGAATTTATAACTAAAAAAAGATAAAAAACTGTATAAATGCGTTTAAAGAAGATTTTATGTGAATCTCACTAAAAATCTCTGTTTCGTCTCATTAAGTATAGTTTACTTGGGTTTTGATACCTGATATTGCTTTGGTTTTATAACTACCTATAATATATATTATGTTAACTTACTAAAAATAATAAACTTATTAAAAATTAGTATCGGGTGTTATGCTCCCCTTTTTTCACCGAATTAGTAATGTGTGATTGATTGTGTAGTTATCCGCTATATAAATTAGACTTTAAATAATAAAAAATACAATTCGTTTAAAATGAACACATTAAACGAATTGTATTGATATGATTGCGAATACGTTTTTAAAATTAGTTTGCTACAGCAATTGCTTCGATTTCAATTAATAAGTTGTCGTTAATTAACTTTCTAACTTCTACAGCTGAACTTGCTGGTGGATTATTAGTGTCAATGTATTGATCTCGAATATCTCTAACAACGGCCATTTGAGAAATGTCTGTTAAGAAAAATGTTAATTTTACTACATCATTGAAATTTAAGTCTGACGCTTCTAATGCGATTTTAATATTTTCAAATACTTGTCGTGTTTGTGTAGCTAAATCATTAATTCCAACAATTTGACCGTCTGTATTAATTGCTACTTGTCCAGATATGTAAATCGTTCGTTTAGCGTTACTAACTTCCACTACATGTGAGTATCCAAAAGTTGGTGGCATCGTTTCTGGATTGATAAATTTCTTTTGCAAGATTCTTCTCTCCTTTTATATCGTATTTTCTATATATTTTTATTGATTATCTGTTTGTAAATGATCAATTTTGTTATATGTATGTATTTTCCATTGTTCTTGATCATAATAGATGCTACTTACCATCGGTTTTCGCGCAAATACAAACCGCATTTTTCGGCTTGTTGCTTACCGCTTTTATTTAGATCAATGTTCTCACGGCCTTGAAGCTTTCCAACAGCATTCCATTCAGTTTCACCATGTCTAATTAAGCATACAACAGTCATATACCTACCCTCCTGTTACTTATATGAAGGTCAAATTTAATAAATTATATATGTCTGGTTCTTATGAGAACTGATTCTAATTACACCTTGTTTTATTAATTCTTCAGTTACTTTTGTATAGAAAAAGTGATACCACCAGATAAAAAAACTCTTCATAAGTAATTTCTTTTGAGTATCTGCTGCTGGCAAAGTATTGTTTTAAAGGTTTATCGTTTTCGTTGAATAATAAGACTAAATCTTCACTGATTGTGTTTGCAATTTCGTTAAGTATAAATAAGTCTGTTGATTTAAATACAGGGATAACAGGTTGTGAATTTTGATATAAGCCTAATTTTTCGTAAACTACGTTTAAATGTAAGTTTTTTTGTCTATCTGCTGCTACGAAACCTTTTACTAATTGTTTTTTCTTATAATTAATATCAGTATTAGTGTTTTGAAAATATTCTTCAAATATTTCGTTGTTTGCTGTTATTAAATTTAATGTTGAATATCGAGAATTTCCATAAAGACCAATTTGAACTTCTCCTAAATCTAAATACGTATTACCATACATCCCGAAAGCCTCTATATCTGTTAGTTCTTGTTCTTGAATAGCATAATAATATCGTTTCTTATTTCTTAAAGGTCGTTTCTTTTTTAAATAGTTTTCTTCAATGTAATTTATTTGTCCAAAATCTAATAACACACCACTATACAATAAAAGACTATAAGATTCTCTAGATAAATGATTAAACGTGTCGATTCTTTTTGAAATATCTTCAATATGACTTGAATAGTTTTCAAAGATCTTAAGTGTTGGTTTAATTAGAGGTTCACAAAGGTTATAAAGCTTTTCTCCTTCACAAGCTGTTATAATCATACACGTTGGATAGTACCTCCCTCCTATTTGTTTCAATAGCCCCTCTGCTTCTAATAAATTAACGCGCTTTTCAAATTCATCATTCGTCCAATTTAACATCATTTTTATAGCATTTGACTCAAAACCAAGATGAATCAATACAAGTAAATATTGAAGTTTTGTTCCTTTTATTTTTATAGATGGCGAATTATCTCCAGACGAAATCATTTTTGCTTCATAAGCTGTATGTAATATATTCTCCGGACTATTATTAGTGAACATTTCATATTCCCTCCCTTACTAATAAATTCATTGTAAAATCTATGTATTTATTAAGTTCTATAAACGAAAATGAGTGTCCTCTAATAATCCCAAATTAAAAACCTTAGCATAGATATACTAAGGTTTTTTACATTTTTATAATGAATGAATTCTTTCATAGTCTTTTTTAAATTGATTATCATTTTTTAACCAACTTTTAAAAGTTGGTTCCTTTATTTCTAAAATGGAACAAGTTTTAGCGATACATTTATTTTTCATATATTCCTTAAGGAAATTTTGTTTTCTCTGCTTAACAGCAGCTTTTAGCTTTCGATCTTTTAATTGATCTAGACTTAGACTTTCTTTCTGAAATATTACAACACCTCAAATTGGCGAATCTATTACGTTAAAATCTACAGACTATCCTAGGTATGCTTGGTGGCAAAAAGTCTAATTATAATAAAAAGCGAATCTGTCTTATATAAAAGATTCGCTTTTTACTTATTGATTATAATGTATCGTTGACAAACTGATTAAACTTGTCTATTTCTTCAACAAATGGATTATGATTACTTTCTTCAAATTTAGTTAATGTTGCGTTCGGGATCAAATTTGCTATTTCACGGGAAAATATGTAGGGACATTGTGCATCATGCTTACCACAGTATATAAAGCTTGGAATTTTTATGAATTTAAGTTTCTGACGAACATCATAATCTTTATATTCAACTTCTCTAAAATAATTTAACCGATTGCCAACTGTCTTTCCGCTATTCGGCAATTTTAATGCCTCTTCAAGCTTTTCTTCAGAATAAAAAGACATAAGTGCCCACTCTCTACTTAATGCTTTTCTTTCTTCTTGTACTGTACTATCATCATTTAATACATTCATAATTGATACGATTCTATTAAATTTTACATTTTTACTACAGTATATACTATCTTTATGAGATGCATATTCCTTGCTCGCCGCTGCGCCACCAACAATTATTTTCGTTAAACTTTCTTGTGCTTCAGTCGCATATACAAGAGCTAACATCCCTCCTGTCGAATGACCAG
The DNA here is from genome assembly GCF_022663775.1 of Bacillus cereus group sp. BfR-BA-01350. Taxonomy (NCBI): domain Bacteria; kingdom Bacillati; phylum Bacillota; class Bacilli; order Caryophanales; family Bacillaceae; genus Bacillus; species Bacillus cereus group sp. BfR-BA-01350. Next base: position 475,944 of record NZ_JAKUGD010000002.1, read on the forward strand.
CAAACCCCCACTTATTAATATATAAAGCTTCTCGAATCGCTTCTAAATCTTTAATCGTTTCGGTCATACTATATTCACAATCATTTTTAGCCGAATCTGAATTGCCACATCCCTTTAAGTTAACTAAATATACGCTATAATGGTCAGTAAATGGGTTTGCAAAAGTATTTCCATTATCATTATACTCACTATACAAATGAGTAACGCAAAGTGGAGGTCCTTCTCCCTTTAGAAAATATTCAAACTTTCCTCTTGGAGTTTTGATAATATTTGTTGTCCACATATCGAATCTCCTATCTGAAATTTTCATTTTCTCTTAGTTTGTTATTTATAAGCAAATAGTATTATATAAAGAAGTAAGTAACCTATCCTGCTTAACCAATTTCTGATTCCTATAATTTATTAATTTATGATTAGATAAAATAAAATTATGTTCTAATATTAATTCATTGTGGAGCACTTCAACTAAAAATTTAGGTATCATCTCTCCTACGCCGTAATTATAGTCACTAAGAATCCAAGAAATCTCTTTCCAATCTAGAATTCCTTCTGAGACTTTTTTTGGAGTGTGATATATAAATTCATGAAGTAACTCTACTAGATAAACATACATTCCGCCAGAATATGAAGAATTCTCCCATTTAATAATGCCTTTAAATTGAATTTGATCATGCGTAACTTTTATATTAGTCTCTTCTTTTATTTCACGAATTGCATTTTCTAGAGGTGTTTCTCCTTTTTCTATCTTTCCTCCTACACCATTCCATAACCCTTTTACAGGGTCATATTTTCTATTTAGCATAAGTATCTCTTCATTTCTTTTTATGAAACATAAAGTGTGCTTGTACATAATTTGATTCCTTCCTCCGTTTTTAATAAGCTCTTACTGGAGATATAAGATGGATTGCTGCAGAGTGTGTCCCTGCTTCAACTAATATCGGTCTCATAGAACCGCTGAAACTTAAAGTAACCGTTTCTTCTTTTATTGCCCTTAAAGCATCCAACATAAATCGTCCATCGAAAGATATATTGAATTGTTTTTTACCTTGAATTACATCTATCTGTTGAGTCTCAGATATTTTTCCAATCTGAGAAGCGTTAGAAGAAATTTGAATGGTAGATTCGTTTACAATTTCTAAGTTAACATTGTTATTTGCCCATTCACTTGCTAATAAGCTTGATCGATCTACCCCTTGTAACATTCTTTGTCTATCTATGTTAATGACGGTTTGAAATTCATTTGGAATGAGAGTAGAAATATTAGGATATTTCCCTTCAATTAGTCGTGAATATAACGTAGTTGTGCCGAATGTAAAAATAATGTGACTTTCTGATAGATAAATAGAAACGAATTCTAAATTGCTGTTCATTAATTTTAAAAGCTCATTAATGGTTGCACTTGGTACAATACAATTCGCTTTCATATTAGTAGAAATTAGTGTTTCACGTATAGCTAGTCTATGAGAGTCAGTTGCAGCGCATATTAATTTGTTATGGTCTAACTCGATATGTACGCCGGTAAGAACGGGTCTAGATTCATTTTTCGCTACTGCAAAGACTGTTTGTTTAAACGCATCAATCAATTGTTTTGTTTCTATTTGTATTTCTGCATGATCGTCTATTTGTGGTACGTTAGGAAATTCATTCGCTGGAAAACCATTTAAGTTTAATGTGATTTCTTCTGATTGTATGGTAATTGTTTGCTCATTCTTACTTTTTATTACTATATCGCTTGGCATTTTCTTTATAATTTCAATGAAGTATTTTGCAGGTACAACAATTGTTCCTGCTTTTAAGGTAGTCGTAATTTGTTCGTCATCCATGGAACTAGGGATGAATTTTTCGATGAAAATATTTGAATTACTTGCGATTAAAGTAATTCCAGATTGATCTGCAGTTATTTTTATACCGGATAGTATAGGAATTATAGCTTTGGTAGATATTGCTTTACTTACTTCTGAAAGTGCTTGAGTGAAATGTTTATGATTAACGATAAACTCCATTTTTTCCCCGCCTTACATGAAATGATAGTTTTATGAAGATTGATGAATGATTGTTCCGTTAAAAAAGTAAGGTACTGTTTCTTTCCTTTGTAATATATTTAATAAGTGTTCTGGTATACGTAAATGCGGTTCTGCTCTATGTAATTCCATCCAAGTAATCTCTTCAATTTCTTTTGGCCTTGTTATATTTGTTTTCCCGCCGATTATTTCACCTAAAAAATTAAAGAATATTGCATGGTGTCCTCTCTCCTCGAAAAAAGCTTCGCTAATGTAACAAATACCCTTTACAGTTATATGTAGACCAGTTTCTTCTTTCACTTCCCGAATGACTGCCTCTTCTAACGTTTCTCCCAATTTAACCGCGCCACCTGGTAGTGTGTAATAAGAACCATTCTTCCCTTTGTTTTTAACCATTAAGATCTTTTCGTTTGTTTTATCGTATAAAAGTGCATATGTAACATTTACTTTCTTCATCTAAGTCCACCTCTAATAATGGGAATTTTCTATCTTTGTTACATTCTACCATTTATTCGTTTTAAAATATAAAAAAGTTAATTGAGTATTTCATTTATCTGTCCTTAGTAAAGGTAATAATCGATACCCCTTCATTTCTAAATAAAAAAGAGCGTATTTTGAAAGTAATTATTCAGCGTACGCTCTTTATGGTTTGATTGATTTTGGGATTCTATATATTTTCTAACCTTTTTTCAAAATAGTATCGATTATGCCCTTTAGGGTGATCTTCACTTACTCCAATTACTTTATATCCATGTTTTTTATAAAAAGCAGGTGCCTGAAAGCTAAAAGTATCTAAATTGATTAGCCTACACTCTTTTTCAATTGCAAATTCTTCAATAAGTTTTATTAACTTGGTTCCATAACCTTCGTGTCTATATTCTTCAGAAACCCACAGGAAATCAACATGTACGTGATGCCAAAATGTAATTGCAGTTATTCCACCTACTATTTCTTCATCTTCATTTTTCACTATAAAACTAATTTTTTCTGAAGGCTTTTTCTCTTCATCTGAAATATGTTTTTGATTATATTCAATTACTTTTTCTCTTATGTAATCACTATCTTCTTGGATCCATTGTTTTACTATTTTCATTTTAATCATCACGCTCCTTTTAAAGTATCTATTCAATTTAATAATCGTAATATCCTGTCTAACTCAATAGTCGTAATGCACTGTTTCATTTCGCTAAAATTGTAAAAAGCCGTACTACATTTTATTTGTAGTACGGCTTTTTACCACGTTTGATTCTTTTTAATTAAAACTTCCGTTAGTTTGAACGTATTAGTAAAATAATTCTATTGTATTACTGCGAAAAAGAATGAACATTCCTAAACCAATTAGAACGATTGGAACGATAATATTACTTTTGTTAGAACGAAGTGAGAATAGTCCTTTAATCCCCATATAAATTGGCACGAATCCTAATAATCCGATCCACGATATAGGAATGAAAAAAGAGCTTAAGGAACCAATAATACTTAGAAAAATAATTACACTAAACCCCAAATATTGTCCAATAACAATATAAAGTTCTTTTATCTTAGTTTTTCCCTGGAAAGTTCTATCTTCTTCCTTACATACTCCTGTCTTTACTTGTGAAAATAAAACAAGGAGTATAAAAATATCATCAATATTTGTTGAAGTAAATGCAATAAAAGAAGAAATTATAGTTGTAACCAAAATAAGCCAACTACCTTTATAATGAAATGTATGCCTACTAGCGAAGCGGATTAACTGTAGTTTTTTATCAATATTTTGATTCTTTTATAAAACAATATGAATATTTTACTTATCTGCTACTTGTTTCGTTAATAAATAAACCACTTTATTGCTTCTCAAATCATTTCATTTTAAATTAAGTAAGTGTATTCTTCCTACACAATGGCTAAAAAGGGAAAATTAAATGTTGTGTAATATAAAAAGAGCCCTTTATGAGGACTCTTTTTAAACTTAAGCTACTTTTCGATATAAATGTTGTGTTTCTTTTTTCTTTTCTGCTTTTGGTGGACGAATTAAAATAGATATAATGAAAGAGATAACAGAAAGAACGCCGATTATAATAAAGGTTGGTTCAAATCCTCCAAGAAGCGCCCCGATGAATGATCCTGCAAGTGCACCGAATCCGAAACCTTGGTATACAATCCCATAATTTGTACTATGGTTTTTTAATCCGAAGAAATCTCCAACAATAGCTGGGAATATAGTGATATTACCGCCAAAGCAAAAGGCAACACTTGCTACACATGCGAAATATATGCCGTAATTTAGCGGAATGAAACTTAATGTAAAGACTGACAATCCAATGATAATAAACGTTGCAGAAACGATTTTCATTCGACCTATTTTATCTGATAACGTTCCAAGAACGATTCTACCTACAGTGTTAAAAATCGCAATCATGGCGACGGCATTAGCAGCGGTTGCTGCGCTAAGTCCAACGAGCTGCACTCCGATATCTTTGACCATACCGATTAAATATAGACCGCCCATACACGATGTGAATAGCATAAAAAACAAAAGATATACTTGTTTCGTTCGCATCATTTCACGAGGTGTATAATCATTGTGTAAAGTCTCAGCTACAGTGTTACTTACTATTGCTTCACGTAAGAAGAACGATCCGATTAATACTAAAAGTAAGACGATAATCCCCCAATATAAAAAGGCTTGTGATACACCAAGGCTGTCGATCAGATTTCCGTTTATATATCTAAAGATTAAGCTGCCCATTCCATATGCTGATACAGATATACCTGAAATAAGCCCTTTCCGATTCGGAAACCATTTAATTAAATTAGATAATGATGTAATATAAGCAGTTCCATCGGCATAACCAACTACTACACCAGCTAATAAATATAGTAATGGTAAGGAGGAAACTTGTGAACTTAGTATTAAACCGAGTCCCAGCACAATCCCTGCAGTAGCGATGAGTTTTCGAAGCCCTAATTTTTGCTGTAACTTTCCTGCAAATAATGTTGAAAATGATAAAGAAAAGCTTGTAATGGAGAAAGTTATAGCAACTGAATTAAGGTTCCATCCAAACTTACTTACAAGGGGCTGATTAAATAAACTCCATGTATAAATTGTTCCAAGGCCAATTTGAACAATGATTGTACCTAGAACAATTAGTAACGGATTTATAGAAGTTTGTTTCATACTAACTGTCCCCTTCTTTTATCGTGACATGAATTTTCACAGTTAGTATAACCATCATAAAAAGCAAGATACTGCATGAAAAATGGAAATTGAATTCATGTACACAAAAAGACACTCCATTATGAAGTGTCTTTCTGCAGGTTATATTAGATTTACTTAAAGAAAGCTTTGTTAAGATAAGACATTTTCAAATGCTTATGTATATAGAGTACCAAAAGTTTTCAATCATGTGATGGGACTTAAGATGTATTTTTGATTCATCATATGGTCGGATAAACGAAAAATTAATATTCAATTTCATCAAAATCTTTCGGCTGCGGTACCGTTTGCATATTAGCTGCATCTTTTGGATCGCTATAAATTGCATTTTGTTCTGTATTTACATCCTTAATGTTTTGCTTTTTATTTTTATTTATTTTATCTTTCATTTTCTTTCACTCCTTTTCGATATAGGAGTAATTATGCCCTATTACTGTTACGAAATGTATCAACGACTAAATTACTAAATTCACGTAAATAATATAAATAATTATCACCGCCGTAGTTGTATCTTTTATTATACATTTTCGCAACAACTACATTATATTCAGGTATTACTAATATAGTTGGTCCCGTAATTCCTAATATTTGATACGAGCCTTTTGGTACACGTTCGCCTAGTTCACTTAATTGTGCAGGTTCATTTTGAACGAACCAAAACAAGCCATTTTGTGGTAGCTCTTTATTTGCATATGTTGGACTCTGCAAACTCGTAGCGATTTTTATAACTTCTTTTGGAACAATTTGTTTATCATCTATCATACCTTGATTTAGATGAAGATTGCCCCACTGTGCAAATTCTCTAGCGGAGACAAACAGATTTTTTTCAGTACCGTCATCTACTGTACCAATTTCACGAATTGCGTCTTTATTTGGGTCATCAACAACTGCAACTAAATTGTCATCTTGCTGTATTCTCCATCCTGTTTCTTGGAAATTAGCAGGTTTAAACACACGCTCTTTTAACAATTCAGGAAAACTTTTTCTATATAGCTGATAAATAAGATGTGTCATCATTCTTACATTAATATCTCTATACGCCCATCCTTGCCCCGGTTCAAATTCACGAAAAATTATCCCGTCATTCGTTTCTTCTAATCCGTGCGAATGTGTTACTAAATGTCTTATCGTCGTTTTACTAAGCAATACAGGATCAAAGTCTTTAAAATATTTTATCGCTTCATCATCAATAGAGTTTATTTTCCCCTCGTAAAGCGCATACGCTATCATTAATCCTAAATAACTTTTTCTAGCAGAAGCAACGTTAAATTGTGAAGATGCTGTTACTTTCTTGCTTGTAGATGTATTTGAGTGATAGCCACTATAATGCTCCAGTACAATTTTGTTATCTTTCATTATGCAAAGCGCTGCTGCAGAGCTATGGTTTTGTTCTTTTATATTTTCTACCCAAGAAATTAACTTATCATATGTATACAAATAAATCCCCCTTGATATACACAAAATTACAGCTTGAAAGAAAAGTGCAAAATAGTTTTCACACCTTTCCTTCAAGCAAAATATTTTTGATGTTCTATACTTAAATGATCCACCAGTTCCAGCAATTAAAGCAACCGAAACATCCAGCGCATCCTATGCATCCGCCGCAACGACCTGCACAACCACCACATCTGCCGCCACAGCGTCCACCACAACCTCCGCATCCGCCGCAACGACGTGCATCGTCTTGAATGTAGTAGTATGGATATTGACTTTGTTGTTGATCCCAATACACAACATTACCAGTTTGATAATCATTAAGGTTTAATGATTGTAGTTCTTGTTGAAACTGATTCATTATGAAACCCCTCCATTTATAAATATAAATTCCGTCCACATATTGAAGTTAATAAATTTCAATAAACAAAGTAGAAACAAATGGCTATATACTTGAATACGTACATCAACAAAATATGAACTTACACTAGGTGATGTACCTTGTTTTTCAGCCTATTTTCTTAATCACTTTTTGCTGGACAGATTTACTATTAATAGAGGTATTTAAAAATTGCTAATCCAACAGTTTAGTAGTTCATCACTTAATTTTCTTTCTAGTAACTCTTTAACGGAAGGTGCTGGCATGATTTTATAAGTATGTAAAGCGTCTCGATTATAATCTATCCAGTGAAACGCTAAATGGGGTTCTTTAGATTTTGGTATGAAATCAATATGTAATTCTTCTGAATCTATCTCAAAAATATGATTGATTTCATGATGAAGCATTTCTTTATCTTGCCATTGGTTTTCTATGACTCCTAAAAATTGTTTTATACTACAATTTACTCCGAGCTCTTCCCTTAGTTCTCTTATTAATGCACTCTCAGCTGATTCGCCAACTTCAACATGACCACCTGGTAGAAAATAATGATGGCCAATATATTCAGCTACTAACAATTTTTTATCCTTTATCATAACAGCTCGTACAATATGATGAAATTTATTGCTCAATTGCTATTCCTCCCATTCATTTATTTTATATTTGATTAAAATAGTCATTTAATATCGGGATAATATAAATCATAGGTGTTTCATACGGATGAATTTCGTTAATAACTTCAAGTGCATCCTTTACAAGATCCCGTTTGCACTTTATTTCAATTTTACATTCTTGCCCTTCACAAATCTGACCAATTTCCCCGTTAAAAGGTGATGCGCCTTTTAACGGTCTCCAGTATCCTTTCACAGAACTATAGGACAGACAATGATCATATTCTCCCGTTTTACAAGCACCAATTTTATTTAACTCATTCCTCAACATTTCAATGTATTCTTCAGGGATGAATACTTCAATTTTCACTTCAGTAAATTGCATAATTCATTTCACACCTTTACTACATCATAGTTAAACGAATAAACGATAAACTTCCTCACCATCATAATCATGCCCTAATGGTCGAAAACCATAATATTCATATAATTTCTTTGTAGAGATATTATCTTTATGTACTGTTAATCTAATTTCTTTACAAGCCTTAAACGTATTTTTTATTAAATAGATACTTTCCTGTAAGGCCGCTTTTCCGTAGCCATTCCCTTGCTGATTTTGATCGATAATAAATCCATTTATCCAATACATATCAGTTGTTTCTTTTACAACAGCATGCATAACAAAACCAACCATTAGATCGCCGTTGTATATCGCAAATGGTTGGTATTCTACATTTTCACCATCTGGTTTTATATATACTTTAGCAAGTGAGACTGCTACAGATGGAACAAATTTCGTCTGATTATCTTTAACTTGCAGCTTTAAAGCATCTTCCCAATTCTCTCTCGTAACAACCTTTAACTGGATATTCAATATTTTAAACCCCTTTATTAAGAATATATTTACATATTCAACGTAGTGAAAAAATTCCCTGTTTCTTAATTATAAAAAACAGGGAATTATCACTTCTAAATAGAATTTATCCAGTTATATCGCTGTACTTTTCACTTCGAATATCTTTCTTTAATGATACATGCGCTATTAAAACTCCAAGTATAGTAATTACTCCACCAACTACCGAAATAAAAGTAGGTACTTCACCTAACCATACCCAAGCTATAAAACAAGCAATTACTGGCGTTAAATATAGAGAGCTTGTTGCCTCGGAAGCACCAGTATAAGATATAATATAGGCCAATGCAATATACGGGAGTACTGTTGGAAATAAACCTAAATATATAACGCTCAAATTCACTTCAAGAGGAGCCACCAGTATTTCTTGATACATTCCCGGTAAGAAAATAAGCATACATACCGTACTAGATAAAATTGTATATATGGTAAATGGCAAGAAGCCGTACTTTTTTAAGTACGATGTTTGAAAAACGAAAAATAGACTTTCTGAAACGGCTGCTAATAATATAAATAATCCCCCGCTATTAAATTGAATAGCCCCCCCTTGACTAAATGATATGAAAGCAATTCCTATAAAGCTAATTACACCACCGATCCATCCATTTGCTTTCATTTTTTCATTTAAAAAAACAAAAGCAAGAATTGCCGTTACTATAGGAGTAACTGAAACGATTAAACTTGCCGATCCAGCATTTACTGTTTTTTCACCATAGTTTAATGCGATGTGATAAAAAGTAAATCCTAAAGCACCAAATAAAAAAATCGCTGGAATATCTTTTAGATCAGGTAATCGTAGTTTGTATATAAACGAAAACAAAAGAAGTATGAATGAAGCGATTAACAAACGAAGTAAAGTAAGATGTTCAGGTGTGTAAGATTCAAGACCCATACGAATTGCCGGAAAGGCGGTTCCCCAAATTAAAATTGTAAAAGAATGAGCACATATAATTCGATAATCCCATTTTTTATAATTCATGTTTTCTCTCCCCCTTCAAACCAACCACTTTATAATTACCAATTATTTCTTCCCATCATATTTAATAGTTGATACAATGTCTTCAACCAGTTTTTTATCGTAAAAACCAACCACTTGGCATTTTTCAAGTGAGCGAAGGAGTTTTTTGATGACAACTAGTAAAAAAACGCCTAAGTATCAGCAAATAGTAGACTATATGAAAGAAAAAATTGAAAATGGAGAATGGCCAATTGGAAGTAAGATTCCTAGTCAAAGGCAGTTAGCGAAATTATTTCAAGTAAATCGCAGCACTGTAATAACTGCACTAGATGAACTTATGGCTGATGGATTGATTCAAGGGAAAATTGGAGCAGGAACAATTGTAACGAATAATACATGGTCATTATTAGCGACGAATCCCCCGCCCGATTGGAGTGAATATGTAAAAGCCGGTATTCATAAACCAAGCAAGTTAATAGTACGAGAAATAAATGAAGCAGAAGCAAATAACAAACTTATCCATCTTAGTAAAGGCGAACTTGCTCCTCATCTTTTTCCGTTAGAAACGATGCAGTCCATTATGAAAAAAGTAAGTGAGGAATTAGATTATTTTGGATATGAGGAACAAAAAGGGTTTTATCCGTTACGTGAAGCAATAAGTAAATACGTAAAATCATTTGGAATACATGCATCACCGGGTTCCATATTAATCGTCTCGGGTGCATTACAAGCATTGCAATTAATATCAATTGGTCTTTTACATAGAGAGTCTACCGTTTTACTTGAACAACCTTCTTACTTATATTCACTTCATGTATTTCAATCAGCAAATATAAATCTATCTGGTATATCTATGGATCCTCACGGTATATTACCTAACGAGTTATTAAAACGAATTAAATACAGTCAGAAGAAAAACATTTTATATTCAATTCCTTGTTTTCAAAATCCAACAGGCATATTAATGTCTAAAGAGCGGAGAAAAGAAATATTAAAAATATGTGAAAAGGAACAGTTACCTATTATTGAAGATGATATTTACCGCGAGTTATGGATTGATGCACCGCCCCCAGATCCTTTAAAATCAAGGGATAAACATGGACATATATTATATATTGGTAGTCTCTCTAAGACGCTTACCCCAGGACTTAGAATTGGATGGGTTATCGGTCCAGAACCCGTTATTGATAGATTATCAGATATAAAAATGCAAACAGATTATGGATCAAGCTCCTTATCCCAAAGAGTTGCTGCTGAATGGATAAATAAAGGGTTTTATGAGGAACATGTAGCGAACGTAAGAATTAAACTAAAAGAAAGAAGACAAATAATGATACGAGCTTTACATAAGTATTGTGCAGATATTGCCACCTGGGATATACCTAGTGGTGGATTATTTATATGGCTAAAGGTAATACCTAGCATTCCGATGAAGAAATTATTTTCAGAGGCACTATCAAAAGGAGTTCTTTTAAACCCAGGACGTATATATGAAGAAGAATCAGACCGGTATATTCGTTTATCATATGGATATGCTTCTTCAGAGCAAATGACTAACGGGATTAAATTGTTGAGTGAATTAATTCGTAAGTTAATGACATAATAAAAACTCCTCTTTTATCTATAGGGGAGTTTTTGATAAACTTATTTTCCATAATCCCATGTTCTATCCTAATAAAATAAGTTCGTCATAAAAGAATCTCTGTCAATCCTAAAATTCCCTTTACAAAAGTATAAATCTCAACAAAAGAGTATCTTTTTTGCTAAAAAGTTCAAATGCTTATTATTTCAATTAGTAAATCCCTAATTATTAGAGTCTAGATTTGCCTATTCTCTGGTACTGGCTTCCACCAATTACCTGAAATAAACAGCATCGTTAATAAATTATAACTATCGCTATAATAACTCTCTTTCTTATTTTCCATCCAATCCCAGCCGCTATTTATCCAATTTTGATTACTGGTATTTGTAATACTTGCGGCGATAAATGGAGAAACAAATACAGCAGTTGCATAACTACCAATAACAGATCCATTTAGTTGGTATCCATCTACAATATTTGATGGATTTTCACTTGTTTGATTTCGAATCCAAGTTGAAATTTTATCTGAAATGATTTTACTTCTCTTTTCTCCGTACATTGCATAGTCCATCACTATTCTTAAAGGTACACGGCTAGCGTTATAATAATATGCCCCTGTATACTCTGATTCATTTAAAAAATTTTCAGAGGCTGGCTGCGGAGGGCTGTCTACTACAAAATCTGAAACAAGTCCTGTATTCGGAGAATATTTAGTACTAAACTCTTCATATATGTTGTACAAATTATCAATGGTATTAAGCCAAATTTGATCATTTGTGAATTCATAAAACGCTCTAAAATTTGACATCATCCAATCTGATGATCTTGTATTTAGAGTAGTGTCCTTATCCCAGTCTCCTAAGTTTAAACGATTATTTATTGTAACAAGACTCTTTTTTATTCCTTCTGTAATCATCTGCTGAGCTTCTTTTAAATAATCTATTGCCCCTGTAGATCCCCATTGAGTATGTGCCAGGAGTAATGAGTATGCGATATCTAAATCTCCATCTGTAGCTGAAGGGAAATATCCAAAAGCTTTTTTATCATCAGTAACAATCCATCCCATTAAATTTGAATTTTTAGAGCTTTTAAAAGTTTTTACAGTCTTAAACAAGCCGTTATAAATACTCTGTGCAGCAGAATCATAACCCGCCATTAAAACTGTTATAACCATCCCATATCCTTGTCCTTCTGAGGTTCCAAGTGGAGTAAACCCCTCTGGATTCCCAGTAATTTCACCTTTTACATAATAGCCACCTGGTAATGAGGATAGGTCGTTTTTTAAATAACTCATTTTCCAATGATTATAATAACTTTTTACTGATTCATTTAGCTCTTCTTGGCTAATATGATTAGGTTTCACAACTCCCGGATAAGTAACTTGCTGTGGGAATGGTTTATGGATAGTAAAGATCGATTCGACTTTTTCTAGCCGCTTTTTACCTGAATCGCTAAAATCATGATTTCTTCTCACATTCTCACCTTCTTTAAACCTTTTAATACAATGCAATATATTATAAATATAATAGATTTATCTAAAATAAAACTTCTATTCTTCGATATTCATACAGTATTTTTCAACTTCATCCCATTCATAAAAAAGACGGAATATATCTTCCTCACTCAGTTTCGAACCCATTTGAACTTCAATAAACTCTAAATTGGTAGTTGCTTTTATACTATGCAAAGTGCCAACAGGAATTTTGATCACATCACCAGGTTTGACGGACCAAATTTCTTTTTCTACCACTACTAGCCCTGTTCCACACACAATTGTCCATATTTCTTCTCTGTGAAAATGTTTTTGATAACTAATGTTTTTTCCAGACGCAACAAAAACTTTTTTTGTTAATACTTCCTTTTTATTTTGAGATGTAAAATAATCTAATACTCTATACGATCCCCACCGGCGCTCATCATACATTGGACGTGAATCGAACTGACCAAATCCCCTTTTTATTTTCTCACTTTCTTCTTTATTTGCTATAAGAATACCATCAGAACACACTGCTATAACTATGTTAGATACCCCTACAACCGAAATTGGAAATTCTAATTCATTTATTATATTTACATTTTCAGCGTTAGAGCTTATTTGTCCCTTTCCAAGTACTTGGCTATTTACTTCTTCCGTTAAACTTTTCCATGTCCCTAGATCCTTCCACTCACCATCGTAAGGTATAACAATAATATTATGATTTTTTTCAACAAACTCATAATCAAAACTGTCTTTGGGTAATTTATTATAAAACTGAACCATTTCATCAAAATCAAAAGGATAATTTTTTTGTTTTATATGTTCTAAAATACATCCGAGTTTAAATGCAAATATACCAGAATTCCAAAAGGCACCTTTATCAATTAAATCTTTAGCTTGTTTTGTATTTGGTTTCTCTATAAAAGAATCAACTAATTGATATTCTTTTTTAATTACTGCAGGGTGCTTTGGAATTATATAACCATATCTATCAGCATTTAATATAGGCTTAATTCCAATTAAAGCAATATCTCCGTTAGAATCTTTAAGATAAGATGAAACAGATTTTATAAGTTTAAAAAAATCATCTTTCACATAAAAATCAACAGGTATTACAATGACAATTTCATCATGACTAATTTTTTTTATAGAGTTTAAATATATTGAGGATAATAAAATGGCAGGATACGTATCACGTCGTTCTGGCTCAATTACAAGTGGGATATTATTTCCTAATTGATTTTGAATGATCTCCACTTGCAATTTATTTGTTGCTATTATTGCGTTTTCGGAAAGATTTGCTTTACATAGTTGCTGCCATATTCGCTGGATCATAGAAATTCGGTTGTCAGCTTTAAGGTTTGATGGTAATAGTTTTAAAAATTGTTTTGAACGAACATTATTTGACAACGGCCATAACCGTTTTCCAGCTCCCCCTGACAACAAAATAATATGCATATATATTCCTCCAATTGTTTTATTAATAACGTTCTGCTTTTATTTATTACTGAATAGTAATAATATGGCGCAATCAAAATCGATTTTAAGTAAATTTATTTTTCCGAATGCAGGAGGGATTATTTTGTCAAAAATTCTAGTTACATGTTTAGGCGAAAATAATGAAATGTTTCATTTTAGAATTTTAACTTTATTTAAGACATTAAAAGCATTTGGTGGTCAATTAGCAGACGCAAAATTATTAGCAATCTTTGTTGATAATGTTGATGAGCCAGTTTATAAGAAATTAATTACGATGGGTGTACAAGTAAGAATAGTGAAACCATATAATAGTAAACTACAACGTCATTGTAATAAAATTAGAATGTTAGAAATAGAAGCTGATTATGATGTTTTAATAGCCTTAGATTGTGATACTGTTATTACACGTGATTTTTCATCTGAAATATATACTTCTCGTATTCGACGTTGTGATTCTTTATTAGATCCCCTTACTATTGATGAATGGAAATATTTATATAACTATTTCAACTTGACTATACCTAAAGTTGAAAATGAGATACATGCTAATAGTGCTGTACTATTTATACCTAGAAAACATGTAAAACCACTTAGAGATGCATGGATACATTACGCTAATATAATTACTGATTTGTTTTTCTCGAATGAAAAGTGGAATATTATTGGTCAAAATAAATATTATACAGATCAATTTGCACTTTCTTTAGCACTTGCTGATCAAAAAATAAATGTGGATTTATTACCCGCTGAATTTAATATTCATATCAATGGTTCATATCAAGCATGGGCGGAATCCTTGCACCCGTATATCATTAGTTACCATCATAATGTTACTCCAGACGGAAAATTAGTAACTACTGGCATGACCGTCCCTGATCAATATATACAAAAAGTTAATAACGAATTAGCTTAATATTTTTTGTGATTTTTCCAGTTTTTTTTATTCTCATTAATTATTACCCATTAATATTTTTAAGTACGCCATCAATTCTTCTTTTAATTTAGGTCTTTGCATTGCATACTCTAAATTTGCTTTAATAAATCCAAATTTATCTCCAATATCATACCTTTCTCCTTCAAAATAATATGCATAAACATTTTGTTGTTCAGCCATAATACGGATCGCATCTGTTAGTTGGATTTCCATGCCATTAATCTGCGGTAGCTTAGGAATTATTTCTAAAATGTCAGGAGTTAATATATACCTTCCCATAATTGCTAAATTAGAGATACATGTATGGGAAGGTGGTTTTTCTATTAATGTATCTACTAGAACAAGATTTTCGGTAATTTTATTTTCTGGTACTACTATTCCATATTTTGAAACATCGTTTAATGGAACCTTTTGAACAGCGATTATGGGAGACTTTAATTTCAAATAAATATTCATTAATTGTTTTAGACAAGGAGTTTTAGACTGAATAATATCATCACCTAATAATACAGCAAATGGTTCATTTGCAATAAAGCTACGCGCACAATAAACTGCATCGCCCAGACCTTTTGGTTCTTTTTGACGAATATAATAAATGTTTGCAAGCCTAGAAATTCTTTTTACATCTTCTAGAATTTCATCTCTCCCACTCTTTAGCAATATTTCTTCAAGTTCATATGATTTATCAAAATGATCTTCAATTGCACGCTTTCCTCGTCCGCTTATTATCAAAATATCTTCAATACCAGATGCTACAGCTTCTTCAACGATATATTGAATTGTTGGCTTATCAACAATTGGAAGCATTTCCTTTGGTAAAGCTTTAGTCGCGGGTAAGAATCTAGTTCCTAGTCCTGCGGCTGGAATTACAGCTTTACGAATTTTCATTATTAACTTCTCCTAACTATTTTAACTTTTTATACTAATATATTATGCCTATATGGCGGGGTCTTTGAAATAATTGAACACCATTTTAAAATTGTTTCATCTTGCTCTTTCCAAGTATGATTGTCTTTATTACTTCTCCTTAAATAGGCAAGATTATATTTATCTGCCGAAAAAATTTTAAATCCTTTTTCCATACTATCTTGACAAAAATAAACATCTTCTAATAAAGATACATCGCGGTAATTTACCGAATCAAAAACCTTTTTCTTAACAATCTTCTTCCCACCATCTAAAAACGAGGTTTTATTTAAAAATTTATATTCTTGAAAAGGGTTGCGAAGTGCCAGAATATCCTTTTCTTCAAAATATATAAAATATGTTAATTTCCCCACTATATCAGCATCCGTATACTGAAAAGCACACATCAAATCAGTTAAATAATTAGGGGCATAATAATCATCATCATCAAATGTAGCAATAAAATCATAATTCACTTTATCTACTGCAAGATTGTAACAATTCCCTAAAGATGTCCCTTCAGGAATTTGGAATATGTGAATATTTTCAAACCGGTTTGCTTTTTTTCGATAATAATTAATATCTAAATCATCTTTATTTAATATGAGTATAAGCTCTTTATTTTGCCACGTTTGATTTGCGTAGTTCAACAATATATTTTCTATAAATTGGGGTTTATTTGTGCAAGTTACAATGGAGACATTTTCTTTGAAGTTGTTACTAAATTTTTTTCTTAATCCAAGTAAAAATTTTTTGTTATACTCTGCTATTTTTAATAGTTCCGATATAGGTTTATATTGTTCTTCTTTTCGTATTTGAACAATGTTGTTGAATAGATCTTGGATATTTTCAGGGATAGTATTCATACTCTAATCACCTCTTGAAAAATTCAGTTATTTGCAGTTTATGTAGCTCCCAAAATAATGGACACAAAAAAAGTGATTAATATCTTCTCCTGATGCATTTCATGTAGCAAAATTAATCTTTTGAAATACCATATATACTATGTGTCACTTTTAATATCCATATAGTTAAACTGCCAGAGGTGTATAAAAATGAAACTATTAGTTTTGAATCACTTCCCGACTATCCTTCCTCCTAATACTGGTGGAGTACTTCGATACTTTCATATATATAATCAACTAAGTAAATTTTATGACGTGACTTTATTGTCACAAAAATATATGCCTGAAGTAGAAGAAATTGAATACTCACCTACATTTCGAGAAGTAAAAATTCCTACCAATGACGAACAACATAAAATCGATGAACAATTAATTTCAGAAAAGATGGAGCCCAGATTTTCTACGCATGCCGCTTTAAGTTGTGCATTAATAAAAAAGACACCACCTATATTTCTTGATTATTATAATAGATTTTACAAAAACACTGATATTATTATCCATGAATCACCCTTTACACTTAAGTATGATATAAATTTCGATTTAAGGGATAAACCAAGAGTATACAACAGCCATAATCACGAAGCTATATTCGCTAAAGAAGTTTGGCACGGAAAAAATGCACGTAAGTATATACAATATGTTACACGGATGGAACAATACCTTGTTGAAAATGCAAATTTAGTTTTTGCGACTTCTGAGGAAGACAAAAATAGTTTTATTAATTCATTTAATGTTAGTCCGAAGAATATTAAACTAGTGCCGAATGGCGTAAATCCTAATGTATGGTATAAAAGAAAGAAAGCTGATAGTATCAGCTCTAGGAAAACAGCACTTTTTATCGGGAGTATGCATGAACCTAATATTGATATCGTTAATTTTATAATCTCACATTTAGCTCTAAAATGTGAGACGATTGATTTTATTATAGCGGGGCAATGCGGAAAACAATTCTCTAATTGTACATTACCAAATATAAAAATTATGGGCGAAGTAAATGAAGAACAGAAACTAAAATTGTTTTCGGAATCTGATATAGCTATTAATCCAGCATTTTTTGGAACTGGAACAAAAATTAAAACTTTAGAGTTTTTATCAGCTGGGATTCCATTAGTATCGACTGCTGTTGGTGTTAAAGGAATGTATCTTCAAAGTGGAAAACATTATGTTCACGCGACCCATGAGAATTTCTCATCTATACTAAATAAAGAAATAGTAAAAACAGATCAATTAGAAACCATTTCACTACAAGGGCAAGAACATGTAAATAATTATTTTTCATGGGGAAATATTGCAAAGAAAGCCAAAGAATATTTTGATTTGAATTTTAAATAAAATATTTTTTGTATACTCCGTTTCAGAGAATTTTTAAGTACTAAAGCTAAGAACCTTTGGCTTTTAAAGAATTATTAATAGTGAATAACCATTAGACATGGGAGCGATAGGGAATGCTAGATAAATTAATGATTGTAGCCCATCCGGATGATGAATCAATTTTTGGTGGTGCTGCACTATTGAAAGAACTAGGATGGAAAGTCATTTGTTTGACAAACGGAAATTATCCCCTTAGAGCATTTGAATTTTTTAAAGCAATGAAGCTAGTAGGTGCGTCTTGTGAAATATGGGATTATCCTGATCAATTTGATGGAAAGTTTGATAAAGCTCAATTATTAAAAGACTTAAACAAAGTTTTGCGAAAAAACACTTATAATTGTATTGTTACACATAATCTTCAAGGTGAGTATGGACATAGTCAGCATAAATCTCTATCAAAAATTTTACATGAGCAAAATTTTGAGAATTTATACGTTTTTAATAAGTCCAATGTAATGCTTCCCTATGAGTTACTTAGAAAAAAATTAAATTTACTATCAGCATATAAAAGCCAAATTAAAGGTAATATTGAACACTTAATGGATTATATAGTTTATGAGAATATTGTTTTATCTATTAATGAAAACGTAAAATTGTATTAAGAACATTTCCCCTAAAAATTAACTGCTAAATTCATGGAGATTTATATTTTAACGATGTTCCATTAACCCACTGGTATTTACAATATAAAAATATTCAAAAAAAGAAACAGATGATTTAGATAGTCTTCCGAGTAGTAATCATCATATTTTACTTTGTATATTCCATAATTTAAACATACCCCTAAAGTAAGACATTTTGGTAATCTATAGATCTGCACACTTTTGTAATTGGATACTCTTGATTCCCAAGCTTCAAATTCTAAATCATCTTTATTTGAGATAATAATTAACTCTTTATCTTCTATATTTTGTCTTTCGTAATTTTCAAATACGTTCTTCAGCAATTTTTATCTAATAGTACAACAAATAATAGATATCAAAATATTTTCATCACCTTTTTGGCACTAAAACGACCTGATATTACAATCTCTTGAAAATCTTATAAAATGAAATTATGATCGATGTGAATAAATCTATATTTTTGTCCCGCTAGTTATTTAATTTGTCCAAACATTACTATTAATAATTCATATAATATATGGACAACCTATATAGAAAGGAAAAGAAATATATGAATAGTTCCTATAAATCTTCTCGCATCGCAAAAAAAGAATGTTTTATTTCAACTCATATTGCAGGGGGACCGGGAGAAAATACGCCTTTAGAATATTTATTAAATGCAGGAGAAAAAAATGTGACTTTATATCAAAGTTATACAAACACTCCAAACAACTCTCTTATTCAATTATCTGTTCCACTCAGTACATCTCCAAATGGTCCATTATTCATTTCAATTGAAAGTCAGGCAATACGCGAACCAATAACAGATGTCATTACTGCTGGACAAACAAAGTTATATGAAGTAGAAGATTTCAAAAGTTTAATTGTTACAAATGGTACTCCGAACGCTTCTATCTTTTTCACCTTATTTATTCAAAATACCTTTTGCATATGTTGTAATAATGATAGTTCGTCTAATTGTAACTAAGAAAAATAAAATAAAGAAGCTCCTCATTAAATGAGGAGCTTCTTTATTTTTACCATAGATGCATTCCCTGCCCCAACACAATAAGTCCTTCATAAGGATCCCCGTTAATGTTTAATACTTGAGCAAAAGCAGGTTCTGTTTTTAAACCATTCTCTTTTAAGCGAAGAATTTCTTCTCTTATATGGGGATGCTGCATTAATAACATGTGCTCTACTATCATATGTCTATATGCATTTTGGTTACGAACTGGCTTAGGCTGAGCAAATAATTCAAATTCAAAACCTTCAAATTCAAAATTTACTTTTATCGATTCGGTATTTTTAATTTTTTTCTTTTTTATTCTGAACCCTTCATAAGAGCCATATAAAGATCTCATTTCTTGTTCAAAAACATCAAAGTTATGTACTTCCATTACTATATCTAAGTCAGATTGAAGCGTATCAATTCTTATAGGAATTGTCCCGCAAAGAACAGGGCTATACAAAGCTAAATCCTCCATTATGTTTAGTTTATTTAAAACATCATATACTTTTTGTTGCTTGTCATTCCCTGATTGTAAATATGTAATAGATGTAAACATGGAAGTCTCTCCTTCATTTCACGTAATACGTGTTTCACTAAATTCAAGAAAATTTGTCCGTTTAAATTTGTTCTAAGAGTACCTTTATTTCAATATATTAAGACGAACAAACGATGTTTTTCAACTTTTCTCCTATACTGCAATACTATAAAAATAAAAAAGGAGGAATTATTATGAGCATTTTTAACATTCTTTTAACCATCCACATATTATTTGGAACAATATGCTTAATTACCGGTATTGTAGCGATGGTTGCTCAAAAGAAGAAAGGAAAACATACGGAATGGGGTGAAATATATCATGCATCCTATGTTGTGATCACCCTTATTGCAATTATATTATCCATTATAAACTGGGATAAAATCGCATATTTATTTTATGTAGCAATTTTCTCTTATGCTTTTGCGATTTATGGCTACCTTGCACGAAAAAAACGTTGGAAAAATTGGCTTCACCACCATATTAGAGGTATGTTAGGCTCTTATATCGGTGCCGTTACCGCACTATTAGTAAACGTAGGTATTCATATTCCCATAATTAATTTATTGCCGCCTATATGGTTTTGGTTTTTACCTACATTAATCGGTATTCCTCTCGTAGCCAGTGTATCAAAAAAATATAAAAAGCGTAGTTAAAATTCATTACATTTTTGTTACTTTCTGATGATTATTATGAAAAATCATACTCAATGTAATATTTTATTTATAAATTCAAAATCGTATTGCTTTAAGTTAGTCACTTAGAGCTAAATAAAAAGAATCCAATAAAAGTATTGGATTCTTTTTCGAATTTCATTTTAATGTAGGCTCTATGTATTCAATAATATTACCATCCGGATGACGAATTATCATTTTCATACCTGTGGGTACTTGTATTGGTTCAGTAATCATTACGCCGTTATAGTTTAAGATTAGTTCTTTTACTTCGTTGAGATCATCAATTACAATCGTTGCAGCAACATGATTCTTAACTGTTACTTTTAATTCTTCAATTAAAAGTAAATTTGTAAATCTAATCACATGAGTTCCGTTCATTTGAAATTCGTGTGGTTTTTCTTGCTTTAATAGTATTTTGTAAAATTCTAGATGAGTTTGTAAGTCTGAAACATAAAGGCGTGGAACAACAGCTAATATATTCATCCTACTTACACTCCTTTTTAGTTTAACTAAATTAAATTAATTTAATTATATATTACTCGAAAACCTCTATAAACTATGACATTAAAAATAATATCTTTAATTAAGACTTTAATAATGAATGTAAACGATCCGGATAATTCGTAAACATCCCGTCAACTCCCCATAAAATTAGCTTTTTCATGTCTGTTTCATTATCTACAGTAAATGGATGAACTTCTAATCCATGTTTCTTTATTCTCTTTACATAAGCTGCATCAATATATTTGTAGTTCATACCAAGACCGATGCAGTATGTTTTATACTTTTTTATCTCTGATTCAGTTAATTGAACTGCCTTTTTGTAAGATAGTAATTGGACTAGAGGTATATTAACATGTAAACTATGTAACTTTTGCAAACTTTCTTCACTAAATGATTGAATAATAACTTTATCCTGTATTTCATAGTGATTGATAATTTCTAATAACTTTTCTTCCATTCCTGGATATTCATCAGGTGATTTGGTTTCAATATAATAGTTCGCGTCATGCCCAAACACTTCAATTACTTCTTCCAGTGTTGGAACTTTAGCATTTTCATATTCTTTCTTTGCTAAATTTGGATGTTTTTCATTAAAAGAAGAACCTGCCTTTAATTGCTTTAATTCTTCTAATGTATGTTCCTTAACTAGCCCTGTACCGTTTGTAGTACGATTTACTGTTTCATCATGCATAGCTACTAAATGTCCATCTTTTGTCATTTGAAGATCTATTTCTATATAATCTGCTTTTAATTGTTGTCCTAATGTATAAGCTGGTATTGTATGTTCCGGCGCATACGCAGAGGCGCCTCTATGTGCAATATTTTTTATGTGATTTGATTGATTAATAGCTTTCGTGTACTTAAGTTCATTTACTTTATGATAAACAAAAGTACCTATTGCTATAAAGGCGAAAATGATTGTAACGATATATATCTTTTTCATAATGATGTATTGACTCCTACATGAAAGCAATTTGGCTTGGATAATTTATTCAAATAAATGTCGATTTTCAAATACAGTCATTTGTCCAACAGATTGAAAACCAGCTTTTTTATAAATATTAATCCCATCAGGTGAAGCTTGTAATACGCATTGAGCAACGTTTAATTCCTTTGCTTCTTGCAGCAAGTAATGAAACATAGTAGAGCCAAATCCTTTTCCCCTCATGCTTTCTTTCGTTGCTATATCATAAATACCAATACTATCTTTTGTACATACTAATGAACCAACCGATATGACTTCATTTTTATAAAGTCCTAAGTACAGGTTCATATTCCCACTATTCCATAAGTCGAAAGACGCAGCTTGATTGTAGAATGCTTGTACATGTATACCTTCCTCTGATGAACCAAACAAATTAGCTAACGTTTCTCCAAACTTTTTAATTTGTTCTGGTGAAGATGCTTTTTGTATTGTAAAACCTACTGGCATGTTTATTGTCGGATGAATTGTATTTAATTCTGCGACCATTGCAATATTCTGTTCTGCTTCTTTTAAGTCCAGTTTTATTAATTCGCTTTTTATAGTCTGCTCGTACCTATCATCCCAAAACCAAACACTCATTGGATATTTCTTTTGATTATAGTACGCTACCTCCTTATATAATTTCTCGATATCTTCCGTTACATTATTGTTTAGTAAAGTAATGATATTAAATGTATCTGCAGGTAAACCACAGTCGACAGCGATGTAATCCTTCGTTTCTTTCACATTCATTCCCAGTGCCTGCCGCGGAATATATGAAGTTTTATATGTAAAATTATCTATTAATAACTGTTTAAAATTCATTCATTTTGCTCCTTTCATAAAATTTGTATTTGAATACTTCAGTATTAAATATAACATATAAGAAATGTACCTATTTCTATAAAAATATCTCTTTACATTACTCTTTGCGCCCTAAAAGAATAAAAAACGATATAACGTTGTCGGAATGAAAAAAGTGGTATATAATAAATATTAACATTACTAGTAATTATTTTAGGTATTCCTAGAATAAAGGAGCGATACATATGAAAATTACTATTTATTTCGGAAGTCATGAAGATCAAGATGTTCGTACAATGGACTGTCATTTAGATGTAGAAGATACTGAAGAGATTGTTTCTGTATCATAATATAAATAGTTGGGATGAACCCTCTTCCTTACAACGTTTAAGGCACCTTTTACAGGTGTCTTTTTTGTTGTTTTTTCTTCAAAAACCCTTTACTTTAGAGCGTTTTAATAGTAAAATATACATATACGAACAAACGTTCTTTTTTATTTTAATTGTACATGAAGGGATGATTTTTACAATGGCTCAAACAAAGCGCAGAGGAAGAAAAAAGCAAACACCTATCATTTCAAATACAGGCTTTATCGGCTCTGTCTTTATTGATACATTGGAGTTACAAAAGAAATCCTATTATTTCGCTCGTAAAAAACTTCAAATTGTGCATCACGTACTAGATGGTCTCTCTGGAGCAACGAGTTCTCTATTTAAAGAACATAATATTTCAGCATACATGTCATGTGTATATTTACATAAACAAAAGAAAATCGGATTTGTTCTTTCAACGAAGCCTTTTGAACAAAGTGACGGTGTTGCTTACTTTATAAATTATTTAATCGAAAAGAATTTTTACGGTAACGAGGAAGTAGAATATCAAGAAGTATATAATACAGGTTTTATTGGTGTAGTATTCGCCGATTTATGTAGTATAGATCGTTTTAATTTCGAGTTTGAAATGGGTATGTTAACGAAATTAATGAAAGATATGATTATTCCGGTTAAAGAACTTTTTTTACGCCACAATGTACCGGCATACATTTCCACTTCTCATTTAGAGGAACAAAACAAATTAGGTTTCGTTCTATCTATAAAACCGTATGATGAACGTGCAGAAGCAGATTTATATTTTGAGGCGTATTTAAAAGAACGCGGGTTATTTATTGGTGATGAAGAAGACGATATTGATAAGATTGTTATTAGAAAAACAGCTGAATTACGATAGATAAGCGCAGGATGATGATCCTGCGCTATTTCGATATTATTTAATTACGTTCAACACTATACCCTTTTGAATGAATTTCTAAATTCAATTTATTTGAGTAAGCCTGATTTAAAATAAGAAATACGATTCCTCCTCCAATTGGAAGCGTGTAGGATGGAATATGATTTAATAATAGACCTGATAATACCAGTGCTATCGGTTGCATCATTTTACCTAAACTTAATCCAATACTAAGCACTCTGCCCCTATATTCATCTGGAATCTCTCTTTGCATAAAATAAATTAAAGGGATATCGATTAATGCTATCATTAACCCTAAAAAGAACATAATGGCGCAGTACATGGTCACAAATACAATTTTATTCACTTCAATACTTTTGAATAGAACAGGTACACCTGAAACTATCATAAAAATTGCCATCATAAAACTTGTTTTTTTCAATAGATAGGAATAAGAAAAACGATTCGTTATCTTTTTTACTATTATTGCACCAACTATCATACCTATTGGAAAAGTCCCTTGGATCAAACCAAATTGTTTAGAACTAATATTGAGAACTGTATTCATAATGTATGGCAATGGAACAGTTACAGAAAATCCTAGAAAAAAATTAAGTGAAATTAAAATACGAAACGTATTTTTTAAGCTCTCCCGCTCCATTAAGTAAGAGTATCCCTCCTTTATATCTTTCATAAAATTAATTTCCCTTATTGAACATTCCTTATTTATGTATTGCTCGCACAATTTAAAGTTGATAAACAATATGGATATAGCCGAAAGGATAAATGAAATACCGTTAATGATTATAAAAGTGTTCATCTCAAAGACTGCAAAAACAATGCCCCCTAACATAGGCCCTAGAATTAAAGATATAGAATCGATAATTTTACTTATAGAGTTAAGACTCATTAGTCTTTCTTTAGAGACGATATTTGGTTTTACAGCCTCTAAACCTATTACAAAAAATGTTGTAAATACTGTCATCAGAAAGGTAGTAGTATAAATGATGAATAAGTTTAACCCATAATAGTTGCTTAATATATAAACAGTTATTAATAAGCATCCGCTTAGTACATCCATACAAACGACGAGTTTCTTTTTATCAACCTTATCAGCAATTACACCGGCAAATGGATTCATAACAATCATTGGAATCGTTCCTAAAATAAGCGTAATCGCGAAATTTAAAGCAGATCCGGTTATTTGTAATACATACAATCCTAATGCGAAACTATAAATAGAGCTACCGAATATTGATACTGTTTTTGCAATTGCATATAAACAAATATTTCTTAGTTCTTGGTTTCTTTTTTTATTTTCTATATGTAACCGTAAACTTGCCATAACTTTTCCCCCTGTCTAATTTTGTATTACGTACATTGTAAGTTCTTGGGTCAACCCAATCGCAATATGTACGATTTGAATAATTTTAAGGGGAAATAAATAAAAGATGGGGTTAACCCCATCTTTTTCCGAAAAATGAATATGTATAAATTTCTTCACCTTGAACAAAGAAATCCTCGTACTTTCCGCCTCGTTTCAAATAATTTGAAGTACTTTCATCAATGGATTGAAACTGTAGATTTTGGAGTTCTTTCTTTATTTTTGAAAGTGTAAAATTTGCTCGAAAGTTATTTGTAATTTGGCTATTTAAGCTGAAATTTTTAAATAAAATAAATAAACTTAATAAATAACAATCGGATTTAAAAAGTGGGTTTAATTCGTGAAGTAAAAAATCCTCATGCTCAAAACTATAATTGCTCGTACCAGAGTGATCAATTACAATATCTACTGACCGATTTTGAATAGGGATGTTCAAAAAATCCGCACAGATAAAGAGAATATTTCTTCTCGGATTTTTTCTCGCTAATACATCTTTTAAAAATAAAAGTTTATTGAAATCTCTATCTACTGCGATGTATAGGCAATCTTCGGATAGTTCTTCATAAATGCTCCTCAAAAAGAACCCAAGTCCTGATCCTATATCTAGTATTAATTTGTTATTTAAATCTAAATGTATTAGTTTCTTTTTCGCCCATTCCCCTTCTCTATGCATATTTTCCAAATATGCATTATCAGTTTCATGAATATAATCCGAAATAATATTTTCAAGTGACGTTTGCTCATTTGTTTTAAATAATTTACCAGCAGATATAATTCCTGAAGTAATAATGTATTCTTCTCCACAATTACAAATTAACTTTCCTTCAATAATTTGATTGTTATTAATAATTCCATCTTGAAGAATTAATTTTTTGCTACACTTAGAACATGTGAGTAAATGTAGTACACTTAAATCTATCCCTATTATTGTATTGGAAGTTTCATTTGTTAATAATAAATCATGTAACACTCCCTTTAATTTATCCCGTTTCTTCTCCAAAAGTTCTATTTCCTGTTCCATCTTGTCATATTTCAGTTTAAATAAAGATTGGTAAAAAGTATCTTTTTCGTAATTCATAGATTTCGCTAAATTTTTATAAAAAAATAGTTCTTTAATTTCATTCAAGCTAAATCCTAGGTCTTTGTAATATAAAATAAGTTCTAAATCTGTTTGACAATACTCATCAAAAAAATAGTGTCCCCCCTTTTTTTCAGGGATAATGAGACTGAGATCCATATAATGTCTAATTGTATCAATACTTAAGTTATTTACTTCTCCAAACTTACCGATTTTCATAACATCCCTACCATTTAAATATTTTTTTATATAGATTTCTATTTTTATCTTTAAAAATCCTTTCCCCTTTTTTATCAACATTATTTACGGAATGAACAAATGGTATTATTTATATTGTTGTGCCTAATAATATAACATGCAACTTTTGGTTTTATGTATGTCAAATTATGAGTATCAAAAATATTAAACCTCAATATTCACTCGGCTCCTGCTTTGTTTTTCAAGCAAAAACTGTCGCATTGAAACATCGTAGAAGAACAGAGGAGAATGCCGATGAGTTGTCCATATAAATGGTACTCTAGGCGTTTTCTTTTAATATTTTTACATTCATCAATTTCAAAAAATGATTTCCACGTTTTAAACAAAATTTCAATCTGGCAACGAAGTGAATAAAGAGGTTCATCTAATTTTCTAAAGAAAATGGAATTGTAACTTTGCCGTAAACAAAAAGAACCATAACCTTGCCAAAATGGCAAAGTTATGGTTCAAATCACAGGGTAGTACCACATACCCATCCACTTAAGAAATTGGTAGTTCCCCAAAACGAAGAAAATTTTCGTTATGAGGATATTTTAAAATATTAGCTTGATAGCATTTACCACCTTAATTTCAAAAAAATTTTAAAAAGAGGTTATTTTTTTGAACCAAAAAGGTATATTTTTATCTATAAAAAGATTTACTTTACTTTCCTTTTTGACTACTTGCTAAATTCAGCAAGTAAAATATTTTTAAAAGGATCAGAAGGACTATAACTAGTTTCATGGCCATTCAAATTGATGGCTAATGTATGCTTGCCTCCAAGTGTGCCTCCAGCAAAAGTAGAAAACCCTGGAGAGGCACCTGCGTGTCCCCATATCGAGACACCGTTTGGAAGTTTAGTTTCATAGATTCCAAGACCATATCTGCCGATTTCAGCAATTCCTGTAGGAACTGTAGTAAGCATTTGTTTTAGTTGCTGTTCCTTCAGTAATTTGCCACTGAGTAAGTAAGAGAAGAATTTGTTTAAGTCGTCAGCAGTAGAAATCATATCTCCATCCGAACTACCTGGGTAAGAATAAGTAACGTCTTTTAGCTCACTTTCTCCGTCATATCTTTCATATCCACGGGCATGTTTGGTACCTGGAATAACAGTTGAATTACCAGGTAGGAATGTATTCGACAATTCGAGCGGTTCAACAATCCGATTTTCAACCTCTTCCGCATAGCTGTTTCCAGTTACTTTTTCAATAAGGATACCCAGTATTACGTATCCTGTGTTTGAATAAGACCAGCCCTTACCTGGAGCAAAGTCTGGTGGAAGAGAAATTCCCATCTTTACTAATTCTTCAGCCGTATACAATTTTTTTGTATCCATAATATCATAGTCTTTTGACTTTAAGTATTCAGCAATCCCACTTGTATGATTCAATATTTGCCGAATCGTAATCTGGTTAGCATCATATCCGTTTCCTTGAATGACGCCAGGCAGCCATTTTTCGATGGAGTCATCTAGATTCAAGCGGTTCTCTCCAGCCAATTGAAGTAGAACTGTTGCAATGAATGTCTTCGTCGTACTGCCAATGCGAAAGCGAAAATCTGTTTTCATCTGCTTCTTGGTTCTCAGGTCCGCTATCCCGGCAGCATAGCTCCAATTTTTACCACCCTTAGAAATTTGAGCGAGTATTCCAGGGTATCCAAGTTGGAGTGAATTCCGCATTGCTTTCTTAACGGAAGTACGATCGCTTTGATTACTTGTTTGTAACGAACTAGATACATTTTGAGTGAGCTCTGCTTTTACAATTGAAGTTGGTGTTGTATATAGCAAAGAACTTCCAGTCATCAAAAGGACTAAACCTGTAGATGTAATCTGCCAATGCTTTTTCATAAAGATGTTCCTCTTTTCTATTCATATTTTATCGGTAGTTATTTACTGTTTTAAACTAGTCACACAACTTTCATCTTAATTAAAGACAAATGGACAAGAGTGGATTTGCAATTATCTTACTCAGTATTATTTTTACAAATGCTGTTGTGTTCTAACAAACGGTAAAATTCTCTTTTTCCACTTGTATGTTAACCCTAGAAATTACTTCTTTCCCTTAAAAAACTCTTGTTACTGGTTTATTTTTCATAAATAGGTCATACCTGTTTCTCCTTTCATGCCTCTTTATATTTTTATCATAAACAATGAAAATTTCTTTTTTCTTACCCATTACTTACAAATTACTTACTTTCAAAATCGTTTTTATAATAGGATTGAAGGAACATCTGTGCCGGAAAGTTCAGTAAATATATTAATCAAAAAGAAACACATAGGTTTTTTACTTCAGTGTTTCTTTTTTTCATCCTTTTAAGAGTCTATTTACCCTTAAAAGGATGAATTTTAGCTCTTTTCTAATGTAATTTTTCTTCATGCATTACAACACAAATAGCATTGTGCTGCATGAAATACTCCTAACGTTGTTAAAATTAATTGTTTTTAAGCCAAAATTTATTTAACTTAGGGCGGAAACTCCATATCCATCAGCTTAAGAAAAAGAAACTACCTCAAAAAGAAAAAATAAGCTACCTTCCCAAAGTAACTACGTGTATAAAAAGAAAATGTTTATTTAGGGGTACCGCCCCATCGCTATCAAGCTAAGATTCTTAAATACCCCCATAACGAAAAAATTACTTCTCTAAGGCTAGTGATTTATAAGAATTTAGCTCGTTATTTCGTTTTATGTAACTACGAATTTCTTAGCCTGATGGTAATAGGAGATTTTAGTGAGAAAAAATATAAAAAGATTTCATCCGTTATGATGAAATCTTTTTATATTTTTCTTCTAATTTATTTATTAAAATTAGAATTTTTATTACTATAGAAACCTAATATAATAACAATTAGAGCTAATAAAATACTTAACCAGTGAATTAATTTATATGGTAAATTAATATCGAAAATAATGGTAGCAATCATAACAATTAGAGTTAATATAGCTAAAAGGTAAGTAATTATTTTCATTAGTAATCATCTTTGTATATTAAAGTAATTATATAAAATCATTAGTATTTACATTAATATGTTTTTTTATTGAAATTGATTAGTCCCCCTGCGAACAATACAATAAAACAAATCAATACAATTAATATACTTTTTGTAGAAATAAATAATAGCCCTGTTTCACTACCTGAAGGTAACATAGCTAAAAGGGGTTGACTCCATGGATAAATTGGACCAAATCGTTCAGACTGACTAATTATTATACCAGGTATCGTTAGACCAGCACATACTACCATTGGAGCAGCAAAGCTGGACCATATTGCGGAAAGCCACATTTGAAGTGCTATTAAAGGTAATGTTGTAAATATTCCACCTATTAAAGATTTAAATATATATGTTGTAGGAAAAGGGCCTGTTATCCCGCAAATAGAACCTACTATAATTATTTCTAAAAGGAATAAAAGTTGAGTAATAATTATAGAAAATAGCACAAAAATAGCTTTAGTACAGTAAAGTTGATAACGTTTTATAGGCTGAACTAGTAATTGTTTCCACCCACCATGTAAATGATCGTGACGGCAGATAAAAGCAGTAAAAATTCCAGTTAATAATGGGAGAAAGATCATAGCGTGTATTATTGAAGCAAATGAATAAATAATTTCCCAATTATCTAAAGATGCTAATGTATCACTCACTTTTAGGTAAGTTAACATCCCTGTTAAAAGGGGACTAATAAATAATAGTAGCCAGATTTTTGTCTTTTTAATCTTATGGAATTCAGCCAAAAATAATCTTAAATTTAGCATTATTTATCCACATCCCTTCTTACAAAATCAAATGTTGTTATTAAAATTAGTAAAACCCCAACTGTAGCCCCTAACAGTGTAGTTGTATTTGATTTACTTGCAAGTAAGGGTAATTTCCATATAATCCAATCTGGCAAGGATTCTGAGAATAGTGCTAATACTGTACCTAAAACTCCCACTATTAATGTGATTCCTTGATTTTTATAAACAATAGATAACCATAATTGTAATGCTAAAACTGGTAAGGCAGAAAAGTAAGGGAAAAAACTAATTTTTATTACTTTTGACCATGGAATAGAATATCCAAAATCTAATCCTATACCTAAAAAAATACTCCCTATAAAGAGAATGGAGCAAGATATAAATAATAAAATAAAACTTAATATAAATTTAGCTATAAATATTTTTCTTTTTTCTATTGGTAGTATTAAAAGGTGTTTCCAAGAAGTAGAGCTGTGTTCTAAATGGGCTATTATAGAAGTAATAATTGTAATCCCTAGTAGTATTGCTGGAAGGGAAAGAGACTGAACATTTGAAAGTAGCCCTCCCCACAAATCATTTTTATATTTTTCTATCAAATAATCGTATCTTAAACTAAAATTTATTGCTTGAAGTATAATAACACCTATTGGGGCTATCATTATTAAAAACCAAACCCACTTATGCTTTAATTTAAGAAATTCAGATGCTAAGAGGGATTTGTACATCGTTTTGTTCCTCCTTTACGATGTTTAGGAAAATATCTTCAAGTGAATTTTTTTCTTCTTCAATACGGAATACAGATATGTCATTTGCTACTAAAGCTTTCACAATCTTAGCTATAGCTGTATTATCAGTATTAGAAATAATAATTTTATCCTCCTCCACCACTGACGGTATACCACTAGCAAGAATGATTTTCCATGCTTCCTTAGGTTTATTAACTAAAATCTTAATTGAATTATGTGAATGTTGTCGTAAAATTTCAATTTTATCTTGGAAAATGAGCCGTCCCTTTGAAATAATCCCAACATATGTAGCCATCTGGTCTATTTCACTTAATAAATGACTTGATACTAGTATAGTAATGCCTCTTTCCTTAGCAAGGCTCTTTATTAATTCACGCATTTCATGTATCCCTTGGGGATCAAGTCCATTTGTCGGTTCATCTAAAATTAATAATCTAGGATCACCAAGTAATGCAATGGCAAGGCCAAGACGTTGTTTCATGCCTAAAGAGTATTCTTTAACTTTTTGGTGTGCTGCATTCTGCAATCCGACAGTTTTTAAAACAGAATGTAGTTTTTCTTTTGGTATATTTCTTAAAAGTCTATAAACTTCTAAATTTTCAATTGCGTTGAGATGTGCATAATAAGAAGGATTTTCCACTAGTGCTCCAACATCAGATAAAATAGATAAACGATTTTTATTTAAATCTTTACCAAAAATTGTAACATTACCTTCAGTCGCTTTAATTAAGCCTAATAACATTCTAATACTAGTTGTTTTTCCAGCACCATTGGGTCCTAAAAATCCATAAATTTCACCTTCAGGAATTTTTAGATTTACACGACTAACTACACTACTTTTTTTATATTTTTTAGTTAGATTATTTGTTTCAACAATATATTTCATATAAACACCACCTTATATTTATTATATTTCACGAAGGTTAAATTAAATTTCTAAGGAGTTTGAAAATAGTTTGTTTTATGTTTATTTATTTATATAAAACAAACTACAATTAAATTCCAATTAGAAATTGAAAAAATGAGACCTATTGTTTACCTAAATCATTAATTGTTCGAAAAATACCATTATTGAATTGAGAAAAAGACATTTTCAAATCCCTCCTTCTTCTTTCTCACTATAATAAAAAAAGAAAAAGGAAAACATCGAACTTTCTTACAAACATTCGTGCATTCTTACAGTTTTGTCACTTTTCTCGTCATTTTGTAAATCTGTTCATCGGCTTGCATTTCGCTATTTTCTTTGGAAAACATGGTGAATTACGAGAAAGAACGCTACAAGGGGTACCGCCCCATGCCTATCAATTTAAGAAATTACACCCCCAAGATGAAAACCCCGTGTATTTTTGCCCGAAAACAACTTATTTTTTCGGTTTGGGGGTACTTCAAAACCTTAGCTTGATGGGCTGGGGTAGCGTCAGGAAAATGCCGATTTACAACGATAAGGGAATTCCAAATTAAAAAGCCCAACTTCTCTGCAAACCAAAATAGAGAAATTGAGCTTTTTAGTTATTTCATTTATTTATTGAATTCATTAACTGGAAGAAGTATTCAGGTTTATGAGTCTTATTTAGGTTATACCATGAATGTAATGCATCTGGTGTAAATACATCTATTTTTTTCAGTACCTCCCTTGCAAATTCCAGAGGAGCTATTCCTGATGCAGTAACTAAATTCGCATCAGATACCGCAGATCCCAACTCATAGAACTTTTCTCCTTTATAGTTAGGACATACCATTTTAGTATATTCTAAGTTATTACTTGTATGCTTTCTAGTATCCAAGTATCCCATATTTGCGAGAGCATCAGTTGCACCACAAATCGCAGCAACAATAGTGCCACGCTTTAAAGCTTGGTCAATTTTTTCCAAGATAGGTTGATGAATTTCTTCACTCCAAGTAGTCCCTCCTGGTAAAATTAAAAGATCTTTACTCTCAAGAATACATTCATCAAGGAAAATATCTGGTTTTATGCTCAGTCCTCCCATAGTAGTTATCATTTCTTTATTAGCTCCTACTGTAATTACTTTTAAAGGTGCTAAATCTTTTTTGAAATATCTTCCTGAGTTTAGTTCAGCAATTAAATATCCATATTCCCAGTCTGACATTGTATTAAATACATATAGAAAAGCTTTTTTTGTTTGCATCCAATAACACTCCAATCTCAATTTATGTAGCTATTATAATATAACTTCCCTGACAGTTAACGTCAGGGAAGTTATCATACTTGGT
This sequence comes from Bacillus cereus group sp. BfR-BA-01350, assembly GCF_022663775.1. Taxonomy (NCBI): domain Bacteria; kingdom Bacillati; phylum Bacillota; class Bacilli; order Caryophanales; family Bacillaceae; genus Bacillus; species Bacillus cereus group sp. BfR-BA-01350. The sequence goes on from NZ_JAKUGD010000002.1 coordinate 509,847, forward strand.
GAAATTTTATTAATTCAGATAGAACTTCAATAATTCTATTCTTAAGACTTATTGGCTCAATAACTTTGATAGATTTATTGTACGGTAAAAGTAAATAAGGTACATATTTATGTATCATATCTTTGTCCAGAAGAAAAACTGCTTGATTTGAAGTCCGTTCTTGTAAATAATGTCCTAAAAACCAATGTTGGCAAATATCAGCCAATACACTTTTATCCCCATTAATAACCAAAGAAATAATACTTTCCTTATCTTCTATAGTTGGAAGAAGACTTTTTATAAAAAAGTCACTTGCTGAAAAATTTTCTGGCTGGTTAAACTTATTTTCGGTTAGCATTAGACTTTCAATTCGATCTACTCTAAAACTACGGATATCATTCCTAAGGTGACAAAATCCAATCACATACCACTTATTATTCCAATAGATAATTCTGTATGGATCGACCAATCTATAATTTAATTGCTTTTCGCCACTTTTATAGTAAAGAATTTTTACTGAGTACCCGTCAGCTACGGCCTGCTCCAACTCCTTCAAAAAAGTTTCTATAGAGAGTGGACTTAATTGACTTATTACTTCAAGACTAGTTAAATGTTGGTTTATCTTTGTTTCCTGCTCTTCATTTGAGTATTTACTTAGTTTTGAAATGGCCCTATTTAATGCTTCACCTCCATAATATCCAGCTTCTTCTGCAAAAACAGCAGCGTGATATAGTGAAGTTTGCTCCTCAAAATCAAAAAAAAGAGGAGCCTCTATAAAATTGTTCAATAAAGTGTATCCACCGTTATGTCCTGGTTCTGAAATTATAGGTACGCCACTAGTTGAAATTGTATCAATATAACGATACACAGTCCTTATATTTATCTCTAAATTTTCTGAAATTTGCTTTGCAGTAATTTTTTTACCTGAACGAAGCATCCATAGAATTGCTAGCATATTGTCAATTTTAGGCATATAATTCCACCTCTATATGAAACTTATTTTCTATTATATATTTCTGATTTTTGGTATAACTCATCAACTGTTCCTTTCCAATGGCTTTCTATATCATTAGGACCTAGACACATTTGTAATTTCACATATGTGATATACAGTCCCATTCCCCTCTTTATAGAGCTTTACTGCATAATTCATTCCTGCATGATTTTTATGGTACTTCTTTAACCGACATTTAAACTTTCCTTCTTTCTTAGCCAGTTCAACTCCTTCACGCTGCTACATACGGATAAGATCACGTTCTAATTGGTTTACACCTGCCATAACCGTAATTAAGAATTGACTGTAGAGATGTTCTTCTGAGAAATCCAACCATATATCTTTTAAGAAGTTTAAATTTTGTTGTTCCAGAAACTTTTTCTTCAAAAATAATATCCATTCCGATTTCGTTCAGTTGCTGGAATTGCCTTGAAGAATTCTAGTTAATTGAACTGACATGCGTAATAACATAAATAGTACTGCGAGCGTAACTAGTTTCTTTGCTTCCATATTAACCTTTCCCCTAAAACTAAAAAGATATATCTTTTATATAATGTTGGTTAAATTTGGATGAATGGATATTATTTTATATTGAAAAAATAAATACGTCAAAAATTTTTTACGGAAATTATAAAAATCATATAATTTATTGATTGCTGCTAATCTATATATAAGAAAGGATGACGTTTTTATTTCTATTTGTATGTGTGATAAATTACACCTATTTCCTTGATAATTTTAAAGATTTTCATCCCAAATACCTTACTAGTTATTACTACAGATCTTGGTTTTGTACAAAAAAATCGATAGAAACAAAGAAAAAGATATTATACCTGTTTATGTTTAGAGGAGTTAAAAAATCACTACACCTCTTCTCCTTCACCTGCGTGTAATATACAGGGATTTATAACTTGATATAGAACATAAAAAGGAGATGTTTATATTATAAATAAAATGATATACATAAGTGGAGGGTTAGGAAATGAAAATTGCAATCGTCTGTTTCGATAACTTTACTGATATAGATGTTTTTCTACCATGGGATTTATTAAATCGTGTACGTTTAGTCGGCGGTATTTCTGATTGGGATGTCCATCTTTTAGGAACGGAAGAAACTCATATATCCATGTCTGGCTTGCGCATTCCCATGACAGGAAGTATCTCTGATCTTCCTTCTGCTGACGCTGTAATATTTGCAAGCGGTAAAGGTATACAAGATTTATATAAAAATCAACAATATATTAATAGCATTCACATAGATCCTCAAAAACAATTAATAGGATCTATGTGTTCTGGTTCACTACTATTAGGAGCTAAAAAATTGCTAACAGGCAAAAAAGCAACTACATATCCATCTGCAGTAGAACAACTTAAAGAATTTGGTGTAGACGTTATTGAAAAAAGTTTCGTAAAAGAAGGAAACATTTCAACTGCTGCGGGTTGTTTTGCTGCTCAAGAACTCTCAGCTTGGATTATAAGAACTCTAATTAATGAAGAAATGGTTGAAATCGTACTAGAAACTGTTCAGCCAGTAGGCAAAGGTTTATATTTTTAATCAAGTCGAGTGATCGGTTAGTCCTCGAAACGATAAAATGAATTCTTTTGTTTAATGTAGACGTGGTGTTTCCACATTTTCAAATAAAAAAACCCGCGAATTATTCACGGGTTTTCTTCTTAATAACTAATTGCTATTGTACCTTCACCTGCATGTACCGCAAATGAAATTGGTAATGGATATAATTTGAAATCCATTTCAGGGAATGCTTGTCTAATATCTGCAATCCATTCTTCAGCTCCATCTTTATCGTTAGCATGGAACATGTGAAGTACTTTTGGTAATTCTTTTTCAAGTTCATTTTTAATGTATTCTCGACATTTTTGGATTTTACGTACTTTCTTTTCAAGTAAAAGCTCTCCACCTTTTACTTCTAATATTAAGTTGACACTTAATAAACTTCCAAGTAAAAATTGAACTCCCTTTACACGTCCACTTGCATAAAGGCCTTTTAAACTTTTCGGGAATACATGGAAAGGTCTTCTTTTTTCATCTACTAATGTTTTGTGTATATCTTGTAAAGTCATACCATCATTGTATAACGATTTCGCTTTTCTAATTAGTTCATCCATTGGATAACTTGTTGTTTCACTATCTAATACCGTTAATGGGAAACCTGCCATTTCTGCAGCTAACTTCATGTTTTGATAGGTTCCACTTACTTTTCCGCTAATAGCAACTGCAAATCCCTCTTCATATTCTTCTTTGCATTTTGAAAATAACTCTACCATTTCCCCTATGTTAGGTTGTGATGTAGTGACAGTTTTACCTTCGTTTAAAGCATTATAAACGCGCTCACGCACACCTTCTTCACAATCTTTGTACGACACACCATCAATAATAACTTCAATTGGGATAACAAAATTATCTCCTTCTGTTGTAAAACTCGCAGTTGTACTATCAGTAATCCAAGCAACACGCTTCATGTTGTTCCTCCCTTAATTCAATTCCTCTTTTCTAATTTTTCTATATATTTATGTTATGAAAAGAGAATATCCCTGTAATAGTAACAGGACTTTATTGTTTTGGCTATAGTAGATAGATGATAAATGTGAATATTTCTTGTCTTTTTCACAAATTAAAAAGAAAATCAAGAAATTTGCTTGATTTTCTTTTTATCTTACGTTATTTAAAAGTTTCATTATCTAAAATCACAACATAATCATTTGTTAATCGTCCGGCTTCTTTCGTATAACTAACAAGTCTTTGTACGTTATCGCAACTAAGTTTTGCACCCCATATAAGTAGTGGTACACCGATAAAGTCAATATGAAATCTTCTAGAAAACAGACCGCCAAAAGTCATTGGTAAAGGCACTGTTGGTGATGTATTAGAAAAAATAATCTTTTCATGACTTTGATAATGTTTTTGCAGAATCTCTCCTAAATGTTTCATCGCAGGTACAACGACTTTTGATGCACCGCATCCAATCGTATAAACCGGATTACCATTTTCATCTATTCCATGAAAAATAATTTTCCCCATATCTTCGGTTTTCAATTTATTAAAGTAATCTACATTTAATATTTCTTCTTTTGTTAGTTTACGATCCGTTGGTAATTTATTTAAATGATAAGCTGCAGCAAGTGCAGTTGAATGCGTTCCACCGAAATCCGTGTAAATGAATATCATATTATCATCCCTTGTTATAAAAGTTCAATGTTATTTAGTATTACCGTTCACAACATCGATAAACAAGTAATGAATGTATTTACAGTTTTTGTTAATTCGTTATATATTTTTTGAGTATATCTTGTCTATTTATTATGGCACATCATGCAACAGTCATATTTATTTAAAACAGATATATCCTTTAACCCTTATAAATTGTTAGTTAAAATTCTTTTCAAAACAAAAACAATCATGAACTCGTTTAAATTGTTTTCTTATTTCTTCTTTATTTTCACCTGTATAATGAGCAAATGTTTGAACTGGATATAACTGATCTATATTACTTTTTATTACACCTTTTATCTCATCTGTATGATCGGAATATACATGTAAATATGAATTTACGTTTACAAATCCGTTATTTTCGTACCATCCATGTACCCATAGGTCGTCCCTAGTCCAGGCTTCCAGGCGATTTAGGTTAAGTTCTTTTGCTAACTTTTCTGCTTCATTTAATAGTTGATTACCAATCTTCATTCTACGGAAATCCGGATGAACTGCAATATGCCAAATCATACCGCCAAGACCAGTTCCTCTTGAACAAAATGTACGTTCTTCTAATTCATATTCAATATCTATTAAACCCACAATTTGATTTTCATATTTTTCTTTCTCTCTAAGTACATTATCATAATATGCTGTATCTAGAAAAGATAACACACGGCAACGTATCCAACCGGTTTCATCCTCTTTTCTATACGATCTAATTTCTATATCCATATAATTAAAAAGCTCCTTCTATTTCTATCATTAATTTTTCGGGTCCTGCTCCTTTATTTGACGGAATAACTAATGTAATCCCTAAGTCTGGATATACGGCCGAGCGAAAACTGACACCTGGGTCATATCCCATTACATGATATTTGAATACCTTGTTTTCTCTTGTTTCAATCCATATTCCATAGCCATAAGATTGATTATTATTTACTTGGATGTGAGGAGTTAAAAGTATTTTTGTATATTCTTGGCTTATAATTTCATAGTTAAATAACGCTTCCCAAAACTTCAGCATGTCTGACGCAGTAATAAAAGCTCCACCATCAGAACCACCTTTTATCGGAATAGAGTAAGCATTTGTTCTCCATGTCTGGCTAATTTCATCTTTTATATATCCGAGAGCTGTCTGCCTTGGTAATCTATCTAAAGAAAAATAGCCCGAATGATTCATACCAATTGGATTAAATATATTTTTTTCTATATACTCCGTAAATTTAAGTCCTGTCTGTTCTTCGATTATTAATCCCAGTATGATAAAACCTGCATTGTTGTAGTGAAACTTACTTCCTGGTGCATACATCATATCTCTGTTTTGAAATAATGGTAAAAAGTCTTTTAAACTTTTTAATAAATACATAGGTGTTTGTTTCCAAAGATCTTCGAAGTTATCCATAATACTTTCATCAAAATAATCTGGAATACCGGAACTATGCGTCAAAAGGTGATGTATTGTAATATCTTCATTAAAGTTTGGAAAGTTAACACTTAAACACTCTTTTAACTTTGTTTGAAAAGTAATTACCCCATTTTCAACAAGTTGACAGATACCGATAGCTGTGAATATTTTACACCCAGAGGCAATTCCAAACCTAGTTTGTAGCGTATTGTTTATACACTCATTTCGATTTGCATAACCAAACGCCTCTTGATAGACTATGCCCTTTTTTTCTTTCACTAAAATAACTCCAGAGAAATCTATATGACGATATGTTTCTTTTACAATGTTATCTATTTGATCTTTAGTTTTCATTACAAAATCACCCTCGTTTATCAATATTGTTCTCCTTTCTTATATTTCCATATATAGGAGGGATAACCCTCCTATTGAACATCGTAAGATTTAAATCAAAACTAAGAGAATTATTTCGAATGTATTGATTCAGAAGAATGCACTTTAGAATGTGATGGCAATAAAGTAAACACACACAATATGATAGTAATAAGTAGCATTACTAAAGACCCTACAATAACTACAAATTGTATAGAAATAAATTGAGTGGCAACTCCGAACAAAATCGTAATTAAAATGGTGATACCTGCAATAAATAATCCATATATGCTCCCAATCCGTCCCATTATATGGACAGGGACATTATTTTGATAAAAGGTATTAAACCCTGTATTTGCATATGCCATAGAGAAAGATAAAATAAAAAATCCGATAGCAGCTATTAAAAACCCATTTGAAAAAGCATAAATGATATAACCTATTGCGATGAATAATGATCCTATTCCAATTAACAATGAAGGTGTTAGTTTTTTTGATAAAATTGTATTTGTTATTGCTCCTAAAATAAATCCAGCTCCAGCAATACTAACTAAAAAGCCATATTCACTATCTGTTAACAATAAAACTTCTTTCGCAAATGACAATTCAAGTGAATCATTTGCGGCAGCTAACACCATCATCCCTTGGAATAAGAAGTACACGAAAACGATATACAAAGATTTTTTACTAAAATTTAAAACGATGTTCCAATCTTTTTTTAGTACAGCTAAAGATAATGTGTCATTTGATGTATGACTATCAGATTTTTTATCAAGATTAGGTAGCAGCAATGTAATTACTCCTGATAAGAGAAATGCTATAGCATTCATATATATAGCAAACTCTGGTGTACTTACTATTAACAATGCCCCCGCTATCGCTGGACCAATTACAGAAGCCCCAGACCCTATTAAACTACGCAATGAGTTGAAACGTTGTCTTTGTTCCACTGGTATTAATTTCGTCATATACGTCATCGCAGTTGGCTCATAAATTGCATTTGCCATACTAATAAAGAATACAAATACATAAACGATCCAAAGTGATGGAAGTAAAGGTAAAATAGCGATACATACCGCGCGATATATATCGAGGTGGATCATTAATTTTCGTTTATTTAAACGATCAATCATACTTCCTGACCAAGCGTTTGTAAATAGAGCAGCCAATGGTTGAATTACATATAAAGTAGCAACAGCTAAGGCTGAACCGCCCATATGATAGACAAGTACATTCAGTGCTATTAAGTAAATCCATGCCCCTAAATTTGCAATACCAACTCCGGACAGTAGTAATAAAGGATATTTCCAATCTTTAAGTAAGTTTTTCATTTTTGGCCCCCGCTTTCCAAATTGTTTTAAACCAATAAAAAAATCCCACCCCCAAGACTTTTAGTCTTAGGGACGAGATTTACCATCGCGGTGCCACCCTAGTTTGTTAATATGTCACCATATTAACCTTATCTGGTACTGCATTTTCATTCATGCTTATACCATAGCTCTATAACGGGAGCTCCCGTCACACCACCCTCTATTAATAGATTCCGATGCGCTGCTCAGAGGCTTGGTTCAATAAAGAATTTTTACTCCTTTTCAGCTAAATGGAGCTCTCTGTGAAAAATTCATCTTATTTACTCTTCTCTTCACTGCATTTGATTTTTTCCATATTATCACATTTGCATTTAACTGTAAATAAAAAATAATCAGATATTTATAGTTGGGTCATTTTTGCTTTTCGACCAATTCGGCATATGAAACGCATTAGCTTTTTATGAAGATAAGGAAATAAGGTAAAGAATACGTCCATTGTTTTTTTAAACGGCATTGGACATATAACTAATTTATTTTTATGAATAGCTTTCAGTGCAATTTCAGCAAACTTGTCTGCTGAAATCGGCTTATTTGTTTTTAGTTGTTTTATAATTTGGCCCTTATTCATATTAATTGCAATTGATTTTTCAAATATGGGTGTATCTACAAAAGTTGGACAAAGCACACTTACATTTACACCATATTCTTCTGCCTCATAATGTAATGAAGTGGTTAAACCGACGATAGCATGTTTTGTTGTTGCGTACGCGGTACAAAGTGGAGCAGGTCCTAAACCTGTTGCAGACGCAGTATTAATGATATGACCAAATCCTTGTTTTTTCATGAATTGGTAAGCCAATTGTGTCCCGTAAATTACTCCTAATAAATTTATTTCAATAATATGTTTCCAATTATCTAAAGACATATCGAATACTTCTCCATACATAGCAATTCCAGCATTATTAAACATATAATCAATTCTACCAAACTCATTAACTATTTTTATAATAAGTTCCTCTACGGATTCAGCGTTAGTAACATCTAAATATTCAAACCTAGCTAGTTGATTATTATTTTTTATATTATTCACAAGCTCTTGACCACTTGTTTCATTAATATCTGCGATAATTACAAATATATCTTTATTTGCTAATTGAATAGCTAAAGCTTTACCGATACCAGAAGCTCCGCCAGTTACAATTGCGACTCTTTGTTCATCCATATAAAAAACCTCCTGTTGTTAATACATATAATGAAAACGGACGAGTGTAAAGATTTGAACAATCGTTCTAATTCGCTTGTAATGCTACGCATGTTTGTTTGAAATAGAGAGTAAAAAAATCGTAATGGCTTCATTAAATAAAACTTCTAATTTCTCTGTTTCAAATGAATGAATGAATTGACATAATCCACCTAGCCATGAACCTAATAAAAGACTTGAATCCTCAACATTTTCTATATAAAATTCACCACTTTGTATACCTTCATCCAAAATTTTTTGATATGTTTTTAAAGGGATAACAGCTAAACCATAGAGTTGTTGAATTGTAGAAGGGTTCGCGCTCGGATCAGAGGCAAGTTCTTGTCCTGCTCTTAATAATGGCGTTTTGTAATTATAAAGTACAAATTTAGCTATCCCATATAATTTCCCAGTAGCGTTTGTATACTGTTTTTCTGCTATTTCCCATTTATCGTGCCAATTTCTCATACTGTCTTTAGCTAAATAAACAAATAATTCTTCTTTATTTTTATAATGGTAATATATATGTCCTTTACTATAACCAGAGGCTTTTGCAATGTTATCAATTGAAGTTCTTGTATATCCTTTTAAGGAAAATAATTCTGTCGCCTTCTCTGCTATTATTTCTTTGGCTAAATCGCTATCGTATCGTCTTTTATTCAATTTAGACTCCTTCCGTCGTTTCATACAAAAATTTGAACAGTCGTTCTAATTTCAATATATGTAGGTTTTTCTGTTTTAGTAACTGTTAAAAATCTTATTTATTATTTTTTATAAAAATTACGGTGCGTGAAATTACTTGAACTATAAAAAAAGAGTCTATTATATATAGACTCTTCACATATCCTAATTAATTTGTATTTGCCTCTGTTAACGGTTGTAACGGTGGCTCTAATTCTAGTTCTAATATATCGCCTTCTTGTATAGCTTGTCCTTTTTTGATACTTTGACTTGTTACATATCCCGTACCTGAAGTTTTTAAATCTAATTTTAATAGTTTGGAAAAATACATCACATCACGCATGGACCAACCTTGTAAATTGGGCATTGTAGCATTGTTTCCTAATAAAAATATTCGATCTCCTTCACTCATTACTTCGCCAGACTGCGGATATTGTTTTATTATTTTCCCTTCTCCTAAAGCTATTGGTTGGAGCTTCTCTTTTTTTACATTATTCTCTACCGTACCCATTGATTGATTCACATAGTTTTGTACTTTTAATTGGGATTTTTTCGTTGCATCGGCCATTTGTTTTTCTGTGTATGGTCTCACCTTTAAATATTCAAGGCTATTTTTCACAACTGGTTTAAATATTTCAGCGAGTGGCTGAGCTCCATATTCATCTCCCTTTAACTTCGGCTGCTTAATAGCTAAGTATACAATTAACTCTGGGTCATCAATTGGAGCCATACCTAAAAATGAAAAAATATAATTTTCTTTACCTTCCATATATCGTCCATTTTCAGGGTTCGGAATTTGGGCTGTTCCTGTCTTGCCTCCTATTGGGTAACCATCGACTTTATACATTGTACCTGTACCTTTTGAAGACGTAATAACACGCTCCATTAAGTCTCTTACCTTGTCCGCAGTCTCTTTTTTTATCGGATTGCCAACTTCTTTCGGTTGATTTTCCATAATAACTTGCTTGTTTGTTGGATTTACAACTTTGTCAACGATATAGGGTTGCATCATTTTCCCGTCATTTGCTATAGCAGTAGCGGCTTGGATTAATTGAATTGGAGTTACTGTAGAACCTTGTCCGAAAGAAGTTGTTACTTGTTGAATTTTTGTATTTAATAGTAAAGTATTTTTACTTTCACCAGGTAAATCTATTCCAGTTTTTTGATTGAAACCAAATTTGTTCATATATTGCTTAAATTTATTTGGTTTTAATAACTGATCTTCTAAAATAGAAAAAGCTACGTTTGATGATCTTTCAAAACCTTCATCAAATGTAATAGATCCCCATCCAAATCCACCATTATGATCTTTTATATCAGATGAACCAACTGCATATTTTCCAGATTGGAAATATTCTTTTCCGTTATATACCCCTTCATTAATTGCTGCGGCTAACGTAAATACTTTCATCGTTGAACCTGGTTCATATGCATTGGCGATTGGATCATTTAAAAAATATTCAATATCCCCTTTATTAGGATTAAAACTAGGTTTACTAGACATAGCTAACACTTTCCCCGTCTTTGGATCCGCTATGATACCTAATAACATAGAAGAATCATAGTGATCTTGCGCCTTATTCATCGCTTCTTCTAAAAAACTATTAATTTGTTTATCAAGCGTAAGATATACGTTATTTCCATGTTTAGCAGGTTCTATTTTTCCTATATCATTTGTAAGCGGGATACCTCCTCGCCCTCCCACATACTCTATATTCCCGTTTGTCGAGCGCAAATATTTATCCAAACTTTTTTCAAGTCCAAATTTCCCTTCTGTATTTCCTTTATCGTCTGGTCTAGCAAAACCAAGTATATAAGATGCAAAATCTTCATTCGGATACACCCTTGCTTTCTCAGGCATAAAAGATACACCCGGGATTTTTAATTTTCTAATTTGTTCTTTCTTTTCTCTCGTTAAATTTCGACCAACTTTTCCGATTTCAACTTGCGTACGCCCTTCATGGAAATTCTTTAACACATCTTCTTTATTAATTTCAAGCGCATCAGCTAATTGCGCTGCGGTTTCATCTTTATTTTTCAATTTGCCATTACCTTTCAAATTCACAACAATACGATACGTTGTGGAATCTTGAACTAACACTTTTCCAGCTTGATCATATATTGTGCCACGATTTGCTTCCAAAATACCATTTTTATTATGTTGTTCAGTTGCAAGATCCTTTACATTCACATTATGCACGACCCCTACTGCTTGAATATAGAAAAAACGCAAAAGCATAATAAGAAACAAAACAATAAAAGCAATCATAAAATAGCGCGCGCCTTTATTCGTTTGAAGTTTATGCATATTTCGCTCCTTTCTTTCACCATTAATTACTACAAAGATGTGCTACAAAATATGTAGTTTTTACTTTCACTACTATATGTTTCGAACATTTCCTTTTAATTCCTTTAAAACAGTCTGGAAGTAGTTATTGTTTCTATTTTTTTATTTATTTATATTACGGTGCGTGAAATTTATGAATATTCCATTACAGGATGGTTGCTTTATTATAAATTACAAATTCCATAAGGACTTTTAATGCTAACTCAGTATTATTTTGTCACTCTTTTAATACATATTGCCCTTATCTTATGCATAATAAAAAGTTCTCCTCTGGATTTCCAAAGGAGAACTTTTAAACAACCCTACTTATAGTTATTTATGAATAATTAAGCTAAATGATTATATTTCGCTAAAAAAGGAATACGTTTCGTTACCAACGCGTACGTTTTAAATACAAATTTCGCTATCGGCTCAAACGGACGTGTACTTTGCACTACTAAGCCACTTGTGATAAATGTTAAGAAAGCAGCACCCAGTATATCTAAAGGATAATGAACACCTACGTACATACGTGAAACACCGACTAATACTGCCCAAATAAGAGCGACATATTTAAGTTTTTCTCCTCTAAGCAAAAATACAAATGCAATGGAAAATACAAGTACTGAATGATCACTAACAAATGATGAGTCTGCTGCATGTGGTACTAATTGATGTACATCATGTGATACAAACGGACGTGGATGGTAATATACCGCATGTATCACAACATTTACTAGTAATGCGATAATGACTGAAAGTGTCGTATATAACACTGTATATTGTTTTTTTATTGCATTAATTTTCTTTCCATTGTTAAACCATAAGATAAACATAAATAAAATCGCTACATATGCAGCACTATTTGTAATAGCAATCATTAGCGAATCTAATAGTTTGGAAGATCCAGCGAAATTATTAAACCATTGAAATACTGTGTAATTCATAATACTCTCTCCTTGCATAAAAGCTTTCTTGATTTACACAGTATACAACATCAACATGAAAATGGTCTGAAACTTTTCTCATCAAATTCTCATTTTACTATCACTTATTTGACAATCTTAAGACTAATTATAACGGCCAATTATGTATAAAGCTGAAAAACCTTTAAAACAATACGAATCATATGCTTTTTATGTATAGAATACATAACATAGTTACTTCAATATACTAGTTAAGAAATCATATTTTTAATACATACGAAGTGCAATATTACCGAATTGTTCGCCTTGTTCCATACGTCTTAACGCTTGAGTCGCTTCTTCCAACGAATATACTTGATCCATAATTGGTTTAATCTTATATTTCTCTATAAACCTAATCATTTCATTAAATTCCTCACGGCTACCCATAGATGTTCCCATAATATCAATTTGGTTATAAAATAACGCCCTTAAAGGCAATTCTATTTTATCTCCTGAACTTGCACCAAAATTAACAATTCTCCCATTTGGTTTCAATACATCAAAATATTTTAAGAATGTTGCTGGACCTATACTATCAATTATTAAATCTACTTTTTCCCCGTATAAACTCTCTTCCCAATTTCCAGAACTATTAAAAGAAGAGTCTGCGCCATATGTTTCGGCAAACTTTCTTTTGTTTTCTACCCTTGACGTAACACTTACTTTTGCGCCAATTGCTTTTGCAAATAACATGGCAAATGTCGCTACACCGCCGCCTATCCCTGGAATTAAAACATGTTCTCCACACTTCAATCTACCCTTTGTAAAAAGCGCTCTGTATGCAGTCAGTGCCGATAAAGCCAAAACGCCAGACTCTTCCCAAGTAAGATATGACGGTTTTTCCACTACATTTTCAGCGGGCACTATTACATATTCAGCAAACGTTCCATCTTTTGGTCCCCCTAACACCTCTGGTAACTCTGGTACTTCGGCAATATTCTCCCATCCAATACTAGGATTAATAATAACCTCGGCTTGCAATAAATCAGCTGAAACACCTTCTCCTATTTCTGTAACAATACCTGCACCATCTGACCCTATTACTAACGGTAGATCCATTTCTTTTCTATTGTTTATAATAAATAAATCCCTATGATTTAATCCTGCTGCTTTTAACTTTACTTTTACTTCCCCGGCATTAGGATGTGTTTCAGATAAAAATTTATTTTGTAACCCCTCTACCCCTTTTTTATATTGATGTACAATTGCTTTCATTGTTTAATTCCCCCTTAATATTTTTAATTTACTAGAAATATCGAAATAAATAAACTAATCCGTCTCCAATAATTAGAAATAATGTATATCGTTATGACAAAAGAAAAAATCTGTAATGTTAATTCTTTTGAGTTTTAGCTAATTCTAATATCTTTTGAATAAACGGTGCTTTTGCATTTGTATAAGAAACACGATCAAAAGGATATGTAGCTGCAAGTCTCTCTTTTAGTTCTCTATATTCTTTACGTGCCCATTCATGCTTTATTAGAAAGTCTCGAAATAAAAGATTGTTTTTCCATTCGTCACTATTATAAATATAAACATGTAAATGATGGGTACCCGCTCTCCATTTTCCCTTTCTAAAAAAACGCCAATTAGATGTTTCTTTTGGAACATACTCATATCCAATTTTTAATAGATCATCAATCCACTTTTCGATAATTTGCAAATCTGTTACGCCAATCATCATATCAATTAAAGGTTTCGCTCCTAGCCCTTGTACAGATGTGCTCCCTATATGTTCAATAGCAATACAATCTTCCCCGAATAAAGAAATAAATTTCTCTTTTTCTATTAAATACTCTTCGTGCCACTCTTTTTCATATGGTTTAATAACGATTTGTTGTTCCATTTTATCCACCTTCTTATAATTGCTTATTACTATATTCACAAAATTTTATGTGATTCACATAGGATTTTTACAAAATGTGTCGAATACTGAAAGATATAACTTAATTATAATAAATGCGAGGTATAATATGAAAGATATTCCAGTTGAAATTCAGTTGAATCAAGTTACATTCCAGTTAAAAGAACATCATAATTTTGATTGGCTATTGAAATTAGGAAACGTATTTGCGGTTTTTGACCAACAAGATTCAGGAAATCTATCTTTCGGTGTAGAAAGAGACGGACATAAGAAATTTATTAAATATGCAGGGGCACGAACAATTGCATATGAAGGAACAATGAAAGACGCTATTGAACGATTAAAAAGTTCAGTTTCCCTATACGAGGAATTAATGCATGACTCACTTATAAAACTAATCGATCATTTTCCAGTTCAATCTGGATATGTATTAATTTTTGATTGGTTTGATGGTGAATGTCTTCATTCGCATTGGAGTTTCCCGCCTCCTGACAAATATAAAAATCCAAACTCTCCATTTTATAAATTTAAGCATTTACCTGTTATAAAACGGATTCAATCTTTAAATTCCATTTTTTCTTTCCATACATATGTCGAAAAGAAAAACTATGTAGCGATAGATTTTTATGATGGTAGTATTTTATATGATTTCCATACAAATAAGACAAAGGTTTGTGATATTGATTTATATTCTAAAAAACCATTTGTGAATAAAATGGGACGATTATGGGGTTCCTCACGTTTTATGTCTCCTGAAGAATTTGAGCTAAACGCTATAATTGATTCGAGAACAAATGTATTTAATATGGGGGCAATGGCTTTCGCAATTTTAGGTGGTGGAAAAGATCGCTCCTTTACAAAATGGGAAGCAAGTAGGGATTTATATGAAATAGCGTATCGCGCAGTAAATGAAAACCGAACCGAACGATATGCATCAGTTAAAGAATTTTATGAAGAGTGGGTAAACGTGTAAAATACTAAAAAGATATAAACCTATATTATTCAAACAAATATATAGTTTATACTATTATCATGATAATATATATGAAAAGGAAATTAAAAATAACGAGGCAAATATTATGAACTTTGTGTATATCAATCAACACGTGTTAAATAACCTTCTATACATTTTAAGTAGCATATTTATTTTTTATTTTATATATGATAGCGGGCGCAATTTGAAGAAATATAAAAAACTACTTATTATACTTTGTACGAGTATCCCTCTTATTTTATGTATGCGCTATCCTATCTATATGGATGAAAATTGTATTCATGATTTAAGACAAATACCGGTTATAGTAGGTACGCTTTATGGTGGCTTCCCTGTCGGTATAACATTGTTTGCTATTTTATTAATTACAAGATTTTCATTTTATGGATTTAGTATGTTAACAATAGTAGTGTATGGAACAATGTTTATCATTACAGCATTCGCATCCGCAAAATTTAATACGTATAATAGAAAAATTAAAGTAGCTTATGCAATGTTTTTAACATTTTTCTTAGCAATATTTACAACTGTAATTGTATTAACTTTATCAGATTTTGAAGTGAATAATTTGTACATCATTTATTTCATAATATTACCAACCGTTTTAATGTTGTTTGTAGTTTATTTTAATGAAGTTTTAAAAGATGCAGTATGCATGCGATCGAAGTTAATTAAAATGGAAAAAATGGAGATTGTTAGCCAACTCGCTGCTAGTATATCGCACGAAGTAAGAAATCCCTTAACTGTTGTAAAAGGATTTACACAACTTTTAAAAACACCAAATTTAACTCCAGAATCAAGAGACGAGTATATTAAGCATATACTGGAAGAATTACATCACGCCCAAGGAATTATTGATGATTATTTAACGTTTGCCAAACCTGCTTCAGAAAAATTAGATGAGATTTCAGTAGAACAAGAATTAAATCGAGTTATTAATATGATCTTACCTTTATGTAATATGAATACAATACATATTACAAAAAATTTCTCTACGGCAACAATAGTTGGTAATAAACAGCACTTTCAGCAATGTTTTTTAAACTTATTAAAAAATGGTATTGAAGCAATGCCTAATGGCGGTACTTTAAATATCTCCTCTTCTATTAGTAATAATAAAGTTATCATACGAATTGAAGATAGCGGAATTGGTATGTCACAAGAGCAAATAAATCGATTTGGCGAACCGTATTTTAGTACAAAAACGAAAGGTACAGGTTTAGGTACAATGGTTGCTGTGAAAATCATTGAAACGATGCAAGGTAGTTTAAAAATCCGAAGCGTTATTAATAAAGGAACTACTTTGACAATTACATTCCCGAAATGTAATAAAAACTCATCTAACAACAAATAAAAAAGGAGCATAATCGCTCCTTTTTTATTTGTTTCGATACAGAAGTATCTTCTATGTTTTTTTAGTTTACATTTGTGGAGACTAATTAAAAATTAGTACCCTCCGCCCCAGCAGCTGCATCCAACGATAATTAATAAAATAAATAACACAACTAATAAAGCGAAACCTCCACCAAAACCACAAGAACCACCGTAACTCATATTTTCTCCTCCTTTTGGTTTGAAAACTAATAGGTAGTTGATCATTTTAACTGGTTCGTATTATACATTATGTAAATATCCCTTTTTTGAGCATGTCTATATAAAAATAAGTAAAAGCACTCATTTTAGAGTGCTTTAAAATGGATACCAAAAATTTTGAAATACATGTAACTTTAAATATACTGCAGCAATTAAAATAAAAACACCTACAAATAAAGCAATGAAATCTCCACTTTTCGCTTTATTTGTATAGAACCACGTACGTGTATCCTTCTTTCCAAATCCTCTTAAATCCATTGCGTTTGAAACTGTATCGATTCTCTCTAAAGAATGAATAATTAAAGGCCAGAAAATTAAGACACGGTTTTGCATGCGAATCCATAAACTTGCTTCTCCTTTTTCAAAAGCTACTCCTCTCGCCTCTTGGGCATGTTTAATAACTTTATATTCGGACTGTATATCAGGTATATAACGTAATGCGATATTTATCGCATAAGTAATTTTATAATGAATTCGAAATTTACTTAAGCTACTCACAAATTTGCTTGGATTAGTCGTATAAATAAAAATAAGTGTAAATGGTAATAACGTAAAATACTT
The DNA here is from genome assembly GCF_022663775.1 of Bacillus cereus group sp. BfR-BA-01350. Classification (NCBI taxonomy): domain Bacteria; kingdom Bacillati; phylum Bacillota; class Bacilli; order Caryophanales; family Bacillaceae; genus Bacillus; species Bacillus cereus group sp. BfR-BA-01350. Next base: position 527,348 of record NZ_JAKUGD010000002.1, read on the forward strand.
TAACGAAAGTGTAGCTGCATAAAATAAGGTTTCGTATGTAATTGTTGCATATCCAATATACACAAATGAAGTATACGATCCCGTTAATTCCGATCCATGGGTTGGTGTAATAAATAAGATCATGACAGAATTTAATAAACTAAATGTAAATATAACAGTAAAAACAATAAAAATTTTACGAAATGGAATTTTAGCAACGAGAAGTCCGATACATCCAATCATAAATACGAATAGCAATATGCGAAAATCAAAAAATAAAAAAGTAAGTGTCATACAAAAAATAAATAACAATAATTTCACTGCCTCGTCCATGCGATGAAAATATGTATTATACACCTTCCTCCCTCCTAATATCATCAAAATAAAGTTTCATAAATCTTTCAGGATCTGCAATACCACTAAATTTAGCGAGTTTAAATAAAGAACTCTCCTTTAAGTTCGCTCTTTTTAATGTTTCTGGATGCCCTAATACAGTAGACGCGGTATTATTCGCAATAATTCTCCCTTCGTGTAAAACTATCGCCCTGTCCGCATATTCCAATGCGAGATTCATATCGTGTGTGATGAAAATAAAAGACATTCCCTTTGCAGCTAGTTTTCTAATAAACGTCATAAATTGTTTATAATGATAATGATCTTGTCCGGCTGTGGGCTCATCTAAAATAATAAGTTTTGGATTTGTTGTTAGTACAGATGCAATCGTTAATCTCTTTTTTTGCCCATAACTTAACGCCTGAATTGGCCAATTTCGAAATGGATACAAACCACAAATTTTTAACGCTTCCTCCGCTCTAAACTTAATTTCTTCCTTTGAAACCTTTTTTAATTTTAATGTGAATGAAACCTCTTCTATAACAGTAGGTTGTGTAATCATATGATTTGGATTTTGCATGACATAAGATATAATCTCACCGCGTTTACGTATAGACCAAGAATTGATATTTACTCCATCAATTAAAATCCTGCCATTTTTTGTTTTGTTTATTCCTATAAGACTATGAGCTAATGTTGATTTTCCAGCTCCGTTATGGCCCAAAAGTGCTACAATTTCTCCTTTATATATGGATAAATTTACATTCTCTAATACTTTTTGTTTATTAGGATATGAAAATAATAAATTCTCTACTTTCAATAATTCTTTTTTTGTAGGAGTATCTTTACAAAAAGCTTTTTTCTCCATCCACTCTTTTATTACACCACTAATACTTTCCTTATGAAGATTTTCAAGTGGATATATTACGTCATTATTACTATCAAAATGTAATCTTTTTAATCCTTCTATGTACATAGGTTCTCTTAATCCGATTGAGGGTAATATATTTGACGCTAAAATCTCATCTGGTGTCCCTATCGCAACAATTTCCCCTTCCTCTATTAAAATGATCTTATCTAAATCCAGATTTAACATTTCTTCTATTCGATGTTCAATAATTACAATTGTTTTATTATATTGCTTATGTATATTTTTAATAAGTTCAATTGTATGTAAGCTGCTAGCTGGATCTAAATTTGCTAACGGTTCATCGAACAATAATATAGGAGCATTTGTTGTTAACAAACCCGCTAAAGAAACAGTTTGTTTTTGCCCTCCAGATAGTTCATGCGGACTTTGTTTATGAAAAGTATGCATCCCTACCTTTTTTAATGACTCCGAGACAATCTTTTTCATCTCATCCTGATTTACACATTCATTTTCTAAATAAAAGGCTACATCTTCTTCTACTGTAAGACCAATAAATTGTGCATCTTGATCTTGCAAAATTGTGCCTACATGTTTACTCAGTTCAAAAACACTCTTTTTCCTCGGATCTTTTCCAGCAATTAAAATATTACCAGTACTAGTCCCTTCATAAGAAAATGGGATTAGCCCATTCATACAATGAGCTAACGTTGATTTCCCTGAACCACTTCGTCCAGCAATTAGCACTTTTTCTCCAGGATATATATGAAATGTAATGTCTTTAACAGTAGGCTGCGCTGCATGCTTATATTGAAAGTTGAATTGTTCAAAAGAAATAATTGGTTGCATTTTAATATCCCTACTTTTCAATTTTTAAATGTGTATGTTTCTTATTCGATTTAGCTAGGCCTATTGTAATTGGCAATCCAAGAACTAAAAATACAATAACGTCAGCAATTGTTGCACCTAACACTTGTATAACAATTTTGTCAAACGGTTCTCCCATCACAATAATATCGAATGCCCCAGCAAATATAATAGCAATGACAATTCCAATTAAGCCAGTAATGGCTAAATAAGAAATATCCCCCTTATTATATGTCCCGTTTTTCACACTAAAGCCAACTCTTTTTTGAATGAACCCCATTGCAAAGCCAATAATGCCTGAACTAATAACCCATCCCCACCAAATACCCCAACCAGCGATTGTGTCTGTTAAGGTATGACCGATAAGTCCTATTAACAGTCCTGCCACTGGACCAAATAACGCTCCAAAAACGGTTAAAATAGCTAATGCAGGTTTAATAAATGTATTTGGTGCAATAGTAAATCCCCAAAGTCCTAATATCCCGTATAATGCGGATCCAATTCCGATTGCTACTACTAATTTTGTTGATAATTTGTTCATTACAATTCCCCTCTCTTAATAGTCAACTTTTATTACTCTATATTTATTTTGAAAATGAATTATGCATCGACACTCCCTTTCTATACAACAAAAAATGACCTCTTACATAAGAGGCCATTTTCTTTCACGTTCAAGAATCCTCTTATCTTCCAAAAAACACAACGTGTTCTCTGCGGAATTAGCACCTTCCTATACATTGACATAGGGGTTGCTGAGGTTTCATAGGGCCGTTCCCTCCACCTCTCTGGATAAGTATTAATTTGTAATTCGTATTATGGCATTAAGAAGTATAAATTTCAACACTTTTCTAATTATTTTTATTTTTTGTTCAACAGTACATTTAAATCATTGTATTCTTATCGGAATTATGAAATAATGAATTTAAAATAGTTACGGGAGGAATGTACGATGAAAGTAATCGGTTTAATTGGCGGACTAAGTTGGGAATCTACATCATTATATTATAAACATATTAATACACTTACACTCTCTCAATATGACCAAAATGCAAAGCTTGTTTTATATAGCATGGACTTTGGTGAAGTAACTACTTTATTACAAAATCATCAATATGAAGAAGTGAAAAACGAATTAGTCACAGTTGCAAAAAAAGTTGAAAAATCTGGAGCTGACTGTTTATTAATGTGTTCTAATACTGTCCATTTATTTGCTGAAGAAGTAGAAAGTGCAATATCCATCCCGCTTCTTCATATTGGTGATGTAAGTGCTAAAGAAATGGTAGAACAGAATATTAAGCGTATCGGACTATTGGGTACGAAACAAACGATGGAACAAGACTTCTATAAATCACGTCTAGCAAACTATAACATTGAGACAATCATCCCAAATGAAGAGGACAGAAATTTTATTCATCATGTAATTTTAAATGAATTAAGTAAAGGGATTATTTCAGAAACATCAAAAGAAAAGCTATTACAAATTACAAAATCATTAATTCAAAATGGCGCAGAAGGTATACTACTAGGTTGCACCGAAATACCGTTGCTCATTTCCCAAAACGACCTTACTGTTCCTGTTTTTGATACTGCTTTTTTACATGCAAATACTGCTGTGCAGTTTGCGGGATAATAATATAAAAGCATAAAGGTGCCGCCTCTATGCTTTTATATTACCCACACTATTTATTTAAAAGAGATGTAATCACTGTGATTGCTTCATTTGAACCACCACAATCTAAAAAACTATCTTTCAGTTTTCGTATTCCATGCTTATACTTTTCATTTGAAAGAACATCGGTTACCGCTTCTTTTAACGTTTGCACATTAGCATTCTCTTTCAATAACCGATGCGCTGCTTCAAGCTCAGTTAATCTTTGTGCTATCATTGGCTGGTCTTTATCGTGTGGAATGATGACAAATGGGACATTAAAATGAATAGCATCGTGTACACTGTTCATACCGCCATGTGTAATAAAAACATCTGCTTCACTTAATACTTCTGATTGAGGTACGTATGGAGCAATTATAAAATTGTTTGGCGCTTCCTTAATTTTAGAACGGTCATTTCTATCGCCAATTGCCATTACAACTAATCCATTAAAATCTGAGAAAGCATCAATACATGCATTAAAGAATGGTTCGATCCCTTCAAGCAGTGTTCCCATTGAAATATAAATAACTTTCTTATCTTTAAGCAATTCAAGTGGAAACTCTACATTTGTTTTACGCTTTGAAATACTTGGTCCAATAAAAATGTTATTTTCTCCAAACAAATCGCTATTAGGTTGAAAATAGCGACTTGTGTACACAAGAGTAATATCTCCCTTGTTATGCATAAATTGAAGATTGTTTTTAGGCTTTACTCCAAATTCATGTTCCATTCGATATAGTAACTGTTCAGAAATTTCATCAGGTTGGAATGGTATTTCTGCATTAGGATGAAAAGGTAAAATCTCCAAAAATTCAGTAGGAATTAAAAATATAGGAGAAGAAACTACGCCTAGAATTTGTAAATACTCCTTTACTAACTCTCCAGCACCAAATATATCATAAATTACGAAATCAAAATTAATGCTTTCACATAATTGTTTCGTAATTTCTAATATATATAAAGAAGTTTGAACATGTACATGAAAGAAAGAGTTCAATCCATATGAAGTTTCAGTATCAATAGAAATATCCTTTAATAAATCTGGATGAGTATATACAGTAGCTCCCAAATCTTCAATTCTGCCTTTAAAGTGTTCTGTTGTAATATAGTGTACGTGATCCCCCCGTTCAGTAAAGGCTTTGACTAAACTTAATGTCGGGTTTACATGTCCCTCTGCTGGAAAATTAACCATTAAAATATTTCTCACTTCTTTCTCACTCCTTACATTTCAACGCTCTTAATAATCATACTGTAATGATTACCGTCAATCTTCCCCTAATAGTCCTAATATACTTGCTACTTTAGATTGATAAATAATTGTCAGTTATTTAATTAAAAAAGGCATCTACATAAGTAGATGCCTAACCGTGATAAGGAGTGTTCTGTGAGGTTAGAATAAGCTTTTCAGCTTGTCCTATGCTATCAATATATGATTTTTTTTATAAAACGTGAACAATTGATAGAATGATTTTACCTTTCTATCACCCATTTTGAATCTATCCCTAAATTAAACGACTCTAGTTTCTATATTATTTCATATGTTTTAACCTTCTTGAGAGCTATCTATTTGTAAAGTTTCTCCATTCAATCTCTTATTTTTCAATTCAAAATAAGCATCTAAAACTTCTTTTCCAATATCAGAGTTAATACCAGATTTATCATTCATAACCCACGGCACAACTACAGAGAATGCTACTTCTGGATTATCATATGGCGCATACCCTGCTAACGTTAAGTTATAACATTCTCTTCTCTCGCCCTTTTCATTTCTTCCAATATCACTTTCTCCACCGTAAACTGTCTGTGCTGTTCCTGTTTTACCTGCTGGTTTATAAGATGCTTTTTGGAACGCCCTTACTCCTGTTCCATCCCCTTCTTGGAATACCCTTCTAAACCCTTCTTTTACTTGATTTATATATTCCTCTTTCATATCTATTTTATTTAAAACCATTGGTTCTACTGCATGCACAACTTTACCAATCTCATCTTTTTGCGAAGTTTGCTCTCTTATTTCTTGAACAATTTGTGGCTTCATTCGATATCCGCCGTTTGCAATTGTTGAAATATACTGTACAAGCTGAAGTGGTGTATACGTGTCATACTGGCCAATTGAGTAATCTAATAAGAAACCAGGTTGATTATCTTTTTTACCTATTTGTCCAGCTGTCTCATTCGGTAAATCAATACCCGTTGGAACACCTAATCCGAATTGTCTAAAATAGTACCTCATTTTATCAAAGTATTCCTGTTTAATATTTAATGAACTATTTCTCACATAATCCACACCTGCAATTTTTAATGCTGTATGGAACATATAAACGTTTGAAGAGACTTGTAACGCTCTTAAATCATCAATATTTCCAAACTCTTTCCAAGACTTCTTCTCCCTAGTACCTTTAAACTTCATAGGTGCATCATAAAAATAAGTACCTGGTGTTATAGCTTTCGTTTCAAATCCAGTTAAAACTGTGGCACCTTTAACTGTTGATCCCAGCTCATATGAACTAGTCATTGTACCTAATGCATAGTCTTCAATTTCTGTTTTCCCGTCTTTTTCTATAAGTCTTTTGCCAGCCATTGATAATACTTGTCCGTTTTTCGGATTCATCATTACAACGAAAGCACGGTCCAACATGGATTCTGATCCTTTATATGCCTTTAATATTTTTTCTATACTTTCTTCTACCTTTTTCTGTAATTCCATATCTATTGTTAAGGTTAAGTTCTTACCGCTCTTTCCCTCAGAAATTGTTTCCGTTCTAATTGTAGTACCTTGTTTATCTGCAACGCTTCTTACTTCTTTTTTTGTACCATGAAGTACATCTTCATATTGCTGCTCGATATAACTTTTTCCAACCCTATCATTTCGGCTATAATCACGTACCAAGTAATAATCTAATCGTTCACTTGGTAATCCTTCATCGGAATTAGAAACATTTCCAAGAACGGATCGGAATAATCCATCATTCACATACACTCTCTCCCAATCAACCGACACGTCTACACCTGGGAGATTCGCCAAACTTTCACTAATTATAGTAAATTCCTTTTCACTAACGTCTTTTTTAATAATTTGAGGAGCCATTTGATAACCAGAAGTCATCTTACTTTTAATAGCTAACACTTTTATATCTTTATCAGTTAAATCCTGAAGATTTTTATCCGTAACTCGTTTTCTTTTTAACTCTTCAATTTTTTTATCTAAATTTTTCCCGGTAATATCTTTATCTCTGAACTTATTTATTTCTTTTTTAGATACTAATTTTTCGGTTAGTGTCGGGTTTAATTGCATCCAAAAATCTTTCTTATCCGTCTTAGTTAGTTTATCTATATCCTCTTGTGGTATTTCAATTATGTCTGCAAGTTGTCTTGCTGTTTTTAATATTTCTTCTGATTTTACACCTTTCATCTTTGTATATGTAATTGTACGTAAAGATTTATTATCAACTACTGGATTCCCTTCTCGATCAAATATTTTTCCACGCGGGACAGAAAGGCTTACGGTTGCATTTTCTCTTTTCTCTACTTCATTTTTATACGTCTCACCATCGATAATTTGTACTTTACCTAATTGTATGATCATGGCAGAAAATAATATAAATACACAAAAAAATAGAATATTTAAACGCATTGTTACTGCTCTACCACTTTTTTTCTCTTGTTTTTTCACCTTGTCATAATCTCCTCCTTACTGTATTTCTATTAATAATTGAATCTATATATTAAAAGTAATGCACATTTTCTATACATTACCTTGCACAAATACTAATATATTGATAAAAACTTAATAGAAATTAAAGCAAATCTAAAGAAAAGGTAAAGTTTTCTAAATTAAATACAAAAATACCCAATAACAAAAAGCTTAACTTTTCGTTATTGGGTATTTAATAATTTAAGAGTTAATAATTGAACGTATTGATTCTAATCTATCATCATAATTTGATAAAGGCTTTTTACTCTGAATTTTTGGCAAGTAAATCGTTACTGTTGTCCCGACACCAACCTCACTCATAATACTTATATTCCCTTGATGACTTTCAATAATTTTATAACTTAACATCAATCCAATACCGGTACCTTTTTCTTTCGTACTATAGAACGGTTCACCTAATCTTTTAATTCTTTCTTCGGGTATTCCTATTCCTTTATCAATTATACTAATAATGATACCATCTTTACCTATTTCTTTTATGTGAATTGAAATTCTTCCGCCATCTGGCATAGCTTCGATCGAATTTTGCAAAATGTTAATAAATACTTGTTTCAGTTGATTTTCTGAGCATTCAATGATTATATCTTTGGAATCTGTATATAATTCAACTTGAATATTTGTCATAATTGCTTTTGTATTTATTAATGAGACGACATTTTTAAATATTTGATAAATATTTTTCTTTTCGGTACTTATTTCGTCTGTTTTAGCAATCGACAAAAACTCTTGAAGAATCGCTTCTATTCTTTCAATTTCAGAAAGCATTAGATCAAAATATTTTTCTTGATCTTCTTTATTAATTTGGAATAACTGTATAAACCCTTTAATGACTGTTAATGGATTCCTAACTTCGTGAGCTACACCAGCTGCTAATTGACCGATTGCTGCAAGTGTATCTGATTTATTTAGCAATTCTTCTGTCTTTTTTCGCTCTGTAATATCCCGTACAATAATCATAATTTTATCATGCAATAAAGGTAAACATCTAGCTTCAAAGAAATCGATACTTCCATTAATTGTAAGTGGATATTCAATAATTGCATTTGTTCCTTTTTCTTTCACTTGACAAATTGCTTCTTGAAATTTTTGTGCTACTGTAGATGGTAATACTTCGTAAAACTTTTTTCCCATAAAAGCTTCTGCGGGTACGTAAAATTTTGTGGGGGATCCTGCTTTATAATCAATAATTGTTCCATCATCTTCTGTTAAGAAACATAAATCTGGTAAAGCTTGAAAAATTAATTCCAATTCAGACGTTTGTTGTTTTAATTTCTCTTCTATTGCTTTTAAATGTGTAATATCTACACCAACAGCCCAATAGCTAAATCCACTTACAGGAAACTGTTCTGATATATTGGACCACATTATCGTTTTAATTTCACCATTTTTACATGTTAAGCGCATTTCCCAATCTCTAAAATTCTTTCCACGAGTCAAAAATTTCTTTTGTATCTCATGACGATAATTATGATCAGGATACAGTAATCGAAGTGCATTTGGATTTCCAATTACCTCTTCCGCAGTATATCCTGTTACAATTTCACATTCGCGATTCCACAAAACAAAGTCTCCATTATAATCAAGCGCATCAACCATAACAGGCATGTTTTGTAAAATTGTATGTAGTTCCTCCTCTTTTCGAGTAAGTAACGTTGTATTTTTACTTTGAAAGCATTTCATTACTCCATCTATAATTAGATTTGAAAGCATTTCAAAGTATTTTTGGCAATTGAAAATTTCGCTTTTCTGAGACCATACAACAAAAGATCCTAAATATTGATTGTATAAAAAAATGGGGATTTCAATTTTGGGAAGTTTACATATTTTCTTTTCATTTATTCCAAATGAAAATATACATTCTTTTTCAGCATCAAGAAGTTGATGTGATATGTTGGTTAATTGATAAAATTGTTCTGCCATGGTTTCTATTGTACTCACATCAATAAGTTCCATTAGCCGCGCATTCATTCCTTTTTCACCTCAATATGTAAAATTCATACAAATTTAAAATTCATACTTCTCCATTATACGAAGAATGTGCCTATAGGTATATAGCTGAAGAATAATTATTCGAATAAATTTTATTTTTCAATTAAAATCAGAAAAGAATATCCGTCCAATTTAAAACTCTAATTAGTAAGTTTTATTCATCTCCGATTGACTATTATTCGATTCAATCATGATCTTCTTTGTTGCAAAAACTCTCCTTAACGTCCTTTCATTCGTTAAGTTTTGACATGGGTTCATACGCACTAGTAGCAGTATAAAAATACATTAAATATAAAGTTCATAAAATTTTCACAATTAGCATGAAAAATATAAACATTTATTCCAATATATTCTATATAATAAAATGTAATAAGGCTTCTATGAACCTCATAGAATACCTTACCCCTAATAAAAAGAAAAAAAGAATCTATTTAGATTCTTTTTTTCTTTTTATATTACATTACATATTTATATAAAGCATGTGCGACACCGTGTTCTTCATTAGTCAATGTTTCGTATTGACACATCGCTTTTATTTCTTCAACTGCATTTCCCATTGCAATTGATATATTTGCTTTTTCCATCATAGATACATCGTTCAGCCCATCACCTATCGCTACAGTATTTTCAACTGGAATATTTAGATGTTCTGCTAAAGTATATAATCCATTTCCTTTTTGAGCATCTCGGTGATTAATCTCTAAATTATGCCAATATGAAGATGTAATTGCTAAATCCGTATTATGCAGAAACGTTTCTTTTAACTTTTTTAATTTTTCCATGTCATAAGAAAATGGTAAAAGCTTATGCACGTGTATATCAGTTTCTACAATTGGTTTACAACTTTCTGCACTAAGAAACGCTGTATGTTCAAGGTATAATGCTGCGATCGTTTCCAACTTTTTCAAATCGATATTTTCATTTGAATTTTTCACATAATCGATTTCATTACGTACACTCTCTACTCCATAATCTGGTACGTACACACCTTTGTCAGTATAAAGCTGATAATATAAACCATTCTCTTCAAGATAGTTCACAATCTCAAGTGCTTGCATATTTTGAATTGGATATCGTTTCATCATTTTTTTATCTTTATATATAAGCGCACCATTTTCAGCGATAATTGGACACTCTAAATTCACTTCTAGCAACAATCGTTCAATGTCAACTATAGAACGTCCTGTACAAATTGCTACAACATGGCCCGCTTCCTGGCATTTTCGAATCGCTTCTGCATTCTCTTTACTAATCATTTTATTCCCCGAAAGAAGGGTTCCATCTAAATCAATTGCGATTAATTTCATTATTTCTTCACCACTTTCTATATATACACGAATTTATATTAAACGAAAGGTATCGTTTTCATACTGATTTCGTGAAGTACTCCTTATTTATAATTTATGAAAAGCGTTTCAGGTCAAGAAATAATTAAAAATAAAATCAGAAGCTTTTCTTTTTAAAGAAAAGCTTCTGATTTTAAACTATGAACTATAACTAATATATTTCGTCTCACACATGTACACATTCTTTTCTTCAGTCGGGACATATATTTTAAACTTTTCTAAACGTTTTCCGTAAACATGAATAGTGACAACGCTTTCATTTTCTGCTATTTCAAGAATATGACAATCAGCTGGTGGAATGACTTTATCTGTTTCTCCTTCTCCCAAATAAAGATTTCCTGTATGAGTTAAATAAACAAGTGAATTTTCAAGCTGCTTCGTTTGTATAAAGTTCTGCACCATTATTCTTCCTGTAAATACGCCTTCTACTCCCCATGTGCCATCATGATCATGTAAAGGAGTCGATTGTCCATCTTTCCATACAAGAGCTAATACTTCAAAGCGATTTAAAGGATCTTCATATAGCAAGTGTCGTGCATATTGAGCTGAATTCGCCTTCTGTTTTTCTAACGGAAGCCATGTTTTCTTTTCTAAAAGTTTTTCTAATAATTTTTCAATCCTACAAACAATTTGATCTTCTAATAAATTGCTATTTACTAAATCCGTTACAGCTTTAATAAATGTTTGGAACGTCTTACTTCCATTACATGTTAACATAAGCATCCTCCTCTACTCTTATTCACACACTTCCATACTAAATAACCCACTAAAATTTTACAATTGAGAAATAAAAAACAAGGTACAGTAGTACCTTGCTGAACAGTTTATTGAGTTTTTAAGCAGATAGGTAAGAATTTCAAAGTTTGTTCATTTTCCAATATACATTGTTCTAAATTGAACGATGGAGATAATGCTATCTTTTCAAAAGCATTTATAAAGGTAGTTAATGCAATCTCAGCTTCTAAACGTGCAAGTGGTGCCCCTAAGCAAAAGTGAGGACCTTTACCAAATGTTAAATACTTTTCATTTCCTATTCGGTGTATATTAAATTTAGAGGCTTGCGAGAACTTTTTCTCATCTAAATTTGCTGCACTTACCCACGCAACCACCATTTGATCCTTTTTCATTAAAGGGCCAAATATATTTGTATCCTCTGTAATTCTCCTAGCTAATGTAATGGGAAAACGATAGCGTAATACTTCCTCAATTGCTTTTGAAATTAATGTAGGTTCTTCTCTTAATTCTTTATATGTTCCTGGTGAATCCACTAAGAAACAGTAAAAACTATTAATAATTAAATTTGTAGTTGTTTCATTGCCAGCCGCTAATAAACCCAATGAAAAAGTAACAATTTCTTCATCAGTTAATCTTTCGCCTTCATATTCAGCTCGTATTAAATCTGAGATAATATCATCCGTTAAATGGTATCTCTTTTCCTGAACGATTGGTAGAAGATATGCTTTAAATTCATTTAGTGCTATCCCCTTTTCTACATCCAGATCATTAAACTTTTCTTTACTATACGGCATAAATAAAATATCAGACCATGCTTTAATTTTTTTACGGTCAGTTGTTGGCACTCCTAATAAATCGGATATGACGGTAACAGGTAAAGAGGCAGCAAACTGTTCAACGATATCAACTTCACTAAACTTTTCAATATCTTTTACAAGTTCATCTGCGATAGCCTGTATTCGAGGTTTCCATTGTTCTAAACTTCTTGGAGTAAATGCTTTAGAAACGATAGAACGTACATTGCGATGTTCTGGTGGATCAGTAGAATTAATATTGATTCGAGTTTCTAAAGGAGGGATTGAGAATTGTCTTCGCTCCCTTCTACTTGAAAACAGGCGATAGTCTGATAAAACACGATTTACGTCCTCATACAAAAATACATTCCAAACATCTTGCTCTTCATCATAATGTACGGGGTGATTATCCCTCATAAATTGATACCACTCATACGGATTCCACAATTCCTCTTTCGTTTTCAGCTTTGAAATTTCATGAACTAAAATCACATTTTCAGGCGAAGCCATAGTCCTTTCCTCCCTTTTCTTTTACAATAAAAGTGATAGGTCGGTAATTCAAAGTTGTATAATCTAACATATGTTATTTTAACATATACTAAAGGGGATTTTTCCTAGGAGAACTTGAGAAATAAATAAGGGGGATTTTTATGTATGTTGATATTTTATTGCTGGCAGAATTGACGTCAGGGCCAAAATATGGCTATGAAATTAAGAAAAATATCCAAAATCGGTTAGGAGAGAATTTTGAATTAAATCATAATATGCTTTATCCTTCTCTTCGACGTTTTGAGAATATGGGGGCTATAACGAAAAAGGTACATACACAAGTCGGTAAACCAAACCGAAATATATATGACATAACTAAAACAGGAGAAGAAATCTTTTCTGAAATGTTGCGCGAGTTTCCCGAAAAACTTGCGACAAACAATATAGAATTTCTTGTTCGTATCGCGCTATTTGAAAAACTTGATTATGAAGCTAGAAAAGAAATTTTAACAATACGCCAAGACATACTACATAAACAACTTACTGCTATTCAATCTCTAGATGCTAACTCATCTTTTATTACAGAAGTCATTGAATTTAGTAAATCACGTATCGAACATGAATTGCTCTGGATTACATCACTTATGAAGAAAATATGAAAAAATAAAAGAAAAGTTAAAAACAATGAATGAAAATGAGATTTATTATCAATACTATAATTAATAAAAGGGCAACCACGATTTGGCTACCCTTCAAAAATTTATACTTCCGGATCGAAAGTTTTGCAATCTGTTTCTTCTGTAGTCGATGCTTGTTTTCCTTTATGACTTACTACATAAATTGCGTCTGCGCTACATTTATTGCCGTTAGCCCAAAATTTACAATTGTTTACTTCACATAAAACGTCTTGTGCCATAGTATCACACCTCCTCGTTCTATTATCATTAACAAAATTCGGAGGTATGATACTCTTTGTTATGCATTTTTTATTCCATTTTTAGCTTTCTTAATGGCTCTATATGCCCTTGTACAATGGCATCTATATTTTCAGTTATTTTTTCAATATCAAAATGCCACCATTGAATTTGCAGTAATTCCTCTATTATTGTATTTGTAAATCGTTCCTTTATTTTATTCGCGGGGTTTCCACCAACAATTGTATATGGTGCAACGTCTCTAGTCACAACAGATTTAGCTGCAATGATTGCACCATCTCCTATTTTGATTCCGGGCATAATTGTTGCATCCATACCAATCCAAACATCATTACCTATGACTGTATCCCCTTTGTAAGGTAGATCAGACAAACTAGGTGTATGCTTCTCCCACCCATTTCCAAATATATTAAATGGATATGCCGAAAATCCATCCATCCGATGATTCGCTCCGTTCATAATAAAGGTAACTCCACTTGCAATACAACAAAACTTTCCAATAATAAGGCGATCTCCAAGAAATTCATAATGATGTAATACTCGATCTTCAAATGTTTCTCCATCTTTCGCATCATAATATGAATAGTCTCCAACGAGTATATTAGCTTTTGTTATTGTATTTTTTATAAATTGGACATTTTCATTTCCTTCAATAGGGTACTTAACATTGGGATTAGGATTCATTTTGTATAGCACTTCCTTTACCACTTATTTCACTTTCTATTGCTATCGTTGGCTTTAAATTGTATATAGGTAAAATAAACAATAATCCAATTATAAATAGGAAAGCCGTTCCTTCATACATCATACTTAATGAAAACATCTCCTTTAATGAGCCAGCAATACTCATCGTTACTACCATTGAACCGGTGAATAGTGGACTTAAAATGCCATTTACACGACCAATAAAATCTGTATCACTATTTTGAATAATGAGCGTATTAATACCTATTTGGATACATGGAAGAGCTAACCCACTAAAAAGTTGTGCTGTAAGTGTTACCCATAAATTTGTCGAATAACCTATAATACCAATGCCAATGGCCTGACCGAGCATACCGATAATTAACATTTTTTGCGGCGCAACGTTTTTTGCAAATACCATCGCTAAAGCACCGCCAACAATCATTCCTGCACCATTTACTGTTAATAACCATTGTAAACTCTCTTTTGACAGCCCTAACTGCTCAGTTACGATAAATATGCCTAATGGCTGAATTAAACCTATACCTAGTCCTGCTGCCATAAAACAAAGCCCTAGCAAAGTTAATGCTTTTTTCTTTTTCACATATTTAATACCATCAAGCATTTCCTGTAATAAAGTGATTTCTTTTTTCTCATTATCATTCTCAAGATCTTTCGGAAGAAATAACAACACAACTGCTGCAAGTAAAAAAGCGATACCTGTAATAATGATTGAAATATAAATTCCAAAACTATGAAAAATAAATGTTCCAAGAATCGGTCCTAACACCATAAATATCGCAAATATTGTTTGATAAATAGACATTGCTAATTGAATTTGTTCTGCCGATAAATGTTGTTTAAATAATTTCATTCCAGATGGTTGAGAAAACTGCGAAAGGATTGCAGAAATAAGCGTTACAAAAAATACGATTTTCCACGTTCCAAACATTAGAGTAATTAATACAGCAAATACTGAAATAGAACTTAACGTTTCACACCATATCATTGTCTTTTTCGGCTTCCACCTATCAGCAAACGTTCCACCAATAAAGGAAAAGATGAAAATTGGAGCAAACTCCGCCACTGAAATCATCGAAATAGCAAAAGCATCACCTTTTGTCATTTCCATTACGTAAAGTAATACCGCAAAGTTCCGAACCCATATTCCAATTTGTAAAAATAACGCTGAAGCTAAAATTCCCTGTACAAATCTATTCTTCAATACTTGTGATACCCCATTATTTTGTTTCATTTCTACATTTATCGACATAAAAAGGCCTCCTATTTCATGTTCTGAACAGGAGGCAGCACAAATCATATGAAAAGACTATATTTTTCGCAGAGCGAAATACATCCCTTTTCTATAAATGTACAGACTAATCCTATTCAGAAGAATATTTCGTTTTTTAACGAAGATCTCTTACAAATAGAATTAGTTGATCATTGGGATGTTTTCACCCTTCCGTTTCGAATTTAAATTACACATACATACTCTATGTAAATCATTTTCTATGTATGCATGTCTTACAATAAATATTCTAGAATGTTAATGGTAATTCCTCTAAAGAACGCATTAAATAATTACCTTGCCATTTGATTTCTTCTCGATTCCCTTTTATTTGTAGTTTAGGCATCCGATTGAATAACGTAGTAATAGCAATTTTTGCTTCCAACCTAGCAAGTGGAGCACCTAGGCAGAAATGGCTACCATGACCAAAGGCAATATGACGATTGTTCTCGCGAGTAATATCGAATACTTCTGGATTCTCAAATACGGTTTCATCGCGGTTTGCAGAAGCTAAGGCAATGACAACCATATCTCCTTTTTCAATTGTTTGATCGTGAATTTGAAAAGGTTCATCTGCCCATCTTGAAGTTGTAACCTCAACCGGAGAATAATATCGTAATCCTTCCTCAATTGCTGCATCAATTAACTTTGGATTTTCTTTTAATAACTGTAATTGATCCGGATTTTCAAGAAGTGCTAATACCGTATTTGTTATTAAATTTACCGTTGTCTCATGCCCTGCAACAATTAGTAACATTATCATTGAATATAGTTCCCGAGCGTTAAGTTTATGTCCTTCACTTTCTGCAAGTATTAAAGCACTAACCAAGTCCTCTTTCGGTTCTTTTCGTTTCATATCAACTAAATATTGAAGGTATGTAATAAACTCAGATAGTTGCTTTTCAGTTTCTTTTATTTCTTCTGGCGTTTCTGGATAAGCAATGACAGCATGCGACCAAATTCTAAATTTCGCTTGATCTTCTTTTGGAATGCCGAGCATTTCACTTATTACAATGATTGGTAAAGGAAATGAATAATCATCCACAAGGTTTAATGAACCTTTTCGCTCAACTTCGTTCAATAAATCATCTGCAATATCCTGAATTCTTCCTCCCAGTTGTGCAATCATCTTCGGTGTGAAAACTTTTTGCACAAGTGATCGCAGACGATTGTGGTTAGGTGGATCTGAATTTAACATGTGCGTCGTTAAATGATCACTATTGTCAACAGTAAGAAACACATTTAATGTTTCTTGAGAAAATACATTGGCAGGATCTTTTTTTAAGCGATTGTCTTTTAAAAGCGGCAAAGCATCTTCATATCTTGTTATAAGCCACTCTGCACCTAATTCTGTTTTATTCACAAATAAGATAGGTTGCATTTTTCGGGATTCTTTATAAATTTCATATGCATCTTCTTTAAACTGCGCTGAAGCTAAATTAATGCCATCCTCTATTCTTAGCCTAACTTTATTTTTCATTGACATTGTATTCCCTCACTCTCATTTGTTTTAAAAAAACAACCAACATATGCATTATACGCTAATAAAAACGTGAAAATTGTAACTTTTTAATCAAAACCTTACTTCGTATATTGAAAAATAAAAAAGTGAGAAAGTAAAATCGTTTCACTCCCTCACTTCTCTTTATGCGAAGCACATAAAATTACTAATTTGTTGATAGCGATAACTTACTTTACGACGACGACCACCTTGCCACGTGTAACCTGATACTCCGTTTCTTCTCACTTCAGTCGGAAAGAACCATAAGTCTCTTCCGAAAGGTCCAGGACGATGTAAACGTAAATAGCCCCACCTTCCTAAACAGTTACACATCCATGATTTCATATTACCTGGTTGTGCAGGAGAAGCAAATGTAGACGGTAACGACGGCGCTTGTGACGGAGGTGGTGACGTTGGAGCATCTTCCGCATCATCTGGTCTATAATCTTCTTGTTCCATATCTCTCACTTCATTTGTAGATTCATACCCGTAGCTTTGTGGATTATAATACATCGCTTGATCATATGGATAATTTTGTTGGTTATACATATTAACAAATCACCTTCTTTTCATTACCTTTATCATTCATATGTGATATGTCCTCTATGGGAAGCTTATGTATAGCCTAAATTCAACCAAAAATAAAGCTCGTATTTTAAAAATACGAGCTTCTTCATAAACGGAATAGATGTATTATTTTCTTAATTTCACACTATAGAAACGCATTTCATCTAATGAACCTTCAAATTCAAATACTTCTTGTTTAATTAATTCCTTTAAGCGATATTCTAAAAACGTATCGCCAACTGATTGCTCTACAAGACCAAGTGCTTCACCAATTACTCTAGGAGCTTTTAGGAATTCTTGATCAGCACCTATACTTTTCGCACATTCAATAATAAATTGATCAAAATAATTTTCTTGTACAGAACGCACTTCATTGTCTGTCCAAACTCTTAAAAATCCCGTACTTTTCGAGAGACTATCCCACTCATGTTCAAACTGCAGACGATTCTCTACAGTTAAATACGGCAATTTTACAAAACTTTTTTGAATTAGAGCTAAACTTTCAGGTGGTAACTCTCCTGTTCCACGAATAACATACTCTAGTTTTAATATTTCTTTACTTGCTTCAGATGTATTCATAACGCGAATATTTTTCTTATCTTTTAATTGCGCCATTACAAAACATAGACCTACATGTTCATGTGCGTTATCGGCTTTCCAAATTGTAATAGGCGTTTCACTAGGAATAGCGTATAGTTCTTTCATAGTTTCTAAAAACCTTGGTAAATACTCTTCTTCAAAATAATTTTCATAAGCATTTAAGTTGTTTACTAACCATTCCTGTCTTGCTAGTTGCCCTTCATTCATATGTAACTTATTTATCGGCCCAATTGAAAAGAATTCAGAAAAAGCAACAACCATCTCTTCCAATCGTTCTTCTTGACCAAGCATATGCTTTAAACATCCAGCTGTTGAATCATCAAATGCAATATGTACGTGTGAGACTTCTTTTACATTTCTTTTATAAGATGTATTACTCGTTAGTTGCTTAGGAATATCCATCAAATTTTTAATAGTATCTTCACTATAGTTTTCTTTTAATAAATTTAATTGGATTAGAATACTTTGAAGTAAGTGTTTTGCTTCATCTTCGTGCATATCCTCTACAGCATTTTTAATTTTATCTATCATGTAAACCCCTCTATTCATTTCAAAAATAACGTAGATTATAGTGTATCATTTAAGTGTTAATCTTTAAAAGTTTTTTAGTCAAATCATGTATTAGAAAGATTGCTAAATAACCTTTTGTAAATCTTTTTATTTAAATGTATAATTATATAGAAAATAAAAATATAGGAGCTATGTTTATGGAGAAAGTATTTCCTAATTATAAACATTATCTAAAAAATTGGAGATTTATATTTATTTGTATATTACCTACTATCGCCTTTTTATTTGCTTTTGATGTCATCTTTGAATTAATATTTCATCAAGATTTCTATTTATCTAACTTAATTTTTGCTATTATTTTATTTTTAATATTTATGAGCATCAAAGATATGTTTAAAATTAAAAGTTAAAGATCCGGATAAAGTGGGATAAAAAAAGAGCACCCTGCAATCAGATGCTCTCATGTGATAGAGGTTTTTCTGAGTATTAAGTAGGACACGAAGGTCTTGTCCCACTATCTAATATATGCTTGTACTTATTTTTTGTGCATGTACGAAGTATCACTATAAATTCTCCTCATAAATTCCTTGTACAATTAACATATTTATACATAAAAAAACATCCCCCGTGGATGTTTTTTTATGTACCGATTTTTAAGCTTCCATAAACTTAGCCGGTACACCAATTTTTTCAACTACAGAAGATATATTAGTAGGATTAATCATTACATTTTCAATACTAACTAATTTATTTTCTAATAGTCCATTCTCTGTTGTAATAAGTTCTTCAAACCGTTCTAAAGTCATCGAGAATTTATGTTCACTTCCGCCATTCATACTGACTTTTACATACTTCATCGTGCACCCGCCTTTCATAATAATCTATAATTCGATAAAAAGGCGCTTACATCCTTTTTATTTAATACTAGATTTTACACTTTTACACTTGCCAATTTACGTTTATATTTAATATGAAAAAAGCTGATACTATTTTTTATTCACATTATAATTGCTAGTAAAAATGATAAAGATAGAAATGCACAAAGTGGTATAAATAAAACAGTATCCATTCTAGCAAAACGCGTATCTTTTTTTCGTTTGAAGATACCAAAATAATGAAATTCACCTATTACTCTTAAAAAAAAACAACCATACAAACCCAGGATCCCATTTGAACAATAATATTAGGAAATGCGAAAGGAATAATATTTGTTTGTTGTAATAAAATTATTGCGGCCATACTTAGTAATAACGCAATGAACAAAGTCATCCCTGTACCTGGTGTAAATGCCTTTTCTCCAGCTTTTGTTGGAATGACACTATTTGTCGCCCACTTACCTCCAAAAGCCCAATAAACATGTAAAAAGCTAACTAAAAATAATATACAGACAGAAATATATGTAATAATAAACATTTTGTCCTCCTATTATTTTATTTAAGCCCTCAACTTTAGAGTATGCTATAAATTTCACCTTAGCAATCTATTTTTAATAACATAAAACCCCTTAATGATTTTTCTTAAAATTGATTAATCATTAAGGGGCTTTTAAACTTTATTATGCATTATACCGATTTCTACGACGTTCCATCCTCGTTTGTCCTTGAGCAGTCTCTTCTTTATATTGAGGTATTTGCTCTGCCATTTCATATGTTGCAACTGCAGTTGGTTCTTCGTAATTATGCTCACGTATTTCTTCAGGCGTTTTTTGTTTCGATACTTTGCCACCAAACTTAAATAATTTTAACTTAAATTTCGGTAATCTTGGGATCGGAATCTGAAATGATTGCTTTTTACGTTTCTTTTTTTGTTGAAATAAAGTTATATTTTCTTTATAATCCTCTTCTTTACGGTGTAATAACATAGCAATTAATCCACCTAATATAAGTCCACCAACTAAAAGCATAAGATATTTGAAATTACTTGTCATTAAACTCGACATACGTTCAAGTATGACTAACGATTGCACTTCTTTAATATCCCATAGTAAAGCGGCCCATAATGCGAATAAACCGAAAGTAAGCCCATATGTACGAAAACGGAATAAACATGGGATTAAAGCGATACAAGCAGCGATTTTCGCATTCGCTATGATTGAACTTGTTGAAATATCTTGATGCCAAATGATTAACAATAATGTAATAAATGGCGCATACGCTATCCAACTACATATACGTGAATATATTTTTTTCGCAAAATAACTACCGAAACTAGTAAAAAATAAAAGGCCTCCAATATATAAAGATTGTTCTAGTGGGATTTGCTTTAAAATTCCTGCAACTGGAAAGAGGCCGCTCAATAGCATGAATAGCACATCTAATTTCTTCACAATTCCTCATTCCTTTCAAATTTCTTTTGAGTCAATTCATATAGCTTTTCCGTATGATGTAGTTTTTTTATTTCTAAAAAACATCTTAATCCTGTATGGAAATAAAGTAAATATGTAAAAGAAAAGATACATGACAAAAGATATCCTTATTTACATGAAAAAATGACAAATCCTGACCGATATAATGAACAGGATTTGTCTACTATTATTTAAATCCGAATAATTGAATCTTTCTTTTCTATTTTTATAATATCTACATCCAATTCATCATCAAACTCTTTAAACTCTCTTGCATCTATATCCGTCATATAGCTCTTTGTTACTTTCGCCATATGCATGGGATATGGCATGTGTATATTCTTTTTCAAAAGCATACTTGAATTACAGCACATGTAATGTACCATTTTGGCAATATAGTTCCTTTCAACAGCTTTTACACCTAGCGGGAATATTTCAAGTATATATCGATGTAAGGTTTCACTACCATTAGACGAATACTCACCAGTGCTATAATACATTCCTTTTTGATCTATATATAAACTTGTACTATCCAGTACATCATCACATTCTATCACACCGTATTTTGGCACATCAAAAGATGCATTTATTCTTACAGCATTTAAGTTTGGAACCTTTAGCACATCTGGAACAATGTCAGGGAAAGTATCTATATCAATTTTTTCATTTTGTAAATCTTTTATCCAATGTTTTCTTACATTCGCATCTATTATGAAGTATACTTGCTCATTTTGTTCTTTTGCATGTTGTAAAACTTCCGTTAATGTTTCAGAAACAAATTGTTTAAATTGAATGCCCATATCATTTCTTTTTGAAGGCTGCGGTAAAAAGGCATTATGTTTATTTACATTTAACAATAAATAATCAATCGTTTGCCACTCTGTATTCCCATATAATTTATATGAAATTTCTTTTCCTTTTATTTGTGAAAAAATGGGTAAGAAATCAAATTTCGAGATTCGTTCAATTGATAAATTAACATATGTACAAGGTAAATTTATCTTATTCCAACTACGTTTTAAAAATCCTCTTTGTTCTAATAAACTAAAAATACCATTTATAATCGTTTTACGAGATACACTTTGGCCTATAAATAAATTAATAAATGCTGAAATACGGTTTGTTCGTGCAAATCCTTCTCTAACAATTTGCTTTGGATCAATTTTTTCACGTCCATCACAATTTTTCATTGCAATTAACGCCAATGTCGCATCATTGCGCTTACCTGCAGTAGCATAAACCGCTTTTATAACATCCTCTACTAAATCCGTTTTATACTTCTGGCAATATTGCATCTTATATGGATTTTGCAATACTTTTTCAATATTACATCTTACTATTTTTAACAATACTGGAGAGTCTGCATGTAATACATATGATGACTCACTGATTTGAGCTAACACCATTTCGCTTTCAAATAACGCTTGCTCTACTTCCATCGATATTTTTTCAGACCATATTTCTAACGTTATAGTCTCTAATCCTTTTGGAGCAATTAAAGGGAATATTTCGTTTTCATTATTTATTTCTAGTTTCTTACATTCTGGTATTAATGTAAAATAAGCGAATTTTTGCTGAAACGCTTTAAATAGATACTCTCTTTCCTTTACTTTTATACCTTGTTTTATTTTAGTACCTTGAACTTTATATATTCTCTCATTGTATGGAAGCAATACTCTAAGATTTGCTCCTAGCATATAATCTTTCGGATATTGAAGAATATGATCTAATTCAACTTCTCCACCTATACGAAAATCATCTTTTAAATTTCTAAATATCTTAATCCATTTGATGCCGTTTGTAGCCTGCTGAACTTTTAGTTTTACAAATCGTAATTTCTTATTATTCAATGCAAATTCTGGAGTAGAAATTAATATCATGCCCCGTTTTCGTCTTAATAGCAAAGGAATGTCTGGATGGTTATATTCTTGATAAAATCTCCGAATTCCTATTGAAACATTTAATAATGGAATGTTCTCTCCTCCGCGCGTTATATATTCGAACCGAAATACATAGGCGAAATAGTCTTGTGTTTTTTCATCTTTAATAGGCTCTGACATCGCCTCACAAATATTTTGTGATCTAAGAGGAGAAAAATATATATCTTCTTCATTTATATTTTCTAATTGTACAGGACGTTCACAAAAAATATGTGAAATTAAAGCGGGCACCCATTTAGAATATACTTCCTTATCATGTAGTACTGTTAAATTAGAAATTAAATCGTAATGCCATTCATATTTTGGCGATTCTATTAATTTATTAGGTTTCCAATCATGAATAATCTCATACCAACTTTGAAAAATATAATCAAGTTGTTCTTTTCTAATAGGCTCTTTACATACAATCCATGGTGTATTTTCATTTAATACATATGGATTATGCTGAATAAATAATATATCAGAAAACATATCATACAATCTTTCATTTAATCGTTTCAACTTACTCGTTAATAAAAATGTCTTATAATGTATCTCTACAATATCAAGCCATTCAATAGGAAAATATATAAATGATACGTTTTCGTTTAAAAGAGGTTCTACTATATTTTCAAATGTTAACAGTCTTAGTTTGTCCATAAAATGATTACTTCCTCTCTTTATTTGTCTTAATTGTCAAAAAAACTAGCGCTTACTTTACTCCATTTAAATCAAGTATTTAAAAGAAAAGTAAAAAACATTTCTCTGAATCATATATTATTGAAACAGCTCATTGAAAAATAAAAAGTAATGATCATATACAGACTCATTAAAAACTATATTTTAATACATTCGAATTATATAATATAAATAATGTAATGTATTCATCATTTACAATAATTTTACAAAAAAACAAAAAGGAACACCTTAACTCGGTGCTCTTCTTTACAAATATCAGCCTCTATGTAATTGAACATATAGATAACATGAATCCACCAAATGAAATTGCTCCTAGTAAACCTAATACAAATCCTGTAAAACAAATACAATCAGCAAGACAAATGGAAGACTGCGATAACGGAACAAATGACCTACTTGTATTCGATCCATATTGTTTTATTTTCTCATAATTCATATCTAACATGTAATGTAGACAGTTTACACCATCCTCAATAGTATGTAGAGATTCTTTTTCTACTCGCTCGAATAATTTATTATTAATAGAAACTGGAAGAGGATACAGCTTATCTAATTTCATATTTTGATAAATTAATTCTAAACGAGATAATATATTATTTTTCTTCTTTTCAGATGTTACAGTACTTTTCATGTTATTAAGTTCATTTAATAACATTGTCAATTCATCTCTGTTTCCGTATAAATCTTTAGCTATTTTTCTCTTTAGTTTGTACGAATGGATAATAGATTTAAATTCAATCATTTTAATACACTTCCTAATTAAATATTATTTACCCAATATTTTATAGATAAACAGTACTTTTTAATCCTATTTAAAATACACTCAAGTATCTTAATTTACTATCGATTAACATTACACTAACCTTACATATTTGTAATAATTTCTTTAGCAATCCACAATTGATCCCTTAATTAGACAGATTTTTGATGGTAAAAACATAAGAAAAAAGCAATGATTCGATTTTAAATCTAGTCATTGCTTTATCTATCTCATTTTGATTTACACATATATATCTTATTATTACTCTTTCACTTGAATAATTGAACATACCCATTAGCGATGGCTATATTCTTTGTCGACATGTACATGTATAAATCTAATGTTTTTTAATTAATAAAGTGAAAATTTAATTAGTGGGGGGGTCTTACTGCCCATTAAAGTGGGATAAATGTAGTTAATATTCATATATTATAATAGTATCAGAAGTACCATTAAAACAATTAGAACAACCTCCACAGCCGCCACAACCTCCACAGCCAAAACAACCGAAGCAACCAATGCAACGGAACCCACCACAACGAAATCCACCACAACGACCGCCGCAACCTCCACAACGACCACAGCCACCACAACGACGAGCAGCATCTTCAATATAGTAATATGGATATTGGTTTTGCTGATCCCAATACATAATATCTCCAGACCGGTAATCATTAAGACTTAACGTTTGTAGTTCTTGTTGAAACTGATTCATTTTCATAACCTCCGTTTATAAAATACAACCTCATAGATGGTTTCCTATATTTCTGTTCGTTAAATCTAAGTAGCAATAGCGCTATAAACTAAGTTCAATACATACACCAACAAAGTATGACTTATCACTAGATGATGCACCTTGTTTATGTACCTATTTTTACTATGGGCTCATTTTTATAAATAGAAATTATAGAATTTGAATTCTAGTGTTATATCTTCATGGTTACTAAGTTCAATTCAATTCTCAATAACCATGATGCCGTATCCTTTACGCTCAATGTAGAATTTCATTCCATTACGTTATGCATCTGAAGTTGGATTAGTAACAAAATATGTTAACGTGTTTGAGTATAGAATAAAGCGAAACTTTAATCAGTGGGGGTTTTCTTCATCCCACACTGATTATCAGCCCTCACCAATCGGACTTTTATGGGCAGTTGATCCCTCACCTAACTTCTTTGCTTACGCTGAATTTTGAGGTGGGGGTCTTACTGCCCATTAAAGTGGGATAAATGTGGCAAAAATTTATCCAGTTAATGCATAGAAAATTAAATTAGCTAACTTATCGATATGCCAATTCGTCATATCCACAGCACGATTGACTTTACGCAAATTTGACAAGAAAAAATATATAGATAGGCATGATCCCTACCTATCTATAACATTACTTCCATTCTTTATCCAATTACATCTTTTACTTCTGTATTCACTGGCCACTTTTCTAAAGTATAAGCCATTTCCCAAAATGAATATTCATATTGACTACTAATAATAAAATGTTGTCTCATTCGATTTCGGTCTGCCTCTGTTACTTTTTCAGCTATTGCATCTAATCGTGTAATTTGCTCTTCAACTAGTGTTCGGAACCAATCGGATCCATAAGCAGAAATCCATTCCTTATAAATTGGCTCTTCTGGCTTACACTCTTTTAAACGCTCACCAATTTCATAATACAACCAATAGCAAGGTAAAATTGCTGCAATAATATCGCCTAAATGTCCTTCATACGCAGCACGATACATATGTGAAGTATATGCATATGCAGTTGGAGCAGGGATAAAATTATCTTTTTCTTCTTGTGTAACCCCTAGTTTCTTCGCAAAGTTCTCATGTAAAGATAATTCCGCCTCATATGTATTTTGAGCATGATGTGCCATGCGAGCAGTCGTTTCTAATTCAAGCGCTTTTGCAGCTCCTAATGTTTGTACTCTAGCAAAGTGACTCAAATAATATGAATCTTGAAGCACGTAATAGCGAAAATTAGCTAAATCTAACGTTCCTTCACCAAGTTTTTTTACAAAAGGATGATGAAAACTAGCTTCCCAAATTGAGTCTACTTCTTTACGTAATGATTGTGAAAAAGTCATGTAAATCCCTCCAATTATGTATGAAATTTAAGTATTTACCCACCATTATTAAATCTGTAAAACAAAAAAACTTTCTTTACAGACGTAAAGAAAGTGAAATTGACAATATTTATACATGAAACAGCAATGTCTTTCCCACTTCCCTACGCTGGCATTAACCAGATCAGGTACTAAGAGTCTCAAATTCCAATTTGATCTCAGCCTATAATAGGCCCCCCTAGTGGATAAATATTTTATTTTCGTATCGTATTCATCATAACATACTTCTTGTTACTGTCAAAAGTATTCATAATGCCGCTACTTAAAACCCTTCTTCTTTTCTTACTCTTAATGAAGTTTCAATAATCATATCTAATAGTTTACTATAATGAATTCCCGCTGCATCTGCACTTTTTGGTAGTAAACTTGCTTGTGTCATCCCTGGTAATGTATTAACCTCCATTACATATGGAATACCGTCCTTCACCATCATATCAATCCTTGCATAAACACTACATTTTAATGCTTTATAGCAAGCCAGTGACGCTTTGTTTACACGTTCCTTAAGTTCAGCTGGAAGTTCGATAACTTCTTCAATAGTACCTGCATCATCATATTTCGCATTGTAATCAAAGAACTCAGCCGCATGTCGAATTGAAATGATAGGTAACTGTTTTCCATCAAAAATGGAACATGTAATCTCATCACCTTTAATATACTTTTCTATTACTACTTCAGAATCCCATTCGAACACAGTTTCCAGCATTGAAATTAGTTCGTCTTTATCATAGACAATCTTTACCCCAACACTTGAACCACCAGAGTTTGGTTTTACCACTAATGGAAATCCTAACTTATCTAATTCATCAAGATTTAGATCCTCCATTTTTGTAAATTCAATCCAATCTGGTGTTTCTATTCCTTCATAACGTAAAATCTTTTTTGACATGTTTTTGTCCATACATATACCGCTAGATAACATATTGCTCCCGCTATAAGGAATACCTAAACTTTCAAGCGTTCCTTGAACTGTCCCATCTTCTCCGTATTTTCCGTGTAATGCGAGCAATGCAAAATCAATGTCTTTCGCTTTTTCGATTAAATCCATTTTTTCATTTAACGTAATTGGTACTATTTCATATTTATTTTTATCTAAATTTGCAATCATTTCATTTCCAGTCATAATGGATACTTGTTTTTCAGAGGATACTCCTCCCATAATAACGCCAATTCTCATTTCCTCAACTCCAAATTTCGTTTTTTATCCCGCATTAACGGGCAGTAAGACCCCCACCTCAAAATTCAGCGGAAGCAATGCAGTTAGGTGGGGGATGACCCCCCCACTGATTAAAGTTTCACTTTATTGTATCACCGATTATTTTGATTCCCCGAACTATTTCTTCTTCTTTCAAACGTGAAAATCCTAATCGAAACGTGTTCGCTCCTCCTCCATCAGAATAAAACACATCTCCAGGAGAAAAAGTAACCCCTTGCTCATAACACTTTTGCAAAAGTGTGCGGGCATGAATTTTTTCTTCTAACTCTATAAATAAATGAAGTCCACCATCACCGGTCATTCTTTGAAACGGAATGTACTCGTTACACGCCCCAACAGCTAACTCATATTTTTTCTTATAAACAGACCTTGCCTTTTTTAAATATTTTTCAAAATATCCTTCATGTAAATATTGAAAAAGAACAGCTTGATCTAAAGTAGATGTGTGAATCGTTCTTGCTCTTTTCACACTTTCTAAATAATGAATTAGTTCTTTATCTGCAATGATCCAGCCTACACGCAAGCCAGGGAAAAGTACCTTTGAAAAGCTACTAATATAAATCACATTATTACCAGCACCAGCAAAAGTTAATAATGGTGCTAAATGTGAACCTGAATAACGTAACTCTTCATTAAATCCATCTTCTATAATAGGAATCTTATATTTTGAAAATAATCTCATCAATTCCGTTCTTTTCTCTGAACTCGTCACAATGCCGGTTGGATTATGATAGGAAGGAATTAAATACGCAAAATCAAACTCTTTTTCACGCAAGCTTTTTTCAACTTGATTCGTATCAATACCATCTTCATTCATATCAATACCATGAACTTCAAGGCCGTGTAAGCGGAATAGCTTCAGCGCAGCATGGTGAGTTGGATTCTCACAAATAACTCGACCTGATTTCTTTGACAACGAGGATATTACAATGTCTAATCCTTCTGTAAATCCATTTGTAATTAAAATATCTTTGTTCGATATATCTACACCTTTCATTTCCATATAATGAAGTAGATAATTCATTAACGGTCTATAACCTTTTGCGTATCCATAGTTTAATACGACATCACCTTCAATGGACATACGAGTAAGAAAAGCTCTTTTGAAATTTTCCACATCAAATAGCTTTTCATCCGGAGCGATGCTGTTAAAAACAATCATTCCTTTTTCCCAGCGAACACCATGTTTCATTAAATCTAATTCATCAGCTAATAAGGTAACTGTATTAAGTTTATTTTTCCAATCTATTTCAACAGACGAAGTGTTCGATATATCAACCTTCGCAACAAAATTTCCTTTTCCTTTAACTGCATAAATGAGCCCTTCTTGCTCTAAATCTGCATAAGCAGCGAGTACAGTGTTTCTGCTTACACTAAGTAATTCACTTAGTTCCCTTGTTGAGGGAATTTTTTGATTCCCAAGCAAATGCCCTTTCATAATCATCTTCTTTAAATAATCTTTTAATTGAATATAAACGGGACGATCTTTCACAACTTTAAAATCTTTAAACAAATTCTTACCCCCTGCAATTATTTTTGCATATTTATTTCATTCTCAAAAGGTCCACTGCATAGGTATTTTTTATAAAGGGCGGTACGGTTTTATAAAATACAACTTTAATCAATTATTAACTTTACTCCCCGTTAATACGTGACAAATCTTTACGATATAAATTAATTATATCTTTTAAAGCTGCTGCTGCGGCTCCGCGTGGATTTGATGCACCACCAATTGTAGTAACTTGGCCCATCGTATCTGTAAAGAACGTAATCCCTTTTTCTGTCCCATTTACATTTGCTAGCGGATGATCTTTATTTATTTCTTGTGGTTCCACATGAAGAACCACTTTACCATCCTTATCCTTATATGCTGAAGCTATTAATTTAATATATTTATTATGTTCTTTAGCATTTCGAATTTGTTGTTGTGTAACATGTTCGATTCCTTTTATATGTAAATCGGTAAGCGTATTTTCTGTTCCCATTAAACTGTTTGTCAAAAGTAACAATTTACACGCACTATCAGAACCACTTACATCTAATATTGGGTTCGTTTCAGCAATTCCTTTACTTTGCGCTTCTTTCAGTGCTTCTTCAAATGTAATATCTTCCTCATTCATTTTCGAAAGAATATAATTTGTTGTCCCGTTTAATATTCCTTCTATTTTTTCAATATGGCAACCAGCTAAACTAAATTGACCAATATCAAGTGTTGGTAATGCCGCAGCAGTTGCCCCACTGTAGCGAATTCGTACATTTGCGATTTTTGCAGCTTCATTTATTTCTCTCCAGTTTGTAACTAGCGCACCTTTTGAAATTGCTACTATATCCATTTTTTTCTCAATCGCTTGTTTTATATATCTCTTCCCTGGATTTCCATCTTTAAGGTTTGTAACTGTTGATTCTACCAGCACTGTACCACTTATGTTATCTGTTGCACGTTCCTCTGGATGATGTTCAATATATTTTTCAATTGCACAGCTACCACCACCATATCTTAATAAATGATGAATAGATAATCCATCTTCATTATGTATTGCAACATTTCTGCCTAATACGCCACTTACAACTAACTCTATACCATATGTTTCATATATATATGAACATTTTTCATGTAGTAATTTTATAAACTCTCTTCCTACTGTTCCATATCCTGATAGTACAACTTTAATTTTCATAATATCCCCCCATATTTTTCTACCAAATCCCTCTTTCAATATAATATAAAGCGCCCTCGAATTCCATCGAGAGCGCTTTATTATTACCTATTTCGGTAAACGTGATAACTTTTCAGCAATTGCTCTATAAAACTCTTGAATGCTAGAAAAACCTAACGTGTCTGAAACACTAAGTCCTACCATGTCGAGATGATCCCAATTTGCTTTCGTTTCGATATGATTCCATTTCCCAATCTGTAATGACTCGTTATTATTTACAGTAGCATTAGAAGAAGGTGCAATCATAGAACTTGTATTTACTACACCATCATTTTGCCACCAAGTAGTATCAATTAATGGACGATTTTCTTCATACCTTGCATAGGAACCTAAGAAAAATGCATTCCCCATTAACACTTTATTCATCGTTATATGAGGAAAATGTAAACCCGTTATAGGTGCCGCTTGTGATGCATGTCCACTATAGGATAAGTAATACACATTCGGTTGCGTCTTTACCCAATTATTTAACTCCTTTGCACCATCTGTACTTAAATCCCATTGACTTATATCTTTTGTATTTTTCCAAATTGAACTATTTAGAATACGATTACTGTATTGGAAAAAGGACTCTCCAGTATTCTTTTTTAACCCCCATTGATCCAATTTAAAATCATATAGTGATAAATTATCGTTTCCTCCAAAACTTGCAGCTGTAATGAGTAAATCTTTAACGAACGGTAGTAGAAGACTACCATCCGCAAGTGTTGTACCGTTGTGAGGAGTTGCTAATGTTGTAACACTATGAACATATGATTTCTCGCCCTCAAATAGTGGTGATATTTTGTTGTTTGGGTGATTTTTCACATAATTTTTTTCTTCAAAACTGCCTTCTTTTAATAGCTGTACTAATGTTCTAATCGTTTGTCCACCCATGCTATGCCCAACTAAATGAACTTTATTTGTTTCACTCCAATTCGGCGCAAAACCACTATAAGTTCTGCCAAAACGATTATGTCCATGTTTCTCAGCATGTGCGGCACCGTAGTCTACTATTCCACCGTTAATTTGGGCATATAATTCACATGCACGATCCCAGTTACTAGAAACTGGCCCAACAGCTGCGGTATGAACTGTATAACCATTGCGTTTCAAATCTTCCTGTATATCATGAACACCACCCCAATATTTAACCCCTAGCATTTCCTCTCTACCCCATCCAGCAAATCCATTCACTAATATGATCGGATAATTATTTTGTTGTCTCTCTTCAGCATATGTTATTTTCGCTACCAATGAACAAACAGCCACTAATGCAAAAAAACATATTTTAAAAAATAACTTCCCCATACTTTCTCCCCCCTAATAAAACGTTTACATTTTTTTGCTATACAGCATGCTTTAATAACTTAAACATAATGTAAAGTATTTTATATACGTTGTATATATAGAAAACATATACAAATGTTGATAAATATTTACTTTTTACAATACAACTTGTAAATCTGTTTATTTGAATTTATAATTAGATATAGTTTCCTCATGTTAAAAAGATTTAAAAACCATAAGAAAACTAATCTCATTGCTTCAAAAGGAGGAAAAATCATGAAAATCGGATCAAATATTCATACATTGTCTCAACCTACTAAAATAACTCCATCTAATCTTGAGCATAATACTATCTCTTCTACTAAACTTGAAAGTAAGAAAGTAACTGATCCCATCAAGTTCGATATTCGTTCATCCGAAAAAGAAATGAAACAGCCAGAGCATAAATTTAACGAATTAGATTTATGGAAGATGTTAAAAGATAAAGGTGTTCCTTTATGGATCATCCTTGAAATGCTACAAAAAGTTCGTAAAGAAAAAGAAGCTCAAAATAATTCGGCTCAAAATACTAATGCGATTGAGGAAACAAACGAGACTCGATTAAATGAAGTAATGTAATCTTTTTTATATGAATAGTCTATAAACTAAAAAGAGTTCAAGCTTGATAAAGTTTCTATCAAGCTCGAACTCTTTTTTAAGATTTTTCTCCAATCGTTACAAACTGAAAAGATACTTCTCCTTCCAAACCTTTAATTAGCTTTTTTACTTTGATATTTTCGTTAACCAATGCATTATCTGTCGACATTTTAGGTTTTTCGTCACCTATAGATTTTTTAAATTGAAGAAGATGCATTTTTGTTTCATTTGCTTTTATTTTCTCATATACATTGTTTTTCGATACAATTACATACCATTGTGCTGGATAAATACGCTTGTTACCTATCCAAGCGTCACTATTGTATATGACAGGAATCTCTTTCCCTTCTAGTTTAATACTTTTCAAAGTCTTTTCGTCGTCTTGTGCAAACAGTAGCGAACCCTCTTTTGGAAATTTTGGTAACGTATTTACAGGTATATAATTAGAGCCATTGTCTCTTTCACGAAAAACTTTAGCTTTAATCAATGCTTGTGCTGTAGACTCATTTAAAATTAATACCTGCCCATTTCCAAATTTACCTTTTTTTACAGAAAACACTTCATTTTCTTTCGTAATTTCCTGATAACGATTAATAATTGGTGAAATTTTATTTTCATCTCCAATGATTAATATACCGTTTGCAGGAAATAGATTCTCCTTTTTAGAACATGCACTAAAACTTATTAATAATAGTATCATTAACATAAAAATAGTTAGAGTTCTTTTCATCGCGTTTCCTTTCATCATACAATTGATTTTTCACATACTTTCATATAGTCTTACAAGCTAATAAACTCTATTGATCCATAACCTTATAAAGCTTTTGCAGGTAACGCCAACGGGTTATAAAGAAATATAAAACTTGTATACAAATAAATGAAATTAAAATTACGATAGAACTATTCATAATAGAAAAATCGAGTAATTGTTGTAATGCCATATAAGCGACTACGGTATGTATCACTGCAATGATAATCGGTAAGAAGAACATTAATAATAACTGTCTCGTTACAACTTTCTTTAGCTCTCGTTTACCTAATCCCATTTTCGAAATCATTTTATATTGCTGTTGATCACGATCCAAATCCGTATATAATCGGAAATAGATAAAACTAGCAGCGAATGTAAAGAAGACGATTCCGACTAAAACACTTGCCATAAGTAATAGTCCATTCGTTTGCTTCGCACTTAACAAATCTAGAGTTAAAGCTCGAAATTGAAAACTACCTTCTTCTTTCGCGAATGTACTAATTAATTCGTTTGAAATTCTCTTCGTTTTTATCCAATCGTCTACAACAAATCCGTAAGTACGATATGGAATATGAATATTATTTGGATCACTAGTAATAGGTATTTCATCATATACTTGATCCTGAACAGCGATATATATTTTTCTAGTATCATGTGGTAAAACTAAATTTTCTACAGCTTTTTCCACTTGAAATGTCTTTGTCCATTCACCTTGAATGACTTCTATACTTTTTTTATAGTCGCCATTTTTAAATTCGTGTTTTTGTGATACGACTCCAGGAATTAATAAAATTTCACCTTCATTTTCAATTGTTTCTTGTTGATATCCAAGTGCTTTAGCAAGATCGTTATATTCGCTTAACTTCATTACAATTACATTACTTTCTGTGTATATATATGAAGCTGAAGCCATTCGATATGGAATATTAGCATCAGCAAGATGTTTTTTTATAATAGAAAGATTTTTATTTAATGCTTTGTCGTTTTCAAAATCCCCATATAAAAATGTATACGGATTTGTCATCCTTACTAAATCTTTACTTCCAATTGCAGCTGTTGTACCAATCGCTGTAAATGCAACTGCTGAAACAATAGAAACTATAAAAAACATTGTTGCATTATCTTTCATACGGTAAATTAATTCAGAAATCGTTAATATATTTGTTCTCTTTAAAAAGAAAGATTCTCTCCTTTTAGCAAGATGTAATATATACACGCTACACTGTGTATATAAAAAGTACGTTCCTATAATTACTAGTAGGACACCCATTCCGAGTGTAGTAAAACTGGAATTTGAAATGAAGCGAAATACTGAGAAATATCCATATCCTATACTAATTAAAGAAAGCAGTGATAATAAAATTGAAGATTTCGGCTCAGGTTTTGGTTTTTCCTCTGCTCGAATAAGTTCCACAAGTTCCGTTATTTTTACCATTTTAAATGTAAATAGTGAAACAATGAAAAATAAGAAAAGAAAAGTGATAATTGTTAATAATACAGCCTTCACTGGTGTATAAAAAGGCAAACCATTATTAATCATTAATACACTTGCGCTTATCAATAAGACTAGTTTAGAAAATATGAGTCCAATGAAAATCCCTATACAAATTGAACCAAATCCAATCAACATATTTTCAATTAATAATAATTTCTTAAATTGTCTCATTGACATACCTTGCATCATTAATATACCAAATTCTTTCTTACGAGTTTTTAAAAATGAACTAACTGAATATAGAATAAAGAAAAATGAAAATACAAAAATCAAACCTTGCGAAATTGTAAATCCCATCGTACCATATGCACTTATTGTTGCACTTGTTGATTTTAATTCCCCTTGTAAATCAGGATGAAATAATAAAAGAGCATATGTAAAGAAAATCATAATAGAAAATGCACTACTTAAAAAATGAGCAGCATATGTACGCTTATTTCGAAAAATATTATTAAATGCGAACTGACGAAAAGTCATGACTTTTCCCTCCTAACAAAGAAAGGACATCCATAATCTTTTGATAAAATGCTTGCCTACTTTCACCACAATAAATTTCATTATATAGTTGACCATCTTTAATAAAGATTACTCGGCTGCAAAAACTCGCTGCATACGGATCATGAGTAACTAACATCATCGTAGCTTTTTCTTGTTTATTTAGAGTATCAAGCATCTCCATTACATCATTTGAAGATTTAGAGTCTAAATTCCCTGTAGGTTCATCTGCGAGTAATAATTGCGGCTTATGAACGATTGCGCGAGCGATTGCCGTTCTTTGAGCTTGTCCCCCTGATATTTCAAACGTTCTTTTATTTAATATTTCTGTAATGTTTAATTTCTCTGCAATTTCTTCCACTCGTTTGTTCATTTCTTTCACAGAAACACCATCTAAAGTCATTGGCAATACGATGTTTTCTTTTACAGTAAGTGTGCTAAGAAGATTAAATGATTGAAAAACAAATCCTAATTGTTTTCTGCGGAATAACGCTAAATCTTCTGATGATAATTGGAAAGGATTTGTGCCATTTATTAAAATTTCTCCAGATGATGGAGAATCAATAGTAGATACCATATTTAATAACGTTGTTTTCCCACTACCAGATGGCCCCATAATCCCTACAAATTCACCTTCTTGAATTGATAAATCAATATCAACTAATGCCTTATAAGGTACTTTCCCTTTATATACTTTACTAATACTTTTTGCATGTAAAATTTCCATGTATATTCTCCCTTCATTTGCACGTCTCATAACAGAGTGTAAATGAATTGTCTTACAGCTCATATTGATTCGTCTTTCATTTATCTTACACGCTTGTAAGGTTTCTGAAAAAACTGATAATAAAACTAATTTCAAACTATAATCGATGTATAACTATTTTATAATATTTGCATAGTGGTTTGAAATACAATGCTATTTTCTAATCTTTATTATAATAATAAAAGACCGATTGCTTTATCGGCCTTTTTACTTTCAAATATTATATTTTTAACTATTGTATTTAGTTGAAGCATATTTTAGGTACAAATAAAATACTATTTCACTTGATAATAGCCATTGCAAAAAACAGCGTTCTTCGGTTTAATTGCAATTAATATTGAATTGTAAATATCTGAAGCCGAAATGAATGTGTTTAACCAACATATAAATAACATGATTGATTTGATATTTCCTGATACAAAGAACGACATCACGGCAGGAACTACTGATAATACAACAATGGGTAGGCTCATAAAGATCCAAAATCTCATTTTAGATAAGATTGCATTTGTATTTAACCAAAAGAATATTCCACTAAATGTTAAGCTAACATCACCTTTTTTACTTATGACAAAAATATGTAGACATTCGTGAATGATGAAGACAAAGATACCTATTATGATAAGATAAAATATATTAATATGAGTGAAACCTGTTTCAAAAAAATAAGGTATCATAAAAATGATTATCTGAAGTAAATATACAAACTGCATATAATGTTTTCGGTACCAATTACTCTGTATAAAAGGCGTCCATTCTGAAAAATCCATACTTATCTGTGGTAAGTGGCGAAACCAAATAATGATATGCATCTCCTCCTTCATTTAGACTATTTCATAGATTAAACATTTTATCCCACTAGCACTCAACCGTAAGTTTTATATGCCCCTTTCTCACTAGACTTACCACAATATATTTTTTTGACTAAGATAGAATTCTTCCTTATACCATCCCACTCTCCCCTTGCATTCTTCTACTTGTGCTTAAAGAAATTCACTTGCAGGATAATTAAAGTAAAAAATTGGTATTTCCATAATTTTATTCATTCGACAAAACATTCCAATCCCCTTTTCGTAAATGATTTTTTTATGGTTATCACATTTACAGCTTGATGCCACTGTTTTGGCGAAAAGCAATTCCATCAATAAGTCATCTCAATTGTAGCTTTCATATGTTAACAGCTATAAAATGAATGTAAAAAAGCTTAGAGTTAAAACTCTAAGCTTTTTTATAATTTCGTTTCAATTCCTTTTACAGAGCACTATTTTTTATCCATTCGGATTTACTCAATACATAATGGTTATGCATTTGATTTTCTATCGTCTGTTGACCCAAATAAGTAAATCTACATTTTTCAATAACTTTATTTGATGCTACATTGTTAATTAAAGCAATTGCGTTAAGGAGATCTACATTCGTTTTTTCAAACAAATAGTTAATCAGTCCTTTCGTTGCTTTCGTTGCATAACCATTATTATGATATTCACTTGAAACTGCATACATAATTTCTCTGTTCGGTGCAGGGAGTTCATCTTTCATACCTGTGCAGCACCATCCAATAAATTCATTTGTGGTTTTCTTAAATATTCCTAGTTTTAATATGTGATCATCTATGTTAGTCGTAGTTCTCACTGCATGAAGAAACGCTTTATTTTCTGGTATTTCATAATTTACAACCCAATTAATCCTTTGTTCTTTTGTTGATTTCCAGTCTGGCAAAAACTTTTCTATTTCCGGTTGATTGGATATGTTATAAATACTCTCTGCATCTGTAATCGTAAACTCTTGCAGGTATAGATCTCCACAATCTATTCTAAATAACTTAGTCAAACTCTCTTCTCCCATGTTAATCCTCCTTACTTACATTAAAGCTCCTTAATCTGCTTCGTAAGTTCCATAAATCGTTCATCCAGTGCTTTATATTCTTTGTCTTTAGAAGTTAAAAAGCTTAATTTCCCTAATACTTCTTGTCTCTCTGTTTCTAATGTTAAACGTAGCTCTTCGATTTCGTCTCTTGTTTTCGTAGGTTCTTCGAGCTGCTTTTGTATTGTATTGTTTACAAACACAAGCTTTGTATTAGTTGTTTTCTCCAGAAAATATCGATCATGAGAAACGATAACGAGTGTTCCGTTATACTCAGCTAATGTATTTTCAAGCTGTTCACGTGAAGGAAGATCAAGGTGATTCGTAGGTTCATCTAAAATAAGTACATCTTTTTCATCTAAAATATAATTCATTAGCTTACATTTTACTCGTTCACCCATACTCATATATCGAATCGGCTCTTTCCATTGGGAAGATTCAAACCCTAAATGTTTCATTAAATTTTGGACTTTTCCTCTTTCTTCAAACGTCTCTTTGAAAAATAAATCTTCTGGTGTTTTTTCCAGCGGTAAATCAAATACTTCTTGTGTTAAATAACCGATGTTTGCTGAAGGTGAAATCCATACTTCTCCTTCAGCAGTTTCGTTTCCCATAATCATCTTCAGTAAAGTTGTTTTCCCGCTACCGTTTGGGCCAACAATCGCAATCTTCTCACCGTGCTGAATTGTAAAATTAACGTTTTCAAATAATATCCGATTATTAAATTCTTTCCGTAATTGTTTTACTTCTAAAAAACGTTTCCCTACTTTTTTATTCGCTTGAATAGAAAATTCAACCGAATAATCTTCTTTCACACGTTCAACTTTCGTTTTCTCAAGCTCTTTTTCAAGACGTTTTCGTTTCGATTTTACTTGCGCATCCATTCGCTTCGCCTTTACACGATAAAACTCTTTCACACCTTCTTGTTTTGTGGACTGCGCATGTGCCTTTTGTGACCATGAGCTTAATTCTTTTATATGAGTTTCTACTTGTTCTATCTTTTTTTGTTGTTTTTCATATTCACGCTGCTGTGTCATTCTTTTGTGCTCACGTGCTTTCATATAACTTGTATAATTACCACTATGGTCAATTAATTTCTTATCCTCAATTGACCATATTCTAGTCGCGACAACATCTAAAAAATATCGATCATGTGATACGACGATAACTGTACCTTTCATATTTTTAATTTGCTTAATGAGAAATTCTGTACTCATCTCATCTAGATGATTTGTCGGTTCGTCTAATATTAAGACATTAGGATTTTCAGCAAATCCTTTTGCTAATCGAACTTTTAGCTTTTCACCACCACTTAAAGTAAAAAAATCATTCGTTGGGACGCCCCATTTCGCAAGAAGCTCTGCTTCTTTTGCAATTATATCCTTACTAACAAAAGATTCTTTTTCTTGTTCAACATATGCTGTTGTCATGTTCATTTGCATCCATTCAACAGTACCTTTTGAAGGCTCAATCTTCCCATTTATTAATTGAAGTAACGTTGATTTACCAGCACCGTTTTTACCAATTAATCCGATAACATCCCCTTGTTTTACTGTCACATTCATTTTCTCTAACAACATATTTTCCTTTATTTCAACATAAACATCATTTAATTTTAATAGTTCTTTCATAATACCGATCCCTTTCATTAAGGGAGAATAAAAAAATCCTCCCAAATAAATTTGGCAGGATTAGTCGTTACATTATTTATACCCAAATAAGCTATTGCGCAACATAAATAGCAATACCGTTGTTTGGAAATTGGGCAGACTAATCCTATTTTTTAGAAATTGAAATGTATTGAATTTCAACATTTAAAAATAAGATTAGTTAATCATCGTCCACCCATCATTCCTTTCCGTCATTAATAACCATATTGTACCATACTAATACTGTATGAGTAAATGCAATTATTTGTGCTGTTAAAAAGATTGCTTTCTTTTAGGCTTATTTATCATTCTTTAACTTCATATTGAACAAGCACAAATTACATTGATTGTAATACGTCCTTTAGAATTCCCCAGTAAAAAACTTCTAAACTCTCTATTATATAAAAATAAAATATTATTCGTTACCCAATAATAACTTATTGTTTTTCAATAAATTATCATTGATTACTACCCTTTAATAAGCTATTATATAGTTGCAGAAAATATTAATATAAGGATTGAATTTATGGACAGGACATTAAAAATCACAAAATTAAATATATTTTTAAGAATCGTTCTCCTCCCGATTGTAGTAGGGATAATTGTTGGTATACTAACTAAATTAGGTCAAGGTATACTTCCAGGAAATTGGCATTCATTAGCTAACTTAGGAAGCGTTTGGTTAGTTCCATCCTTTTTCGTGGCTAGCCTTAGTTATTCTAAGCGTACAGCTATGCTTTCTGGTATCCTTGCACTACTCGGTATGGTATTAGGCTATTATGGTTATGCAATAGTTATTAAAAATGTAGCTCACTCTATTTATTTTATATCTGTATGGATTGTATGTGCATGTATAGGAGGAACTATCTTTGGAATTGCAGGTTTTCTATGGAAAGATACGACAACTTCACTTCATAAATTCGGAAGCGCACTTTTAAGTGGAGT
Source organism: Bacillus cereus group sp. BfR-BA-01350 (assembly GCF_022663775.1). Classification (NCBI taxonomy): domain Bacteria; kingdom Bacillati; phylum Bacillota; class Bacilli; order Caryophanales; family Bacillaceae; genus Bacillus; species Bacillus cereus group sp. BfR-BA-01350. The sequence continues at coordinate 567,846 of NZ_JAKUGD010000002.1, forward strand.
TTTTGTAACGGACGGACTTCACATTCTATTAAACTTTGAAGATTACAGTCACATGTTACCTGTTGGATATACGGAAGTGATAGTCGGAATTATCTTGATTCTTGTATTAGAACGCTCTAATGCTTATCGTGTGTCTTCTTTCTTAATGATGATTCCTATCACTATTTTAGGATTAATTGGGTATAAATTATTAAGTTTGTTTACTTAATTACAATACTGTATCATGAAAAAACAAAAGACTAATTGTATTATAATCCACAAAACATATCACGTATTCGAACATTATACTTATACATAGGATAGATCCATGAAGCTATCTCTTTCAAAGGGGTGGCTTTTTTCTTACAAAAATATTTATCAGCTTTTTATTAAATCCTTCAAATTTAACAATCGTATTTATTAGTGTGTCATTATACATACTAATATGACGTTTTACCATTTCATATAACCGCTATACAAAAAGGCTAAAAAACTTATCTCCAAAGTTCTTTAGCCTAGATTACTTATTTTTACACATTAAAAAATTTAATACGTACAACGGTACCTTTACCAACTTCTGAATGGATTTCTACACTATGTCCTAATTGTTTCGTAATTTCATATACAAGATATAGCCCCATTCCAGTTGATTCTTTAAAATCTCTGCCATTTTCCCCTGTAAAGAATGGTTTGAATACTCTAGGTAAATCTTGCTTCGGTATGCCTACACCGTTATCAGCAATTTCAAGTATGACTGTATTACCTTCCTTACAAGCTTTCACTTTAATCTTCTCTCTACTACCAGATGAATATTTAATCGCATTCGATAGTATTTGTCCAATTAAAAATTGTAACCATTTTGCATCACTTTCTACAGTAATATCTTTTTCAACTTTAAGCTCTGGATACACAAAATTCCGGATAAAGAAACGTTTATGTTCATGCACAGAATCATTCACTATTTTATGTAGCTGTACTTTTTCTACATAAAAATCTTGTGTAAATGCTTCTAAACGTGCAACATACAATGCCATCTCTAACCCCTTTTTCAGTCTATCTGTTTCCTCATTTATACTTTCGAAGCGTGGATCAACTTCATCTTGTGTAATTAATTCTATGACAGATAAAGGTGTTTTCATTTGATGAATCCACTGATTCATAAAGGTTAAATGATCATTATTTTTTCTCTCTTGTATTTGAAGCTGATTTTGATAATGGCGATACTGTACCTCAAGCAAGTGTTGAAGAGCAGCAGATATAGCTGCAAAATCAGATGTTTGAACCGATTCATCTAAAGATTGCATCGGGTTTGCTAATCGTTCATAGAAAGTACGATGAGTAAAGTAACGAAATACTAAATAGCCTACCATAAAAAAGGCACCTAAAAACATTGCATACAATGCCGTCGCAATATGCTTATGTCCATCAAACCAATATACGAGAAATATGGATAGTAGTTGAATTGCTGTAAAACAAATAAGTGGTATATGATCACGTATAAACAGCCTTATCATTTTTCCACACCCGTATCCCAAGTAATGTGCAATCTATATCCAACACTACGAATCGTTTCAATCGCATCCTCAATCTGTAACGTTTTTAACTTCTTTCGCACACGTGTCGTATTTACACTTAATGTATTATCATCAACATAGGATTCGCTATCCCATAATTTATTTAATAACACCTCTCTACTCACTACACGCGGATAATTTTTCATTAACATTTCTAATAAAATAGCTTCGTTTCTCGTTATATCAATCTCTTGGTTCCTAAGCTTCAATACAAGCCTTTCGGGATATAAACAAAGTCCCTGTTGCTCAACCATCCGATCTTCTACTTTCGGTGCATAATCTCCGTAAGCACGTCTTAAATGACTTCGAATTTTAGCCATTACAACTTCGTAATGGAATGGCTTTGAAATGAAATCATCACCACCGTTTTCTAACGCCATAACTTGATCCATCGTACCTTCACGAGCTGAAATAAATAATATCGGACACGTGGAAACTCCGCGAATTTGACGACACCAATAGTACCCATCAAAACTCGGTAAATTAATATCTAATAAAACTAACTCTGGTTGTTCTTCTAAAAAAATATTTAATACATTTTGAAAATCAGATACAATAATTCCTTCATACCCGTATTTCGCAACATGTGTTGATAATAATTCTGCTATTTTCATATCATCTTCTACAATCATAATTTTAACCATTATTTACTCCTTTATCGATCCGCAATCGTATATACAATTATATAAAATAAATAATACCTTTTTTTATTTAATTCGTAAATTTAAAAAGGATACTTTTATACAAAAGCATCCTTCTTCTATTATTCTTACTTAATATGAAATTTACTCAAATTAAAACCTAGCTTCTCCACATAGTCCAAACTTAGTTCCATTCGTGCCGTTTTAAGCGGGTCCACAACTTGACAAACTTTTAAATCGCCGGCAGCTGATAATAAAAGTGTTGCATCAGCTTTAGACATTTCTAATTCTTCATGTAAAAATGTCACCATATTACGTACAGCACGATTCGCTGCATCATCTAGCAATTTCTCTGAAGCAAGCGTCATTATTTTTTCTTTTTGAATAGCCATTGGTAATGGCCATTTCTTTCCTTTTATAATATGAACTGTTACCGTCACCTCACCAGCAACCTCTACTCCACTAACACCAATTTCACCGTCACCCATCGCTGCGTGTAAATCACCTAATGCTAATAGAGCACCAGGAACATTTACAGGTAATAATAATGTTGTCCCTTCTTTTATCTCTTTACAGTCCATATTCCCGCCGTGATCATGCGGTGTGCCACATGAAATACTCTCTTCTTTTGGAGCAGTTCCAATTACACCGATCATTGGATTAATTGGGATTTGTAGTTCATTCGAAAACAAAACATGTTTATTATGTATTGGGACAATTTTCACTGTATTTTCATGTAGCTCTTCACCCATTACACCAAGATTCATACCTGTAGTTAAAACACCTTGCTCTGCAATTTGAATCTTTTCAATCGTTACGGCTAATATGTCACCAGGCTCTGCACCACTGATATATACAGGTCCAGTCGCCGGATTAATTCGGTTCCAATCTAATTCTTGAAACGCAACATCTTCAGAATCAATTTGATTTTCAAAGCAATCATATGTTTCAAATATAAGGCGACTCCCAATTTCTACTTCCATACATGGTTTATTTTCTGGTGACATTGCGTAAATGATATGGTCTTTCTGAATTCGATGCATATTATCTCTCCTCTTTATATTAGTCTACAATTACTAATTAGCTTTTTTCATAAAAGCTCCTTTTAATAATTAATGAATTTACATATAGAAAAGCACTTAGCTTATTTTCATACATACACTCTTTACTATAACAGGTAAAGAAAGTTGGTATCACTATGCCCCTTATTCCATATAACGAAAGCGATGTTGATTTACTAGCTCGTTTAATGCGTGCTGAAGCTGAAGGCGAAGGTCGACAAGGTGAACAACTTGTTGGCTGCGTAGTAGTAAATCGTGTATTTTGTGATTGCTTAGATTTTAAACAACTCCGTACCGTACGTGATGCTGTATATCAAAGCCCTGGTGGATTCGAAGCAGTGCAATACGGATATTTTTATCAACGCGCTCGTGAATCAGAAAAAGAAATCGCACGAAAAGTTTTACAAGGTGAGTGGCGCTGGCCTGCACGATGGGCTCTTTGGTATTTCCGTCCAGTTGGAGCTTGTCCGCCTGAATGGTATAATCAGCCATTTGTAGGACAGTTTAAAAGTCACTGTTTTTATGAACCTAGTGGTGATGAATGTCCGAAATTGTATTCACGGTAGTAAAATTTGGAACGCAAGTACTTAGAATTTTGGGTACTTGCGTTACTTTTAACTTTGTTTTAGAAATCTAATAATGCAATGGTTTTTTCTATACCTACCACATGTATTAATAATGGTATACGAGGACCATTTGATTGATTCATAATGAGTTTATATATAATAGTGAATAATTGTTTTTGATTTCCTTTCATTATTTTTTTATTTTCATGATGACAAATCGAATAAAATTGCTCCATTATGTTTGAATAATCTTTATTTGAACGCAATATTTTACAAACTTCTACTAACCATTTTTTCTGCTTTCCCTCTAATGTGTTATAAAACTCTGTATTTTTCTCCTGATTTACCGCAATTAATTTTTCGGATTGAAAGTTTCTTATCCAATGCTCTGCACGATTACTTATCGCAATCATAGCATCTAATGCATAACTTCTATCTATTTCTTCTAATGTACCTTGTAAAATGGGTGAATTAAAATTTAATAGCGGCAATATTCCTGCTACTTGATTAAATTTCGGATATTCTTTAAATCCGCTATCTACTCTAGAAAGCTTAATTGCATCAAATAAATCTTCATTTTTGAGCATTTTATTCTCATAACTATCTTTCAATCGTTCATATTCTGTATAATTGCGAATTACATCTTCATCAAGACCGATATGAAACGCTGCGTCTGGCCTATATTTTGCAAACATAAATAGAATCACTTCGGGCAAATACACTTTTAGCAACTCGCTAGGTGTAATACTATTCCCTGAGGAACTAGACATTTTTTCATGATGCCCTTTAATTCCAATAAAATCGTAAGCAATGTAATGAGGCGCTTCACGATTGAATATTTTTCTCGCAATTTCTTTTGATACATTATAACTACCCGTTTCTGATGAATGATCTCTTCCGCCCGGCTCAAAAACAACATCCTCTATCATCCATCTCATCGGCCAATCGATTTTCCAATTCAGTTTCATTTCATTTGTATTTAATACCGATAATTCAGTTTGATTTCCGCATTCACATTCATACCGAACTGTTTTTAATACTTCATCAAAATGTGTAATCGTTGTCGCATCTTTCCCGCATTTCTCACAATATAATGTAACCGGATAAAAGCCCTCTCGCTCTTCTTCACTACACTCTCCAGTTTTAAAACTCATTAAAATATCATATATTTCTTTTCTTTTATATAAAGCCTCCAATATGTTTTTGTTATATCTTCCACTTCTATATTCAGCATGTTGATATATGAATTCCACTTCAATCCCAAATACTTGAAGCGATTCCTCAAACTCTTTTTCAAAATGCTCGGCATATGAATTATGACATCCATACGGATCTGGTATATCACAGTATGGCATTCCGATATACTTTACAAAAGATGAATCAACATTTTTAGGGACTTTTCTAAATCTGTCGTAATCATCCCATGAAAATATAAAACGAGTCTTTTTCCCTAAATCTTGAAGCGCCCTTACAACAAAATAAGTCGTTACGGTTTCACGAAAGTTCCCAATATGAACAGAACCAGATGGACTAATTCCAGATGCGCAAACAAAAGTTTCTTTGTTTGGATGTTTTCTAATTAATTCGTGTGCTACTTCATACGCCCAATGCATATGTTACTCACCTCAATTGTTTTTTGTTTTCAGATTTTCAGTTTTATACAATAAAAAAACTCCCACCCCCAAGATTATTCATCTTGAGGACGAGAGTTGTTAGCTTCGCGGTACCACCTCAGTTTGTCAATATGTCACCATATTAACCTCTTCAGGTACGGCAAAATATGCTTATACCCTATCTCTATAACGGGAGATCCCGTCGCACCATCCCTAAATAAATTAGTTCCTTGCGCAGCTCCAAGTCTTTTTTCATTAAGATGTATACTGCTCTTTCTCAGCTACCAGAGCTCTCTGTACGTATTCTTTCTTAACTACTCTTCTCTTCCATGCCATTTTAAATATTAGTTTTTTCATATGATAATTTATAACGCTATTATTGTCAAACTTTTCCGAAATAAAATTATATAATTATCTAAAAAAATTCTTTATCGCTTCTAATTGAATTTTGTGGCTACACTCATCACAACAATATACCCCTTTTGGTTTCTCTTTAAATCGCTTATATTTTTCACTACCTTCATAAACACGAAATATATTTTTACAAGAAAAGCAAACAATTTCATAAAACATCATATGCATTTTCCTCTCCATATTTATACATTTTTTAATCACTCAAGAAAATCACTATTCCATGGTACAAATCTTAATATCTTCTGATTAAAAGGTTTACCTCTATTCTTATCGAATTATATAAATATCTTATAAAGCGAGGTGAACATCTTGGACAGTAATATAGAATTAATTTTAGATGCAAAAGCAAGTTTAGCCGAAGGACCATGTTGGGATGAAAAAAAGCAACTTTTATACTGGGTTGATATTGCGGAGAAACAATTATGCATATTTAGTCCTACCGCTAATACAAACCGAGTAATTGCTCTCAATCAACAAATTGGTTGTGTTGTTCCATATTTAGATGACGTACTGCTCCTAGCTATGGAAAACGGCTTTTATTCTATTAATGTAAAAACAGAAAAACTGACACATATTTTTGACCCTGAACCACATTTATTTAATAATCGTTTTAATGATGGAAAATGCGATCCGGCAGGACGTTTTTGGGCAGGTACTACAGATACATACGGTATTAATGCTGCTGGTTCCTTGTATTGTTTAAATAATAATTTAAAGGTAGAGAAAAAAGTTTCACATGTAAATACATCAAATGGCATAGCTTGGTCACCTGACCACACATACCTTTACTATATCGATACACCTACTAAAAAAGTAGTTCGTTTTCATTATGATATATGCTCTGGAGTAATTCGTAATCCAAGTGATGTAATCATTTTCCCCGAAAATGACGGTCTACCTGATGGTATGACAATTGACGAGGAAGGTTGCTTATGGATTGCTCATTGGGGAGGTTCAAAGATTACTAGATGGAACCCTTCAACTGGAAAACAAATGTTAAGTATCCCGATTCCAGCGCTATATGTAACATCTTGTACATTTGGAGGGCCCAATTTAACCGACCTATATGTTACAACAGCCAGAACAAGAATGACGGATGACGAATTAAAGCAATATCCACATGCTGGTGGTATTTTTCGAATTCAAACAAATGTAAAAGGTTGTCCTACCCATTCATTTTGCAATAATAATATTGGAGCTGAAACACTATGAATCGTATTAATTACATAAGACAAGCAGAAAAGAAATATCACGACCTTTGTTATGAACAATATAAACTATTTGAAACTGGCTCTTGGCTGTACAAACCAGTTAAAACAGTTATGGACTTGATGGATCACTTTGAAGGACAAAACAACTTGCAAGTACTTGATCTCGGCTCTGGCGTCGGAAGAAATAGTATTCCCATTGCACAAAAGATACAAAATACTAGTGGCACTATTACATGTGTGGACTTACTTGATTCCGCTTTAACAAAATTACAAACTTATAGTAGAAAATATGGTGTAATTAATAATATTAAAACCGAACAAGCAGCAATTGAAAACTACTACATCCAACCTGATACATATGATTATATCATTGCAGTATCAAGTTTAGAGCATGTTCAATCAGAAGAAGATTTAAAAAACGTGCTCCATTCTATGAAAGAAGGTACAAAAAGTGGCGGTATTAATTGTTTAATTATTAACTCGAACATACAAGAAATTGACTTACATACGGATGAAGAATTAGATGCTTTAATTGAAATTAACCTTCCTACTGAAGATATGATACATCTATTAAAAAGTATTTATAAGGAATGGAAAGAAATTAAAGTTGAAATAAAAGAATTAGTCTATGCTATTGTTCGCGATGGAAGGCATATTCAATTAAAAACAAATGCTATTACGTTTGTTGTTCAGAAATAAAACTATAAAAGGTAAGGTTTTCCCCTCATACATTCATAGAAATATCCTTACCTTTCAATTATAAATTCTTCATAAAATTGCTCAGTTATTAGTTTTAGCTTCATCTAAAATATTATTTTTATTAGAAATACTATTCAGCTACTAATTGAATTCATTCATTTATTAATAATTGCTTGTCGAGCTTTTTCTTTATCATCAAAATAAATAGTTGAACCTTTTAAAATTTGATACGTTTCATGCCCTTTGCCTGCAATCAAAACGATATCATTAGAAGATGCCATGTTTATTGCGTGAGTTATTGCAAGTTCACGATCTACTTCTACTTTATAATTCAAATTATTATTTTGCAAAAATCCTTTTTCAATATCTTTCATTATTGCCTGCGGATCTTCCGAACGTGGATTATCAGAAGTAATAAAAACAAAATCGCTATAACTTCCAGCAATTCCGCCCATTATAGATCGTTTTTTTGTGTCTCTATCTCCACCACAACCGAAAACAGTGATAACTTTACCTGTTGAAAACTCGCTAATTGTAGAGAGAACATTTTCTAACGCATCCGGTGTATGAGCATAGTCCACTATTACAAGAAAATCTTGATTTTCATCTATAATTTCCATTCTACCTTCAATACTCTTTAAGTTAGATAAGCTATCACAAATGTTTGTAAGCGGAATACCTTCAACCATTGCAACTGTTATTGCTGCTAATGCATTATAAACATTAAAACGACCTACAAGATTAAGACTAACCTCTATTTCTCCATTAAAAGACGAAACTAAAAAACGAATTCCTTTTGGGCTTAAAGTTATGTTCTTCGCTTGAACATCTGCTCTATTATGTATTCCATATGTGATAACCTCAGCTGAAGTAATTTTTTTAAAGTATTCTACCGATGGATCATCTGCATTCAAAACAGCTATTTTTTTATCCGTAGTAGATAAATCATTTCCTAATCTTGAAAAAAGAAGACCTTTTACATGCTTATATTCATGAAATGTTCCATGATAATCCAAATGATCTTGCGTTAAATTTGTAAAAACAGCTATTTTAAAGTTACATCCTTTCACTCTTTCCATATGTAAACCTTGTGACGTAACTTCCATAACACAATAATCTGCATTTTGATTTTTCATCATTTGCAAATTCCGTTGAAGTGTTGGAGGTTCTTGCGTATTAATATCAGTAGGATACCATTTTGAATCAACTTTCACTCCGTTATTCCCCATGAGCCCCATGTGATATCCATAATCACTTAAAATTTTTTCAAGTAAATAGGAAGTAGTTGTTTTCCCATTTGTACCTGTAATTCCAATTAGCTTCATTTTATTAGATGGATAACCATAGAAGTGTGACGCAATAACTGCCATAGCATATCTAGCATCTTTAACAATTATTTTAGGTATCTCAATATTTACATCCCTTTCTACAATTAACGCTACAGCACCATTCTTCACTGCATCTTCAACAAATTGATGTCGATCTTCAAGAAAACCATCGATACCTGATACACATATAAATAGATCTCCATCAGTTATCTTTCTAGAATCCATTTCTAACCCCGTAATTTCTACATCCATATTGCCAATAGTTTCTTTAATCAATAACAAATTCGCCAGCTCTTTTAGTTTCAAATGTCCCGCCCCCTTAAACATTTTCCCTATTTATTTTACCACTTTATACAAAATAATGGTTTAAAACCCCATACGGGTTTAACGAAATTTATTCATCTTAAATAAACAAAAAATAAAAGAGCACTTGTTTCCGCAAGTGCTCTTTTGGGGATTTTGAGATACCCTATTAACGAAAGTTACGGTTACTTAAAGTTAATAGGTATTTCTATTATATGCTTGTCCTTTTTATTTGTGCATAATCAATATATAAACATCTTTAATCATTCTTAATAACTTTTCGTTATAGTTCTTTCTGACATGTTATCTTTAAGAAATTGATTGAAGGTTTATTGACCATATTCTTATTTGGTTCATCAATTTCCGAAACTTGTACTAGTCCATATTTTTTAAAATCTTGTTTTATAGATTCAGAATCATAGAAGAACATTTTTACGCCTTCCATTATCTCATAATAGTCTTGCTCCAACTGTTTTCCTTTTCCGTACATTGGAGCTTTTTTAGAAACAGTTGTAAAAACCATATATCCACCAGGTTTTAACTGATTATAACAATCTTTAATAAATTTCTCTCTTTCCTGTTCATTCAACAAATGAAGAAGTGCATGACTAAATATCCCATCATACAGTTTATTATCAAAAGGCATTTCGTTTACTGAACCGTGATAGATACTAACATCTTCTAGTCCGTTTTCTCTTGCTAAATCAATCGCTGTTTTCGAAATTTCAATACCTGTTACATTTATACTATTTTCGATAAATACCTTTGCGTTTCTTCCATAGCCAATACCCGGAACTAATATGTCTTTAACATTGTTTTCCACAAAAAAATCTTTTGTCAAAATTGCAGATTCTGTAGGTTCAAACCCCCACATTGTTTGCTTCTCAATAAAGCTTGATTCCCAAAATTCCATTATGATTCTATCTCCTTGTTCTAATCCTATTTTTAGTATCACATTAAAAACTTATAAATTTTAGTGCTGCGGTTACCTATGCCAAATTAATTTTTTACCACATTCACTATAGGTTCATTGAATATAGCATAATAATAAGCCTATATCTAATTTTAAGATTGGCTTATTATTTCCCCTATATTAGTGTGTAAAAAAATAGAAAAACCAATACTTCCGTTGTAGCATTGATTTTTCTTAAGATAAATTATCTTTTTATATTGTACTGATCTATTACTTTTTCTAACATTTCTAAAGTTATCGGTTGAGCTTTCTCTATTAATTGGTAACCAATCCGCCCATTCGGTTCAGCTGTAACTTGCTGTAAACTCTTTAAATCATGAATCCCTTTTTCTCTTAATTGCATATATAGTTGTTGTTCCGACATTTTCGCCTTCATCAAATTCTCTTTTACAATCTCTCCATTTTCTACTACTATAATGCTACTGCCATTTAGGAATTGTTCCATCTTCTTTGATTTCAATTCAAAGAAATGAATGATAAGAAGGACGCCTGCAAATATTACAGCTGCAAATATAGATGGGCCTACTTTCCGACTTAATACAGGCTCCACAATAATACGTGCAATTGATACTACTATAATAATTTCAGCTCTTGTCATTTGGCTAACAGATTTACTACCTGTCATTTTTAATGCAATAATCCCAGTCAGAATTAAAATAATGCTTTCAAAAATCATATTCATAATAGCCCAATCCTTTAATGGTGAATGTTACTAGCATTCCCATTTCATATTGCATTCTAAATGTATTTTAATTAAACTTTTTTGTAAAAATCAAACTTACATATACTGAAAAAGAATCTATTTTGACCAACCTTTTTTCAATAAGGATTTGATGTTCCATCTTCCATTGTCAAAAAAATAAAAAGCACCCGAATGGATGCATATAGATTAAACTTATTCATTATTACTTTCTTCACTTTCATCATCAACTGATTTGGAGTCTAACATGCTGCCTATATCAGGCGGTAAAGCTAACTCTATTCCAGCTACTGGTTGATTATCTTCATTAAACCATTGTTTCTTAAATTTAATCAATTCTTCATTTTTCTTATTTTCATTCATATTATCCCCCCTTTTATGTTTGATATTAAACTCTTTACTTAATATGTACACTGAGAAAGATAATATACTATTTGTACATAATGAAAGAGCAAAAACCATTCTCTGTTTTCACAACCCGTTGTACCTATTAAAGAATCCACGTACATGTTACTCCGCGCTCTGCTATCATATTAGTGTCTAAACATATGTGGGCTATGTGACAAGTACCTGGTCATTTTGTTCATTATTCATATGAGACAAATACTTTTAAAGGGGTAATTATTCCTTGACTTAATTCCTCAAAACATTGAATGAGTCCTGTATGTTGTATTTCATGTTGAAAAATCTCTTCTATCCATGGTGTTTGTTTTATTTGACTAAAAAACCAATCTGCATGTTGTTGATAATTATATCCGTCACTTGAACCAATGATCCGCAGTTCTTTCTCATAAAAATCAGCGGTTAATGTTAGTTCCTCTAAATTCCCATCAGAAAGTATACATATTTCACTATTACTGTTAAGTGCTTTTTGTAATGTATGAAATCCGATATTTGTAGCAGAACATTCGAAACCGTAATTATATGTTTCTATTATTTGTTCTTCTGATTCATATATGTTTTTCGCACCAAAATTCTTTGCAAAATCTCTTCTATTTTTATTAGGTTCAACAACATCTACATGCTTAACACCTACATAGTATTTTAAAAAATAACAAGCGAGTAAACCAATAACTCCCATTCCAGTTATAAGTACTTTTTCATCCTGTCGCATATTTAGTTTTAATACTCCTTTAGCAGCATCACACGAAAGAATAGATAATAAAGCAACTTTAGGTTTTATTGAATTAGGAACTCGAATCACTTTATGTCCCTTAACTATTCCTATCGTTTCATGTCCATAAAAAGAAACTACTTTATCGCCTATGTTTAAATTCGTTACTTTATTACCAACTCGAATCACTTCACCATAACTTTCATATCCAGTTTTTCTTGGATAAATAGGATTTGTATCTGAAACATCCGATTCTTTATACTGTGGTAACTCTGCTCCAATACTTATTGCACCTGCAATTGTTTTAACGTTAATTTCATCATTCTGTATAGACTTAATTTCGCGCGTTTCCCACTTAAGACGTTTTGGTCCTTCTAAAACTAATTTATTTTGTTCCATTTATAACCCTCACATTTTATAAAAATATATTCTCACTACATTTCAAACAATGTATAATAAATTCATCTAAAATTTAAGCTATAACGTTGGCTAGCACCCAACAGTGATAATATGATAATTGAATTTGATGGATATGGTATAAATGAGTATGTAGCTGGACAATGCGTTTCAATTACGAAATTAAAAAGGATGTATTTGAATGTAAAACATGAGGGGATTTCTAACGGTGGTGTCATCGATCTGTTTTGTGTTCGACATAATTATGAATGTCTTCCCCGCTCTTTTTGTAAAGACATTATAAGTGATATTGTAATCGATCTAGATACCGACTATATTTATTTACCTAATCTATAAGCCTATCTTTGTCCTTTTCCTTTATTTACCGTACATTTCTGCCCAGCACCTAATAAACAATTAACCATAAATTAACTATTCTGATAACATTTTAAGAAAAGTTGTTGCCGCCCAAATGAAATACGCAAGTTGCGTCATGATATACATCGTAATTTCAAAATCTGTAAGCTTTCTTTCCCTTTTTATTTTCTTTAAATATCTATAAAAACAAAATGAACATAGAAGTAATAAAACAATAGACATTTGATATAAATTTTCCACTAAAAGAACTGCCATTTATTTCATCACCTTTCCAATAAAAAAGTATATAGTTCAAGCATATCATGTTAATGGAATTAATTACCATAATTTTCAAATTAAATAATCTTCCTAAGTAAAAGAAGTCACTTTTTTTTAATGTTTCAATACAATATTATGGAATTCACTACGCTCTATATAATATTAGATTACTTTTTCTTTTAATGTACATGCTTAGGAGGAAGTTTTACATGCAATTGATTCATAACATCAAAAAAGCGTTTCATAACTTATATGACTACGATACGGCCAATCTAATATCCGCTATTCAATCATTAAATATTACACTTCATAAAATATCTCCTTTTATTACTTCACCAATTAACCTTGAATACGGAAGAAATGTTATCTATAAGTCTGAATTTGTGGAGATTTTAGTATTAAATTTCCCTAGCAAAGCAAAGACTCTTATTCATGATCACGGAATATCTATAGGATGTATATTAATAGTCAATGGTACGCTACAAAATATTACGTACGAAAAAAATAGCAAACGGATTGAAGAGTTTACAGAGGGAAATATTTTCACCGTAAAAAAAGATACTGTGCATAAAATGTATAATGCTACAGATTCAACAGCAATAACATTCCACGTATATTCACCACCATTAAAAGATGTACAAATATATGAGTAATCTTTAAAAGGAGGAAATATGCAAAATTTAAAGGATCACTATATAAAGAGCTTACAAGATGGTCGAAATGTTTGGCTCTATGGAAAAAAAGTAGATGTAACTACAGACAACAATTTTGCGGGGACACTATGTACTATTTCTAATTTATTTTCGTTATTTGATGATCCCAAACAGAGAGATTCTATTGGATATGTGAGCCCAAAAACGAAAGACTTTGTTCATAAATCATTTTTAGTTCCCAATTCCTATAATGAATTATTAATGAGAAGAACTGCATTTGAAACATGGAGTTATGCTACAGACGGTGTAATGAGTAGACTATCTGATTACGCAAGATCGAGACTTACTGGCTGGTACGTATCAAGAGATTTTTATAAAAAGTTCGATGCACAGTTTCCAGATAAAATCGCATCTTATTATGAAAAAGCTAGGGATAATCACTTGTTTTTAAGTGTAGTCCAACGTGATCCACAAATAAATCGCTCAACAGAATCAATGTTAAATGCAAATGACTTAGGGTTGCTAAGAGTTACAAAAGAAACTTCTGATGGAATTTATTTAAGTGGTGCGAAAATGATAGGAACTGCTTCTCCTTATTCAAATGATTTATTAATCTACCCATTAACAAAACTGACTGACACTCAAAAAGATTTAGCTCACTTTCTTATCGTGGCAGCCAATTCTCCAGGATTACATATGGTTTGTAGAGAACCATATGCAAATACAACTTCAAGCACAGTTGATTCCCCTATTAGCTCACAGTATGATGAAATGGATGCACTATTAATCTTTGATAATGTATTTGTCCCTTGGGAACGTGTTTTACTTTATAATAATCCAGAAGCAATTTGGGCTATAAAATCAGATACAGCTTCTAGTAGTTTAGCTTATCATCAAGCTATAGTACGATTACTAATAAAGCTAGAATTTATAACTGCGATTGCTTTTGAAATTGCTGAAGCAATTGGAGCTCACACTTATTTGCATGTTCAAGAAAAACTTGGAGAATTAATTATGCAAATCGAAACAATTCGCGCACTTTTAATTGCTGCGGAAGTTGAAGGTACTACAAATGAAACAAAAACTTATTTACCAAACTTTAAATATATCGAAACTGCAAGGAATCTTGGTTCTAAATATTATCCCCGTGCAATAGAAATTTTACAATTAATTGGAGCAGGTGGCTTCATTCAACTTCCTTCAAGCTCGATTGATTTCCAGAGTCCGATAGCTAATTTATTGAAAAAGCACTTAAAAGGAACAAATATAGATGCCGAGCAACGCACAAAATTATTTAAGTTAGCCTGGGATATTATTGGAAGCCCATTAGGATCAAGACACGAATTATACGAAAGATTTTACGCGGGAGATCCAATACGAAATACAGCTACACAATATGTAAATTATGATAAAAATCACTTTAAAAAGATGCTAAGTAAATATTTATGATGAAAAAGAGCACCCTTTGCTAAGAGTGCTCTTAAAAAATATATAATTATCCAGTTACATATATAATTGCTCCGACCACAACTGCTACTTTTCTCCGTAATGGTTTCATCTTATTCACCTTTATGTTTCTAATTAAGCTTTATAACTTTTGGTATATGCTTCCTATCATATTTCCTCGTATAGATTTCTCCATCTGGAGTAACGAATTGTAAAACAATCTCACCACATACCCCATCTAGTATTTCAAATTCACCTTCTGCATTTGAAATACTGCGTTTCTTACCTTTAATAGAATCTTTATAAATTTTCACATTAAATATAGGTTCGTTATTTTGACCTATGATAATACCTCTTGAATACTTACCAACCGCAATGCATTGATCATCTTTTTTATCATAATTAGTCACAACTATAGCTCCAATTATTACAGCGATACACACAAACTAGAGAATTACTTTGCGTCTCACAACAAACTTCCTTATTCATTTTATTCTTTTTTAAATTGAAAATTTAGACGTTCCACTTGTTTGATTTCCTCCATTATTTTACGAATTCCTTCTTCAATCCTATCTTCCTTTACATTCGATACGTTCAACTTTAATAGTCTTTGTTTCGGAAAACCTCTCACATAATTCTTATCAATCGTATCAATACTGATTTGCATTTCACTTAGTCTTTGTATCAACATGTCCGAAATACTTGTTTTATGTACTTCTAAACAAGTATGGATTCCAATTGTATTTTGCTTTTTATGTGTGAATAAAAGCGGGTTTTCACTATGCATTCTTTCTAATGCTTCTGCTAGTTTTTTAGATCTATTATCATAGGAAGATTTAATTTTATTTTTATGGCGTTCGAACATGCCACTCTTTATATAAATTTCTAAAGCAGCTTGAGATATCATGGGGCTATCAATATCTAGTATCTTTTTGTATGTATAGAAAGCATTTGCAATGGACGGTGGAATGACCGCAACTCCAACCCGTAAACCTGGAAAAATAATCTTCGAATAACTTTTTAAATATATAACATGATTACCATAATCCAAGCTATATAACGGATCGGCTTTTGAATCTATTTCTAAATCTGCTAAATAATCATCTTCTACTATAAATACATTATATTTCTTAGCCAATAGTACGATTTTTTCTTTCTCACCTTTAGAATAAGAGGTTCCAAGTGGATGATGATATCTTGGTATTGTATAAAAGAATTTTATTTTACCTGTTCGAAAAATACGTTCCAATTCATTTAAGTCAATACCTTCATTCGTACGTTTAATACCGATTACTGGAACTTTATTTATTTCTAGATATTCTATATATAAATGATACGTTGGCTGTTCAACTAATATTGTTTCATTTTCATTTGGAAATGAGATAGAAGTTAATATTGCAAGTGCCTGTTGCACGCCTGACGTTATAAAAATATTGTCTTCTTTCGTGAACACTTGATAATTCGCCAACTGTTTTTGAATGACTGGAATTAAAGATGGTAACCCTTTCGGTGTTCCGTATACGAACAAATCATTTTTATAAGTATCAATAGCCTTATTAATGCAATGCTGAAAATCTAAATATGGGAAAACATCTGGATCTGGTGCTGAAGAAGCGAAATCAATTATCTCTTTATTTTCTATAGTACTCCCAGATTTCTTAACAACGTAGTATCCACTTTGAGGGACAGAATATATAATGTGACGCTTTTCTAATTCATAAAGCGCACGTATAACTGTTGCCTTATTACATTCATATTGCGCAACGAGTGACCGTATTGATGGTAATTTTTGTCCTTCTTTTATCTCTCCATGTTGAATCATTTTTTCTATATCATTTAAAATATGTAAATACTTATACATTCTTTCACTCCCTTATAGAAGTATTTAAAAGGCCCCTCATTCTCACAGTCATTATAAAGTAAAAAATACATCCTTTCTATCATTTTTAATTTTAACATTATTTCACATTCCCTCCTCTTAACAAGGAAATTACAATTAATAAATAGAATATCTCTATGAATAAATGAAAAGTGAGGGATATGTAATGCAGCGCTTAAATACGATTGATATTAGTAACGTTCTAGAATTAGAAAATACTCTTTCTACTTTATTAAATGAAGTGATTTCTTCAAAACTAGAACTTGAAAACTGGTTAAAAGAGCAGTCAAAAGTGATTTGGGAAATCGAAGAACAATTAAGATCACATTATATTGCCTTTCAATGTAATACGGATGATGAAGAAATAAAAGATACTTTTGAACATGATCAACAATTTGTAAAGCCACTTTTAAAGCGGTACCAAAATTTATTGGATAATAAATATTTAAAGTCACCTTTTCGAATGGAATTAGATTCTAACGTATATGGTTTGTTGGATGCAAAAATAAAAAATGCTCAAAAGTTATTTTGTGAGGAAAATATTGAATTAGAAGTAAAGGAAGACAAATTAGTCACAGAGTACTTTGAAATCACTGGAGGATTAATTGGAATTTGGGACGGAGAAGAAAAAACGATAACAGAATTACAATCCTATTTACAAGATTCAAATCGTGACATCCGTAAAAAGGCAAAAACCATTATTTCTGAACAATTTTTATCTGTTGAAAAAGAACTCCAAAACATATTAAATCAATTAATTGAAATTCGCCATCAAAAAGCAAAAAATATTCAACTAGAGAATTATCGCGATTATATGTTCAAAAAATACGAGCGTTTTGATTATTCAGCGAAAGATTGCTATGAACTAGCTGAATCCATACGTAAGTATGTTGTGCCTCTTAAAGATAAAATATTACTAGAGAAAAAAGAGAAACTGCAAGTGGATGCGCTTCGCCCGTGGGATGTATCAGCTGTAACTCCAGATCAAAAAGTACTTAAACCAATTGCAACTGAAAATGATTTAATTGAAAAGAGCACTCATATCTTTAATAAACTAGATGTTGAATTTTCAACACTATTAAACCGAATGTATAAACACGATTGTCTTGATTTAACAAGCCGCAAAGGAAAAGCAGCTGGAGGCTTTTGTGAGTACTTACCAACTTCACAATTATCATTTATTTTTATGAACTTAAATTATACACAAGATGATATTATCACTTTTATACATGAAATGGGTCATAGTATTCATAACGAACTCATAAAACCATTAGAAATACGACAGTATATAGAAATTCCAGCTGAAACAGCTGAACTAGCTAGTATGACAATGGAGTTATTCTCGCTTAATTATTGGGATACCTTCTATACAGATAAAAAAGATTTAAAACAAGCAAAAATTAACTTCTTTAAAGATGTTATTTCATATTTACCTGTTATGCTTATTGTCGATCAATTTCAACACTGGCTATATGAAAATCCAACTCATACTTCTGAAGAAAGAAATGAAAAATACTTACAACTTCAAAAACATTATCAGTCTAACGTCATACACATTGATGGCTACGAAAACTGGATAGCAACGAGTTGGTTACCTGTACTCCATATTTTTGAAGTACCATTTTATTATATTGAATATGCGATCGCCCAACTTGGTGCATTACAAATGTATAAACAATATAAAGAGGATCCCAAGCAAGCACTAGAAAATTATAAAAAGGCATTATCACTAGGAAGCTCGCAATCTATAAAAGAAGTGTATAAAGCAGCCGGTATTCGTTTTGATTTTTCTGGTGAAACAATTAAAGAATTAATGCTATTTGTAGAAAAAGAATTAGAATTACTTGAGCAATTATAAGAAGAAAACTACACTTATATTTTAGGTGTAGTTTTCTTCTTTATTTTATTAATCAGCTCTATATACTGAGTATCTCCATATCCGATTGTTGGAAAAAGTTGAAACAACTTTGTTAACAATTCACGAGTTGATAAATCTTTATTTTTAGAGATAAATTTCATTACAGCATTATCTTCTTTTAGCATTTCTAAAAATAAGTCTATAGCCTGATACATTACTGGCAATGTTTCAACAGATGGTTTTTCATGATTCACGAGCACTTCTTTATATGCAGAGTGATAGTTTTCTAACTTTATTTCAGTTTGACTTACTTTAAATTCATTCTCTCTGAAGCTATTCAAATATACTTTCCCTTCATAATAAGACTGTTCAAGGTATGAAAGTATTGTAAGTAGATTCATTTGGCAAAACATATCTTCACCAAACCATAAAACAATACATTTATACTTTTTCGTAAAAAGTTTTTCTAATGGATCTATAACCTTTTTTGTATAACTTTCTATTGAACTGTTATGTCCTTCTGCTCTTGTTTTAATAAACTCTTCATTAAAAACTTGTTTAGTAGCGGGATTTACACACATCGCTTCGTTAAATGGCACATAATCAGACTCCCCCATTAGCTTATCCGTTTTAAATTCTTCATACATAACTTGACCATTTAATATGTTAAGTACCTCTTTATCGAATAGCTCACTTTTCCTATTTCGTAACTGATCAACCTCTATTTTTCTAGAAATATTTATATGAAACACCCCTTCTTTATTTAAATTGAGTTTAACAAATGATTGAATAGGCATTTTGCTAAGTTGGTATTCTCTTGGATTGATTCCAAAAACATTTTTGAAAGCTCTACTATAAGCCTCTTGGGAAGAGTAATCGTAATCCAATGCGATCTCAATTATTTTCCTACCATTCTTTAAATCTTCTGTAGATAAATACAACCTTCTAAGAAGAATATAGTGTCTAATACTGAAACCCGTTACTTGATGAAATTTAAAAGAGCAATAATAAGAAGAATACCCCATATAACGAGATAATTCATCTAATGAAAATCCCTTTTTCAAATTGTGCTCAATCCAATCAATCATCTGCTGTATATGTTCATTCATTTCCTTCACTCCTTATATAAAAGTATAAGAGAAGTGCGTTTCATTCTTTTGATATTTCTTGTGTTTGATAACATAAGACTTTCTGTAATATCTTTAAAATTTATATATAAGTATTGATTTTATTTTTTCATCTATCTTATTTTGACATACCTTCTATTCATTTTTCAATTTAGTGTTAATTCGTATGCTGGCAAGACCTAACTAATTATTAAAGGTCAATTTACATCATATTTCATTTTAAAGGATTTCGAAAATTAAACTCGAATTTTGTAAAATAAGATTCTTTTAATTCTCTAATTAAAAAAATAAAAGTTTAGAAAGGAAGTTACAATGAACAAACTAGAAAAAGAAATACTTCAATTCATAAATGAACTATATCCGTTGAATTTTATTAACATTACACCAATAACAAATGAAATGTATAAATGTCTTACAGAACAAGGTACATACTTCATTAGAATTACAAACTATAAAACGTATGAAGAACAATTAGAAGAAGTTACATATACGAATTTTTTATACCAAAACGGTTTAGCTGTTCCACCAATCATCCCTTCATTGCAAGGGAATTTTGTAGAAAAGTTAACATTAGATAAAGAGATTTTTGCCATACTATATAAAGCTGCGCCTGGTATACATTTACCAAAGTATGAATGGGATTCTAAAATATTTAAAAAGCTTGGTAAACAAATTGGAAAATTACATCGTATTTCTAAAAGCTTTGAAAAGACTAAACCGGCTAAACATATAAACGATTGGTATAGAAATGAAGAATATAATTTTCTTAAGTATATCCCTCAAGAAGAAACTGCTATAAGAGAAATTGCATCTGACGTTTTAACTTCTATAAAAGAGCTACAAAAATCCACTTCAAATTACGGCTTAATTCACGGAGATTTATGGTTAGAAAACATTTTAGTTGAAAACAATTCAAACTTAACGATGATTGATTTTCAAGACTGTGAAAAACATTTTTACATATTTGATTTAGCAGTTCCTATTTATAGTGCGATAGAATATTCATTTGTTGGAAATGGGAATATCGTTGACTATGAGCATTCTATTACAAAAGCAATATTTGAAGGATATCAAGAAGAAAATGAACTTCCAAAAGAGATGATAGACAAGTTTCCATTGTTTATTAAATTAAAGGAGATTTTTGAATATAGCTTAATGCATATGTATTGGGATAAAGAAGAATTAACTGCGGAACAAGTACGGATAATGAACCTTTATAGGATGAAGATTGAAACTAAATATGCCTATATTAATGTTTAAAAACGCTGTTGTTTAACTACAAGGAAACTTTAGTTAAACAACAGCGTTTATTAATTAGCTAACAACCTTTTTTATGACTTATAAATACTGATTCAATAATCTTTTCAAATACACTTCATTTTGCGGTGATAATTTTTCAGAAAATCTAGCTGCAATACCAATAGGAGCCCATTGAAAAATCTCATCTCTTAACAAACTAGTATTTTTGCAATATAAGTGTAAATACATTTCAGCTAATTCTAAAGAAGTCTGAGCATACAATAAATATGTTCGAAATACATCTGCCCGAATATCACCAGAACTAGCATCTACCCAGTCTATAACTTTCACTTTCTCTTCCTTACTCAAAATCAAATTAAATGGATGAAAATCTCCATGACATAGCCTAAAATCAAATGTAATAGAATCTAATTTTTGTAATATATTCTTCTTTTTGTTTTCAGCCAATTGATGTACAGATTTAATTTGACGTTCTAACCTTTTCCTCATTAACTCCATTTCATCTGTATTCACACGTATAGCATGGATCTTTTTTTGCTCATTTACACAAAGGCCGATATAACGCTCTGCCTCATTCAAATTATTAAGCAGGAGATCACCAATGTTCTCCCCTTTTACATATTCCATAATAATTGCTTGTCTATTTTGTATCTTTGTCACTTCAAATACGTTTGGAACTGGCAGCCCGCATGAATAAGCATATTTTTGTTTTTTTGCTTCATTCATAGACTCTGTATCTGGAAGATATTCTTTAAATAATTTCACAATCTTATTATCATATAGATAAATTTCCGCTGTATTCCCTTTTGCAATTGGATTACCTAAAACCACTTCATTTCTCCCCTTAACATAAATTAGAATAACATCTTATACTTCTCTTTACATTCACTATAACCCTAGCTAAAACCTTCTTCACGACTATACAAAAAAACTTACCGCTTTCCATCCTTAAATAGAAAGCGGTAAGTTTAATTTACTTGGAATATCAGCATGGAGATTTGGTGTATGCAAGATAGTAAATGAATACCCTTGCTGAATAAATGATACTTCATTATGTTTACATTCATATGGAACACTATTTTTCTTCAAATTATTTTGTATGCGTTGTAAAAATGCTTGATCTGGTGTTCCAAAAGAAACATGTACTTTCGGTGGTAAAGCTTTCATCGCAATCGGAATCCAAGGTCGCTGCCACCAAGATGCAACAATATATGCTGTGCCCCCTATAACAAAGTTGAAAATATCCCCATCTTCCATCGTTTTCATATTTAGATTTGATTTCAACCATTCTGTAAATACAGGTACACTTTTAACAGGAAGACCGATTTCTCTTACATATAAAACGTTTAATGGTGAATGTGGTACTAATACATCTTCTTTAACATAACTATGCGCGATAATTTCGAGAAGATTTCCATCTCCATCTCTGAAATATAAGTTGAATCGACCGCTCTCTTCATCAATTATATGACCATCTTTCCATTTCGAAATAAGTAATCCAGACTCTTTTAGCCATCTTGCTGTTTCATGAAATTTTGAATATGGAATCTCAAAAGCGAAATGCGCAGGTGCGATTGGTTCGTATACCTCTTGAAAACTAATTGTAGTGTATGGCGTTACTTCAAATTGAATAAACGATGCTGTTTCTTTTTTTATAGGTAAAGATAATATGTCCTTATAAACTTGTTTTACCCCTTCTATCGAAACCGTTTGTAGTTTTATATCTGATATATGTGTAATCACGTTGCATACCCCCTTGTTTCTTATTACCTATTCGTATTGTATTACATTTATAAATAAATAGAATCAAACGGAAGGATGTAGTTTTCAAATGAAAACTACATCTTTAGTATGAATATTTAAGTTTATCCTGCATTGTTTCCATACAAAAAAGCTGCCTTTCCTTAAACGAAAAGCAGCTTTTACAATAAAATACATTAAGATTTTACAGCAATAATCATAAATCTTTTGGAATTCGTACGAATCCCTTTTTCAGAACTATTAACATCAATGAAACTTTGTAAAATAGTAAAATCTTCTGCCTCTTCTCCAAAATTAGGAATAATAGGCGTATGTTTTAATAAGAAAATAAGATCTTCAGGGGTTCTGTAATAATTAGTCACATCATATTCACGTACTTGCACGAGTTCAAATCCTGCACTATTAAGTTCACTCATATACTTTTCTTTTAATGTGCCATCTCTTTCACCTAAGCATTGTCCTCGCCCAAATGCTTCCTTAAGATTTAATTTATCATGTTCGCTTACTTGTTGTGTTAAGAAAAAAGCACCTTGTTTCATTACTTTTGCTAACTCAGATGCTATAAACGGTGCGTGACAACTAGAAGCGATATCAAAATGGGCAAGCGGAAACGTTAACGCTTCAGAATTCATTTGAAAAAACTCAACATTTTGTACTCCTGATTTTTTAAAATTGGAATGTGCTGTTTCAATCATACCATTAGAATTATCAATTCCAATTAGCAATTTAGCTGAAGATGCTATGTTAAGTACATTTTCCCCTCCACCTGTACCAACATCAAGTAGAGTGTCTGATAGTTTACATCTTTCTTTCACTTCTCCATAAAAGTCCCATGTATCTCCTACAGTTTCACATTTTATTTTACTAAAATCCCATCCATTTACTCTTCCTACTTTATCATAAAAGTTTTTGTACTCTAATTCGTTCATTTTGTATTTTCCCCTCTGTTAACGCTTATGCTATTGATTCTTTGTGAAAAAGATCCATCAATTTCCCCAATATATGCCAGCCAATCTTCATAAAACGCTTGAACAGTGCGATATCTTTTATTTTTTTCTTTATGTAGAGCTTTTTTACACATATTATATAATTCTAGTGTGCTCTCCCATTTCTCATAGCTTTTATCATTTTTCCCGCCAATAAAAGCAAAAGCAATTCCGGCTAACACATACACATTCGTTTCGCTTGTAATTTGTGCATGCAGTTCATATTCTTCAGGTGCTTTGAAACGACCTGCTCCCCAAAAATCCTCCCCAACTTTATTGAATACAGGTTTTTTTTGAAAGAAATCAATATCACAAATCGTAAGTTTTGATTGCTCAAAATTATATAAAATACTACCGTCATAAAAATCAACCATGACATATCCTAATGACTCCACATAGGCCGCAAACTCAAAAATTTGTGTCAATATGTTAAGCCTCTCCTTAACGGATAATTGTCTTAGCTTAACAAAAGGCGAGTTTGGTGCATGATGCTTTTCAAACGGTGTAAAGCCCCAATGATTGTGCATGCATTCCCCATCAATCCAATGAAACCTTAAACAAAATCCATTTTGCATTTGAATGGGATTAATATATGGAACTAGTAAAGGATGTTGAATTTGTTCATACACTTCTTTCGCCTTCATTAATCGTTGAATCGCGTCCTTTACCTTTCCTTTATATTCTAAATTGCGTGCACCTGCATACTTCAAAAAATAACGTTTTCCATTTTCAATAATACCAAAACTAATATTTCCTGAATCTTGCTGATCAAAAACAGTAAACACTTCTACATCCTTTAACCAATCAAAATTATGGTCCTCAGCTAATGTTAATGGGTATTGATTTTTTCCAATTTTAATATTTATCATACGCTACTCCTAGCTTTGAGCGTACGTAGTTTATAGAGGCAT
The DNA here is from genome assembly GCF_022663775.1 of Bacillus cereus group sp. BfR-BA-01350. Lineage (NCBI taxonomy): Bacteria > Bacillati > Bacillota > Bacilli > Caryophanales > Bacillaceae > Bacillus > Bacillus cereus group sp. BfR-BA-01350. Next base: position 592,935 of record NZ_JAKUGD010000002.1, read on the forward strand.
GATACGTATTCTCAAACTATTTTTACCTCATATTTTATTTTCTTCTGTTTGCTCATAACACATCACTCCTTTCAAATAACCGTTCTTAATTTCCATTATATATTATAAATTACAAATTATAAGAAAATTTTACTTCATCCGCATAATTAGTTTACATAATTTTTTTATAGTTTATTTATCTGTACAATCTAAATCCCCCTACACATACTATCTAAAACAGTACAGACTGCTTTTACATTCTTCATTTTTATTTCCTTCTTTAAATATATGTAAAAAGTAGGATTCACAAAAAAATTACAGAATTATATATATAACAAGTATTGGACGGATTATTTTCAAATTCCTCTATAATAAAGGTGGTATAAACAGTGTGAAATTTATACAAGAACGTAGCCTTACCGTAAAGACAACTTTTTCTAAAGAATACAAGATTTTTATTTTTGGTTTACTCATTTCACGAATTGGAGACTCATTGTATACTTTTGCGTTACCTTGGATTGCCTATCAATTAACCGGTTCAGCTGTAATTATGAGTTCTTTATTTGCTATTAACGTATTGCCAATCGTTTTATTTGGCCCTTTAGTTGGTGTAATAATTGATCGTTATGATCGAAAAAAGTTACTTTTGGTAGCGGATATTACTAATATTATTTTAGTTAGTCTTGTTCCAATACTACATTCATTACATCTATTAGAAATATGGCACTTGTACATAATTACTTTTATTTTAGCAGTTATGTCCATGCTTTTTGATGTAACAACTGTTACAGTCATTCCGCAAATTGCTGGAGAATCCTTAACGAAGGCCAATTCTTTCTATCAAATGGTCAATCAATTGGCTAGTTTATTTGGTCCAATGATAGCTGGGGTTTTCATTTCTTTTTTTGGCGGCTTTCAGTTGCTTTGGATTAATGTTCTTTCATTTATTGCAACATTAGTTGCTGTGATGTTATTACCGTCTATGAAAACCACAAATAAAAAATGTGAAGATAAAAATACACTTCAAAATGTACTATCTGATTTGGTTAATGGATTTACATGGCTCAAAAATGATCGCTTAAATATAGCTTTATCTTTTCAAGCTATGATAGGAAACTTTGGAGCAAGTGCGGTTTTAGGTGTATTCATGTATTATTTATTATCCACATTACAACTTACCCCAGAACAAAGTGGGGTGAATTATTCATTAATTGGAATAGGTGGTCTTTTAGGAAGCTTGATTGCAGTTCCTTTAGAAAAGAGGTTACAGCGCGGTATACTGATCCCTTTACTCTTATTTGTTGGGGCAATTGGCTTAACTTTTGCACTTTGGAGCACATATTGGCTCGCTCCCGGAATTGCTTTCGGTGTTGCAATGACTTGTAATATTGCATGGAATACAATTGTAGCCACAATTCGTCAGGAAACAGTTCCATCAAATATGCAAGGGAGAGTTTTAGGATTTTCACGTGTACTTACACGATTAGCTATGCCACTCGGAGCATTAGCGGGAGGCATTATTTCAGCTTATAATCCAGTGTTTGTATTTGTTTTAGCTGCTTTCACGAAGCTAGTTGAAGTTTTTATTGCACTATATAGTCCAATACGAAAACTATGATGAAAGGAAAGATAACTATGATTGGTTAATTGCAATTACGGATAAGTTTATAAAGAAAAAAGGCATTATGATATGCCTTTTTTCTTTACAATCATTTAACTGGATAACAAACTTCTGTAACCCACTTATTAGGATCCGACTCCATTGCTGGACTCACATGATAAATATTAAACATCGGGCCTGCTAATTCGTAACCTTCTGTCTCAATCCATTTTGCGGCTGCTTCATTTACGTTTGTCATTTGTTCATAACTTCCGCTTACTGTTACAGAAGCTACTTTGATTGGCTCTATTTTTTGAAAATAAACATCTTTTGTATTTTCATGCTTTCCTAAGATATTTAGCTGTATTTCTACATCTACATCATTTTCTTTGTATTCTTGATCATGGAAGACAGCGATACTATAACTCGGATGGGCCATATTAATATTTTTCATATGAATTTCTTGCATTAACATGGTCCATAAATCGCCTTCACAATTATATGATGGAATAACCTTTCTAACACTGGCTACATATCTTTCTGGAATTTCTTTTATTGAAACATGATAATTCATCTCAACAACATCCTCTCTCATCGTTTTCATTGAGTCTTCGAGGAGACGTAATTGTTTTTGGAGGTTATACATGTCTTCTTTAATTTGAACACTACGATTTAAAAATTGCTCTTTTATGCTATCTATATTATCGCATTCTATTATTTCTTTAATGGTAGCGATATTAAATCCCATATTTTTTAACGTTTGAATTTGATTTACTTTTTTTAATTGGTCTGCTGAATAAAATCGATATCCACTCAGCTCATCGACTTTTACTGGTTGTAATAATTCCACTTTGTCGTAGTGTCTCAACATCCGAATACTAATGGAAGATAGTTTTGAAAAGTCTCCTATTTTAAACATGATTTCCTCCTATAAATTACATCTACTTCGAAGTTCAACTTCATCTTAAACAATGACATTGTGTGAGAGTCAACTGTTTCTAACACTTAACTTATATTTCTTTCATTCTTTCCCCTTATACTTACTTCCTTCTTAAAGCTATAAAAATTGATATTAGTCCGTTAACAGCTAATAAAGTTACACTAATACTTGTAAATAAAGCTACGTCTGGCGCAAATATTTTAATCGTACGCCAAGGTGAACTCGTACTATAAGTAAGCAGTGGGATAAAAATAATAGATAATAGTAGAGATAGACTCCCTATGAATAACCAAATTACCTTTTTTACAGTTTTCATATGTTTATACTTTTTAATTAACATAATTGATATTATGAAAAGTATGAGTGTAACTACCAACAAAATAATTTGTGTTAATGGTATTTTTTTAGGGATATCAACCGGTTCTTCTCCATTCAAAATACTAATAATCCCCTTTTTCAATACTGATAGTGCTGTTTCTTCTAATACATGATTTTTATTTGTTAAAATTACTCCACTCCAGCCACTTTCTTTTAAAGTAAATAATTCTGCACGAGCATCGGGCGTTGATCCTGAATGCCAAATCATCGTTTCACTTTCATTTATATTTGTTGTTCTTAATCCAAAACCATAACTTTTTTCTGAATTTATTTTATAAAGTGGTGATAGATAAAGATGCATATTTTCTTGCTTTAATAATTGAGCATCCTCTGGACGATTCAAAAACATAATATATTGAATCATATCTTCTAAATTTGCAGTAATATAGCCATACGGTGCCCCGGCATTATCATAGGACACTACACTTTTTCTTGGTATGCCAAACCACGACTGATAACCTTTTAAATAGCCTTTTTCATATGCAATTTCTTTACTTGCTGCCGCACCATTCATATTTAATAGCTGAAAAACATGTTTTTCCATATATGAGGAATATGTATCATTTGTAACTTCTTCAATAAGTGCACCTAAAACCATATAATTCGCATTACTATATTGATATTTTTCACTTGGTGGAGCAGTTACTTTTACATTTGAAAGCTTCATTACATTTTCTTTTAATGCTGTAGAACTTTTGGATTGCTTATCTGATAATAATAAGCCCTCATATGTGCTTATTCCACTTGTATGAGTTAGTAGATGTTGGATTGTTATAGTTGAGGATATTTGAGAATCTTTTAGTTTAAACCAGGGGAGGTATCGTTGAACTGGATCCTCTAATTTTATTTTTTTATCTTCTACTAATTTCACGATAGCTAAAGCTGTTAAAGATTTACTTATTGAGCCGATTGCAAATGGCGTTTTACTAGTTACCTTTTTTTCAGATTCTCCAGTAACCCCCATCGTTTTTGTGAAGAATACATCTTTATTATGTACAATTGCAACAGCAGCTCCTGGAATATTCTGTTCCTTTATAAATTTTTCAATATACTTATCTAATGTAACTTTAACATTTTGCTCAGCGTAAACTTTTGGATGTGTGATACATAGCATAAATACATTACAAAGAATACAAATTAGAAAGACTTTATAGATCGCATTCTTCATTATACTTTAGATGCTTTCTTTTTTTATAACTTACTAAGCTAATATATACTACTACAGAGAGTGTCAAACTAGTCATTATTAATAATGCGTTCCACCATTGATTCTCTGATATGCGATATAAAAGATTATACTGAAATGCATTTTTACTATTAGTTGGATTAAATGATTCAGTTAAAAATATTGAAAATATACTTTGCGAGCTGAGGTAAGTAATAACTGAGATGAATATGCCACGTAACATAAATTTGTTGAATTTGTCCTTTTCATTTTGAAGTTGTTTCATTTTAACTTGTAAATCAATTTCATTTATTTCTAAAAAATCTTGAACAAATAATTGAGGTGTACCTAAATCATCTATACTATCTTCACCGTGTTCACGACATTCTTGAATATGTTCTAATATTTGTCGCTTTATATTTTCCCTCTCTTCTAAACTTATATCATATTTCTTTAATTCTTTTAGTACGTCTGTTAAAAATTGCTGTTCTTTACCTATCAATCTATTCCTCATTTCAGAAGGTCTCCTTTCAAACCGCTTTTTAATAGTGCTTGAATGTCCGATTGCAATTCTAACCACTCATTAATTTTCTTCTCAAGACGTAATTTTCCATTTTCATTAATCTCATAATAAATTCTAACTTTACCACTGCCTGTTACTTCTTGATAAGTATTAACCCACTCTTGATTTTTCAGCTTAGTTAAAATGGGGTAAATACTTCCTACTCCTTTCAATTTTAAATTGTATACTTCAAGTTCTTTCATAATCTCATATCCATAACTTTTCTTTTTCGACAAAATAGATAATACACACATTTCTAAATGACCTTTAATTAAGCTTGTTCTATCCATAGGATAAATTTAACAGAAATATATACTTCATTCAAGTATATATTTCTGTTAAATTTAAAAAATCAGACAATAAAACAAAAATATTAATAAGCAACAACTATAACTTATGAAATGTTTTCGACCTTATTCATCACTTTTATAATATAATAATTACATAATATATCAACTGTTTATCCCTTTTAGTTTTCCATCTCTCCTCCTTTCCATAATTCTTTCCTTAGTAAAAAACATTGTATGCAGCACATAAAAATAATAAAAGATTCAATTTCTTAATTTTAACATTAAGAAATTGAATCTTCTTTCATTACCTTGTATTAATCATACTGCGTTAATATATATTATAAAGAATATACATTTTATATAAGTTATGTTAATAATACATAAGCTAATAAAACTTTACTGATTACGCTCAAGACACTCATAAACCGCCATCATATCTCGTTTATCCAACTCACGAATACGATTAAAAATTGGTATTTGCGCAACAGCTTCTGTTAATAAGCTCTCATCCACAACATCACTAACTTTTCCAGTTAACCATGTTTGTACATCCACACCCTCAACAACTTCTTTTAGTCCTTCATCATTAATACCACTTGCATTACAAGTTACACATGGAATTGTTAGTTTAAACACACCATCATGCAAATTATCTTCAGTAATAACTTTCTTTCCTTTACAGAATGGACATGGATTGCTTTTTTTAATTTTATTAATTTGGGTAACTAACTTTTTGTATCCAAACGCTTCATATACATACGTAAGTTTTTTATATTTACCATTTGTGAAATACTTATCTATCATGTTTTCTCTCGTTTCATAAACATTTGGGAAATCACAAACAGTCACTAGATTATTAACACTAATGGATTCGATATTCCCTTTTATTTCATCCCAGAATGGTAAGACATTTTGTAACACCATTTCATAGTTTGAAAAGCTTGCCTGTTCTAACTCAAACATTTTCAATGCAACTTGTGCTTTTCTTGGCAATAAAGAAACATCTTCTGTCAATCTCATATCGCCACCAACAATAGATTTCAATTTATGAAGTTCAGGTAAATCACCGACTAATTTCAACACTTCATTAACTGGTTGATTGATAATCTCACGAATATCTGAGCTGCCAAATTTAAGTGGTTTATGATGGTTTAAAACCGTCCCTTCGCAAATTGGACATGTTACCATTTCTTTAGAAGCCTTAATTTCTTCTTTAACAGGTGCTTTTGAAATAACAATATATCCACCAATAATCGTATTAAATCCTACCCATGTTCTGCGCGTCTTTCCTTTTTTATCATAAAATGATTTTTCAAAATATCCATACCAAAACGTATGCTTTTCTTCTTCTGACATATCATTATAGCTCTTTGACAAATCGTGACCAAGTTCATTTTTAATTTCTTCGAATAGAAACTCTATTTTCTCATATTGATAAAATTTTAATACTTTCATGATTTCTGGATCGAATAAACCGTCCCAAAATGGAACGTTTTTATTTTGGATTGTAATATCTTTATCGAAAACTTCAATTTGAAGACGTCCAGAACAAGATGGACAATGATTGTCCTGTGAATAGAAATCAAAACTTCTCGTATCTTTATTAGTTGGATGAGCAGCTACAATATGATTAATTATTCCACCAACCTCATATAAAAAACTATATTGACTGTATAAATGTCTCTCAAGATCAATAGCAATAACCGGTGCAATTGTATTAGATTCATACTCACCATAAATTAAACGCGCCATTGATGATAAACTTTTTAAAATACCACCCTTATAAACATTTTCAGCATTTTTAAAATAGTTAATATGATTTCCTTCTAAATAGTGAACGCCTTCTTTAGGCTTAAGTGTTGAAGTAATATGGATTTGCTCAACATTATTCACAGTGGTTCTCTGACGATAATAATCATCATGACTTACTACTTCAAGATGATTGATAGCTTCAATCTGTCTTTTCCCAAAGTCTACAATATAATCAGAGCTTTCTAACATGTAACTATTATGCTCAATCATAATGATAGAGACTGATTCATCTTGCAATATTCCTCTAACACTGTCTATAAATTGATTTAAAATATTTTGTGATAAACCTTTTGAAGGCTCATCAAAAATAAATAATGTATGTGGATTTCTTGTCTTTGCAAATAATTCCGAAACTAAATGAACACATTGAAACTCACCTGTTGATAATGTTTGTGTTTTTCGTTCTAATGTTAAATAGCCAAGCCCTAATTTAATTAGTAGGCTCAAGCGTTTATACGCAATATCTTCATTTGGAAGTTCATCAATAATATCTTCAATCGAACGCTCAAAAATATCATCAATTTCTTCACTATACTTTGTTAGTTTCTTTTTAATATCTAGAAAAGTTGCTACAGTTGATCGACTTGTAATGGATTGATTGCGATCTTGCCCTACCATAACTAGTCTATCTTTTGGATATCGTTTCAAGAAATCTGTAGCTAAACATTCATTGACAAGGGTAGATTTCCCGCAACCAGATTCTCCTGTAACTGTTACAAGCCTATTTTTAGGGATCTGAAACTCCGCCATTTGGATATTACGGCAATATAATTCTCGAAATGTATAATATTCTGTTGGAAATTCTTTATTTAAATCCCACAGTATTGGTTTTGGCCTTGGTGATTCTTTCACAATTTGTCCACCATATTTTCCGCTACCAGGTCCAAAGAACAATTGCTCATCTGTTGTATCCAGTACTGTATCTGAGTGATCAATGAGCCAAATTTGATTTTTACATCCTAATTGCTTAATCTCCGCTAATATTTGTAATAATGTTTCATGATCAAGTCCAACTGAAATCTCATCAATAATAATTACGGCATTTTCACTTACTGCCATAAATTCAGCCAAATACAGTCGTGTTAACTCTCCACCTGACAATGTACCCATTATTCGATTTAATGTTAAATAACCAATGTTCATATTAATTATATTTTGCAGTATATGTTGCTTCGCTTCACTAATATTTAGCTCTTCCGCTAACGAAAGAATAGACTCAACACTTAAATCATTAATATTTGAAATGGTATGTGGTTTAGCAAATAAATCTATAGTATGTTGTTCAATTTCTTCACTATAACGTTTTCCCTTACATTTTTTACACTCAATATTTTTAGTAGTACCTCGCCCTTTACAACCAGAACACCAACCTAACTGATTATTAAATGAAAAAACCTCAGGAGAAAGATGAAATACGTCAGCAAGTTTTTCGCGAATTTCAGTGAAAACACCAGTATGTGTACCTATCGTTGAACGTGGATTGGAAGAAATCGATGATTTTCCTAGAAAAAGTACTAAAGGCATATCCTCCATCTTAATCGCACTAAAATTCGTTTCCATGATATTAGGAAATAAATATTGATATTCAGCCTTTGGCAATAAAGAAACTAATCGTTTTTTTGATTCTTCACCAATCGTTTGACAAAAAGTTGTTTTACCCGATCCCGATAAACCAGCAATTCCAAACGACTTATTAAATGGAATGACTGTATCTAATTTATTGATGTTATTAGCAATTAATTGATTTACTTTCATATTAACCTCTATTCTTATTTCTCATTAAAATCATATTTGCAATATAATAATTACACAATGAATATAACCTTTAAGTTGATTACGCTCTTAATTCAAGGACCTTATCTTTATATATTTCAAACCATTGTTGCCATTTATCTTTAGAAAATTCTTTTTCTTCTCCTTCTAAAATGGCAGAAAAAAGATCTAAACAAATATGCCAACCTGCTATATCTTTCGGTGTATGATCAGTTAATTCATGAATGTATTCTTTAAGAAGTAAAAGAGAACCATTTTCCTCTTTATGTATTTCAAATCGGACCCGATCTTTATCCCAAGTAAATTCAAGCACTGAGTTTTGTTGGCACTCTATAATATCAATATTTATAAATGAACCATCCATCATGCCGAACTTTATTACACCATTTGTTTTAAGGCTTTCAATCTGCAAATTAGACATCCATTTTTTTAACTTACTGTTTTCTGTTAAAACTGACCAAACTTCTTCTATTGAATATGAAAAATGACGATCAAATTGTACTACGTATTCATTATCTTGTTTATCTATTACAGCTAACATTATTAATTATCCCCTTTCAAATACGAATGTATGTTCTATTTTACACAATTTTATAAAAAAAAGAAATATCTATTCACCCACTTAGTTTAATTAGTTTTTGTTATATTCATAATTGATTGACTTATTGTATATGCAAGTTCTAATCTGGTTGACCATGCTTTTATTGGATCAGTAATATTATCTTGATTAAGACTATTGACGTATTTTAAACCATCTGCTGCAATATACCCGATTTTAAAATCGGTAAATTCTTTTATAATCATCGGCCATTCACCATCAGTCATTCTGCATTTAGAATATTTTATTATGTAATCAGCTGCTTGTTTTGAAATCCCACATGAACCTGCTGTAATATCTACTTGTTTCCCTAATTGTAATGACATAATTTTATTTGATACTGTTTCTGTAACTTGCCATTCTTCAGGATGTGTCTGAAAAGCTCGATCCGTTCTGCCAATGATTAAGTAATCTACATCTACTATATTCTGAATGAACGTATCGAGCTCAGCTGGATATTCTTTCATCCAAGTTAGCAAACGATCAAAATCACAATAGTGATAGTAATCATGATCATAGTCACTAACAAAATTCAAACAATCCCTACGTGCGTTCCCTACCCCTGATTTTTCTACTATATTTATATGGAATTTACATTCCTCTAGTTCTTTTACAATTTCTTTAGGTGTTACATTACTAATTGTTATATATTTTTTATGATAATTTAAATGTATTAATTTCTCTTTTAGCTCTTTTATTGTAGATAATAAGCTCCCTGTTGGATCATGAGTAATGCATGTTAATGCCACTTGTTTTATAGGTTGCATATTATATTCGTCCCCTTTGCAAAATAAAAAGCAGAAAGAATACTTTCTGCCAATTTTATAATTAGTATTATATTTCTTATGCTCAATTTAATTCATATTATGTAGCTTTAAGGAATTCCCCTTATGTTGCGTTCTCATTTTCATCGAACATAGAATTACAGCATATAAAGAAACGCTATGACTCATGCAATTATTGTACTAAATCTACTTACTTGAAAAACTTATCGTTTAATCGCATCAACAATTAACGATGGAAAACCAAGTTTATCACCTTTATTTCTAGAATCATACCTTTTCGAACGGAAAATAACACCGTCGTTTGCATCCCATTCATTATAATAAAACTGACCATTTTCATCACAATATTCAAGTAAAACTACCTCAAATCCAGCAGTTTCAAACATTTTCGTTAGTGTTTTATAGGTATGAACAATTTTATGACTTGCTGCTGGGTGATCTTTTGGGCCAGGTCCACCTATTTGAACTATCTTTTGGTACGCCTCATCTCGGAAAAATGCATCAGGAACACCGCACCGAATATGCCCCTCTTGCTTTAAAAATTCATAGCAAATTTCAGCAGCTCTTACACCTTCTTCAAACGTAAGGTGTTCCCATACATGCTCAGCTAAGATAGCTGAAATAGAATTGTATTCAAATCTTTCTTCCCACGTAGCTTTATCTAGTAAATTAAGTTCATCTTCTTGCGTTTGTATCCATCCAGGATTATTATTAAACACCCCTGCTCCGACTACTACTTTAATTTCGTCTTGTTTTATTGCCATCACCTTCACTTCGTAAACATTTTAATTATTAATATATTCTATGTTTACTATTATTCTACCTTCTAAAATAAATTAAGAAAAAATGGTGATTGGTTTAACAAAAATGAGTTATGGAAACAATTCATGATGCACAATTATTTTTGTACTCTATTCTTCAAACGAATAAGCTGTACTATCTACTTTTATATTTTTCTAAATTTGCGAACTAAAGTGAACACTATACCTGCAAAAACCATCCATAAGCCCATTGTTGTACTATTAGTTGTACTGCCCCCCGTGTTTGGAAGCTCTTTATATGTAGATTCTTTTTTATCGGAATTACTGTTGTTTTGGATATTACCGTTATTGCTGTTATTAGTACTAACTTTAGCTTTGCTAGCGTCTGTATCCTTCACTAATACTTTTTGTATTGCATGTACCTTATTACCTACAGAATCTGTGACACTATATATTATTTCAAAAGTACCAGCTTTAGTGGTATCTCCAATATCTTTATATACTACTTTAGAAGTAAGATCACCGTCTTCTTTATCCGTAGCTGATACACCTACCATTGGATTGAATTCATCTCCCTTAGTAATTGTAGTTGTAAAAGGTACTTTTAGTATTGGTATGTCATTCTTAACTTCTTCTCTACCTGTGACTGTTACAGTTTGTTTCGCAATTTCTTCATGGCCTTTAGAATTTGTAACTGTATACGTTACTATGTAAGTACCGACTTTAGAGGTATCTACTTCCCCCTCAACTTTTACTTTAGAAGTAAGATCGCCGTCTTCTTTATCAATAGCTTTTACTTTTGCCATCGGATCGAATGATTCTCCTACAGTAATTGTCGTTGCAATAGGAACTGTTAATGTAGGTTTTAGATCTGATGTTTCTCCATCTCCCTCTACAATTACAGTCTGTGTTACCGTTACTTTCCCACCTTGAGAATCAACGACAGAGTAATCCACAATGTATTTGCCTGGTTTAGAAGTGTCTACATCACCTTTATGTTCTACTCGATTTGTTAAATCACCATCTTCTTTATCAATAGCTTTTATATTGCTCATTGGGTCAAACTTATCACCGACACGTAGTGTAATTGTTGGCGGTACCGTTAACTCTGGGACTTGGTTTGCCTCAGTTTTTTCGTTTTCTTTCACTGTTCCTTTAATTTTTGCTGCATCAAAAGCTTTTTGGACCGTTTCAACCTCAATGGAATTTGCCCCATATTTATTTGCTGCAACTTTAAGACACGCTAATCTTAATTCAGAAAAATTAGAAGTCATGTTCAATTCATCAGTATTTGCATAATAGAAAATATCAAACATTTTATCTTCACCAATACCATTTACAGTTACACCGTTATGAATGCCACCTTGTGCAATTAAATATGCGACTTTATTAATAATACTTGAGTTGAAATGAACGCCCTCATTATCCTCTCCGTTTAAATCACTGTATTTGCTATAATCATCTGGATACGGTACTCCATTAAAGAATTTGACTGAAGATGGATTTTTCATATTACGGAGAACTGATCCACTTTGTTCTCCTATTGTCCAATTAAATTCCCCATTATTTATATATTTCTCAATAGCCGTTCCCATAATATCAGATAACGCCTCGTTAATTGCTCCAGATTCTCCAAAAAATTCAAGATTAGATTCACTAGATGTAACCGCATGTGTAAATTCATGACCCGCTATGTCAAACGATCTAACCATTGGATCACCATATATAAGCATACTAACATTGTTAATATTAGCGCTAAATGCATTCCCCCAATTTTTAGGATCATCTGTTTCTCCAGAATCCCATGCATGTACAACTGAAACTACTTTTTTCCCTTTATTATCAAAACTATTACGCTTATATTTGTCTTTATAAAAATCATATACGTTTGCCGCTAAGAAATGAGCACTTACCGCTTTTGGGTCATTAAATGTTGTTGATGTGCTAGTTGTTAATATACCAGGATAATATTTTTCTTCAAAAGTAATATCTCTATAATTTACATCATACGTCTCAATTCCTTGCCCTCTTGTATAATCAGCAAGCGCATATTTCCCGTTACTTTGTTCAGAAATACCGAATGTACGAGTTATTCCTAAATCATCTTTTCCAGTCCCGGTTAATGATTTAAAATTACTTTTTTTACTCTCCTGAATAGCTTCAACACGCTCTTCATTCACTTTTAAATCTGACTCTTGCACCATATTTTTCAACATATCACCACTATGAGCATCCACTAAATAAGTTCCAGATACATAGTTTGGTGTGGCAGCTGCAAATGTAACTTGATATGCATTTGTAGCTTGCCCACGATTTTCATCAACAAAAATAACTTCCTTAACTTCTGCCTCAGAAATAAATTGAATATCATTTCCGTACTTCGTATAAATATATTGTTTTGCTTCTTCTTTTGATAAATTAATAGGATTCTTTAAATCTTCTTTTTCTAAGTTTTGTGCACTTTCCCCTGAAACACTTTTAATAATACCCTTTTTATCTACATGAGCAGTCAATTGGTGTCCGTATACTTCTTTACCTTCATATATTTGTTGCATACGAACAAGTGTAGTCCCATCATAAGAACCACGTTTTTGAACAACTTCGTAATCTACCCCTTTGTCTCCACTCACTTGTTTTGGTGACAAAGCATGTTCCGTCTTTTCCTTAAGTGCATCTTTCACTACGTTCTCTGGCGTTTTTTGTGATGGTTTTGTAAGTTCACCTGTACGGAACGAATCCTCTTGAATATCAACTTGCATTTGATCCGTTTCCTCCGCATAACCTATTTCGTATGGTACTATGCTTGTTAAAGCTAATCCTGTTGTTAATGCAACTATAGCTATTTCTTTTTTATTTTTCATGTTATTTCCCTCTTATGATTTCCTAAAATATGAAATTACTAAAATTTATACAATCTATTTCTAATGTAAAAAGATGACTTCTGTAATCAACAAAAGTCACCTCTTCAATATGTAATATCCCTAATATATTTTTAATGCATAATTTCTATATAAAACAGAAAAAGCATTCATTAACGAGCATTTTGCATTACTTTTATTAGGTCATTTATATTTTCAACTTTCTGCTGAAACTGATCAAATCTACTATGTAACAATGAAGGATTCTTATCTTCAGTTGAAATAACTTTTTTTAACTCCTGTTCTAATATATCATATGTATCAAAGAAATTATCAAATTCTACACTTACAAGCTCTTCATTTTCACGATAAAATCTTTTTGTTTCTATATAAGTCATGTATGATTTATTTAAAAAACCTAATGAAATTAAATATTTAGAAGTGTTTTCTTGATAAATAGCAATATCACATGCTATTTTCATATCAGAATAAGTCTTTTGAACGAAACAATGCAATTCAAAAATCTTAAACTTTAATCCATTATTCATTTCATCCCCTCCCATCCTATCTATTCTACATAAAAAAAGAATATTATACAAAGTAAAATATCAATATAGTACAAAAATAAAAAGCGAAAGAATAAATTCTCCCGCTTATTATATCAATACATACATTTCATATTGTGCTAAAGGATTCTTTTCAAATCCGGTTTTCTTTAAAAATCCTTCTAGTAAATTGTTATTTGGAAATCCAATTGATAAACTTTCTAAATTCAACTCATCTCTTGCTACTTGTAATAATTTTGATCCAATACTACGATTTCTATAATCTTTGTCTACGAAAAGAAAACTAATTTTACCTTGTTCATTCATACATATAGCACCTTTTAAATCATTATTGACATATGCACCGTAAAATGTATGATTTGTTTTTTCGATATAATCCATATCATTTTGCCAGTTTATATGGAAGTGTAACCATTTCTGAATTTCAACTTTAAAAGCTGCAAATTCTAATTGTTTTACTTCAATTCCTTTACATTCTTTATGTATTATTTTAGTCATATCTTTTAAATTATAATAAGATAGATCGTACACTTTTTCATAGCCTAATTTATTATAAAAACGAATCGCTCGGTCATTACCTACAATGACTTCAAGAAAAAGTTGCTTACACCCGTTTTGAATCGCTTCATCTTTATGCAGTTCAAATAACTTTTGACTCACACCAATACCGCGATACCTAGGGTGAATAGCTAATGTTCCACAACGCATTGTTTTTATACTTTCATAAATCTTAATACCACTAAGTATTACACCAACTGGTTTGTCACCATCTAAAGAAAGAAACGAGTGTTCTAACGAATTCCCTTCTGCTCCAAAAAATCTTTTTATAAAATCCTCTTTTGAGACTTCCATCTTAATAATATAATCTGAAAACCCATCCTTAAAAGCCTCATACACTAAATCTATATTTACTTCACTGCATCTTTTATATTGAATCATATAAAATTATCCCCCACTTACTCGTGTTAAACTTAACATACAAATACATAAAATGTACTAGCTCCACTCTACCCATCATTCTTTAATTTTTAATCCTACCATTTAATTTGAAATAAACGGGCACTTCCCTACATATCTATCACTATTAATTTGTTTTATAACAAATGGTGCAATATCACTATTTTGAATTTTGATTCCTGGCATATCTACTAAACTCTCGTTTATACGTCCAATACCATTTCCCTCTATAACAAATGGTAATCTAACAATTATCCAATCTACTTTACTACTTTGGATAATTTGTAATTCTTTATATTTATCTTGCATCATTTTTGATAAAAAAACTTTAAATAAGGTAGCTCCAATTTTATTTACAATTCCCTTTTGATCTCCTGTAACATTTAAAGAGCCTCCGGAAATTACAATATATCTTTTTATTTCAAACTCCTTCATTGCTTCTAAAATATGCTTCGTTACTGTGCTAAAAATATAAGATTCATTTTTAGGTTGACCTACTGCATTAATTACAGCTCCACACCCTTTAAGTAATTTGCGTATTGAAGCAAAATCACGTGCATCTCCATTAATGATCTCTATATTTTCATTTGTTATTTTGATATTATTAGAATTTCTTGTTAATATTTTTACTTGATACCCCTTATCTAGCGCTTCTTTTACAAGGAATTTCCCCGCTTTTCCGTTTGCACCCAAAATAGCTATTTTATTTGTACTTTCCAATATTAACCCCTCTTACTATCTATGATTTACTACATTAATCTCATATACACGTAAAAAAGCAATTAAATGCTCACACGCTCGTTCACATGCTAACATTTTAAAGATTTTTTGTTCCTCTTTCGTTTTATCATTCGCTTGATCTGAAGCAGCTTTTAAACATAGAAAAGGTTTGTTATTGATTTGGCACACATAAGCAAAAGCTGCCACTTCTTGATCAACCGCTAATGCTCCATATACAGTATGCAGTAAATATCTCATTTCTGAACTACGAATACGTTGATCTCCAGATAAAAATGTACCGAAATGAATCGGGTCATAAGATCGTATTTTTTTTATTCTTCTTACAAGTGATTTTGTTGTTTCAATAGGTGCTGTTCTACCGTTATATAAGTTAAAAACATCTTCGCCCGAACCAGCAGCAGTGACATCGTGTTGTATTGCGTTCAGTGCCACTACAATATGACCATTTTTCACCTTATTTGATAAACTCCCGCATATCCCTGTCATAAACAACTCATCCGGCTGAAACTCACTAATTAATAATTGTACACAACTAGCACAGCTTACCTTCCCAACACCAGTTATAACTGAAATAATTTCCAGATCATTTATAGTATGAAAATGAAATTCCCAAGCGGCTCTTTTTTCAATGCGTTCACTTGGATAAGATTGATGCAAATACGTAAGTTCAGGTTCCCAAGCGGCTACGATTGCAATACGTTTCATTACAAACTTCACTTCCCTCACTGTCATTTAAATAATTTATCTATGCTTTCTCTTTTATAATCTGGAATCCACTCTTTATATTTCTCATATAAATTTCGTATTGTTTCTTTATTCTTCGAAATTACTTCACTTCCTCTATCATCATACATAAACATGATAATATCTTTTGTTGCATTTATGAGAAATACATCTGGATAAGAAATTTCTTTTTTTGCGTCCTAAACGAGGATAAAGACCTGGTAAATCTTCATGATTCGCCGCTTTAATAAGTCGTTTATACTTTATATCACCAGCGAAATATTTTAATGAAAATTGATATGTACAATACAAGTCAGTTTCTTCATCTTCAAATAAACAAGTATTGTTTCTTGTCTTGTATGATATTTTAAATCTCTTTTTGAATAAATAGACTATATATTTATTTTCTGTGGATTTTTTATATTTCCCTTTTTAAGTCAATAAGCATTTGCTATTAAAAACACTTTATCTTCTTTTGAAAATATATCTTCAAATAAGTGTTTATTATATGTATGGTACTAATGTAACCCCAGTAAATATTTCATTCATATATTCTTTTAACTGTATTTTATATTCTTTCTACTCTACAATTTCTTTTAACTGCCAATATGCATCTTCTAGCCAAGGGTGTAAAACTTTCAACGTGTCTTTTCTATCCCACAAATATGAAATATATGCAAAAGCTGCATGTTCTAAAGATTTTTCTAACCCCTTTTTTACTTCTACTAAGTATGGTGGTGTCCCATTTTGATCCCATTCTATTTTATCAGCAACAAATAACACTAAATCCATCTTCGTTGCATGTTTACGCAGTGTGGTATGGCAACAAATTGCATTTAAAGTCTCTTCATCATGCACTTTAAATATCTCTTTTGCGAGTACTCTAGAAAGTTTTTGATGAATAATCATTGGGAATTTTCGTTCTTCTTCTAATGTCTCTATTCCGAATCCTTCAGCAACTACAATCCGTACTTCATTTGGAAAAATTGCACTAATATCATGTAAATATCCCGCGATTGCTGCTTTTTCTTCATCTTCATAAAACATTTTTGCAATTTTCCTCGCCTCATTTGCTACACGAATTGAATGTTTATATGTAGGCTTCTGATTGTATTTTAATAAAAAATCTTTAATATCATTTTCTATTTTTCCAGTTGGAGAAAATGAATATATCTCCTTATATAACATAGTAAATCCTCCTTAAAACTAACTTTCAATATAATATATAATCTTAATATCCTTGTGTTTTGTATTCGTTATAAATGTTGTAATCCCTTTTTTAATACGTTACATGAAATTTTATACAGAATCATCGCTACAAGTACATAAATGTTTGATATTATAGTAATGTTAATGATTTGTAAGGAAAGGAACTACATAATGAATAAAAATATATTAATTATTGATGACGATAAAGAAATTGTTGAATTACTTGCTGTTTATTTGCGAAATGAAGGCTATAACATTTATAAAGCATATGATGGCGATGAAGCATTACAAATGATTTCTACATATGAAGTTGACCTTATGATTTTGGATATTATGATGCCAAAACGAAATGGATTAGAAGTTTGCCAAGAAGTTCGTGAAAATAATACTGTACCTATTCTTATGCTGAGTGCAAAAGCAGAAGATATGGATAAAATATTAGGACTTATGACAGGCGCCGATGATTATATGATTAAACCATTTAATCCATTAGAATTAGTAGCTAGAGTGAAAGCTTTGCTACGACGATCATCCTTCCAAAATGCCACTTCCCAAAAGAATGAAGATGGTATGATTCGCATTCGTTCTGCTGAAATACACAAACATAATCATACCGTTAAAGTAAATGGCGAATATATTAAGCTTACATCTATTGAATTTGATATTTTATATTTACTTGCGAGTAATACAGGAAGAGTATTTAGTTCTGAAGAAATATTTGAACGTGTTTGGAATGAAGATGGTTATGGTTCAAATAAAACTGTAATGGTCCACATTAGTAATTTACGAGATAAGCTTGAAACAGGAATGAATGGAGAAAAATTTATTCATACTGTTTGGGGAGTAGGCTATAAAATTGAGAAATGAAGCATTTGATATATTAAAAGATATCCCGAAATGGAAACTTATTTTTTGGCTCTTATTAGCTATCACACTCACTCCTATTACTGAATTAATTATATATCGCCTCGTTACGAGTGTAATTGAGAGTTCGCTTACGTTAAGCGAACTTGGCAAAGAATTCATTAGAATTTTTGGTTATGAAAAATATAAAGGAATAAAAGAATCTCTATGGATGATGATTGTCTCTTATTTATTTTTATTTTCTATTTTCTCATCCTACCTATACATTTTTTATCGTCATGAAAGAAAGCTTTACTATGAAACTTGTATTAAAAAAATGATAGAAGAGATTCGTTATATTGCAAATGGGAACTTCAATCATAAAGTTTCTATCGTAAACCATAATTATCTAGAAGAGTTAGCAAGCGGGGTTAATCAAATTGTTGAACAATTGAAAGTCTCGATTGATGAAGAAAGACAGGCAGAACAAGCAAAAAGCGAACTGATTACAAATGTATCGCATGATTTACGTACTCCACTTACCTCTATAGTTGGATACGTGAATTTAATCCACCATGATAATTATAGAGATGAAGTAGAATTACGGCATTATATACAAGTCATTTACGATAAAGTAACTCGTCTTAATGCGTTAATGAATGATTTGTTTGAATATACACGTGTTCAAAATAAAGAATTAAGTTTATATTCTGTCCCTATTGATATTGTAGAACTTCTCGGACAATTAACCGTTCAATTTCGAATACAGCTTCAAGAGGCTAATATTGATTGTCGCCCCTTTTTCCCATCAAAGAAGTTAATGGTATTAGCTGATGGAGACAAATTAGTGCGCGTATTTGAAAATCTAATTATTAATGCTATCGCTTACGGTAACGATGGTGATTATATTGATATTACTGCTTATGAAAGTAATAATATGATTGCAATCGATATAACCAATTACGGCCAACCTATTCCAAGTACCGATTTACCCCATATTTTTGAACGTTTTTATCGCGTTGAGAAATCGCGCTCTACAAACACTGGTGGATCTGGACTCGGATTGGCAATTGCAAAGAGTATTGTCGAATTGCATAAAGGAACAATTGAAGTGTATAGTGATGACAAAAAAACAACATTCACTGTAAAACTACAACCATATAAATGTTAATACAGCTTAATTTTAGGTCCAATTTCTTACAATATAAGAAATTGGACCTTTTATTTTCCAGTAACATCCAAAATTTAATAATCCTTTATAATTCTTTAGAAATTCTTTACCTTTTCTTTCTTCCTAATTAAGCATTCCTTTTTACAATATTATTATCGATGTCATAATAGGAGGATCGCTTATGCAATTCTTAAAAAAATTCACAATTTTATTATTATCTTTTGTTATTACTGCACTTATCGTTTTATATTTTTATCTTTATGTAAATGGCCCAATTATTCAAGCTAAATCAGCTATTTTAATAGATGCTCATTCAGGTGAAGTTGTTTATACAAAAAATGAAGAAACTCCTATACAATCGGCTACTTTATCTAAATTAATGACTGAATATATCACACTGGAACAACTAAATGAAGGAACTATACAGTTAGATGAAGTAGTAAAAATAAGTAACGAAGTTTTCCGAACAGAAACGAGTCCTATACAAGTAACTTCGAAAGATAAAACGACGGTTCGTGATTTACTTCATACACTGTTATTGACAGGAAATAATCGTTCCGCACTTGCTCTTGCAGAACACATCGCTGGAAACGAAGATAAATTCACACAGTTAATGAATGAAAAAGCAAAACACCTAAAGTTATCACAATCATCTCCGTTTCTAAACGCTACTGGAATGAATAACGATACAAATAAACTTTCAACTACAACAGCAATTGAAGTTGCTAAACTAGCAACACAATTAGTAACAGACTTTCCAGATGTACTGAACGTTACAAAACTAACCTCTTACCAGTTCACCTTCAAAGATACGAAAGTTTTCAACACCAATAAAATGATATATTCCCTTAATAAAAACATTAAACACCAAGGTGTTGATGGCTTACAAACTAGTTTTTCAACTAATGGTAATTATAGTTTTGTCAGTACAGCAAAACGAGGAGATACTCGACTTATTTCAGTAATATTAGACGCCAAAAATGAAAACAGTACTTTTATTGAAACAAAAAAGTTACTTCAGTACGGCTTTGATCCTTCTTCATACTCTGCACTCCAAGCGTTTAAAGATGCTGTTACATCTTGGGCAGTTTTGCTTCAATTTAAAAATTTGATTATACAAACATTGTTAATTTTCTTCATTATAACAATTTTAATGTTCTTACATATACGTCAGAAAAAATCCGAGGATTTCAACTAGGAAATCTTCTTATATATATAAAACGGCTTGCATTTACAGTGCAAGCCGTTTTATAAATCTATAGTCCTCTCCCAATTAAATTCGCTGAAACAGGCCGAAGATTTAACTCCCTCGCCCATATAGATAGCTGACCGATATGGTGAATTTCATGTACAATTACGTGCCTTAAGACCTCACCATATGTATATGTTTTATCTGCCCACGAAGCTTTTAATATTTTACCTTCTAAGTTAGCAGACCATACTTGTAAAAACTCTTCTAATTCTCTGTTATATAAATTAGATAGCGCTTTCACTTTCTGGATTGATTGATACTCTTTAAACTGCGGTGCCCGATCTTCTTTTTCTTGAAGCGCATTAATCCAGCTATACTCAACATCAACAATATGAAATAGTGTTTCTAAAATACTTCCAACACCACCAACACGTTTGCGGAGTAATTCTCCCTCTGAAAGTTGCTCACACCACTTAAACCAATCATCTCTTACTTGCCAATTGTATCGAAATAAAGTGTACACATTTATCTCTCCCCTACCTCGATTATCCACTTTACAGCATCTATTATATATTGCGGCTCATCTTTTTGAATACTTGAATACATTTTAAAATCATCAACTTGTACATATCCCTCTATACATTTAACCATTGACGATCACTTCTCTTCGATTCAGTTCCTCTTCAATTTGATTAAGTATTTCATCTACAGATAAAGATCCATCCAAAACAATATCTGAATTTGGCTTTACAGTATGAAGCGCCTCCAAATAGCCTTTTCTAGCATATGTTATATAATGCTTTAAATCATTATGTATTTCACTCATTGTTTCTTCCTTAAAATCTCGTAAAATTCTTCTAGCCATCGCAATATCTAAAGGCGTATCGATAAATATAGTTACATCAATGAATTGTCGCATTTCACTATTTAAGTATGCAAAAGGATAATCTACAATAATATAATCTATATTACTATCTCGTATAAGATGCTGAATATCCTTAATTAATGGTGTGAGTACCCATTCATTATAATTTGCTCCATCATCAATCCATTTACAAATATCTGCAGGACAGTTATCAAAGCTGTAGCTATCAAAATATAGTGCTTTTGAATTCATTAACTTATGAGTTAACCCTTCTGTAACAGTAGTTTTACCTCCTCCTGAAACAGCTGCAATTGTAATGATTTTCGTCTTTTTATTCATCATTTTCCCCCAATCCCCTTTTAATTAACATAACATAATTATAGGAAACAATTATTTTTTAGCTCTCCATTCATATTCTAAAATACTCATTTCCCATAAATTCCAATACGTTTCCCCTACTTTTTTTGACTCTCTTAATAAACCTTCTTTTACAAATCCTATTTTTTCATAACAAGAAATGGCGGACGTATTAAAATCATAAACACCAAGCGTTACTCTATGTAGTTTTAATTCATCAAATGCAATATGAAGTACTGCTTTCATCATATGCTTCCCTATGGAACGTCCTCTCATTCTCGTATCACCAACTAGTACTTTACCAATCCTTGCAGATTTATTTATATTGTCTATTTGCCCAAGTGAAATATGACCAATTACTTCTTTAGTCTCTTCATCTATTACTTTGAATGCAAGTGTATTTTCACTTTCTATATATTTTTCTAATTGTTGTTCATGTAGGGGATATGTAAATGCATTTCCTGACCATTGTATTAAAAAACCTTCGGAATCAATCCAATTTATTAATTGTTTGAAATCGGATCGTTTAAAGGGTTCTAGTTTAATCAACTTCATTCTCCTTTCATACACCATTCTATATATCCTCAAACTTATTTCTATATATAGAATATATTCTCCTTTTATACGAAATGAAAATAAAGCCATTCATAAGAATGGCTTTACAAAAAACATAACCTAATTATGCTATGTTTCCTATGTTAACAATGGTTCAATCGCTTCAATTTTACAAACTGAAATAATTACTGTAACTACGCCAGCACTATTAGCAAGCTTTACAACATCACAAGTGACGGAAGAAACAGTTCCTGCATAATTATTAGTCCCTGTTGTAATACGCACTGATCTGTTTACTAACTTTCTCAGCTCATCTCTAATTCCTTGTACACAGCAACAGTCACATGCCTTATTTTGCTCTTCATGTTCTTTTTTACACTCTTCAAAAACATCCCAACAATCATCCTGTTTGCCTGAACACTGTTTACATGAACACTTTTTTCTAGAATTACTATAACGAGATCCCAAAATCTCACCCCCTAGTCATTTCTATTAATATAGTATGTCCACTAGCTTCAAAGTGTACGAGGCAAAAACATAGAAAAGAAAAAACAAACTTTTGTACTAAATCTTTTTATTTTAATTAAAAACTAATCCATTACCGTTTCTACCTTTAATTTAAACCCTTCATATATGTAAAACCCAAAAAAAATTCTCTTTAGTAATTGTATTTAAAAATTTAAAACTGGCCACCAATAATTAGACGCCAGTATGTATCTATAGAAAATATGAGTTACAGCTATTTTTTTAGAAAGATCTATCAAATTACTATTTAAATCTACTTCAAAACTTTCTTTCTATTACAAAAAATATTCTATCTATTTGTTGTAATTTTTCCGCATGTACCGTTTCAAAAGTTGTCCTATTTACATTTACTATTATTAATAAGTAGCATTGGAGGTGTAAACAGATGTCTTGTATTGTTACAGGTTTAACTCAGCCTCTTTGTTTAACGCTTGTTTATAATGTTTCATCGGGTATACTAATATCTTCTACTGTTGATTGTGGACGTTGTACTCTAGAAACGGAATTCGATTATACTAGTAAGAATCTAGTTATTAGAGTGCCATTTACTGGTGAAGGTACTCTTATATTCAATGACAAATTCCAGGCAAGTTGCGTTACAACGAATTTAACACAACCTTAATCTAAGTAATTTTTCAGGGGAAAATAAAAGTATAACTTCTATTTTCCCTCTCCCCTTCCTAAATTAATAAAAAACATACACTTTATTTTCATTTTAAATCTTGTTGTACAATATTTTTTATTTCTACACTATAATCTAATCTATTAATACTTTCCAAAGATCGAACCTGTTACATTTCCTGTTAATAGAAAAGGAGGTTAAAATACAATGCCTTGTGTTTTACCAGGATTAACTCAGCCAGTTTGCTTAACCATTGTTTATAATATTTTATCTGGCACACTAATATCTTCTTCAGTTAATTGCGGCGAGTGTGAACAAGAAATTGGATTTGATTATGTGAGTAAGAATCTAACAATTACAATGCCATTCACTGTTGAGGGTTCACTTACATTTAATGATAAGTTTTTAGCTAGTTGCATTACAACGAACATCACTCAACCTTAATTAAATTTAGAAATTATTAAGAGAATCGGACTGCTCTTTATATTTTTCAATTTAAGAGGTGCAAAATACTTATATAATTAGATTTATATAAACAGCATCATAGTTTAACGTCTATCTTTTACTTCTTCATTATTCTCCCTCAATACTTTCTCCCTTCTTGTTTTCAACTTCTATTTTTCTCCTATAATTATTTAATACAAAAAATGAGCTCTAATTAAATAGAGCTCATTCCTAGTTTTATAGTTTGCTAGACTGCAACCCCTGAATAAAAGGAACTACCTCAGGATTCACAAGTGACGATAAATCGCCTAATTCTTTTCCTAAATAAGCGGCTTTAATGACGCGTCGCATTACTTTAGAATTACGTGTTTTCGGTAAATCTTCTACAACGTGAATATCTTTTGGACATAATGCTTTTCCAATATGAGAGTTTACTAAACTCATTAATTCTTTCCTTAATTCTCCTGTGAATGTTACATGATCTCTTAATACTACAAAACAATGACAAACTTCACCTTTTACATCATCTGGTACACCAATCGCGGCAGCTTCTATGACATCATTATGTTTCACAAGAATAGATTCATATTCAGCAGGTCCAATGCGTTTTCCAGCAATGTTTAGCGTATCATCTGAGCGTCCTGTAATAATATATTGCTCACCATCATAAACCACCCAGTCACCATGAACCCATTTATTTTCAAAACGTGACCAATATGTGTTCACATAACGCTCATCGTCTTCCCAGAAACTTTTCGTCATACCAACCCAAGGTTTCTCTAAACATAATTCTCCAACTTCATCACGAATTGGATTACCTTGATCATCGAGCACAACCGCGGCCATTCCTGGTAAAGAAGCGTTAAAGCTAATCGGTGCAATTGGTTTAATGAGGACGTTTCCGAAAATCCCACCAGAAATTTCAGTCCCGCCTGAATAGTTACAAATTGGTACATTACTTTTTCCAACCGTTTCAAATAGCCACATCCAAGGATCTGGATTCCAAGGCTCACCTGTTGAGGCGAATACTTCTAAACTCTTAAGCGAATGTTTATTTACATACTCATCACCTTTTGCCATTAACGCACGAATTAATGTTGGTGATATACCGAGATGTGTAATTTTATATTTATCAACTGTCTCCCATAAACGATCTGCTTCTGGGAAATCCGGAACGCCTTCGTACATAACCATTGTTGCCCCATTAATGAGAGAGCCAAATAGTAAAAATGGTCCCATCATCCATCCCATATCAGTTACCCATAATACGCGGTCGCCTTGTTTTATATTCATCCCAAACCCTGCATCAAATGCTGCTTTCAAAGGGAAACCAGCATGAGTGTGTACTGTCCCTTTCGGTTTTCCAGTAGTACCTGATGTATAAATGAGCATTAATGGATCATCACTATGCATTTCTTCAGCATGTACAAATGGCTTTTCTTTTTCTAACGTACTCCATGAGAAATCATAATTATGTGGTGTAAAATCATTTCCTGCATGGCGAACAATAACAACTTTTTCAACAGTTGGGCAATTTTCACAAGCTTTATCTACTTCATCTTTTAATGAAACAACTTTACCTCGGCGTGAAAAACCATCTGCAGTAATAATCATTTTAGATCCTGCCGCTTGCACACGTGTCATGACTGCATCAGACGCAAATCCTGAGAATATTGGTGAAATAATTGCTCCGATCTTCATAACCGCTAGCATCGCAACAACTGTTTCTGGAATCATCGGCATATAAATTGTGACACGGTCACCTTTTTCAATACCTGCATGTTTCAAACCGTTTGCAACACGACTTACCCAGCTATCAAGCTCTTCATATGTAAATGATTTTGAAGTTCCATTTTCCCCTTCATACTGAAGTGCTGGTTGTGTTCTTGTTTCATCGTCTGCAAGCCAGCGTGATAAAACCGATTCTACAACATTACATGTTCCGCCATTATACCACTGTGCAAACGGCGTACCATTTTCTAAATCTAGCACTTCTGTATAAGGTTTCATCCATTGATAGCCAACTGCTTTCTCAGCTTCTCCCCAAAACCAAGCTGTTTCTTCAATTGACTTTTTATAAAACGTTTCATAATCTTCATAGCCTAATGATTTCATCCAACCATATAAACGCGTTTTTTCTTTATACTCTTCTGTTGGAAACCAAACTGCTTGTTTCAATGTTTTCCCCTCCTTGACTTTTTGAGCAAGAAAGCCCTAAATAGGGCTTTTAAACTGGATAAACAGGATGTTTACGATCCGTAAATACTTGATATTTACTCATATACATTTCGAATCGTCCTTTTAACTCTTCCCTTAAATTGTTTGGATGAACAATACCATCAATGACCATCTCTGATGCTAAATGGTAAATATCAATATCTTTCTTATACTCTTCGCGTTTTTCAGCAATGAAGCTATCACGCTCTTCTTCTGGTAAAGCTGCAATCTTATTTGCATATACAGCATTGACCGCGGCTTCTGGACCCATTACCGCAATAGAAGCTGTCGGTAATGCTAGGCAGCAATCTGGCTCAAAGGCTGGACCTGCCATCGCATATAAACCAGCACCATATGCTTTACGAACAACGATAGAAATTTTCGGTACAGTTGCTTCACTCATTGCGGAAATCATTTTTGCACCGTGACGAATAATACCAGCACGTTCTACTTTTGTACCAATCATAAATCCAGGTACATCTGCAAGGAATAATAATGGAATATGATATGCATCGCATAAATTAATAAACTTCGCTGCTTTATCAGCTGAATCGTGAAATAATACGCCGCCTTTCATTCGCGGTTGATTTGCAATAATACCTACTGGCTTACCATCGATACGTGCTAAACCTGTAATGAGTTCTTGAGCAAATAATTTTTTCACTTCATAGAAAGAACCTTCATCAATAACTCTATTAATAAGATCTTTCATATTGAAAGGAGCATTTTGATTTTCTGGAATGATTTCTTCTAACGTTTTATCGAATTGTTTCGGTTCTTGAGGTGTAACCAATGGAGTCTTTTCTAAGTAGTTGTTTGGAAAATATGAAATGTATTGTCTTGCTTGTGTAATTGCATCTTCTTCTGTTTTACATAAAACATCTCCGCATCCTGATACAGAGCAATGCATACGAGCTCCGCCCATTTCTTCTAAAGTTACCTTCTCACCGATAACCATCTCAGCCATACGAGGAGATCCTAAATACATAGAAGCATTTCCTTCTACCATCATAACAACGTCACAAAAGGCTGGAATATATGCGCCACCAGCTGCAGAAGGTCCAAATAATAAGCATACTTGCGGAACTTTACCTGATAATTTCACTTGATTATAGAAGATTCTTCCTGCGCCGCGGCGCCCTGGGAACATTTCAACTTGATCCGTAATACGCGCTCCAGCAGAGTCAACTAAATAAAATAACGGAACACGTAATTTCTCTGCCGTTTCTTGAATACGCAAAATCTTTTCAACTGTACGTGCGCCCCATGATCCTGCTTTTACAGTTGAATCATTTGCCATCACGCATGCTGTGCGACCATGTATTTTACCCGTTGCCGTTATAACACCATCAGCAGGTAATCCTGTTTGTTCACAATTTGCAAATAATGCATCTTCTACATATTCACCATTATCAAATAAAAGAGCTAAGCGATCTCGAACGAATAGTTTACCTTTCGCTTTGTTTTGTTCATGATATTTTGGTGCGCCGCCTTGTTTAATCGTTTCAACTCGTTCTTCAAATGTATTCGATTGTTCTTTTTGATCTATCATATTTACTCCCCCTTATACATTGGTGTGCGTTTTTCCTTGAATGCTTGTAATCCTTCTATTCTATCTTTCGTATGGATTACACCTTCATACGCTTGTTTTTCCATTTGTAATCCGGTATGTAAATCAACTTGAATACCGTTTGAAATTGCTTCTTTCGCTAATCGAACAGCAATCGGACCATTACTAGCAATTTTCTCTGCTATTTCAATCGCTTTCTCTTCAAGTAAATGAGCTGGTACAACAAATTCTACTAGACCATATTCTTTCGCTTCTTGTGCTGAAATACGTCTACCTGTATAAATTAATTCTTTTGCTCTACCAACACCAATTAATCTTGGCAAACGCTGCGTACCACCTGCTCCTGGTATAATTGCAAGTGTAGTTTCAGTAAGACCAAGACTTGCAGATTCAGCCGCAATTCTAAAATCACAAGCTAAACTTAATTCCGTACCACCACCAAGTGCGATTCCATTTATAGCAGCAATAACTGGCTGTGGTAATTGTTCAACCATTTCCATAGTAGTACGAATCATACTAACAGCATGGCGAACTTGTTCATCATTCATGCCAGCACGTTCTTTTAAATCAGCACCAGCACAAAACGCTTTTTCACCAGCACCTGTTAGAATAACTACACGAGTATTTGCCTCTTCATTTATTTGAGTTAATATGTTTTGTAACTCTTCTAATAACGCTAAAGATAATGAGTTTGCTTGTCTTTCACGATTTAATGAAATCTTTACAACGTGCGGTGTTACATAATCAACTGAAATATTTTGTAATTGTAGCATCTTCTCACCTACTTATCGTTTTATGTTGAAGCGCTCTATACACATGACTCGGTAATTGGATATTTAACTTACTTTGAATAAATTGACTCGCTCTCAATAACTTCTCTTCATCAATATTCGTTTGGACCCCTAACTTATGGAGCATATGAACTAAGTCATCAGTTGCAACATTGCCCGATGCTCCGGGTGCATATGGACAGCCGCCAAGACCACCACAAGAACTATCAAATGTTGTAATACCGTATTCTAAAGACTTTACTACATTCGCAAGAGCCATTCCGTACGTATTATGGAAGTGCATTGCAAACTGCGAAGCATCATATTTCTTTAATAAATGCTCTAATACTCGCTCTACTTGTAACGGATTCGCTACTCCGATTGTGTCACCAAGAGACACTTCATAAATGCCGTATGAAAATAGTTGATCACATAATTCGTCAACTGCTATGACGCTTATATCCCCTTCATAAGGACATCCAAATACAGTAGAAACATAGCCTCTTACCTTTTTACCTTCAAATAACGCCTGTTTTGTTATATCTTCAATTACAACTAATGCTTCTTTAATGGATTTATTAATATTACTTTTATTATGAGATTCACTTGCTGATAAAAAAACATTCACCTCATCTACATTTTGCAAAAAAGCTCGTTCCAAACCATTTTGATTTGGAACAAGCGCTGCATATGTAACATTTGGGTCCCTTTTCAGCTCTGAAAACACATCATTTGCATCTGCTAATGCAGGGACCCATTTAGGGTGAACGAATGAGGAAACTTCAACGTACGATAATCCAGCCTCTGTAAGTAGTTGAATCCATTTTACTTTATCTTTTGTGCCAACAATCTTTTTTTCATTTTGTAAGCCATCACGTGGCCCGACTTCTTTAATGACAGCAAAATTAGGTAGTTTCAATTCGCTTCCCCCTATATCTCCCTATTCAATTTCTAGTAATACATCTCCTTCATTTACAAAATCGCCTTCTTGCACATTAATTTTCATAACTGTGCCAGCTTCTTCTGAAACGATTGGAATTTCCATTTTCATAGATTCCAAAATGACGACATCTTGCTCTTCCTCTACTGTATCTCCTACTCCTACAACAATCTTCCATACATTTCCTGCCATCGATGCATATACTTTCGTCATCATTTTTTCCCCCTTAGTATTGTTAAATCTTATTTTTTAACAAGTTGTTTCGTTACAAAACCCGTTGTATAAATACCACTTTTGAACACATCATCTTCCAATACTTGAAGTAGCATTGGCGTGTTTGTTTTAATACCTTCTACTTTTAATTCTTCTAAAGCATCATGTAATTTTGAAATTGCTTCTTCACGCGTTTCACCATGAGCAATGACTTTCGCAATCATTGGATCATAGAAAGGTGTAATCGTTACTTGATTCTCCAAAAAGTGATCAATACGTACGTTTGTTGGAAGCGTTAAATCTGTAATTTTCCCAGGTGATGGGAAGAAAGTTTTCGGATCTTCTGCATAAATACGTGCCTCAATGGCATGACCACTACGTTTTATATCATCTTGTGTAAACGATAATTTTTCACCACATGCAATTAGAAGTTGTTGTTCTACAAGATCTAAACCAGTAATTTCTTCTGTAACTGGATGCTCTACTTGTAATCTCGTATTCATCTCTAAGAAATAGAAGTTCTTCTGATTATCTACTAGAAACTCAACTGTACCAGCATTTGTATATCCTAAAGCTTTAGCAGCTTGTACAGCAACTTCACCCATCGCTTTTCGTGTACCTTCATCTAAAAATGGTGAAGGTGCTTCTTCAATTACTTTCTGATTTCGGCGCTGTACTGAACATTCACGCTCCCATAAATACACTGTGTTACCATGTGTATCTGCTAAAAGCTGAATTTCAATATGATGTGCATCTGCAATATAGCGCTCTAAATACATTTCTCCGTTACCGAAGAAGTTTTGTGCTCTTGTTTTGTTGCTTTCAAATGCTTTGGTGAGCGTTTGCTCAGTTTCCATCAACTGCATTCCAATGCCTCCGCCGCCTGCGGATGCCTTCAACATTAATGGGTAACCAATTTGTTTAGCAATTTCAATTGCTTCTTCAGCAGTTTCAATATTTGTAGTAATACCCGGAACTACTGGCACATCTGCAGCTTGCATCGCAATACGTGATTCGATTTTACTTCCCATCTTCGTAATGATTTCTTCTGATGGACCGATAAATACGATTCCTTCTTCTTTACAACGAACCGGAAAAGATGGATTCTCAGATAATAATCCATACCCTGGGTGGATTGCTTCAGCATTTGTCTTCTTAGCTATTTCAATAATTTTTTCAAGGTTTAAATAGCTTTCTTGGACACGTGGCCCACCTACTAAGTAAGCTTCATTTGCCATTTTTACATGCAAGGCATTTTCATCTGCCTCAGAATAAATAGCAACAGTGCGAATGCCAAGTTTTTGACAAGTTTTCATAATACGAACTGCAATTTCCCCGCGATTAGCAATTAATATTTTTTGAAACATAGTGATTCCTCCTTTTTATCTACATCCTAAATGTCTAGCAATTACGAGACGTTGAATTTCAGAAGTTCCTTCACCAATTTCTAATAGTTTTGCATCACGAATATGTCGTTCTACTTCATATTCACGCATATAGCCATATCCACCGTGAATTTGTACTGCTTGATTTGCAATACGGCTTGCTGCTTCAGATGCGAAAAGTTTTGCCATAGCCGCTTCTTTACCGAAAGGTTTATCGTTATCTTTTAACCAAGCTGCTTTATGTACTAAATTACGCGCTAGCTCTACTTCAGTTGCCATATCAGCTAATTTAAATTGAATCGCTTGGAAATTAGAAATTGATTTTCCAAATTGTTGACGTTCTTTCGCATATTGCAGTGCACGTTCAAATGCAGATTGTGCAATACCAACAGCTAATGCTGCGATTGAAATACGTCCTCCATCAAGTGTATATAAGAATTGTTTAAACCCTTTATTTACATCACCAAGTATATTTTCTTTCGGCACACGTACACCATCAAGTACGATTTCACAAGTATTAGAAGCACGTACGCCCATCTTATCGTAAGGGCTTGAAATCGTTAACCCTTCACTAGTAGTCGGTACGATAAATGCAGAAATACGTTTTCTACCATTCTCTTCAACACCGTTGACAGCGGTTACAATAATTGTATTTGCATACTCTGCATTTGTAATCCAACACTTCTCACCACTAATAACATACTCGTCTCCGTCTAATATAGCTTTCGTTTGTGTGCCACCTGCATCAGATCCAGCATTCGGCTCAGTTAATCCGAAAGCACCTAAAGTTTTGCCTGATGCCATTGGAACTAAATATTTCTGTTTTTGTTCTTCTGTACCGAAATAATAAATTGGAGAAGCACCTAATGAAATTGT
The DNA here is from genome assembly GCF_022663775.1 of Bacillus cereus group sp. BfR-BA-01350. Classification (NCBI taxonomy): domain Bacteria; kingdom Bacillati; phylum Bacillota; class Bacilli; order Caryophanales; family Bacillaceae; genus Bacillus; species Bacillus cereus group sp. BfR-BA-01350. Next base: position 625,177 of record NZ_JAKUGD010000002.1, read on the forward strand.
TGCAGCGTAACTTAATCCTGTCCCACCACAAGCACGACCAATTTCTTCAACTGCTAACGCGTACGATACTGTATCGCCACCTGAACCTCCATACTCTTCTGGGAATGGGATGCCTAATAATCCTAGTTCGCCCATTTTTTGAAATGTTTCATATGGAAACTCTGCAGTTTTGTCATAATACACAGCTTTTGGTGCGATTTCCTTTTCAGCAAAGTCACGTACCATTTCTTTAATCATTTGTTTTTCGCGAGTTAGAGTAAATTCCATTCCGCTACACACCCCTTATCGAATATTGAGTTTCGACAGCGTGCGAGTTTCTACTACAAACATTACGAATGAAAAGACAAGAACATTAGTTAGATAATTGTTATAATTCTGTCATAATTTAATTTTAAAACAGATTCTGTACTAATGCACAAAAAAATTCCTACATTGTTCTACAACAACATAGGAGTTTCCTTGTCGAATTATGTAATTTTATGTTTAATAATCTCTACCTTTACCTGAATCTGAAATCTCTACTAAAGCTTCAGGATATGGTTCGAAATATGTTTGTCTTAATAAATACTTTTCATCAAATCGAAGAGCCCATGATTTTAAAATTGCAAGTAAGCTACTAAGCGGAATTTTCTTTTCTATATACTTTTGTATTAAATTTAAAAAATGATCTTTTTCTTGTTTTTTCAGCTTTGTTTTAAAGTATCCAAAAATATGCTCACATACATTTACATTTGATGTATAGCGGGGTGTGCGCATAAATAATTCATATAAATTCTTCTCATAGTTTTCAAATACAACTTCGATCGTTTCATTTTTTTGATTTGCAATAATACGCCCTAATTCCTTTTGTTTCACCTGATTATATGCCATAAATAAATATTTATTATCCGACTGAAACGATACGAGGTCTTTCATATTTTTATTACGTTTAATCATCTTGTAATATGCGATTGTAAATAACCTTGTAAAGAAATGCTCTCTAATAATAAAATTCGACAATCTGCCTTCTTCTTCAATTGGAAGATGCGAAAAATTTTTTACTACTGCTCCGCCAAATAAGCCAGATCCTTTTCCCTTTGCTGGCGCTTTTTCAAAACTAGAATAAATTTTCACATCACGCGTACCACAACTTGGCGAACGATTTTTTAAAATAAAACCATCCACATCCGATAACGTTTGTAAAAAGTCATTTGAAAACTGCTCCATTTTTTCAGTTACATCTTCTCGTGTCGACGGTTGCACAAGTCTATTCAAACCGTTTTCTTCTACAATTCGTATCGTTTCACGAGGAGTCCCCAATCCAATCTCGACTTCTGGACAAACAGGTATAAATGTAACAAATGGCTGCAAATTTCGTATTGTTACATCCGGAATCATCTCTCCATTATAACGACAAGCATCAAACTCTAAACATTTACTTACAACGATTGTAGGTTTTGCAAATTGCCGCATTTCATTACCTCCTTAGTGCTAGTCCGTATAATATAAATTGTACTAATATTAACATTTTAAGCAAAGTTTGATTCCTTTAATTTTATAATTGCAAATATAGCAAATGATATATTTGCAATCATTCAACTCTATTTTCTATAAATGCGCCCTCTATAATGACGGTTTAAATACTGTGAAACGAATAATATACACATACTCTGGAGAAATTAACACGTAAGAAAGGAGGGATCGTTATGAAGAAGAAATTATCATCTATTGTAAGTGTTTTAGCACTTTCTATTATGTTTTTAGGTACATCTGCCCATGCTGAATACGATGGAACTAATATGAATAGAGTTAATAACACTGACATTTCAACTCGAGTGAATGACAATAACTTAGACAGAGTTAATAATGATGTAAGAACTCGAAATGTAAATACAACAAATGATTTAAATGATAATCGTGATAGAAATAATAATTGGGCTTGGCTCGGTTTATTAGGACTAGCAGGATTATTAGGTCTTAGAAGAAGAGACAAAGAAGTACGTTAATTTAGAATGTTTTTAGTAAACAAGTACTTATTTATCAAAAATATAACAAATATAAATCGCCTTTTTAAAGGCGATTTATTATTTTACTTAAATGTAACATATGTAATTCATACTTCGACGATTAATTTCGTGGCGTTAATCCGTACAATATAAACTGAATCGTATTTTCAATTTCAGTTTCATCATCCCATTTTTCTTCAGGCAATAATAAAAACCGTGTTAATAATAAACCTAATACAGCTGATAAAGTAAGTCGTAAAACAGAAGATGGGGGCATCTCAATAATCTCCCCTTCTACTTGAAACTTTGCAATTAACTTTTTAAAATGGGAAAGCAACTCTGTTTCTACTAGTTGTTGTATCTCATTTTTCAGTTCTGGCTGAAATGGCACTTCTTGAATTAATATTTTTATCATTGGAAAATGCTTTTTTGCAAATTCAAATCTATTATGAATAATAACTCTTAGAAGCCCTTCATACGATTCATACTCCGATTTAAATATTTCCTTTGCGAAGGCTTGTACGAAAAATGGTGCAGCAAACTTTGTTAATGTCGGCATGACGACTGCTAATAATAAATCTTTTTTCGTTTTATAGTAGCGGAAGATTGTTCCTTCCGCTACACCAGCCCGTTTTGCAATTTCACTTGTTGAAGTTGCAGCATAACCTTTTTCTCCAAACATATCAACAGCCGCCTCTAATATACGCATTTGACGTTCATTTCGTTTATCTGTGTTAGTTGCAGCTATTAATTCCTCCAACCAATCTTTCTGCATTTATAAAGCCCCTTTTTGTCATTTTTATATTTTGCGATGTTTCTTTAAAGCAAATACATTTCCTACTGCAAATAATATTGAAAAAAGTAATAATACGGTAAGATCTAATGCAATCTCTGTAAATCCTTGATTTCGAATCATCACCTGTCTCATTGCGTCAGCGCCATATGTGAGTGGAAATAATTTCCCTAACATTTGAAGCCACTTATTCATCGATTCAATTGGAAACAAACCAGAAAAGAAAATTTGTGGCACAATGACAAGCGGTATAAACTGGATCATTTGAAATTCATTATTTGCGTATGCCGATAAAAACGTCCCTAAAGTTAATGCCGTTAAAGAAAGCATACATGTAATAAGTAGCGTTAGCCATATGGAGCCAGCTACATACAAGTCTAAAATGTAAACTGAAAAACTTACGATAATAATGGATTGTATAAATGCAAAGATCCCAAAACCAATAATATATCCTACAACTATTTCCCATCTTTTAATTGGAGTTGATAATAACCTTTCTAAAGTACCACTTAAACGTTCTCTTACGAAAGACACCCCTGATAAAATGAATACAAAGAAAAAGGTAAAGAAACCGATTAATACAGGACCAAGTCCATCAAACATTGTAAAGTTTTTAGAGCCATGTAAATAATTCACTTCAGGTTTCATAATCGATATATCGTTCTTCTCTGTACTTTTTTGTAATATTTGAAGTACAGCACGATTTTTTGACGAATCGCTACCTTCTAATACAATATTCATTTTTCCATTTTCTAAACGAATGACTGCATCTACCTTTTGATTTTCCAGCTCAGACATTGCCTTTTCTATATTATATTCATAAATTGACGCTTCCTGATTTTTCATCACTTTTACTAACTGAGCGGGCATATCAACAACAGCAATATGCGGTACATAGTCTTTTTGTGTAAACACTAGTGACAATAACCAAAGTAATAACATAGGTGCCCCAAACATCATCGCTAACGAACGTTTATCTCGAAAAAATTGGCGAATAATACGAATGATTACACCGGTAACTCTCATGATAGAGTCACCTCTTCCAGCAAAAAGACATCTTCAATTCGTCCTGATGATACCCATTTTTTCAATTCTTCAGGTGTTCCATTCGCAACTAGCTTTCCTTCTCTAATTAACCCTAGGCGTTCACAAAATTCAGCTTCGTCCATAATGTGTGTTGTTACAATAATGGTAGTGCCTTTCTTTTTCAAATCATAAAATTTTTCCCAAATCGTTTTTCTAAGAAGCGGATCTATCCCCACTGTTGGCTCATCTAAAATTAATATTTCTGGTTCATGAAGGAGTGCTATTGCTAATGATAAACGCTTCTTCATCCCGCCTGAAAAATGCTGCACTTGCTTTTTCATATGTTGTGATAATTGTACGAGATCAAAAACCTCTTCAATTCTTTCTTTTTTATGCTTTCCCTTTAATCCATACATCGTTGCCATAAAATCTGCATTTTCATATGCTGATAATTCTTCGTATAATGCATCAGCCTGAGCCATATAACCAATTCTTTTCATTTCATTTAAATTAGGCATATTAGTATGATTAACAATCACTTCACCTTCCGTTGCCTCATTAATACCCGCAATCAATTTAATAAGAGTCGTTTTCCCTGAACCTGAAGGCCCAACTAAACCAAATATCTCTGCTTTTTCAACTTGTAATGAAAGATTGTGTAAAACTTCTTTTTTCCCAAAACTTTTTGATACAGTCCGTAAAATAATGGCAGGTTGCTTCACATATTCTTCCCCCTTCTCTAAAATGAGTGAGTACTCACTTTTATTTTACTCTTGCGTAATTATATGTCAAACTTCATTGATTAGTATGTATTTTCACTCGACGATATTAAACAATGAAACAGAGTCGACATTAGAATTTCATTTCCTAAAGTCGACTCTGTTTCATTTAAACTATAAATTTTACTTTACGTTTTTAAATTCATATACTTTCTAATTCTAGCAACATCTAAAGAATATTCGATAACTAATTGCTGTAACGGTAATATAACTGTGTCGGGATATAAATGTGCATATTGTAATGTTTCTGCATATTTTTCTAATCTTTTTTCTAAATACTTTATAATTTGATCAGGATGAGTTACTAATAAACATTTACAATAATAATGTATTTGTTCCTCAATCGCCGTATACTCTTCAATTTCGTATTCTTTATGCATGTGTACACCCCTTTAAGTTTTTTACATGAATTACTTATCACAATTTTCACTCGACAAATTTTAAGTTTTTTGATTATTTACACTATAACAAACAATCAGGGTCAAATTTTGTTACTTTATGTAACGTAGAAAATTTTTAACAAAATTGTAATGTTAACTCCTGCAAAATACATAAAACACCTTTACTCATTATTGTATAAAAAAATCGTACAACTTAATTTAGCTGCACGACTACAATCTCTGGCCTATTCAAAATTCTTTGCGGAATGATACTATTTCCTAATCCTCTACTCACTACCATTGATGTATTTTGTTCTACATATAAACCTGCTGTATATTTAGGTAAAACACCTTGATTTGGAGCAACTAACCCGCCAATAAATGGCAATCTAACTTGCCCTCCATGAGCATGTCCCGATAAAACCAAATCCAACCTCTCATTCGTATATTCCTTTATAAATTCAGGCCTGTGGGATAATAATACATTATATCTATCTGGCTGCATTTCAATTTTTGCTTTTTTAATTTCATCTATTATAATATTTCCTTCATCACGGTTTCCAGTACCAAACTCTGGATCATCAATACCTAGCAAGTTTATTTCTTGCTCACCCTTTCGAATGCTTACATGTTCATTCCTTAAAACATTGACATCATATTTCTTCAACTCTTTTTCTAAACGGTTATACTTTCCAGACCATTGTTCATGGTTTCCTGTCACAAAATATACAGGATACTTCTTTACAATTTCTCGTATTAATTGCATACTAACTTCTGCATCGTATGATTTACTGTCAATTAAATCACCCGTAATCGCAATAATATCTGGGTCTATGCTTTCAATTTTTTGAATTAACACATCTTGTTTATCGCCAAATTGTTTATTGTGTAAGTCTGAAATTTGTAGAATTTTATACCCTTTAAAAGAGGAGGGTATTTTACTAGAGGTTATTTTAACCTCAGTTATACCTATTAAATTGTTCTGTAAATATAAAAAAGTAATAAAAGCTACTAATATGCCAATAAACAATATGATTCTATTAATATTTCTCTTCATATTCTCTCCTTTTATTTTCATAAAACACTTATTTTATGTTAACAGAATTATATGATACATTTTTGATTTTTATTGAATATAGTACAGTACATGAAATTTCACATCGGATACGTCATATATATTTATTTTACCTTTATCCTCTTAATAATAAAAACACAAAAACGATTCTTTTCATACGAAAAAGAATCGTTTTCTAATTTTATACATCCAATAACATATGGTAAAGAACTGAAATAACTAAGAGAGTATTATTTAATAGCATCGATTACAACTTCAGCCGCCTCTTTAATTAGTTGATTATCATAGGTAGCCTCTTTCTCATCTTTACTAGATAAAATTGCGATGATAATAGCTGCTCTATTTGGTGGCCAAACGATCGCAATATCATTTCGTGTCCCGTAACTTCCAGCACCTGATTTATCTGCAACTACCCAGTCAGTTGGCACGCCTGCACGAATAAGTTTGTCTCCTGTCGCATTTCCTTTCATCCACTCTGTAAGTATCTTACGTTTTTCAGCAGGAAGTGCATTTCCGACCGTAAAAGCTTTAAGATTCGTAGCAATTGCTTTCGCTGTACTAGTATCACGAATATCTCCTGGAATAGCCTCGTTTAATTCTGTTTCAAAACGATCAGACATAGTAACCCGGTCCCCCATCTGTCTAAGCGCTTTTTCATACCCTTTCGGTCCACCTATTTTGTTAAATAAAATATTCCCTGCAGTATTATCACTGTAACGAACAGCAGCCTCCGCAATTTCTCCTAGTGTCATTCCAGTATCTACATATTTCTCTGTAACAGGTGAATAATTCACTAAGTCTTCTTTCGTATAAGTAATAACTTCATTTAATTTCTCAGTAGAGTTTTGCTGTAGTAATACTCCTGCTGCTAAAGCCTTATAAGTTGATGCAAAGGCAAACCTTTCGTTAGGTCGATAAGAGATTGTTTGATTTGAACCAGTATCAATCGCATATACACCTAATCGAGCATCAAATTTTTGCTCAAGTTTAGAGAATTCTTTATGTGTCGCCTGATTTTTATGTTTCACTTGTCCAGTCTTTTCTTTCGCTTCAACTTGCAATGTTCCTCCTTTAAAAGTTTCTAGACCTGTAAGACTTATACCTAATATACCAACGCATATTCCTATTTTTAGCATCCTCTTATTTTTCAAAATCATCATTCCTTTCAAGTTCTTAACACTTTTTTTACTTACATATAATAGACAATCACCGAAATAAATTTGTTCCATTATCTTAAAAAACTTTATAACTAATATCGGTGTTATTAACAAAATAAAGAGTAGCAACTATGATCGACGCTACCCCTTATTTCACACCTCATCTTTTTACTTATAAATGCTTTATATAAAATAGGGTCTCTTCCCCTGAGAAAAGTAATCAAATTTCACTAATTTTGATTAGGACTATCTGTACTAGCACCCTCACCATGTATACGTTGCTGTTTTAAATCAAAATATGCATCTAAAACTTCCTTTCCAATTATAGAATTAATTCCACTTTTGTCATTATGAAGCCATGGGACTACTACAGAAAACGCTACTTCTGGATTATCATATGGAGCATATCCGACTAACGTTAAGTTATAACATTCCATACGTTCTCCTTTTGCATTTCTACCAATTGGATCATCTCCGCCATATACAGTTTGGGCTGTCCCTGTCTTTCCAGCGGGTTTATATGGCGCATTTTTGAAGTACTTTACGCCAGTTCCATCCCCTTCTTGGAATACCCATCTAAACCCTTCTTTTATCCGGTCAATATGTTCTTTCTTCATATCAACTCGATTTAATACGACAGGTTCTATAGAGCGTATAACTTTACCAACCTCGTCTTTTATTGATTGTTCTCGTATTTCTTGTACAATTTGAGGTTGCATTCTATATCCACCATTAGCAATCGTTGAAATATATTGTGCCAATTGCAACGGCGTATACGTATCATACTGACCGATGGAAAAGTCTAGTAAAAACCCAGGTTGACTATCTACTTTTCTAGTTTGTCCAATTATTTCATTCGGTAAATCGATACCTGTTGGGACGCCTAAACCAAATTGCTTGAAATAATAGCGCATCGTATCAAATGCTCCTTGTTTAATATCCAATGAGCCATTTGGTACGTAATTAACTCCCGCAATTTTTAAAGCTGTCTGGAACATGTATACATTCGAAGATACTTGTAAAGCTCGTAAATCATTAATATTACCAAATCCAGATACATTCCACGATTTCTTAGCTTGTGTACCTTTAAATTTCATCGGTGCATCATAAAATTGATCTCCTGAATGTATTGCTCCTGTCTCATATCCCGTTAATAAAGTAGCACCTTTTACAGCAGAACCTAGCTCATACGAAGTTGTCATATTGCCTAATGCCAAATCCTCAATCTCTGTTTTCCCTTCTTTTTCTACAATCTTTTTGCCTGCCATAGATAAAATCTGTCCGTTATTTGGATTCGTCATGACGACAAAAGCTCGATCGAGCAGCGGCTCAGAACTCTTAAAAGCTCTCAAATTTTTCTCTATACTTTCTTCCACTTTCTTTTGTAATTCCATATCAATCGTTAATGTTATACTGTTACCACTTTTTCCTTTAGAGATTATTTCGGTGTTTATAATGTTTCCTGCTTTATCAGTAACATTTTTCACTTCTTCTTTTGTACCATGTAATACATCTTCATATCGCTGTTCAATATAACTTTTTCCGACACGATCATTCCGGTTATATCCGCGTACTAAGTAAGAATCTAAATTTTCTTTTGGCAAACCTTCTTCGCTACTCGTAATATTTCCTAATACAGAACGAAATAAATTTCCGTTTACATAATTACGTTCCCAATCAACCGTCGCATCTACTCCTGGAAATTTCGCAAGGTTTTCACTTATCCGCGCATACTCTTCATCTGTTACATCCTTTTTAATAATTTGTGGTGTTAGTTGATAACCCGAACTCATTTTACTTTTAATAGCTAACACCTTTAAATCTTGTGCTGTTAATTCTGCCAATTCTACTTCTGTAACGCGACCTCGCCTTAAGTCTTCTATTTTTTTATCTAACTCTTTTCCCTCTATACCCTTTTCTTTAAACGTTTCTATATCTTTTTTAGTAATCTTTGTCTCCGCACGTTTCAAATTCAACTGCATCCAAAAATCTTTTTTATCGATATCGGTTAATTTATTTATGTCTTGTTCGGGCATTTTAAGTACTTCCGCCAAGTCTTTTGCTGTTTTTAAAATAGCTTCACTCGTAATCCCCTTTACCCTTGTATACGTAATTGTGCGAAGAGGTTTATTATTAACGACTGTTTTCCCTTCTCGATCTAAAATTTGTCCACGTGGAACTGGAATACTAGTTATTGCATTTTGACTACTTTCCACTTGGTTCCTATAAGCCTCTCCCTCCACAATTTGTACTTTCCCTAGCTGCATAATAATAGCTGAGAATAGTAAAAATATGCAAAGGAACATGATATTTAACCGAATAGATATATATGTCTTCTGTTTCTTTCCTTTTTGTTCTTTCATAAATCCTCCATATAATTCTTCCGAAACTCCTCACTAATACTTAAACGTTCCCTATATATTTGAAACCATTATTCGGTTATGAATAGTGTCTTATCTTTTTTTCTAAATCTTTGTAAGTATTAATTCCTTTTTGTATAGCCGCGTAATTAATACATCTCCCTTCCTTTTTTCTCACTTGTTTTTTGTCGCTTGCAATGTGACTCATAATATATTTACCCATAGGCTGACTAGTAACTTTTCATACTGATTATTCCTTTCTTCATGCTGTAGTACTTAATAGACAATCTAAATAATAAAGTTGTTCCACATTTACAAAAAAAATAATTAACTATAAGATGAAGTAGGCTACAAAAGGGAGGATTTTATGTTACATACAAAAATAAAAAAATGGGGATTTTTTGCGGTTCTTTCTATTGTAGGTTTGATTTTACTAATTCTATTTAAAATCAACTTCATTTCAATTACTATCGCAACTTCTTCAGCCGAAAGAGGAAAAATCTTTGATCAAAATGGTGTAATACTAGCTACAAATAAGAAAGTTAAGTCTCTATATTGTACTTCTAATGATGAAAAGCTATCGAAACAAGATACATCAAACACATTAGCTTTTTTCGATCAATTTTCAAGTAAGTTTCAACATGATATTTCTTCAGAGAGCCTAAAATCTCAATTACAACAATCTTGTAAAAAACAGACTATGCATGATATACCGTTATACTCTGATATAGTTGAGAATGAACTTGCATTCATAAACAAAAACAAACCGAATAATGTAATAATTAAAGATGAATGGATTCGATATTATCCTAAACATGAAATTGGTTCACAGGTAATTGGGTATGTAGAAAATAACCTTAATTCAAAGCATATGCCGGTTGGAAAAAGTGGGATTGAGCTGCAATATGAAGATGATTTAAAAGGAAAACCGGGTAAAACTCTTATTTTTAAAATGAATAATAAAGAGTTCTTATGGAGCATTCGAAAAGTACAAAACGGAAAAGATATCCGGCTAGCTTTAGATTTTAAGTTGCAACAAAAAACGGAAGAGGCATTAAAATCTCAAATTAAGAAAACACCTGATGCTAAAGGTGGTTATGCTGTAGTGAGCGATGCAAAAACTGGCGCGATTTTAACTATGGCCAACTCAGCAGTTTTTGATCCAAATATATTACATACACATGTAACAACTAAAATAAATAACATAAAATCACTTTCGCAAAATAAAGCAATTCAAAAATTAAAATATGGTGAATCTTATGTAAATATGGCTTCTACTATAAAGCCACTTACTATTTTAATTGGATTAAACGAAAAGCTTTTTCAACCTGAAGATACGTATTTAGATAACGGTACTTTTGAGTATGATAATCAAAATAACATTACAAATGCACCCGGAACACCAACAGGTGAGATTACACCGAGGCAGGCTATCATTAATTCATCTAACACATTTATGACAGCAAAAGTAGCTCTTCCATTATTTAACCAACATAATGGCAATATAGAAAAAGTGGCACATATATGGACAGATTATTTAATGCAATTCGGCCTACGTTCTAAAACCGGGATTGATTTACCCTTTGAAGAAGACGGACAATATGAATTCCACCCTTCCAATAAGTTTGAAAATGGAATCTCCGCTTTATTAAATGCTTCATGGGGCGGAAACGAAGTGCATACTCCGCTTCAACTCGCTCAATATGCAGCAACTTTAGCAAGTAAAGGTGATAAATATAAACCTCAAATTGTAAGTGCTATTATTGGTCAAGATGGTAAAGAAACAAAAAAGTTTAAACCAATTTTAGAAAGTTCAAATCGTTACCCGACGAAATTTTGGAGTGTCGTACAAGGTGGAATGAGTCAAAATATAGAGGAGATTAAAAAGTTGCCCTTCGACGTCGCTGGTAAAACAGGTATTACAGGTTTTCCGAATGAGCAAGCAAGAATGATCAATCATTCTCTATTCATTGCATATGCTCCTACCGAAGATCCACAGATTGCCGTTTCTGTCGTTATTCCTGGTAGTAATTCAGAAAAAAACATTGCTGCTCTCGTTACATCAGAAATTTTAGAGTCCTGGAATACTCTTCAAAAAGAGAATAAAAACAAAAAGGAAGGTTCATTAAAGTGAACCTTCCTTTTTTACCAAATAGAATCTATATTTATTATTTTCCATTCACCTTCATTATTCTTTTCAAACATAAATGAGTATTTAATGTCAGTTAAAACGTACTCTTTTTGTACATATCCAGTATTACCGTTAATTGTCGATATTTTTATATATTCATCATTCTGCACTTTTTCTGGAATCCAAGCTTTTACCATTTCATTAGATACTTCATATAAAACTTGAGATTCTCGCTTTGGTTCAGCTAAAATTTTCGTTTTATTTCCAGTAACAGTTGCATATATAAAGTGTGCTTGCTTTGGTTGGTTACTTTCTGTCAATCCACTTGGTACTCTGTATACTTGTTTTGTATCATTTGCAAATTCTCCTCCCATTGTAAGAGCGACTTGCAACTCATGAAAAATATCTTCATCAAACTTCAATTCATCCTTCTTATAACTCTTCCCTTTAAAAAGAACTTCATCATTTAACGCTTTGTACAGCTCATTTTCATTTTTTGAGTTCGTACTTTGATATAGTTCATTCATAAATTGTTTTAGTGATGGATCTTGAGCAGACTCATCTTTTGTTTTAGGCTTAATTTGTGTACTACTTTGTACTGGTGATTTATTATCATCAAGCCAAGGTTGTTGAACAATAAAAAATAAAAATGTACAAGCTAAAACCACTACAATTGGCAATGCTTTTTTACGAAACAGTCTTGTATGTTTTGGAGAACCTCCCTCATTACTTTCATATATAGATTGCTTTATTTTATAAACGTATTCTTCTTCATCTTTACGGTGTTCCATTGGTCCGTTCTTTAATTTACTATACCAGTCAGGATTTTTTTTACTTTTCATCACTACTACCCTCCCCTATTAATTTTGAAACCTTACTTCTTGCTCTACTTAATCTAGATTTTACAGTTCCAATGGATACTCCTAACGTTTCAGCCATTTCTTCATAAGATAATTCATATTTTGCATCCAATATGATTATTTCACGGTGCTTTTTAGGTAGCTTTAATACAACTTTCCACACATCATTCATTTCTTCTTGCTTAAAAAATTCTTGTTCTGCCGACTGGGATTGCTTATCGTCACTAAAAAAACCTATTAAAGATATTCTTTTAAAATAAGATGATTTCAAATAGTTTATTGCCGTATTTCTTGTGATTTTTAATATCCACGTTTTAATAGATGACTCCTTTCGAAATGAATTCCAATTTTTAAATACCTTTATAAATACATCTTGCGTAATATCATCTGATAAGTGTGGATCTTTCGTAATAATAAATGAATAATTCCATACATCTTGCCAATAATCTTTTATAACATCGTCCAGCTCATCATGATTACACTTTTCAATAAACGTCTGTTCCATTTCCACACCTCAAACTTATTTGAATAAACATAAAACTACCCTCACTTTTATTATGGTTTCAATATATAGACAAGATACAAGTTTCATTTGTTCCATTTAGTTCGAGTTCTCCAATTGTATCTTTTTTAGATTTTTGTTACCAAAAAGAACCCTTATACTAAGGGTTCTGCAACAGAAAATATGAACCCCCCCCCCCCGCGCAAGGGATTAGTTCATTCAAAAGCTTATTTAGAAGCATCATGTACAGGCAAACTACTAAAGATCAGTTCAGCAACTTTTACATATCCTTTTGAGTTTGGATGAATGAAATCCTTAGACCAAAGCGTATTGTCATTAACTACATGATGATTCCAAAAGTCAATATGATGAAGCTGATACTCTCTACTCAGTGAACGTATAACTTCATTTGCCTCTAATAATTGTTCTTTTAACACTTGTTTTTTTTCTGTAGAAAATGGAAGTCTGACTGTAAAATCTGGAAGGTTTGCTATCATAATATCGGCACCTGTTTTACTTAATGTATCTATCATACATTTCATATCTTCCTTATATGCATAATGATTCCAACGTCCTTTTAATACGTCGTTTGCACCTGCAATGAGGCTAACCAAATCCGGATTAAAAGTTAACGCCTTTTCCAATTGTTGCGAGCGAATTTCTTTCGTTACTAACCCACGCTTTGCAAAATTAGCATATTCTATATCGTTTACACACAGTTGGACAAAATGATCTACCCAGCTTTTTAATGCTATACCCTCAACTTCATCCCCTATCCCCTCTGTAAAACTATCACCAATCGCTACAAATCGCTTCCACATATGTATTCCCCCTTTATTATGAACCATATCTCTACTATAAATGTTAATATGATTATAGAAGATATTATCATCCTTTAGATTTCACAGCTAGTTTTTTACAAAAACGATTTCTAAATTCTTTATTAATTAGGAGGTCTAAAAGATGAAATTTTTAAGGCAATCAACCATTATTGGCGCATTGACTGTTGGAGGATTTTTATATTCAAATACAATTGGTACGCTCCCACCTGCCTCTGCTGAATCGCAACCTACACAAAAAGAATCACGATTTTTAGATACTTGGCGGTGGCAAAACTATTTTTTATTACATCATAATGCAGATTTTATAGAAGAGTTAGCAATTGGTGACTTAAAGCATGGAGATACATTCGATGTTACTATATACACTGGTGGTAATAATGTCATTTGCAGCATGGAGTGCAATTTTTACGACTTTAATCGGAGCGATATCCGGAGCAATCTTTGCTACAATCTCTTTTAGAAATAAAAGCAAAAATGAAATACTTACATAAAAACGAATTTCTAATAAAACTCTATACAAAAAAATAGCCTATAAAATTTTATAGGCTATTTTTCATTTCATCATTATTACTTAGCTAATTCTTTCGTACCTTTCATTACATCAACGAAGAATCCCCAGTTATTCACAACAGAAGAAATACTAATATGTTCATCTGGGGTATGGACGTTGAATATATCTGGACCGAATGAAATTGCATCTAATTCAGGCATCTTTTGAACGAATACACTACATTCAATCCCAGCGTGTACAGCGAAGATTTCAACATCTTTATTGTATTTTTCTTGATGCACTTTTTCAAATAAATTACGAATTTGTGAATTCGGATTGTATGGCCATTCTGGATACTCTGACTCGATTTCAAATGTTGCACCAACTAATTCGGCAATACATTTAATCTCATCTGCAATATGTTGTTTTAAACTACTTACAGAACTTCTCACTTCGTTACGTAATTTAATTTCATCTTGCAACGTTTCAATAACACCTAAATTTGTTGAGCTTTCTACTAGACCTTTAATATCCATGCTCATACTTTGAATGCCGTTCGGAATTAAGAATAATGATGAAATAAGTTGCTTTTGTGTTTCTTTAGCAAATACTTTTTCTACTTTCTCATCTAATTTTGTAAGTGTAACATGAACATCTGGATCAACAGCACGCATTTCTTCTTGTAATACTCGTGTCCATGATTCTAGTTTTTCTTCTACTTTCTCTACATCTTCTGTACGTAATACGATTGTAGCTACACTTTCACGCGGAATTGCATTCGTTTTTAATCCACCGTGAACTTCACTTATATCAAATTGAATATTTACTGATAAATCATGTAATACTCGTCCTAATACTTTGTTCGCATTACCACGTTGTTTATCAATTTCCATACCCGAATGTCCGCCTTTTAAACCACCAACATATAATCGGTATGCATCCGTATTCGATGGAGCTTCATCCCAAATTACTGGAATTGTTTCAACAGCTTTCGCTCCACCTGCGCTACTTACAAGTAATTTATGATCTTCTTCAGAATCAATATTAATAAAAATCTTTCCTTCAAAATGATTTGAATCAACAGCGAAAGCTCCGCCCATTGTCGTTTCTTCTTCAGTAGTAATAACTACTTCTAGTGCTGGATGTGGAATGTCTTTTGAATCTAATAAAGCTAATGCATATGCAACTGCAATACCATTATCAGCTCCTAAAGTCGTTTGATTTGCATATAACATGTCCCCGATAATTCTTAATTCAATTGGATCTTTTTCAAAATCATGTACGGTTGCTTGATTTTTTTCGCAAACCATATCCATATGACCTTGAATGATAATAGCTGGTACATTTTCATAACCAGCAGTTGCTTCTTTTTTAATAATGACATTTAATGCTTCATCTTGAATCACTTCTAAATTACGCTCTTTCGCAAAGCCAACTAGAAAATCACTAATTTCCTTTTCATTACCTGATCCTCTAGGAATCTTTGAAATTTCTGCAAAATGATAAAATACAGGGTGCTTTGTTAATTGTTCTAAAGTAGAATACATTTTTAAGCTCCTCTCAAAATAACAAAATAATATGTAAGTCTTTTATCATTATACCATGATTCATAATTTTACTTTTCTTTTAACTTTTAATATGATGTTCATTTTATGTACAACACTATTACAACATTGTAAGGATGTTGTAATTTATATCGATTTTTCTCATTTCACAATAATCATATACTGTGTAAAGAAACAAATTGAAGGAGATAAAGAAAATGAAACAGTTTGTAGCAATTATTACACTATGTTTATTATTTTCTAGTTTTACTATTGACTGTGAGAGAGAATCACTAAATCGAATTGGTAAAGATGTATATTACGTACAGATACAAGGCGAGGGAACTATCGAAAAAGTTGAAGGTAAAAACTTAAGAAACTACACACTGCCTGCTTATGACGAAGACGGAGTAAAAAAACAAATTACATTTAGAAGTAAGAAAGCATCAAACGAACAGAAATTAAATGAAAATGCATTTTTATGTCTTTATGTAAATCAAGATGATAAGAGCAAAAATGAAATCTCATCAATTGAAGTGAAGTCATATGAAGAGGTTCAGGAAGCTGAGTTACCTGCAAAAGTAAAAGAAAAATTAAATGCTAAATAAAAAACAAAAGAAAATGCTCTATGCATTTTCTTTTGTTTTTTTCACCCGTATATATTTTGAACTGCTATTATTCATCAGTTTCTCTAATCGATTTATATTTTCCGTTAATGCACCTTTCACAAGAGAGAAATCTGTATTCGGTTCTTCTTTTTTTTCTTTAAAAAACGAAGACTTTTGTACATTTACCTCAGCCATCTCTTCTCCCCCTTTTCAAAAAGATACAACCTTCTATTTATATTATATCGTAAATGTAGACAGCCTGTACACGTATCATTTTCTTTTTAATTCTTCTTCTAAATCTTCTACTTGCTGTAATGTATCTCCTTTTATTAACGAGAAATCCGTTGTATCTTCATTGTCTTCTTTAAAAAAATCATTGTCATTATTTTTTATCACTACAATCACCTCTACGTGCTAGTGTAGGAATGATTGTCCGATTTTATACAAGTTTGTCTAAATTCGCTTTACCTTTATGTATAAGTGAAAAGGACAGAAAAAATTTCTGTCCTTATTTACTAAAATAACTATGATGTATTGTTAAATTATATACATTTTCAAAATCTCGATCTTGCAGGTTATTTTTCTTCCCATCAATGACAATGAAAACATCACTCACTATTTTTGCTGGTATAATTCCGACATTTTCTACTTGTACTGCTTTCTGCTCATTCAATTGCTCAATGTACTCTAATGGAATAATCGTACTAAATTGAGAACGGATACCGCGAAAGTTTGTATTTAATTCCTTTACCGCTTCAAATACAACAATTTTTGCTCCAATCTTTTCCCCATACGAATCTAAAAATGCGTTTAAGCTTTTTGTATATTCTTCCTCCGTATGCCATTCCATCGTACCGAACACTGCTGGATTGACATTTTGAATGATTGTTGTGTATATTTCTCCTCTTGCTTTAGAAGCAATTAATGACCGTTTTATCGATTGAACTGTCTTGCCGATATCGCTAAATTTCGCTCCCCATATTTCTGAAATATTAGGTGTTAAAATAAATGCAATATCAACGAAAATAACCATTGCAGTGAACATTAAAAGATTTTTCCAGAGGGTTAAATCAATTCCTTTTATCATGAAATACACGGTGACTGATATTATAAACAACCCATACCAAGTCTTTCTAATACGTTGCTTCTTCTCCTCGTACAACTCTTCGTTTTTCCAATAAAAGAAAACAAGTACTAGAAAAACGATTGCTAAAATAAATAAGCCGATTCGAATGTTAGAGATCACCAATGACATCACCCTCCATTCAAAAACTACTCACGATATCATTACATGCACAAGCAACTCTCTTTATGACAAAAGACGTGGACAAGCTTCTAAATTTAGCTACATTGCATATACATTAGAAGGTGCCACGTCTTTTATCCTGAATCTACATTGTATATGTAGACAAGCATGGGTTTCAAATTTTCATGTTAAAAAGTAATATGTTTCGGAATTTCTCCTTCAGGTACTTCTCCATCCATACTTAAGTAATAATGGCGAATCGGACGTAAATTTTCGTCTAATTCATACACGAGCGGAATACTCGTTGGAATATTTAATGAAACAACACCATCACTTGAAAGATTGTCTAAATATTTTACTAGCGAGCGAATTGTGTTACCATGCGATGAAATGATTACTTTGTTACCATTCTTTAATTTCGGCGCAATTTCTGAATGCCAATACTCAAGTACTCTTTTCTCCGTATCCACTAAACATTCTGTCAATGGAAACTCACCTTTTTTCAGTGCTTTATATCTTGGATCATTCATTTCATACCTAGGATCATCTTCAGTAAGAGCAGGTGGTCTTACATCAATACTCCTTCTCCAAATATGAACTTGCTCCTCACCATATTTTTGCGCGGTTTCATCTTTATTCAAACCTTGCAATGCACCATAATGTCTTTCATTTAGCTTCCAAGATTTATGTACTGGTACCCAGGCAAGATTCATTTCATGAAGTACAATCCATAACGTCCGAATTGCTCGTTTTAATACAGATGTATAAGCTACATCAAAAGTATATCCATTTTTCTTTAATATCGCTCCTGCTTCTCTCGCTTCACTTAATCCATTCTCTGATAAATCTACATCTGTCCATCCAGTAAAACGATTTTCAAGATTCCATAAACTCTGTCCGTGACGAATAAGTACAAGTTTTATCATTATAATTCCCCTCTCGGAAATGTGAATTTTATTGTTCCATTGCGTACACGTATAAAGTATCTAGTAATGTATCTTTTTATCCATTCACTCTATGATAGCTCCATAGTTGCCAAATGTATGGATAAAATTTGTTCTTTTTCAAACTATAAAAACAGATATATTTCTTTTTATTTTTGATCGATTGCAACTTCCCTTTTCGATATCCAAGCATCAAAACCTGATCGGCTATGTGCCATTTCATTCATAACTTGATGCCAATTTTCTTCACACGATTCACCAAATTTTGAAAAAATGGCACCCATTTGTTGTCTTTGTACATCACTCAGTTTCTTTTCTAAATCGGCACCTTTTTCTGTTAAAGATAACTGTTTCACACGGCGATCATGTGTAGCTTCATTACTCTCAATTAAGCTCTTTTCCACAAGTTGTCGTAATGGTCCGTGAAGAGCTTGTTTACTTATTTCTAGTAGTGATAATAACTCATTTACACTTATCCCTGGAAAGCGTGCGATAAAAAATAAAATTCGATGATGTACTCTTTGAATACCATACTCTTTTATAATTTCATCTGGCTTTTCAGTAAATGTTTTATATGCAAAGTAAAATAAGGCTAATGCTTCATTCATCTGTTCTTCTTTATGTTGTGTCATCTACTTTCCCCCTGTATGTAAATTATACCACATTCTCGTAATGAATTTTTAAATCCATACTCTAGAGCTACTTTCGTTTATTACAAGACAGCAAAACAACGAGGAGATGATTCACTTGAAAACGCAATATACTGTTAGTACTTATTTATTAGACCGACTAAGCGAATTAGGAATTGAACATATTTTTGGTGTCCCTGGTGATTATAATTTGGCTTTTTTAGATGATGTAATAGCACATGAAAATGTAGAGTGGATTGGTAATTGTAATGAATTAAATGCGGCATATGCTGCAGATGGATATGCTCGTATAAAAGGAATCGGTGCTCTTATTACCACCTTTGGCGTTGGGGAATTAAGTGCCATTAACGGAATTGCTGGTTCATATGCTGAAAATGTACCCGTTATAAAAATAACAGGTACGCCAACAACAACTGTAATGGAAAATGGAGAGCTCGTTCATCATACGTTAGGCGACGGAAAGTTTAATCACTTTTCCAATATGTATCGAGAAATTACCGTTGCACAAACTAATTTAACCCCAGAACATGCTGCTGAGGAAATTGACCGTGTGTTACGTGCATGTTGGAATGAAAAACGCCCTGTTCATATTAATTTGCCGATTGATGTGTATAATAAACCAATTAATAAACCTACAGAACCAATTTTACATAAACCGATTTTAAGTAATAAAGAAACACTGGATAAAATGCTTCTACATGCCATTTCAAAAATAAATAGTGCAAAGAAACCTATTATTTTAGCTGATTTTGAAGTGGATCGTTTTCATGCTAAAGAATATTTATATCAATTTGTAGAAAAAACAGGGTTTCCTATTGCAACGTTAAGTATGGGAAAAGGAATATTTCCAGAAAAACACCCTCAATTTATAGGGATTTATACTGGTGATGTAAGTTCTCCATACTTGCGTAAAAGAATTGATGAATCTGACTGTATTATTAGTATTGGTGTGAAGTTAACTGATACTATTACAGGTGGCTTCACACAAGGTTTTACGAAAGAACAAGTTATTGAAATTCATCCCTACACTGTGAAAATTACAGATAAAAAATACGGGCCAGTTGTAATGAAAGATGTTTTACAACAGTTAAGTGATGTAATTAAGCATGGAAATGAAGAAACGCTTGATATTAAGCCATTTATTTCAGAATCGCTATCTATGACAGAAGAGTTCAATCCAAAAGCACAAATGGTTACACAAAAACGCTTTTGGCAGCAAATGTACCATTTCTTACAGGAAAACGACGTCTTACTTGCAGAGCAAGGAACACCTTTCTTTGGTAGTGCCGCTATCCCTTTACCAAACAACACTACATATGTAGCGCAACCATTATGGGGATCGATTGGCTATACATTACCTGCTCTACTTGGTACACAGCTCGCTAATATATCGCGGCGCAACATTTTAATTATTGGCGATGGTTCTTTCCAATTAACTGTCCAAGAGTTATCGACCATGCTTCGTCAAAATTTAAAACCGATTATATTTTTAATTAATAACAATGGTTATACTGTTGAACGTGCAATTCATGGTCAAATTGAACCATATAATGACATACAAATGTGGGAGTACACAAAACTAGCGAACGTATTCGGAACAGAAGAAAAAAGCCTAACATGTAAAGTGGAAAATGAAATAGAGTTACAAGAAGTCTTAACTAAAATAAGTAATGATAAGGATCAACTTACCTTTGTTGAAGTTGTAATGAGCCAAGGGGATCAGCCTGAACTGCTAGCTAAACTTGGGAAAAGATTCGGCCAACAAAATTCTTAATATAAAAAGCATAACCTAATTATATAAAAAGAAAAGGATGGAAAGTTCCACCCTTTTCTTTTTATATATACTATTTTAAGAACCTTCTTCGACTAACGTCTCGTGTGACAAGTCAAAATTCTTAATCAACCTTTAACTTTATAGCTTTTGTAGCAATAAATGTTTTAATATGCTTATCTAATATCCTTGTTCCACCAAAATCATCCTCATAAAAACCTGTTATAATAAAACCCGCTTCAATTTGGCCTTGGATTTGATCTTCCAGTGTATGCGCATATTCTATTGTTTGATTTGAATCGATGTAATCTTGAACTTTATCCTTTGGTAAATAATCCAATGTCGATGAAGGGATTGAATGTTTTACATCAAGAATACCTTTTTGTTCTTGATTATCATCAAAAATCCATAGTAACGGATTTGTAAATCCAGAAATGAGAATACCTTTATTCTTTAAAACCCTTGAAACTTCATTCCATACAAGATGTACATCTTTTACAAATAAATTAGAAACAGGATTTACAACAATATCAAAATATTCATCCTCAAAATCACTAAGGTCTGACATATCTCCTTGAACTGTTTTTAAAGTTAACCCATCCCGTTCTGCTACCTTTTTATCTTGTTCCAACTGCTTTCTTGATATATCAGTAACTGTTACATCCGCCCCAGCAGCAGCTAGAACAGGTGCTTGTTGCCCTCCACCTGACGCTAAGCAAAGTATCTTTAATCCATCTAATGATTTTGGAAACCAATCTCTAGGAACTGATTTTTCTGTGGTAACTGTGATTTCCCATTCACCTGTTTTACTTCTTTCAATAACCTCGCTACTTACAGGTTGTGTATATCTAGAACCTTCTTCAACCTTTTTATCCCATGCATTACTGTTTTGTTAAGTTGTATCCATTATAACTATTCCCCCTAGCTATCTTGTTACATTTTAAGTGTAAGATCATTTACTATTTATGCTTTTTTTCTATTAACCTAACCAATAATTAATACATATTTTTCTATATTTATATTAATAGATAAAAAGTAGTAAGAAAAATAAAATATTCTAAATAGAAAAAACACAAATTCATTTAAACAAATAAAAAGGCATTCCAAACTTGTTGACGGTTGGAACACCTTTTTATTTGTTATTTAAATTTTCAACCTCTTAACTACACCCATTAAACAAATCAATTACAATTTATTCCGCAAGCGTTAACTGCCAAGACACACCATACTTATCATTTAACCAACCAAATCTTTTGCTAAACGGATAGGCACCTAAAGGCATAAGTACTGCTCCATCCTCCGCTAGTTTATTAAAAGCTGTTTCAATTTCTTCTTCCGTATCACAAGTTACATAAAGAGACATAGCTGGAGTGAACGTAAAATTATGATTTACATAACTATCAATACACATAAACTCTTGGCCATTTAGCGTAAACGTTGCATGAATTACAGTACCCTCTTTACCAGGTCCGTTTTCATCGTAGCGAGAGATATTTACAATTTCTGATTGATCGAATAGCGACGTGTAAAAGTTCATCGCTTCCTCAGCTTTGCCTTCAAACATTAAAAACGTAGTAATTTTTTGATTTGTGTTACTCATTTAGAGACAACCCCTTGCTATGTATTTATGCAAAATATACATCGGTTAACAAAAACGAACATACATTCTCATAAATGTATTGTCCATAAAAACGATGAGTTTGTCAATTATCTACTTTCTTAATTCTTCTTAAATAATGCTGTCCAAAGAAATGATTCTCCAAACATAGTATTTGGTTGTTCAATCTGTTCCATCTTTCTAATTTCAATCACTTCAAATCCTTTAAATATCTCTCTTAGTTTTTCTTCCGAATAAGCAAGACCTCCTTGTAAACTCCATCCTCTATATACGTCCCAATCTGTTATTTCTGATCCATTTCGCTCATCTAAATCACCTGCCGCGAAACACGTTAATCCGAAATAACCACCTGATTTCAATGCGTTTTTAATTAAATCCACATAATTTACTCTTCTATGTGGTGGAATATGATGCAAACAGCCCGAATCGTATACAAAATCAAATTCATTTTGAACCTCTAAATTGAAAATTGAATCACAAATAAATTCAATTTCTACTCCTTTTGCTAACGCCCTCTCTTTCGCCCAGTTAATGCCTTCTATAGATAAATCTACTGCTGTTACATCAAACCCTTCATTTGCTAGATAAATTGCGTTTCTACCCGGACCACATCCAAGTTCCAGTACTTTCCCTTTTGAAACCCGTTTTTTTTGTATATACGAAACTAGATTCTCATCTGGAACATTTTCAAAAAACGGAACATCTTTTTCTCTATTCGCATAAAATTCATTCCAAAATGGTTCTGCTGGTCTTAATAATGAATCCAGCATTTTAATAATATCTTCTTGCGTGTGCAACGTTTCATTTTTCATTTGCACCCCTCCAATTTTAATATTCAGAAAATTATTATATATCTTTTAGAACTTTAAGACAAAGAAAAAACTCCTACATTCAATAGGAGTTTTTCTCTTTAAAATCCAAGTACAGCTAACCAGTTTAACAACTTCTCTTCTCGCCCTTTTAAATCATCATTCCTAAGCTTACCTAACTGTAACTCACTAACAATTTCTCCGTCCGCCATAAAGAGCACTCTTTCTGTTTTTGCTGCTACTTTCACATCATGAGTGACTAACATAATGGTCGTTCCACCACGATTAATATTTAATAATATTTGCATTACTTCTTCTGTTGATTTTAAATTTAAAGCACCAGTCGGCTCATCTGCAAAAATAATATTTGGATTATTAATGAGCGCTCTACAAATAGAGACTCTTTGTAATTGCCCCCCAGATGCTTCGGTTATATAATGAGATGCTATATCACTTATCCCCATATTCTTCATTAGCTCTAGAGCACGTTTATTTACTATTTTCTTACTCTCACATTTCGCTAAATATGCTGACAAGATGATATTATCAAATAGGTTCAAGTTTCTAAGAAGGTTGCTCTGCTGAAAAATAAATCCGATTTCGGTAAGGCGTAATTTTGCTAACTCTTCTTCTTTCATACATGATAATTCTTTACTATCAATTTTTACACTTCCTGATGACATTTGATCCATTCCACTAATATTATATAGTAACGTCGATTTCCCAGAACCAGAAGGCCCCATGACCGATACAAATTCTCCCTCATAAATCTCTAAATCTATATTTTTTAACACGTGATAATTTGTATTTCCATCCATTGAATATGTTTTGTTTACTTGCTTTACTTCTAAAATTTTTTTCAAGTGATACACCCCTACTCCCCATTTGGCTTTACATCGTTTGTTTGCTTCATAGTAAAACTACTGAAAAGCGTTGTTGCAGTCACACATATACATAATATAGCTGGACATATTACATAAGAAACGATAGGATTCACGACAAACTTTATATGAGCAGCTCCCATAAAAGACCCTAACCAACTTACTAACATTTCACCAAACGTAGCAGCTATACATGTCCCTATCACAATGCCTAATAATACAATGACAATAGAACGTGTTAGATACTGTATACGAATATCTTTACTAGAAAAACCGATATTTTTCATAATTAAAATTTGCGAAGAATCTTTTGCTAATAACATTTTAAAAAACATTGCAGTAATTAAAACTGATATCGATATCGCAATCAAAATAGCCACTTGTGTCACGAGTCTTAATTGTTTAATTGTTTCTCCTAAAGTTTGCGTTACATAATCATTTGTATCTGTTATTTTTACAGAACTAAAATTTTGTTTATACTCCTTCACTTTTTCTTGCAAATCCACTTTAGGCTTCATATCTACATTTACTACATACCATAATATATTTTCATTATTATTAGAAAAACTAGCTTTAGCTGTTTTCCCACCATTCGTTACATCTTGATACATACCACTAATCGTTAGTGTTTTCTCTTTCCCATCAACAAATAAAACGATATGATCCCCTACATTCTTTTTTAATTCATTTGCGTTCATATAAGAAAGAGCAATTTCATTTTCATTTTTTGGTTCCCTACCTTGCATATAGTCTAATGGAAATGTAGTGAAGTCTCCCACTTCTACATGTAAGTTTTCATGTGTACCATCAGCGTTTACCATTTTAAATGTACTCGTAACAAATGTTGCATATTTTTCTACTTCTTTATCATTTTTTACATATGAAATAACACCCTTAAAACGTTTCTCTATATTTTCAGTTTGCTGTAAATCTATTCGAATATCACTTTTTCCTGTCCCCATATAATTTACAAAATTCGGTGACTGAATCGTATACAAAAAGTTAACGGGTACAACAATCATAAACACAGCTATTATTAATACGATGCTTAATACACGATATAACTTAAATCTTTTTATAACATCTTGTATACCAATAAATACATTTACATTTGTAAATTTAGTTTGTTTGAGTGAAAAAGATTTTCTAATCTTTCTTTTTCCTAGTTTATCTCTTGATTGTAAAGCGTCTATTGCTGTAATCCCCCTAAAATTCCGCAAAATAATACGACAGAACAGGATAACGACTAAAAATAACAATATTGTAATTATGAATGGCACAATATTGTGTAAAATGCTTTTATTTGCCGCCCCCATATAAAGGGTGATATTTGAAGTGAAGATTTTTGTAACAAATAGTGAGAGTATATATCCACATATACATCCACCAGCTGAAATCACAATATATTTTGTTATATATAATTTTTGAATATCTTTGTTATGAATCCCAATTGCTTTCATAACACCAATTTCTCGATAATCTTCTTCCATCGAAGTAATGATCGTAAATCTAATACATAACATTGCAATTAACATTAATAATCCACTTATTATGATAAGTACTGCAGCTATTATTCCATCTGTTAATGAATTGAGTGTTTTAAATAGTGAATACGTAATAGAGGGACCTTTTTGTGGTAAGTTCGATGACTTATATAGATTTTCAAATTCATTTATTTTATTTTCGTCTGTTAGCTGGAATTCAATAAGATATTCGCTTTCTCCAAAATTTCTTTTTATTCTTTCAAAATCCTTATTGCTTATTACAAATCGTTTTGAACTAACGATTGATGGGTTCATTTGAACATCACGAACAAATGCTGAAATCGTAAATTCTAGTTCATTATTATCTTTAATAACCCATATTTTATCTCCCATACGCAAATTATATTTTTGCATATAATAAATGGGTACACCTATTTCCCCTTTCCTAACATCGACCACTTCATTATTTAAATTTAATAAAAAATCAAACTTACTATTTTGTTTCACGAAACTAATGTCCATTACACTATTATGTTCTGCTTGATTTTTCTTTTTAATAAAAATGTTAGATCCATTTATTTGAACCATCTCAGCCGTTTGCTGTTTTTTTACAAACGGATTTTTTTCTACAAAGGAATCAATTGACTTTTGATTTACCTCTCCGGCATGCATTTGTACGAAGTGCGGTGCGTTTGATACTTTAACCAATTGATCCATTGAGTTCAATAGATTTATAACATTACTTGAAGCACTAGCCATTAAAAGACTTGATAACATGATAAACATAAATAAAATAGTAATTATCATTTTATTTTGAGAGAAATTTCTTTTTAACATTCTCCTAATCATATAAAGCTAGTTCCCTTCATTCGATAGTATTTTCTTCGTCACAACTGCTATTAATAACATTATGAAACTAATAACTAATATAGGTAAATAAATTTTCATACTGAATTCTTCAAACATAAAACCATAAACGACTTGCCCAATCGGTGCCATGCATTGGGATACCGCTGTTATAATTGCCATTACTTTTCCTAAGTTCTCATTTGGTGTTTTCTTTTGAACTACAGTAATCACATAGATGGATACAATTGTCATGATCATTGCAATTAAAATAGAAGAAAGTATAAAGAGGATAAATGGTGGATAGTGTCCTAAATTAAGAATAAATGGTGTGACCGATAGCGCCACCGGTATTACTAATAGAGCTATAATAAGCATCCAATAATATAATGTTTTCATCTGTAACTTTTTAGCAAAGAAACCGATTGACAATGCACCTAATATGGTGGCAAAATCAATTAACCCCATCCCGATTCCATACATCGTATCGCTAATCTGCATAGTTACTCGTAAAATAATAGGTCCTCCAACAATAAATAACGGTGTCAAAATTAAGTTTAGTAAAGCTGCAAGTAACATAGCCTTCAAAATAAATGGTTGTTTTAAAACATATATAAACCCTTCTTTCATATCCTTTACAATTGTCGGTATGATATGGCTTTCTTGCACTCTCTTTATAAAAGGTATTGTAATAAACATTTCTAAAATCGCAGATAAAAAGAAAGCAAGACAACTTATTATCAAGAGCATTTTCAAACCAATTATGCCGTACAATATTCCTCCTAATACAGGAGCAACTATATTAGATAATGCTTGCACACCATTTATGATACCGTTCGCTTATTCTAACTTTTTCTCTGGAACTAATTGCGGAATACTTGCCATTACAACTGGTGCGTACATTGCATTAACGATTGCTAGTAAAAACATAATTGTTCCAATCAATAGAATAGATACAGATCCAGTAAATAACAAAACTATAAAGCTTAATACAATCGCAGTATTTATGAAATCAAAAATAACCATTAAATTACGGCGATTGAAACGATCTGCTATCGCTCCGCCAAGAGGAGCTAGCAAAAACGGAATACTCGTTATCGCATATAATCCTGCGAATATATCAGCACGCCCTGTTAAATCTAGCACATATAATGACAGAGCAAAACGTAAAAGTGTTGAACCCAAAATAGTAATAATTTGCCCACTCACCATTAAATAAAAATCTTGCATCGAAGGTTTTATACTAATAGATATCATAATCACACCCTTCCTTTAATTTAGACCGACTGTCGGTCTATAATACACAAACAGAAAAACTATCACCTCTGTTTCATTAAAACCTCCAGCATATAATTAAAAGATCCTTCTTTCGCTCCAACAGATACTTCCATCATTTTAATATAAGCTTTCACTCTCCTCATCATTTCTTCCGGCTTCCATTGGAATAACCCATCATCAAATATGACTTGCGCTGAAGATAGTAATAGTTCAATCGTTTCTTGTGGATATGAAGTCGAAAATATCCCTTCTTCAATTCCTTGTTCTAAAATTTCTGTTAATACAGGAGATAAATGAATAATAGATTGCACTAAACTTTTTTGATGCATTTCTGCATTATTTGGTTGATGAAATTGCTCAATCATTTTATCTTTTATATCACCTGATTTTGGAGATTGCTCCATTAAAACTCGAAATAACTTTTCTAATACTGGTATATTTGGATTAGAAACGATTACTTTCGCTTTAGCAACATCTTCTTTAATAATCCTCATAATAATTTCATCCATTACTTCCTCTTTTGACTTAAAATAGTGATAAAAAGTCCCCTTTGCTATCCCTATCTCTTTTAAAATGTCATTTACTGTTGTTTTCGTATAACCTTTCGTAATAAATAAACGTTCAGCCGTTTCTAAAATTTCTTTTCTACGCTCCTCATATTCCTTTACTATTCGCATTCAAGTTCCCCTTCCCATCAGACCGACTGTCGGTCTATTTAAATTATATGCTTAGTTAGTAAAAAGTTTCCTATTATCGTATATATACAACTCCCTACTTTCTATTTCCTTTATAAATTTTTATTTTTTAACTTCCGTTTAATTTGTTTAAAATGTATCTCATGTTTCTTACCGTCACCTTTCATTTGAGGAAAAGAACGATGCCCCCGCTTGATCCTATTTTTCTTGATTCTTCATTCAAACGCACAATACTTTGTAGTTTTTCAGCTCCTTTACCACAAATCTACGCATCTCCTTTTCATCGATGACTTCAAAAAATGACAATTGATTCATACGAAACGGTTTCCCTCTGTTCGATCTATTTACTTATGAATGGATTATTTTGTTAAGTTCCAATATGTAATTTTGCATATTTCATACTTTTAATTTTTGCACATGCGATAATTTATTTATAAAAATATAAATTATTAATAAGGGTGATTTATATGAGCAAGTTCCGAAATAAGATGATTAAATATTTGCAAACATTTTGGGGATGCTTAGCATTTGGTGTATTAATGTTTGCTATCTTCTTAATTATGGATTTAACAGATGCATCTTTAAATACATTAAGCTGGAGAGACTGGCTAGGTTCTGTAGCAGGCGCAGCCATTTTATCTGTTGGGATGTTTACTTTAAATAAATTGGATTTAAAATAAATATTCGGTCAATACTGAATGTAGGCTGTATGCCAACATTCATGTAAAGTAGTCTTCTCTGTATCTCCTTGTATTGAGCAGTTAGCTTGTGCTAGCTGCTCTTTTATTTTGATCCAGTCCTTACCTCTTAAAGAAGTCTTTAACTACGCTTTCCCGATTAGTCCATATATCCATTCTCCTTTTCTATAAAATGAAATTTTTATTTTGTTATTCACTTCTATTCGTTCCATATGCATTCGCCCTTTCTCAACTATTAACCGGACAAGCATATATTATTGTATGGAGGAATCCACTCATAAAACTCTACCTTTCTTGTCAAAGAGCATGCTTATATGTATGTTCCTTTTTATTGTGTTTCCTTTCATTTCTAAATAGCATTTTCAACTCTATTCATACTATTTTTTCAACTTTAGGTTACAAACTATTTCTGTAAGCGTAGTATCTCCTTTGTACAATAGGCAATTAGTGTTACCCATAACAGTACACCTCTGCACTATTCACTATAAATTTTCATATATTGTATTGTGCTTGTCCAAAACGTGAGGTTGTTACTCACGCAATCTAAATGAAAGAAAGGAGTGAAAATATGCGATCATCTAGTCGTAAGCTCACAAACTTTAATTGTAGAGCACAAGCCCCCAGTACACTACCAGCTCTCGGTTTTGCTTTTAATGCTACTTCACCTCAATTTGCCACACTATTCACGCCACTACTACTACCTAGTACGGGCCCAAATCCAAACATTACTGTCCCTGTAATCAATGATACAATTAGTACAGGAACTGGTATTAGAATTCAAGTAGCTGGTATTTATCAAATCAGTTATACATTAACAATCAGCCTCGATAATGTTCCAGTAGCCCCGGAAGCAGCGCGCTTTTTCTTAACACTAAACTCATCAACTAATATTATTGCAGGATCAGGAACCGCAGTCCGTTCTAATATCATTGGCACTGGTGAAGTAGATGTATCCAGCGGTGTCATTCTAATAAACTTAAACCCTGGTGATTTAATTCAAATTGTACCCGTTGAAGTAATTGGTACAGTAGATATTCGTTCTGCCGCTTTAACAGTTGCACAAATTCGTTAATAAAAACAATATGCTTGGCTAATTAACATTTAATATTCCTTATACACCCCAAAATATATGTTATAGATTTGACACACATTTATATCAAACAAGCATATTTTATTGTATGGTGACTATGTAGTCACACAAATCTAAAGCGTTCATAAGAGCACACTTATATGTGTGCTTTATTTTTTATGAAAATCAAGCTTTAATATAACTATTTTGTATCACTTTATACTCATCACTCTTTTAAACATTTACCTTTTTATTGTTATATTTGCTCATTGTTTTTCTCTTTGTTTTACTAATTAGCTGATTAATTTCACAACACCATTTATTAAACATGTTTCTTCACCCCTTGAATATTTTTTAAATAAAAATACATACTATTTTCAAGCCGCCGTGTCCACGGCTAATACTTCTTTCTTTTGTTACAGCAGAAGCAGGTAGGTTCTTCACTTATCTGCTTTCTCTGTATATTTTTTAAGAAATCGAAAATAATACCAACAAGCTGTTTGAACTAGCAGCTTCACTCTTCTCGTAATGGGGATGCAATTTATCACAATTAGCTAACTCATTGAACTCACGGGCAGACAACCAAAATCGTTGTCTGCTTTTTGTATGAGATTTTTTGTTTTACATATACTACTTTTGAACCTGCAGACCAATACGAGCCATTTTGGTGCTTGGGATTTCCCTTCCGGGGATAAGTATTTTTTACTTATCCCTTTTTTTGTATAGACACTTATATTTAGGGTAAAACTAATCACAAGCAGATTTTCTGTTTATGCGTAGTTCTAAACAAGATTATTTTTTCTCCTATTAAAGGACAGCAGGTACGACTGCTAGTCCTTTTTCTTATTTCGCATACTATCCCTTCTGTTAACTTCACACTACATTACCTTCATCGCCGTAGTAAGCAATTTCCCAATAAGGATGGCAGTTGTGCATCTCGAGTTCCCATCGAACAAAACTAACAAAGTTACAAATTTCTTTCACCAAATCGGCCAATTCTTTGTTTGCAAAAGATGTTTTTATATCGTTATACCAATTGATTTTTTCATAATTCGTATCATCATCAGAGGGGCTAGTACGAATTGCTTTCTCTCGATTTTTTTCGATTAAATATTGTCCATACGTAAGTTGCACTTGTTCTTGAATTACGACATGGTTGTAATACCCTTGTTCTACTGGTTTTGGACTATAAACTTTCCTTTGTAAGTTTTAAATACGGTGAATGAAATTTCCGTTTTTTTCTTGCTATCATCCTTGTTCTATACAAACAAAAAAAGAGCCACAATATTTTGCGACTCTTTACAATTATAACTATTTAACGACCACGTCTTTGCTGACCTTGCTTTGTACTACCTTTTTTATTACTTGGCTTATTAAATGATCGGTTGTTTTCATTTCTTGAACTATTTCTTGCATCACTTCTTGAGCCATTTCTCGAACCACGTCTTGAATCACTTCTTGAACCTTCACGGCTATCTCTTTGACGATACTCGCCTGATTTCTTCGGAGCCGGCTTTGGTAGCGGTTTTCCATTTTCATCTACACGTTTTATCTTCGGTTGTTCGATTATTTCTCTTTGTATTGGTGCGCCAAGCGTTTTTTCAATTTCTTCTAAATGTTTTTCATCTTTCGCTGCAACGAACGTAATTGCAAGACCTGATCCACCTGCACGTCCTGTTCGGCCAATGCGGTGAATGTAACTCTCTACATCTTCAGGGATATCATAGTTAAATACGTGCGTTACACCATCTACATCAAGTCCACGAGCTGCTACATCCGTTGCGATTAGGTACTGAATTTTAGCTTCGCGGAAACTCTTCATAACTCTTTCACGTTTCGCTTGAGGTATATCACCATGAAGTTCAGCACAATTATAACCTAGTCCTTTTAAATTATCATAAAGCTTACTCGCTCTAACCTTTGTACGACAGAAAATAACTGCTAAAAATGGCTGATCACGATCCATAACAAAACGAAGTGCATCTGGCTTTGCACGATCTGTCGTCTCAATGACACGCTGCTCAATTGTATCTACCGTTACTTCTTCACTTTGTACTTGAATCATTTGCGGCTCATCCATATAACGCTTCGCCAATTTTTTTATATCTTTTGGCATCGTTGCTGAGAATAACATCGTTTGTTTACTGCCAGGTGTCTCATCTAAAATATCTTCAATATCATATAAGAAACCGAAATAAAGCATTTGATCCGCTTCATCTAGTACAATCGTTGACAGATTACTTAAATCAATTGTTTCACGTCGTATATGATCTAATAATCGTCCTGGTGTCGCTACAACAATATGTGTATTACCTTTTAACTTTCTCAATTGTTGCGCTACATCTTGCCCACCATAAATCGCTAGAACATTAATATCTTCTCTTTGCACAAGCATTTTTTTAATTTCAGTTGTAATTTGCAGTGCTAGTTCCCTAGTTGGTGCAACAATTAAAGCCTGAACATCGCTACATTCTGGATCGATTTTTTCTAAAATCGGTAACACAAATGCTAACGTTTTACCCGTTCCTGTTTTCGCCTGCCCAATAATATCTTTACCTGACAGTATAACAGGAATTGCCTGCTCTTGAATTGGGGTTGCTTCTGTAATTCCATTTTCACGTAATGTATGATTAAACGTTTCACTAATTCCTAATTCTAAAAAGTTTTTCACATTGACCACTTCTTTTCCTTATTTTTCACATTAGCTTTCATTGTACCATTTGTTTCCCCAAATATGAAAAATAAAAAAATTCTTATCTTCTTTTTTTATATTCATCATGTACTAGTTGGACAAGTTCTTTTTGTTTTTTCTCAGAATTTATTAATGCTTCCATGTTAGTAGAAGACAAAATGAACTTCTTAACTTTTCTATTACTCCAAATTAATCTTGTATACTTTGTATCTTCGTGTAACTTTCGAAACCACTCAAATTCGCTTAATTTGGCAATATGATGTTTTAATTTCATGTCATTTTGAGGGAAAAATAAAATGATATCTGCTATTACATCAAATAATAAACTCATCTTCTCCCCCTCCTGTACATATATATTTCAATGTTACGGAAATATAGTTATAGGGTGATAAAATTGACAACTACATTCATAAGGATCTTTTGCATATTTTACTTACTATATTTTCAATCCACCACAATTATAACGGCAAAATCTCAAACAGATGTAATCAGTGAATTCAAACATGCTTTGCTCAAAAATGATAAAGAATTAATGCAGTCCTATATAACAGAAGGGATTGAACTACAATGTTAATGATTTGATTAGAATTGCGGAATCTATGAATTAAAAAACCGATTTTTTCGATATAAGAAAGATCAGCTTTTTAATATTTTATATCATGAGCTTTCCTCCATGATAACAATAATACGTTGCTGCTTTAAGGTTTTTAATTCTTTTTAGAGATTCTTCCGCTTTTTCTAAATCTAAACAAAAACTTGGGTTAGCTATTACTAATTCATGATTATCTTGAACAGCCGCATCTCCTGTAATTACACAGTTTAAATTCGGGAAATATAATGAAATATGCCCCGAAGTATGTCCTGGAGTCGCTACTATTTGACATTCATTATTCAAAATCATTTGGCCATCATGTACTTTTTCATCGACGGAAATATGTCCTATATTTTTTAACTGTTGTATAAACCATTTACCAAATTCTTTTTCTTCATTTGGCATACGTTCTAACATTTCTTCTGCTTGAACTAATCTCTCTGATTTTCTATCACCATTAATGTAGCTGGATTCAATTTCACTCGAAATAATATTAACTTGAGGATATTTCACTTTGAAATCATATAAAGATCCTATATGATCATCATCATAATGAGTAATAATTATATTTTTTAAGTTTTTCAGCTCATACCCATGTTTTAATATTGCATTTTCAATTAAAGGTAAAAAATTTGTATATCCTGTATCGACTAATGTTAATTCATTATGTATTATAATTAAACTTGGATAAATACATTGTTTTTGCTCATTAAATTCGAATTCAATTGGTAGTTCTATTATTTTCATTTTTCTTCCCCCATACCGCTTAATAAATGTTTAATAAAAACTAAATCATCTACATACATTTCGTTCTAATTTACGTTTAATGTGTACTTTCTATATAACAAAGAAAAAAGCATCCGTTATGAATGCTTTCCTTATCTTACCTGCTCAACTACATAAATTAACTTAGGCCTATCCGAAACCTGATATGTATAGTCTTCATTTTTATGCATATATGTTTCTATCCTTTTTATCACTTCAAACATTCTGTCTGAATTCGCACTGAAACGAGATACTGAATCACATAAAACTATTGATCCTTTCTTGTAAAAATTAATAATTTCATAAATATCTCGTTCTAAACAAACTTCCCCTACTTGCAAATCCTCTTTCGCTTCATAGTTATAAATTCCCATTCTCATCTTCCCCTCAAATTGTATTTTTTCTTACAACATCCCCTTGTTACATAAATAATACCACGATAAAATTCTAAAACTCAAACTCATCGGCTTCATCTGAGAAAATAAAAAAGCCATCACCGAAGTGACTACTTTCAAGAAGATGGGAGAAAAGAGAGGAAAAATAATTCAAAACAAAGTAACACCTGAAATGCTAGAAGAAGTGGCTAATCGATTAATAACAGAATCACATTAGAAGCTTATGAATCACCAGCGAGTAAAGGGGGCTATTCAAGAATTACCAAATTTCTCACCAATAGATTATTTAGAAGTAATTTAACATTGTACGAATGCAGAGATTAATGTAAAAAATTAACTTTAATACGTATTACCACAAAACGTTATCTACGTAGTACCTTTACTTGGAACGAACATATACACTGTGAGTCGTTACATACCCAACATTCTATTATTTTGAACAGGTAATTCCCTATTTTCATGGAAATATACAATAAGAAAAACAATAAAATTGATTATTTCCTCACTTCTTTGTCTATCCTTTTAAAAAATCTATGTTTTTGTAAAAGGAGTGTTTATGTGGAGAAACAGACACTTTGGAAAAAATTCAAGAAAAGCTCAGCAAACCTCGGTAAATCTAGCGTATATGAAAGTATTATTTTATATTACACAATGAGAAAAAAAGGGTTACCTACTAAAGCGAAGTTCATCATATTAGCCGCTTTATCCTATTACGTATTAACAATCGACTTTATTCCAGATATAGCTGCTATTATTGGGATTGGCTTATTAGATGATGTTTTGGCGATCGCTGTAGCTCATAAATACGTGATGCGCCATGCAGACGCTGAAATTCGAGAAAAGAGCAAAGTAAAAATGGAGTCATTATTTACTCCCGCACAAACATAATGAAAAAGGAGCTAATATAATTTCATTTAGCTCCTTTTTCATAAAACTATTTCACTTCATTCGCCACAAAAAATTGTTCACAAACACTCGATATGCGCTGTAAGTCTACGTTCCCACCAGATATAACTGCTACTACTTTTTTCTCTTTAATATATGTATCCACTTTCCCTGCAAGTAGAGCAGCAGTAGCTAATGCGCCTGCACCTTCTACAACAGCTTTCCCGCGTTGCAATAAGTCTTTCATCGCTACTTCCAGCTCTTTTTCTGATACTGTTACAATATCATCTACTAATTCTTTTACAACTTCAAAAGTTAAATTTCCTGGTATTTTTACCGCGCAACCATCTGCTATCGTAGGTGCCTCATAATGTTCTATAATTGTACCTTTGTCATAAGACGCCTTCATCCCATGAACATTTTCTGCTTGGACACCAATTATATGAATCGACGGATTAAAAGATTTTAATGCAACAGCAATTCCAGAAATAATTCCTCCTCCACCAATTGGTACAATGACCGTATCAATATCCCACATATCATCAAGAATATCTAATCCTATTGTACCTTGACCAGCCATTACTTCTACATCGTCATATGGATGTAAGTATGTTTCACCTGTTTCTCTAATAATCTCCTCACATTTTGCCTTCGCATCATCAAAGGTTTCACCATGTAAAACCACTTCAGATCCATATCCTCTCGTTGCATCAACTTTCGCTTGAGGGGCAGAAATCGGCATTACAATTTTACTTTTAATATCGAGTAAATGAGCAGATAAAGCAATTCCTTGCGCATGATTACCAGCAGAACAAGCAATTACTCCTCTCTTTTTTTCTTGATCTGTCAGCTGTGACATTTTATTAAACGCACCACGGAATTTAAACGAACCTGTTAATTGCATATTTTCTAATTTCAAGTGAATTTCTCCACCCGTTTTACTAGTCAAATAAAATGATTTTACTAATGGAGTTTTACGAGCATTTCTATCCAGAATGCTTTGAGCTTTTTTAATATCGTCTATATGTAATGGTAGTTTTTTAGTTATCATACTAACACCTCTTCCAATGTTCTATTCCTAATTTTTCGTATGTAGCAACTCCTTTATACGAAACCATCTATATTAAGAAAAAGTCTTTATATATGTACCTCACTCTGTAATACACACATTTGTAAACAATTCAACATCCTTTTCATATCACGTTCTTTGTAATGATTTAGGCATGCAATTTGGATCCAGTTATTCTTTTGTAAATACGCTGATTCATAATGGACAATATATCCTTGTAATGCTAACTCATCACCTATCGTTTTAGAGGACTGGCCTTCGCTTAATTGAATCGTAAGTATAATTGGCGCGGCATGTTCTTTAGGTGAAACAAGGTTTAATCCTATAGTCGTAATAGCTTCTTCTATATAATCATATGTCTCTTTTATTTTTACAAATGCTGTTTCATCTTCAAATCTCTTCAATGCTTCTTGCAAAGCATAAATTAAATTCCATGAATGAGAATATGGAATACTTTCATTTTCTTCGTACATACCAATGTCCATATAGGCCGGTACTGCTTCATTTATTTTTACAATATGGTTATGAAAAACAAAAGATAATCCTGTATATGATTTAATCGCTTTTCCACTAACACCGCTTGCAAAATATATATCCTTTAAATCTATCGGTATTGCTCCAATCGAACTGATACAATCTACACATAGTTTCAGTTGATACTTGTTACTTAGAGCATTTAGCTCGTCTAAATCATTTAACATTCCGGTAGATGTTTCATGGTGAACAAACCAAAGCCATTCATAAATTCCACTTTCCATTACTTTTTCTAATTCTGTATAAAGAAATGGTTCCCCCATTTCTTTTTTATACGTATCAAAATGTAATTGCGCGCGTGTTGCATGCCCGACTAATCTATTACCAAATTCCCCATTTGTTAATACGAGCCCCTTTCCTTTTAAAGAACGTAACTGTAAAGCAATGGCATCATTCGCTAATGTCCCTGTTCCTAACATGATTTGCACACGTTTTGCTTTTGTCATTTGAAGTAATCGTTTCTTTACATTATCCATCGTCACTTGAAATGACTTAGAACGGTGTGAAATAGGCTTAGTAGAAAATGCCTTTCGAACATTCTCTTCAATATCTACTGGGCCGGGTAAAAACGTATACTCTTTCGTCATAATTCCCCCAACACTCGACGCTTCAAACATAGCAGGGGTAACATACATTGGCTGGAATGCTGCTGCTTCTGTACCAACTAACGTATGGAAAGCTTTGAATCCCATTTGCTCATATAAAGGTAGTTCACGTGTTGTTGCAGAAATGAGTGCCAATTCATATCCATTTAGAAGCAAATAACGATGTAAAAAGCGAATTAAACCTAATAACGCTCTTCCATTTCGATATTCACTTTCTACTGAAAGTAAACGAATTTCATATACGTTTTCTCCATGTACTTGCAAATAAAAATCTAGATTTGAAATTTTATAATCTAACGAGAATGGTCGTTTTCCTCGCAACGCAACCATACCTACTAACTTATCGTCATCTAAACAAATTAAATATGTATTTTCTTCATGAAAACGATCTATACGAACACGATCTTTCGTTTCTTCATGTTGCGGAATTTCTTCTACAAATGTTTTATAATTCAATTTATGTATACTTTCAAATTCCCAAACTTGATCAGCAACTTTATAAATTAACCCCATGCCCTATCTCCTTTATCTATTTAATAAAAAATGATAAGTGGAGATTAACCCCACTTATTAAATGTTTATTTCATTCGCGATTTACATATAAAATAAGTACAATGATGAGTGCACTTAAAATAGTCGTAACAATTGAGTAAGAATACAAAATCATGCAAAGTGGTAAACAAGCAATTGTAATTAGTCCTGGCTTCGTAAATCCTTTAAAGATTAAATAAAATATAATGAAAACTGCAACGAGGGTAAGCGCTATCAAATAATCAAATGCGATTAGTCCTCCGATAAATGTTGAAATGCCTTTACCGCCCTTACCTTTAAATAAAACTGGATAAATATGTCCAATTATTACAGCCAATAATGTTAGCATTACGAATGTAGAATCTTCAAAAAGGTATTTTGC
The DNA here is from genome assembly GCF_022663775.1 of Bacillus cereus group sp. BfR-BA-01350. Lineage (NCBI taxonomy): Bacteria > Bacillati > Bacillota > Bacilli > Caryophanales > Bacillaceae > Bacillus > Bacillus cereus group sp. BfR-BA-01350. Next base: position 664,148 of record NZ_JAKUGD010000002.1, read on the forward strand.
AATAGAAACTACGATTGCCCCTTTGATCGCATCACCTAAAAATGTAGCAACGAAATACCCTTTTCCATATACGCGCCCCATGTTTCTTGCGCCAGGATTACCACTTCCTTCATCGCGAATATCAACGTTATGTCTCCATTTCGTTACTATATAAGCAGTCAATATGTTTCCAAATAAATAAGAAGCGACCAAATACAAAAATTGCATACTATTAATCATGTAATCATTCACTTTCTACGTAGGAGTACTTATACAATATTCAAGAACTATGTATATTGTACGTTTCTATCCACATCCCTTTATACATTTTAACATCATATATTTACAAATCATACAAAAATTCTCATACAGCTATTTTTTAAAATATGTATTTTTCATTAAATAATATGTTCCTTTCACTGCAGATTGTGATTGTGATATAAATGTAACTTTTCCTATGCTTTTCTCACAGCATTTCTTAAATTCATCATATATTTCAGGAATGAAACGTAATATGCTGCCACTTACTGCAATTGAAGTTGATAAATCAAACTGCATCTTGTTATAAACATTTACCGTAATCCTTCCTAATTCATTTCCAGCTTGCATCATAATTTCATGTGCAGCATCATTCCCATTTCTAGCTTCCCGAATAACTAATGGTGCGATTGCTGCAACTTTATCTTTTGAAGAACTATAAACTAGTCTTTTTATATGAGACGATGTTAATAATTGAAACTCATCTTGAATCCTTAAGCTTAATGTACAAAGTGTAACGCCTTGATCAAATTGATTTGCCATTCTCTTTAAAGCTTGTAATGCAATCCAATATCCACTTCCTTCATCACCTAAAATATGTCCCCATCCCCCACTATACTCGTACACTTTTCCTTTCTTTCCAATACAAATTGCACCTGTACCACCAATGGTTAATATTCCATCTTTCCCTTTTAAAGCAGCGGCATGTGCTATCATTGCGTCATTAAAAACTTCAATTTGTATTCCGTACTTCTGTTTTAGACGTAATGTTAATTCATTTATATTTGCGCCACTTATACCTGCTAATCCTAAACAAATACAAACGCAATGTCCTTTCACTACATTTTTCTGGCATTGATCAATCGCTTCCATAATATGCACAAGAGCTTCTTCAAAATCTATTAATATATTTCCAAAACCGCTCTTACCACTTATAATTTCCTTTCCGTCTTGATCGAAGGCAATTGCTTCTGTCTTCGTTCCGCCACCATCTACTCCAATCATATACTTCATATATGTTCACCTCATTTTCTTCATACCGGAGGGAATGTTATATTCCCTAAAACTACAGATTGCTTTGCACCTGTTGCGCTTGGCACATTACTCGGATTGCAATGATGCGTTTCGTTTGCTAAAATTGCAAAGGCGATAGCTTCTTTCGCCTCTGAAGAATAGCCTATATCTTCTTGAATGAATATTGCGCAGTTTTCATCCTTCAATCCATTTCGCAACATTTCAACAAGTGTGCTATTATAACTGCCACCACCGCCTAATATCACCTCATCGATTTCATAATACGGCAAGATAAACTTCTTATAATGATGAACAATTGAATTTGCAGTAAACATCGTGACAGTCGTCAATATATTTTCTTTACTATGCTTTTCAAACCGCTTCAATAATTCACTTGCAAATTTTTCTCCAAACTGTTCTCTACCTGTTGATTTCGGTGGATTCATTTTCAAAAATGGATGACTCATACAATATGTCAAAATTTCATCTACAACTCTACCCTGTTTTGCAATTTCACCATTTTGATCATATGGCAACTGAAATAACCTTTGACATACTTCATCAATTATCATATTCCCTGGACCAGTATCAAAAGCTATAACGTTCTGATCACTTTGTTGATTTGGTATTACTGTAACATTACTAATCCCACCAATATTTTGTAGTAGTCTATTTTTACTTGGATCACGATACAAAATGACCTCTGAATATGGCACAAGTGGTGCACCTTGTCCTCCTGCTGCCATGTCCATCGTTCGGAAATTTGAAATAACCGTCGTGTTCGTTTCGTATGCTATTACTGCAGGTTCCCCAATTTGCAATGTGGAAGGTATCCTATTACCATCTTGTTTCGGCTGATGATAAATCGTTTGTCCGTGAGAACCTATCAAATCTAATTGTTCCAAAGAAAAATTGGCCTCTTTACAAACTTCCTTTACAGCATTGGCAAAACATAAACCGAGCTTAAAATTCAAACTACATATGAGTTCGACATTTGAATTTTCTATTGATAACGCTTGTTGTATTTCACTTTTTATATCATTACAAAATGGAACTGTAGTAAAATGGATGAGTTCGACCTTAGACTCTACACCACTCCCTTCTATACGAACGAGCGCTACATCTATTCCATCTAATGAAGTACCGGACATTACCCCTGCAATATACATAACATGCATGACCTCCTATTTACTAAAAAACAATCATGTAAGTTACAAATGTACAACCGATCGAAAACAATATAAATCTAAAAAACAACTGAGCTTTCGATGCAAACGATCCATCAATGAAAGAAACAACTACTGTAAGCAAAATACTTGCCGCAATGCTTGTAACGAGCCATATACTATGCATTTGTGATAGATGTAGCATTCTTAATATAGGCACAAAAAGTAAATTCGCACATATCACTCCAAATAATAATAAAAATACACCTTTATAACTAAATTTTATATTCATTCAATTCACCCTCTCTCAACTTAATGTGAAAGAAGTGATAGACAAAAAGCCTATCACTCACAAAATAAAGCATAAAGATTATGGATTAACAGATTCCCCTTCACCATTCTTCTCAATTTCAAGCATATTTTTGTCGTACATTTTAAAGAATGGTAAATAAATAAGGAATGATATTGCTATATTTATTAAGACTAATACAATTGCACGCCAATCTCCTCCTGTAGCTAAATATGCACCAATTGGAGCTGGTAATGTCCATGGCGGCATAATATGAGTTGACGTTACAAATCCCATTGCAGTTGCAGCATAAGCGATAGTCGCTGTTACTAGCGGCGTAATGACGAAAGGAATAATTAAAATTGGATTCAATACAATCGGCAAGCCGAATATAACTGGTTCATTAATATTAAAAATCCCAGGCACAATACAAGTTCTCGATAATGCCTTCGAATATTTTGATCGACCAAATACGATCATCGCTAACACAAGCCCTAACGTTGCACCCGAACCACCAATCCAAATAAACCATTGATAAAACGGTTCTGGTGCAATGAATGGAAATTGACTCGCACCACTTGCTACAGCTTCACCATTTTTCCCTAAATATACATCCCAAAGCGGTCTCGCCACAGTACCTACAACCGCTACACCATGTATTCCGAAGGACCAGAAGAATGTAATTAAAAATACAGGTATTATAACGCCAAAATAACTATCACCAGCTTTGACTAACGGTGCGGCTAATTTATCCACTACGTAATGTACATCAACTTTAAAAACAACTGTAATAAGACTCATAATAATAATAACGAATGCAGCAGGTATAAGTGCTTCAAACGAACGTGATACTGACGGCGGTACTTGTTCTGGCATTTTGATCGTTACGTTGTTCTTCTTACAAAATCTTAAAATCTCAACTGATAAAATAGAAACAATCATTGTCACGAATAACCCATGACCTCCGAGATTTGTCATCGGAAGCATAAATCCTTTTTTATCAATTAATTCAGGAGTTAATGTTAATAGCAGTGAACATACTGCTAGCTGAGCTCCCGATAAAGCATCTAATTTATAACTTTTCGCCAAATTATATCCTATTCCAAATGCTATATATAAAGACATAATAAACATCGTTAGGCGATATGGTATTAATATACTTGTTTGATTTTTTAATGCCCAAACAGATATGAAACTATCTTTCGGTAATGGTGGAAATGCTACGATTAAAAAGAAACTTCCTACGATGATAAATGGTAATGCTGAAATAACTCCATCACGGATTGCTTGTAAATGTCTCTGTTCAGAAAGTCTTGCCATCGGTCCAGATAAGTTTTTATCGAGAAACGTGACAAACTTATTCATAACGGTTCCCCCTAACGAATTAAATCATTTACAGTCTTTAATAAAGTCGGTCCACCAAGAGGTGTATATGCTTGCGGCGGTATAATACCGCACGGGATAGATTCCTCTTCTGCGAATTTTTTAACAGAATCAAATCGATGTCTAACTTGAGGTGCAACCATTACAACGTCCCAGCCATTCTTTACTTCTTCCTCTACCTCATTTGTTCCAATCGCATGCACTTCCATGTTCATACCCTTTTTCTCCGCCTCCTTTTTTAAAGCGTTTACAACAATTGCGCTGGACATTCCTCCAGAACAAACGAACAAAACCTTCATTTATGAATCCTCCTATACTTATAATTTATTCCCCTTCAAATGAAAGGAAGTTTCACTTTACTAACAAGCATATGAAGTAGTGAAAGAATTTAGTTATAATGAAAGTAAATTTCAGTAAAAATATTTTTCCTATTAAATTAATGTTTCAATATTTATTTTTCTCAATTGTAAGAACAACCTCATCTCGGATATCATAATAGTTAACCACATAATAGGGAGGCGTATAAATGATTGTTAAACGTTTATTAATGATATGTTGTATCGTCATCTTTTTTATTCCTTTCACTTTCATTTCCCCTCACTCTACTTATGCTGAAGCTAATACTACGTATAAAAAACATGAATTACGTGCTGTATGGATCGCATCTGTTCTTAATATTGATTGGCCCTCAAAAACCGGCTTACCCATCGAAAATCAAAAACAAGAGTTTATTAGATTATTAGACGATGTAAAAAAAACCGGTATGAATGCAGTCGTTGTACAAATCAAACCAACCGCTGATGCTTTCTATCCTTCAAATTACGGTCCTTGGTCTGAATACATTACGGGCACACAAGGAAAAGATCCTGGTTATGACCCACTCGCATTTATGGTCGATGAAGCACATAAAAGAAATATAGAATTCCACGCATGGATTAACCCATACCGAATAACGATGAATCACACTGATATAAATCGATTATCAAATAATCACCCTGCAAAACAACACCCCGATTGGATTGTACCTTATGGCGGGAAGTTATATTACAATCCCGGTATTCCAGAAGTGAAAAAATTTATAACTGAAGGTGCTTTAGAAATCGTGCAAAATTATGACATTGATGCGCTGCATATGGATGATTATTTTTATCCATATAAAGTAGCAGGTGAACAATTCCCCGATCAAAAAACGTACGAAACGTATAATAACGGTAGATTTACAAATATAGAGGATTGGCGACGTAACAATGTAAATGAACTTGTAAAAGATTTAAATACTGCTATAAAACAAGAAAAATCATATGTAAAGTTTGGCATAAGTCCGTTCGGCGTATGGCGAAATATAGCTGACGATCCAACTGGCTCTAACACAACTGCAGGTCAAAGGAACTATGATGACCTTTACGCTGATACACGTGAGTGGATACAAAAAGGATATATTGACTACATTACTCCGCAAATCTATTGGAATATTGGTTTCACACCAGCTGCATATGACATTTTAGTAGATTGGTGGGTAAAAGAAACAAATAATAAACCGATTCACCTCTACATCGGTCAGGCAGCCTATAAAATTAATAATAATTCTGTCCCAGCTTGGTCTGATCCAGAAGAATACCCAAGACAAATTGAATTAAATCGGTTATATCCTGAAATAAAAGGTAGTATGCATTTTAGCTTGAAAGATATTAATAACAATCCACTAGGAATTAAAGATAGACTCTCAAAAGACATATATAAATATCCTGCATTAATCCCCTCTATGCCTTGGCTTGATCATGATCCACCAAAACAACCGACTTTAAAAGGTGCTATTCCAAGAGATGAAGGTATTGCTGTAGGTATCATTGATAATAGAGAGAATGATTCTGCTTATTACGCTATTTACCGCGTGAATGGAAAAAGTGAAGTGAATATAGAAAATCCGAAAAATTTACTTACTACTGTAAGAAAGACAAAGCCTGGAGAAATTTATGTAGATAAAACGGCTATTCCTGGAGAAACATATACGTATGTAGTAACTGCGGTTGATCGATTGCATAATGAAAGTGTTGCATCTAGTCATACTACCGTTAAAGCAAAATAACAGCTAATAAAAAACGCCTTAAAGCTAAGTATTAAAGCTTTAAGGCGCCTTTTTTATTTATTTTTAAACTTCTCAGTCGCTGCTCTCATCTTCACATTCAAATCGTGATCAATCGAGTCACGAATATCTCGCTCTACTTCTTCCATTTCTTTTTGAAAATTTTGCAAGTAGATTTTTAATTCTTCTTCTTTTTCTGGCCGTTGTGAAGGTGGTAATTGTACGACTAACGATAGCATCGCTATTAAATCTTTCATTAAGAACGTTTCAAGTTTATGTTGCTGTTCAAACATACGCTGCTCTTGATAATATGGCAAAGCATTTAATACTGAAATTGTAATATCATCAACCGTTCGTTGTAATGAAGGATTTATTGAGCGTTTATACGCTTGAATTGTATTTAATGCATCTGGATATCGATCATAAAAATACAATTTATAAAACGATAAATCTGTCGGTTTTACTGTTTGCTGCGTTTCTTGTCTTAAAAAATCTTTTACTTTCATCGCCGCTACATCAATATCTTCATTTGTAAGTTTTTTCGTTGTTTTTGCCATTACATGTACTTTTTTCTGTTTTTCTTTCGGTAACATTGAGAATACTTGCTCTCTCGTACGTTGACCCGATGCACAGAAAAGCGTGTTTAATATATGTTGTTCTTTCTTTCCTTCCGTACGAATCCAGCGATAAAAAAGGGGATGTTGTGTAAATTCTTGTAGAAACGGTAATGATTTATTCGATAACTTATCTAAAGAATCATGCGCTCTTTTATATGGCTTCGTCCATGAAAAATACAGTTTACGTCCGAAATATACAACTAAAACAACAACAGTAAAAGCGATTAAAAGTAATGTACCCAATAGTACTAATACGGTTTGAATGAAACTCATTTTTTCACCTCCTCTAAAAGTCTGTTATTTCCTTGGACGCTGAATGAGTTTTTGTTTCATTTCATCATTAAATGTGTCTAGTTCAATAACAAACTTCTTACTTGACTCGATAATACGTTCTGACGATTTTTCAGAAGCTTCAATTGCAGCAAATACATTTTGGAATGATTCGCGTAATTTATCCATGCTAATTGCAGGATTTTCAAGAAGTTTTGTTGTTTCTTCTGTATTTTGTTTTAACGCTTGGGAATTACTTAATACCATGGATTCAATTGCTTCATTTGTTGCATTCACTGCATCAATTGTTTTACGTTGATTCGTTAATGCTAGCTGAATCGCAGCGGAAACCGTTACAACGTTTTGCGTCATCGTAATTGCATTACGAATTGCCTCTGTTAACTTTTCATTATTTTTCTTAATAATGTCTACAGATGCGATAGATTGTAATAACACACTTTTCGCTTGCTGCATATTACGTGTACGCACTAGAATCTTTTCTAATGCATCGTTAATTAATGGAATGTCTCTTTGACGTTCGGGATTTTGCTTCTCAGCTTCGAGCATGCCTGCCAGTTTTTTTCCTAAGTATACTTGCTTATCGAGCGCATGAATTTTATCGTGCGATTGTTCCTTAAGCATCTCTAGGCCAACAGTATCTTCTTGTAAGTTGTCACGGCCAATTAGAAGCGATCTTATAATCTCCTCAATTTGCTTATCTATAGATTGGTATTTATGCACGTATGTTTCAAGTGGATTTTTCTTGAATACTTTAAACATAATTTTCTTCATACCACTTGCTTTTAATGAATTTGGATCAAGTTCTGATACTACTTTTCGTAATTCTAACAATGTATTCGGGATTTCTTCATTTTTCCCGTTCATCATCGCTGTGACAGGACGTTTTAATGCTGATAACGTTTGTCCTGCTGCTTGTTGTTCTTTATCCCCTAAATCTCCTAGCTGAGACAATACTTTCGATAAATCTGTATTTTGCTCGCTATTTAATTTTTGTACATAAAGATCGGCTTCTTTATTTAATTCATCAAGTTCTTCATCTTTTATAACTGTATCAACTACTACTTCTACATTATTATCTTTCACAATTGATACGGGTTCTTTTTTCTCGAGTTCAGTCAACAAAATCGCTCCTTTATTTATATGTGCGAATTTATGTGCACTATATTTCATCTAATATATTGTATTTCATGTGCAAACAGCCTATATGAAATCAATTTTCAAGAAATACCTGCTTATGCAGTCATTCCCTGTTTCTTACTATAAGTATACCTGTAAACAACATAATTTTCCTCAGACTTAAGACCTAGAGACCGACATGCTGAAGGCGGATTCTTCGTATGTTACATATATAAATTACGTCCTTCCCATCCTACTGTACTCAATCTTTTGACATACACCCTTTTTCAATGTGATAATTATATTGCGTTCAATCCTATTGCTTCTTACGCGCTACAAATGCACCATTTTGAAATGCCAATAACACTGTTTCAAACATTTTATCTTCTTCAATCATTTTTATAAACTCAGCTAATTCACTCGCATGAGAAGTAGCATTATCGACAACAAGAAGACCTTTTGGTTGTAAAATGCGTTTTATATGCTCAAGCCACCACATGTATTGCGTACGCTCTGAATCTAGGAAAATAAAATCAAATGAATGATCTAGTTGCGCATCTAAAAATGCCCCTGCTTCTTGATTATGAACATCAATCCTTTGCAACAAGTTTGCCTTTTCAAAATTGACAAGTGCCTCTCCAACTCGTTCTGAAGAAAGCTCCACAGTTGTTACATTTCCATTTGTTTCTTCTACCGCATTAGCTAACCACAATGTAGAATAACCATTAGAAGTTCCAATTTCTAAAATGTTTATTGCGCTACACCCTTTTACTAAAATTGATAAAAACTGCCCCATCTCACGAGAAATATTCCGTAATTTTTCTTCCCGTGTTTTTTTATTTCGATCATGCTCTTCTCCATATTGTTCAAGTTGAAGTAATAATGAATCTAACGTATCCATTCTTTTCATCGCCTTTCCAAAGCAATATGATGAGAAAGCTCTCGTTGCCCGTCTACTTTCATTATATGCGAAACGAAAACCTTTTTCTCGTTATATGATAAAGATTTGAAATTTTTTATAGCATATTGTTTCGTTTTTTGGTAAAGTTAATTTCTACGTGCAATTATTCCATTCATACTATTTTTATTTCAATTGCAGTTGTTAAATCATATAAACCTCATTTAAATGAATCGGTATTTCAAATTCAATTAAGCGCCCTTTCCGGACGCATTTTCTTTTGTTTATATATTTATTAGAAGAAAGGATGCTTACAATGAACGTGATTAGCTTAGATGCCGCTCGAAAGCGAAAGCAGCATAAAAAATTAATGATTACTATACCGATTATTTCACGTATTTATGAAGAAGACGGGGAAATTAAATTTGAGGTAGCTGGCGAAAAAGACGTACCCCTTGAAATGTTAGAGAAATAATAAAAAGACGCACTTCTAAAGAAATGCGTCTTTTTTATACTATTCTATTTAAGTGCATAAGTTTTTCAGGATTAACCATCATATAAATATTTGAGATTTTCTCATTCTCAAATGTGAATGAAAGTACATAAGTCACTTTGTTTTTCACTTTAACAATAACACCTGGGGCACCATTTACTATCTTATAATCAACATTGTACGCTGATGGGAACTTACTTCTAATTCCAGAGAATAAACGAATAATTCTATCTGCAGAATAGATTGGATGAATTGCAGTTGTAACTTTGCCACCACCATCAGCTTTCAATATCGCATCTGTTTTTAATACTTCTAACATGCCTTGCGCATCTCCACATTGTAATGATGATACAAACTTTTCCACATAAGCAGCCATTTGTTTCGTACTTAACTTTGACTGCTTCGGCTTATCTAAAATACTTTTTCGTGCACGTTGAAAGATTTTCCGGCAATTCGCACTACTCCTATCAACAATCGAAGCGATTTCTTCGTACTCATAATCGAAAACTTCTCTTAATATGAAAACAACCCTCTCTACTTCAGACAATTGTTGTAAAAGTAATAAATATGCCGTAGAAATTGATTCTTTCATTACAAATGACTCTGATGGGTCATCAGTCTCTTCCACAAATGGTTCTGGTAACCACATTCCGACATATACGTTCCGTTTATGTGCTGCTGAACGTAATTTATCAATGGATCGATTTGTTACCATTTTACATAAATATGCTTTCATATTTTCTATAGATTGAACGTCCTCTATTTTATTTAACGAGATAAAAACGTCATGAACGATATCCTCAGCATCCATAACACTCCCAAGAATTCTGTATGCTAATGAAAATAATAATGGTTGATATGCTTCATATAACTGCTCCGTTTCCATGATGAACTACCTCACTTTCGGAATGCTTTAAAATGTGTAAAGCTGCACGTTTTCCGCTTGCCACTGCAGCATCAGCTAATATTTCATCATGCCCTACCCAATCTCCTGCTACATAAACACCTGGCATTTCAGGTATATTAGGACCTGGTTTTTCAACTCGGTTTATATGAAGAAAATCATATACTACTGTTATTTTCGGTAAATATTGCTGTGCAACAACTTCTCTTTTCCAATTTGGATGTAGCAAATCCATTGTACTTTCTAACAGTTCTTTATCTTCATGAGTATGTTTCATCTCTAGTACAGGATTATGGTACTTAATTAAACTCACTGCAATTGATCCATCATCACTTAATTTAGCTGCTCTTGATTGATTCGTGAAAAATATAGGCTGATCTAACCCTAATGCAAATTGATGTGTCGGATTAGGTAATCGTCTCAAACCAATATCTAATGCAGCAACGGTAACCGGTACTGATTGTTCACTCCACCTTTGCAAACTTGTTCCTTCAGCACCTTTTATCATTTTACAAGCCTCTTTCGGTGGGGTTGTTACAATAACTGCATCTGCTTCAAATACTGCATCGTCAAAACAGTATATTCTTTGTTCCCCTTCACAATGCTCTATTTTCAAAACATGCTTTTTAGCTAGAATTTGCACACCATTCGTATTCGCTATATCCCTTAAAGTTGTTATTATCGTCTCCCAACCACCATCTACATAAAGTACTCCTTCTTTCATAGAAAGCTGTATCTGATTTAGTACTGAAGATGCTAATTGTATTGTAGGAGCATACGTATATGTCGTTGTTCGGCATAATGCATAAAATATATTTCGAACCATTGGATCTTTAATTTCATTTTCTGCCCATGTAGTTAGACTCATTTGGGGAACTTTTCCTACATCTAAATTTCCTAAATGAATCATAAGCCGAGCGAACTGTACTTTTGCAGACCATGAAAGTAACGGTGTTGATAAAATTGAGCGAAAATCTGTTGGGATGGTGAAAATATCTCCTTTCCATATTCCGTGTGTTTTTGTAGATGGGATTCCACCTGGAAGATTTATACCTAACTCATTAAAAGTTATAAACGCTTCCCCTCCTCTATATAAAGCATGTGCACCAAGGTTCATACAAATGCCATTTTTATTTATAGTCATCCCTCGACCACCTAAGTGACTGGACTTTTCTAATACAATAACTTTCTTTCCAGCTTTCGCTAAATATATAGATGCTACTAATCCAGCAAGCCCACCACCAACAATGGCTACATCAAATTTCTTCATAATAAAATCCCTCCTTATCGTTCTACATACAAGACGAACGATTAAGGAGGGATGTGACATAAAAATATATTTTTACTCATCTATTTTATTTCATTATTTTTTATTCGGTCATATTGCATACGAAATAACTCAATTGCAAATGGTATATCCTCTTCACTCTTTATATAATAACTTATCCATCCTGATTCAGGTAATACGTGATGTGGTTTGACCAATCCTTGTTTTACTAATTCATCCCGCTTTAACTTTGGAAATGGTAAATCAACTAACTTATCTCCATGCAGATGACCAAGTTCTTTCTTGCCATAATTTATTTCAATGCCGCCAAATCGATGCGGTTTTTCAGAGACACCTGCCCAGCCAAGCACTTCATTTCTAATCATTTCACTAAATGACATGAACCTTCACCCCTTATTAATGATTGATGTAATATTAAATTAACACGTTCTTTACTTTTTTCCATCAATCCAAAGTATGAATGGATATACGAATATAGTTTCATCTCAACACCTTTATTTTTTACATAATTAAAATAATTTCAAAGGGGATTTATTCTATTATATTGAATTACTATTAAAAATAATTTTAAGGGACGGATTTATATGAGCGAGGTATTATTACAAAAGGCAAATTATCTACAATCTAATGAATTAAAACTCTTGAAAAAAGCTATATATTTTGCAGAGCAAGCACATGATGGACAATACCGTCAAACTGGAGAACCATATATTATTCATCCTCTCGCAATTACAGAAATACTGCTAAATTATAAAGCTGACATTACAACATTGATTGCTGCTTTATTACACGATGTTGTAGAAGATACCGAATATTCTCTAGAAGAAATCGAATCACATTTTGGTGCGACTATTCGATATATTGTAAATGGATTAACAAAAGGGAAAAAACAACAAGATCAAAACAAAGTATTATACGAAGCAATTAATTTTAAAAAACTACTATTATCCTCTCAACATGATATACGTGTTGGCATTATTAAAGTTATAGATCGCCTTCATAATATAAAAACTTTGAATGTTAAAAAACCCGCGAAACAAGTAGCATATGCGAATGAAACATTAACACTTTTTGCGCCACTTGCAAAGCGACTTGGATTATATACAATCCAGTATGAATTAGAAAATCTTGCTTTTCAATATTTACATAAAGAAAGATATAGCAAGGTACTTAAATTCTTAACGGGATATGTTCCACATCTTCAAAAAAATATAACCGATTTAAGCAAAGGAATTCATTCTTTTTTTGATACTAACCTTTCATTTGAAATAAGCTATGAGTTCCCTCCGATTTATACTGCTTACTCACAATTACAAGAAATACAAAACGTATCAGAGGTTTCGCAAATTTGTATTACAACTACAAGTGTACTAGATTGCTATAAAATTCTTGGAATGATACATCAATTATACAATCCAACTATAAACTATTTCGAAGACAATATAGCACTTGAAAATAGCTATTTTAATAACAATTTAAAAACTAAAGTCAATATGAATAGTAATGAACAAACAATTATCATTCAAACACAATTAGCAAAAACATTAAAAGATAACGGCATTTTTTCTTTATTAAATAATAGAACTGCAAATGTCCAATCCATATCTTATAAAATAATGAATGATACAATTGTGCATAACAATTTATTAACTACAGATCCAATTGCGTTCCACAATCTAGTATCGTACGAACTATTTGAAAATACCATAACGGCTTATACTTCAGATTTACAACCTATTTATTTACCAGATGGTGCTACAATTATTGATTTTACTTTCTCTGCATTTCCAAAAATTGCACATAAAATGAAAAATGCAAAAGTAAACGGTATACCTGTTCCACTTAAAACAAAGGTATCTCATTTTGACATCATAGAAATCCATTTTGGTTTAAAACAAAACTTGGCATTAGAGTGGCTAAATTACGCCAATACCGCTAAAGCACAATTAATTATTCAGCAAAAGCTATCTTGAATAACAGACCAATACCTCTATGAAAAAGGATTGGTCTGTTATTCAAAATGCGAAATACAACCCATATTCTTTATGGAATAGGCAAATTTATTATGATACCAACAACTGCACATAACAAATACTAGACACATATCCTAATTTTATAACCTTACTTACTAATAGAAAGGCAGGTAATACAATTGACTTCTAATATCGACTACACCTCCCCCTCAACTAATTTCACTTATGATTTAAATAAAAGTAATTTTTTTCAGAAAGATGCTCAAAATTATATAAACGTACTTGGCATGAAACAATTAAATACGTTAGAAAACACTTCTTTATTAGATATTTATTTAAGTTCAGGTAATGTTGTAGAACCACATATTCATCAAAATGCAGCTGAACTTGTTTACTGTATTTCAGGATCTGCGGTTGTTTCTTTACTGAATCCATTTACGAATCAAATATTAAACTTACCGATAAAACCAGGGCAAGTTGCCAACATTCCACAAGCGTGGTGGCATTATGAAATTGCTACAGCAGATAATACTCATTTATTAGCAATTTTCGATGCCCCAACACCAGAAGTTATTTTTGGTTCTGATATTTTAAGATTAACTCCCGCTAATATAATGGCTCATACTTACTGTCTCGATGAACAACAATGGAAACAAGCGGTATCCCCTATTCAATCCACTACAGTAATTGGTCCTCCAGCAAATTGTAATCAGAACCGCGGAACGATACCCCCTGCAACTCAGCCTCCTAATCCACAACAAAATTTATATTATCCAGATTCATATTATTTCCCTCTTTACTGGGGATATTAATTCATATTGTGAAGGGACAATTATTTATCTCCTCGGGAAATACGTAGGAGATTTTTTTATTGTATACCCATTCCTATTTATTATCGTAACAATCAATAGAGTACATACATATAATATTTATATATTTAATTGGAGGTGATAGTACTATGAGTAATTATAACTATCGAAAAAACTACTCTCATAATAAAAATAGTAGTTCATCAACATCCTCTCAGTCTTCGAATTCTCAATCTTCCAATTCCCAATCACAAAGAGACTTAGCCGAGCAAGGCTATGTAAAGAAAAAAGGATGTAACTGTAATAAAAACAAATAGTTTATTATTAATTTGAACAATAACATTGCAACGCTCACGATAAATAATGTACTTCCCTTTTATTTAAAAGATGAATTCTATTTCTAATAGAATTCATCTTTTTTATTTATAGATAATTTTTCATATCCTATAACTTATTCCATAAACAATAGATTATAAATCATAAATTTTGATTTTTTTAACAAAGAGTACTTTCTCAATTGATTTATCGCCTATCTTTCCATAAAATATAGCCCTTCCTAATACAATTAGGAAGGGCTATATACAAATGCCAGTTCAAATTTCTAACAGACATTACAGTAAACTAGACGATATTAATACCTGCACTTACAAATCCAGCTACTGCAGCTATTGGACTTGCTGCTGTTAAGGAAACATATAATAATACTTTATCCCCAGCTGCTACTGGAATAGCTTCAGGTATGATCCCTGATGCTGTAGAACCAATTGCTATCGCAGCAAATGCTGGTGTTAATAATAGAGGTGCGCCTTGTACTGTAAACGTATTACTTGCAGCTGGTGCAGTTAATATTTGTATCTGCACTTGAACAGGTGATAATGGAGATAATGCAGCTGTTGCACTAAAGAAACCTGCTAATGACGTAATAACACCTGCGCGTGGTGCTACAAATGCATAATCACCTACACCTAACGCTAACGTGATACTTGTTCCACCAGCTAATCCTATACCAGGCTGACTAAATCCAAATCCAAGTAGAGTTCCTGTATTAGCTATTAACGCGTTAACTAACGCAGCTGGTGTTGTACCCGAAGCGAATGGAATAATAGCTCCGCCACCAGTTGCTCCTGTTGCTCCCGTTGCTCCCGTTAGGCCTGTTGCTCCTGTCGGGCCTGTTGCTCCTGCTAGACCTGTTGCTCCTGTCGGGCCTGTTGCTCCTGCTAGACCTGTTGCTCCCGTTGGACCTGTTGCTCCTGCTAGACCTGTTGCTCCCGTTGGGCCTGTTGCTCCTGTTAAACCTGTTGCACCACCAGTACCTGCTGGACCCGTCGCTCCTGTTGGACCTGTTGGACCTGTTGGACCTGTTGCTCCTCCTCCTGGACCCGTTGGACCTGTTGGACCTGTTGCTCCTCCTCCTGGACCTGTTGGACCTGTTGGACCTGTTGCTCCTCCTCCTGGAGTAGCACCAATTAGTTGAACTAATAAGTTTAATAGAAGTTGTAAGCTTGCAGGATCAAGAATTAAAGAGAAGAAGAATGGTGCAAGAGCACTGAAGAATTGTTGTAATAAAGAAAGTAATTGACTTAGATTTGGATTAGGGGATTGAAGTAAGTTAATAATACTTTGAATTAATTGTTTTAAGAAATTTCCTTCTGGAGAAGGTGCTAATTCATTTAGCAAGTTCAATAGCTGAGTAAACAAATTGAGTAAAGCTAATCTGTTTGCATCACTTGGATTTGCAAAAAACGCTGCAATAGCCGCAATTAAAGAGTTTAGTAAAGTTATTAATCTTCCTAATTGTTCGCTAGTAATTGGAACTGTTTGTGGATTGTTACAACAATCTGGTGTGAAAACAATCGGATTATTGCAGTTGTTATGACCAAAACAATCATTATGTTTCATTTATTTCCTCCTTACTTATTTTTATAGTTGAGTGTTTTCCTATTATAAGAGTTAAAAAAGATCCAATCGAAAAAAGTAATTGAGTTATTTGTTCCGCTTAAAATAGGAAACATGAACGATAATTAAGCTTGAAAACATTATTTAATTATGTTCATGACTCACATATTAATTATATGTTTTTAATAATTGACTGCTTAGATTAAACACCTAAACTTAAGAGTTTATTTTATTTTTCCACGTTTATCTCTTAGGTCCAAAAGCACATTTTAACTTGAGTATAAAAACTAAGCATTAGCATATAACCACCAAGTAACAACAATACCTTTACTAAAATTGTGTTCCCTCTACTATCATGAAGCCGTTTCTATTATCAAAAACTTTCATACAATATATTGGACAAGTTATCCCATACTTTGTTCAAAAATAATTTAGGGAGTGAAAAATAATTGCCAATTATTCAACCATTTATGGCATCTAGAAGATTCACATCTACATTAGGAGCTGGTACAGGAACAGGTGCAGCTTTTGCAATTGCTGCTACAGCTTGTTTAAACGATGCTGGCACTACTGCAACTGCTTTTCCGACTTTTACGTATTACAACTTATATGTAAACGGCATTCTTCAACCTAGTGTGAACTCCAGTGTTACTACTGGACCTACTGGTGCTATTACAATTCCTGGCGGAGATGCATTAGACGGTGGAATTCCAATTACAATCGAATTTATTGTCACTTAGTTTTAACTATTTTAATGTAGAGCAAAAAGACAGATCCTTCTTATTTAAGAATCTGTCTTTTTTAATTAATAATGATAAATTGTAAAATAATTGAAGAACCTTGTGATGGTGGTTGATTATCTAATAAAGTTAGCTGGCCAGTACTAACCTGATATAATGGCTGTGGTTGAAGTATTCCATTAATAAACAAATTAATGTACGAAACCTCATTAGGAGATAATATGTGAGTTGTACCATATTGAGCTAGCCCATCTGAATCTGTATATATAAGTTTTTCTCCATCTGAAAAAGTGTAAAATAATAAATTAGTTGTTGTTATGGGGCCGATAACGCCAGTTGGACCTGTTGTTCCTGTTGCTCCTGTTGCCCCTGTTACTCCCGTTACTCCTGTTACTCCCGTTACTCCCGTTGCTCCTGTTGTCCCTGTTACTCCCGTTGACCCTGTTGCTCCTGTTGACCCTGTTGCTCCTGTTGCTCCTGTTACTCCCGTTACTCCTGTTGCTCCTGTTACTCCCGTTACTCCTGTTGCTCCTGTTACTCCCGTTGCT